>NZ_JBEXWC010000002.1:0-537632 GCF_040629635.1 Streptomyces sp. NPDC005898 | reverse complement strand
CCGGTACCTAGTCAGGTACCGGGGCCGCGTCCTGCTCGGCGAGGTCGTCGCCGCCTTCCGGGTGGGGATGCCCCTTTAGGCTCACAGTCGTGGAATTGCGGGACCACCACCAGGGAGGTGTCCGCGTCGGTCAGCCCCATCGACTGGGCCATGTTGACCTGCATGGAGTGGAGGTAGATGGAGCGGTGGGAGTAGACGACGCCCTTGGGGTCACCGGTGGTGCCGGAGGTGTAGCACATGGCGGCGGCGGCGCGCTCGTCCAGCTCGGGCCAGTCGTAGCCGGTGGGCTTTCCGGCGAGCAGCTCCTCGTACTCGTGCACCTGGGCCCGCGCGCCCGCCAGCAGGGAGCGGTCGCCGGGCCCGGAGACCACGACGTGCTCGACGCTCGGCATCCGGGACAGCAGCGGCGCGAGCAGGCCGAGAAGGGAGCCGTTCACGATGATCACGCGGTCGGCGGCGTGCGCGACGATCCACGTCAGCTGCTCGGCGGGCAGCCGCAGATTCAGGGTGTGCAGGACGGCGCCCATACAGGGCACGGCGTAATAGGCCTCGACGTGCTCGGCGTTGTTCCACATGAGTGTCCCGACAGGACTCCCCTGGGCGACCCCGAGGTCCTCGCGCAGGGCGTGGGCGAGCTGGGCCGCGCGCTCACCGATCTCGCGGTAGGTGCGGCGCTGCGGGGCGCCCTCACCGGTCCAGGTGATGACCTGCGACGTCCCGTGCACGGTCGAGCCGTGCCGAAGGATGCGGGTGACGGTCAGCGGTACGTCCTGCATCGTGCTCAGCACGGCGTCCTCCTGGGCGGCATGGCCTACGCGGCGGTAAGGGCTGCGCTGATTCTGCGCGCATACCGCTCGGTATGTCACTAGCTCAGAGGATGATCGATCATCGGCGGCCGTGCGGTCGGGCACCTCGGCGCCCGCCCGGCGCGGCTCGCCTTGTCCCTGCTCAGCGGAGTGCGGGCGGCGCGCCCAGCGGCCCGGAGGCGGCGCGCCCAGCGGATCAGGGTCAGCGGGTCGGGGTCAGTGGGTAGGGGTCAGCGGATCGGGGTCAGCTCCGGGTCCTCGCGGAGTTTGCCGAGGGCGCGCGACACCGCGCTCTTCACCGTGCCGATCGAGACGCCGAGCACCTCCGCGGTCTGGGCCTCGCTGAGATCCTCGTAGTACCTGAGGACGACCATCGCCCGCTGCCGCTCCGGCAGCTTCGTGATCGCACGCCACATCGCGTCCCGCAGCACCTGCTGCTCGGCCGGGTCCCCGACGGGCGCCAGGGCCGGCTCCGGCAGCTCGTCGCACGCGAACTCGTCGACCTTGCGCTTGCGCCACTGCGAGGTGCGGGTGTTCAGCAGCGCGCGGCGCACGTAACCGTCGAGCGCGCGATGGTCCTCGATGCGCTCCCACGCGACATACGTCTTGGTCAGCGCGGTCTGCAGCAGGTCCTCGGCATCGCTCGGATTGGCGGTCAGCGAACGGGCGGTGCGCAGCAGTACGGGCTGGCGTGCCCGAACGTACGACGCGAACGACGGGTACGCGAAGGGGCCCGCGCCCCTCGTCGGGCCCGTGCCCCTCGTCGCGGCCTTCGATGCGCTGGTGCACACGGACACCCTGGATGCGGTCATGCCTCCACGCTAGAAGCGCCCCCTACTCCTGGGATCGGCCCCAAGTCCCGAAGCCGTGTCCGCCTCAGGTTGTACTAGGGGGGCCTGCCCCACCTCCTACAGGTGGAGGAGGTGGGGTCCGCCTCTGAGGGTTCGCCCCCGAGGGTTCGCCCCTGAGGGTCCGTTTCTGAGGGGCCGCCCCTGAGGGGCCGCCCCTGAGGGGCCGGTCAGCCGATGCGGGCCACGGGGGCGTGCACCAGGTTGCGGTCGATCACCAGCGTGCGACCGGCGTGCCTCTCCCGCACGTTCCCCGCGTACTGGTGGATGCGCCGCGCCGGACGCCACGCGTCGGCGCTCAGCGAAGGCTCGCGGTACAGGTGCGGGCGGGTGCGCCAGCGCGCGAACCACATCACCGTCGGCAGATCCCGTACTCCGGACCGCCGCGCCTTCTCCATGTGCCGCACTCCGGAGTCGGCGCTGCTGTAGAAACCGGGGACGTAGCCGTGTCCGCGCACCTCGCGGTTCCAGGACCGCACGAAGGAGAGCGTGGTGCGGGCGCACGCCGGCTTGCGGTAGGCGTACGCCTCCATGTCCAGGTAGAGCGGGCTGCCCGCTCTGAAGCCGACGGCCTGGGCCCGGCGGGCCGCGTCGCGCCCCTCCCGCTGCCCCTGGCTCCAGGGGTGGCGTCCGATGGTGTAGCCCTTCTTGTTCCGCGCGTTGACGCAGGGCGACTGCGAGCCCACGTACACCGGCAGCACCGCCCACCCCATCCGGTCCACCGCCCGCGTCCAGCCGCGGTCGAGATGCGGCTGACTCTTGCAGGCCCGGCCGCGCCCCCCGTAATAGACGCCCACGGCGCCGTACTGGGAACGCTGCCAGCGCCGCATCGTGTCGAGCGAGGGCGCGACGCAGGTGTCGAAGGCCTTCCCCCGGAACGACGGCCCGGCGGCGACGGACGGCCCGACGGCGGCAGCGGCCGTGTCCGAGGACGCGACCGTGTCCGAGGACGCGACCGTGTCCGAGGAGGCGGCGGGCGGGGTCACGGCCTCCGCGTCGGAGGCGGCCGCGGCGCCCGGCGGGGCCGCGGTCAGGTCGAGGGTCAGGACCGTCAGCATCATGAGGACAAGTCCCATGATCAGTTTTTGGATACGCATACGGCGAGTGAAGGGCCCCGCCCCTCCTCCAGGCGTCGCGGACGCGCCGCGTTCAGCCGTCCGCCCCCAGAATCAACCCCGAAGTGGGGACACCCGTGCCCGCGGTGACCAGGGTGCGGGCGGCGCCGGGCAACTGGTTCACGGACGTGCCCCGGATCTGCCGGACGGCTTCCGCCACGCCGTTCATCCCGTGCAGGTACGCCTCCCCGAGCTGACCGCCATGGGTGTTCAGCGGCAGCCGCTCCTCGGCGACGAACCCCGCGGCCTCGCCCCGCGCGCAGAAACCGAACTCCTCCAGCTGCATCAGGACGAACGGTGTGAAGTGGTCGTAGACAATCCCCACGTCGATGTCGGCCGGGGCCAGCCCCGACGTGCGCCACAGCTGCCGGGCGACCACGCCCATCTCGGGCAGCCCGCTCAGGTCGCCGCGGTAGAAGCCGGTCATCTGCTCCTGCGCCCGGCCCGCCCCCTGGGCCGCCGCCGTGATCACGGCGGGGGGTCGCGGCAGGTCGCGGGCCCGCTCCACGCTCGTGACGACGATCGCCTGGCCGCCGTCCGTCTCCTGACAGCAGTCGAGGAGCCGCAGCGGTTCGACGATCCAGCGCGAGGCGGCGTGCTCCGCGAGCGTGATGGGCTTCCCGTGGAAGTAGGCGGCGGGGTTGGTGGCCGCGTACTTCCGGTCCGTCACGGCGACCGGCCCGAAGGCATCCGGCGTCAGCCCGTACGTGTGGAGGTAGCGCCGGGCGGCCATCGCCACCCAGGAGGCGGGGGTCAGCAGGCCGAACGGCAGGGACCAGCCGAGCGCCGCGCCCTCGGCCGACGGCTCGCGCCGTTGCACGCCGGAGCCGAATCTGCGTCCTGAGCGCTCGTTGAACGCGCGGTAGCAGACGACGACCTCCGCCACGCCGGTCGCCACCGCGAGCGCCGCCTGCAGGATGGTGGCGCAGGCCGCGCCGCCGCCGTAGTGGACACGGGAGAAGAAGGACAGCTCCCCGATGCCGGCCGCCTGGACGACCGTGATCTCCGGGCTGGTGTCCATGGTGAAGGTGACCATGCCGTCGACGTCGGCGGGCGCGAGACCGGCGTCGTCTAGCGCCGCGCGCACCGCCTCCACGGCCAGCTTCAGTTCGCTGCGGCCGGAGTCCTTGGAGAACTCCGTCGCCCCGATGCCGACGATCGCGGCCCGGCCGCCGAGGCCGTCCCGCGCTCGGACGCTCATGCGGTGCCTTCCTGGGGGCCTGTGGCCTCTTCCGGGAGGGGGCATGTGGGGTCGCCCGTGGGGCGTGTGGCCTCTTGCGAGGGGAGGGTGACGGTCACGGTGCCGGTGACGTGCTTGCCGATGCCGTTGGCCCCGACGACCTCGACGGTGGCCGCCCGGCCTTCCGGTGAGACGCCGACGTCCCCGATCGTGCCGGTCAGCACCATCGTGTCCCCGGGATAGTTGGGCGCGCCGAGGCGTATCGCCACCTTGCGCAGCGTGGCCGTCGGGCCGAAGTGGTCCGTGATGTACCGGCCGACCAGGCCGTTGGTCGTCAGGATGTTCATGAAGATGTCGGGGGACCCCTTGGCCCCGGCCAGCTCCGCGTCGTGGTGCACGTCCTGGTAGTCGCGGGAGGCGATGGCCCCAGCGACGATCAGGGTGCGGGTGACCGGGATTTCCAGCGGCGGCAACGCATCACCCGCCTTCATCCCGACTCCGGTGGGCTGATCCTGCGCAGGGTCCTGCTGCTGCGGGGGTTTCGGTGAGGGCTCCTGGGCGTACGGCGGCTCTTGCGAGGGCGGCTCCTGCGAGGGCGGCTTCTGCGAGGGCGTGGCCTCCGGGTCGGACCCCGCCCCCTCCCAGGGCGCCGACGCCCGGAACATCGGCAGCTCCAACTCCTCGTCCACCCGCTGGAACGCCAGCCGCACCGGCATCCCGATCCGCACCTCGTCGTACGGCACCCCGATCACATTGCTGACGATCCGCACGCCCTCCGCCAGTTCGACGAGCGCCACCGCGTAAGGGGGATCGAAGGCGGGGAAGGGCGGGTGGTGCATCACGACGTACGAATAGACGGTGCCCTCCCCGCTCGCCTCGACCGTGTCCCACGCGGGCGAACCGCAGGAGTTGCAGCCGGGCAGCCAGGGAAAACGCAGCTCCCCGCAGCCGCCGCAGCGCTGGATCAGCAGGCGGTGCGCGGCGACGCCCTCCCAGAACCCGGCGTTGTCCCGGTTGATCACCGGACGCGGCCGCCGCCCCGGGGGCTTTCGCCGCGCCGGCGCGTACTTGAGTATCCGGAAACGGTGCGTCCCGACCAGCCGGGCGCCGACGCCGACGTCCATCCTCGTGGTGACGAAGTGGCCCGTGCCGAGCTTGGTCGTCTTGCGCGCCGACACCGACTCGATCACCGCGTCGAAGGTGACCTCGTCGCCGGGCCGCAGCGCCCGCACGTACTCCTGCTCGCAGTCGGTGGCGACCACCGAGGTGTAGCCCGCGCCGTCGAGCAGCGCCCACAGCTCGTCGTACGCGGCGGAACGGCCGTCATGCCCGGAGAGGCCGCCCATCGTCCAGACCTGGAGCATCGTGGGGGGCGCCACCTGTTCCGCGCCCGCGTACGCGGGGTTGGCGTCACCCATCGCCTCGCACCAGTGCCTGATCATGGCGGAGTTGACCGGATCCTTGCCGAGCCCCCGCGTCACCGCGCGCCGGCCCTCGAAGGCCCGCAACTCCTCGTACGGGATGCCTTTCTCGTACGCGACGCACTCCTCGTCCAGGCCGCTCATCGGTGCCCCCTTCGCCTGCCGAGCCGCATCGTCGCGACGACCTCCGCTGCACGTCACCCGCCCCACAAAGCTTTCTGACTGTCCGTCAGCTAACGCACGCATGTCAAGAGGAGTCACGAACCGGTGAACGGACCGGCGCACGAACCGGTATCCGAACCGCACCCGCACAAGCCCCGAACCGCACCCGCACCAGCCCCGAACACAAGCCCCCGAACACACCTGTGCGGCGACACCGAAGCGCCGCCGCACAGAATCCCCCCTTACAACACTCCCCCCGTCTCACATCACCGCACTCACCCTTGAAGCCGTCCCGAGCGACTACAGGGGCGCGCGGCTCACCAGAGTTCGGTGAAGTTCACGGCGACGTCGTGGTTCGACTGGTCGATCGCCGTGAACGCCGAGCCGTTCACCTGGGCGGTGTTGTTCTTGTTCGAGGCACCGTCGCCGATGGCCTGCTGCTGCGTGGTGGCGGAGTTGCCGTGATTGCTCCCGCCGACGCCGCTGCCGTTGATGGCCGCCACTCCCGCGTTCGACCCATCGTTCGAGAAGGCGCCGTTGTCAGCGGTCGCGACGCCCGAGAAGAGCGCGGCCGCCAGAGGCAGGGCGGCGACGGCGGCGATGACGCGAGCGGTACGAATGCTGGCCATGTCCAGTCCTCCAGAAAGGGGAGGTACACGCCGGCGCACGCGCCGGGAGTACCGGGAAATTGGGCTTGTCACCGAGGTAGTTGGCCGACCGCCCCGGAGTGCTGCACGACGTCGCGGGATCAGAGTTGCCCACCGAACTCCGGCGTTCCACCCCGGAAGCAGCGATTCCCCCGCAAGCATGAGGAAAAGTCGATAAACGCGCTTTGCGTCTCGAACTACCGAGTGAGCCCCCTGAGGGCCACCCACGCTCCACCGCCACCGGGACCCGCCCCAGGCCCCCAGAGGGTGAAGCGTTTCGCCACCACCAGCCCGGCCCCGCACGGAGGGGGCGCTTTCACCGCCAAGACGCTCCCTCCCGGACCTCCTCGACGTCGCCCCCTCTTCCCTTCCTCGAACGCGTGTACGAAAATATGGTCATGGCCATCACCGACCGCCATGCCACCACGCTCGCGCTGGCCCACGCCCTGTCCGCCGCCGAACGCGGGCTCGCGGTGATCCCGCTCTCCCGCACCAAGCTCCCGGCCCTGCGCTCCCCCCATCACGCCGGCGCCCCGCACGCCCGCGCGCACGACGCGCCCGCCCCCGGAGCCGGGGCTCCTCGCCCCGCACCGCCTTGCCACGGCGAGTGCGGCCGCCTCGGGCACGGCGTGTACGACGCGTCGACCGACCCGCGACGCATCCGGGAACTCTTCGCCGCCGCTCCCTGGGCCACCGGCTACGGCATCGCCTGCGGACTGCCGCCGCACCACTTGATCGGCGTGGACCTGGACACCAAGTCGGACGTGGACGCCTCGGCGGCGCTGCGGGAACTGGCGCTGCGGCACCTCTTCACGATCCCCGAGACCGTCGTCGTGACCACGCCGAGCGGCGGCCGCCACATCTGGCTGGCGGGCCCGCCGGACACCGTGGTCCCCAACTCGGCCGGCCGGCTCGCCCCCGGCATCGACATCCGCGGCGCGGGCGGCTACCTCGTCGGCCCCGGCTCCCGCACCGAGCACGGCGTCTACAGCACGGTCCCGGGCACCGCCCACCTGCCGCCCGCGCCCTGCCCGCCCGCACTGCTGCGCCTGCTCACGCCACCACCCCGCGCCCCGCATGCGACGCCGCCCCCGCACACCGGAACGGCGGCCCAACAGGGCCACGGCCTGGTCCAGTTCGTCCTCGCGGCACACGAGGGCCAACGCAACACGCGCCTCTTCTGGGCCGCCTGCCGCGCCTACGAAAACGGCCTGGGCGACACCCTGACCCCCCACCTCACGGCCGCCGCCCTACGCATCGGCCTCACCCCCCGCGAGGCCCACGCCACCATCACCTCAGCAGCTCGCCTCACAGGCCACGCGTAACGCACACATCCATGCGCACACGAAAGGAACGCCCACCCATCCCTACACCCCGACGGTGAAAACCCAGGCCACGACCACGACGGGCGTGAGTGCTGCGACCAGGCCGACGGCCAGAGAGACATAAGCCAGAGGCTTGAACATCTTGTGCCGCTGGGCACGACACGCGGCGAAGCAGGTGAAGCTGATGACGGCGAGGCACGGCAGAAGGATGAAAACGAAGCCGAGCGCCGCCATGGTTCCCCAACAAACTCGTGAGCCGACCCGTGTACAGCGGGAAGGTACAGCAGCCGGGCAGGCCACAAGCCGCCGGCCCCCGACTGTCACGCATGGTCAGGGGCCGCCGATGTGGGTTCAGCGGACGGCCGGATAAGACTTTCCCTACTTCATCAAGGCCCGCGCACGACGCGGGCGCGCGCCGCCTTTGCGGCGCGGCCTGCCTCCTGTCTTCGCCCCGGCTTGCCGCGCCCGGCGGCGCGCTCGGCGGCTGCGGGCATGAAGTGGAGACACCCTCTGTGGCTGGGGCGGTCGGCTCCACGGCTTTAGGCAGCCACTTTGGGACGAGCCTCTAAGATCATGGACCATCATCGTGCTTTAACGGGCAGGTCTACAGACTGCCCGACTCGCCATCAGCTTAACGGGCCATGATCACTCGCCCCAAAGCAGCTCCAGCCCAAAGCCGCTCCACCGACCTCAGTTGATCGGCCGACTATGCGGATTGGCGGACAAGGTCAAGGGCTTCTTTGAAGCCGGGATGCACCCTAAAAACTTCCGACGACGCATTGAAGCGAGCGCGCGGGTCTCGATAACGCCACACATACTCCGACCCACCGCCGCGCCCACCAGGCTTCAGATAACCCACCACCGAAAACTCGAATAGCTGCCCCAAGGCAAGGATAGGATCAATGTCGGACAGAGTGGCACGTCGCCCCCAAGGCAAAGTGAAATCTTCGAGGGAGAACTGAAGGGAACCCATTTCTTTCACCACCTCCAGATACTCCTTGTACTGAGGCACATGCTTGGCTATCTCGTCATCAAGCTCATTGAGAAGGTAATCCGAGTATCCCGACCGAGCCTCATGCACCACTTGATTATCGAACTGCCCACCAACAGCAAAGATGGGCTGCTTATACTGATCCAATACCTCGTTGCAAAACTTGATGATGTCTCGCGGACGCAGGAAAGTGCGATCGCAGATGTGCTTGTACTTCGTCTGCCTGCTCGGCATTTCACGCGTCTCGTCAAACACGCGATCCCAGGGAATGGACTCCCCGGATGATTCTCCTAAAACGCGACTGAACCGGCTCTCCATCAGACCCTTAAGCGTCAGGCCGCCAATACTCTCGTGCCACTGCACCAGTTCAGAGAAGTTTTCGGTGATCTTGTTCTTGTCTTCGAACTGGAGATCTTGATAAATGTCATCCCTGAGGAAGACGACAACATTCAGCTTCTTCCCGCGATCCCGTGCGGCCAGGAAAAGGTCCCTTGCCGCGAGGATCAGCCCGATGAGTCGCTGAGAGTACGCCGGGTCAGACTTAATGAACCCAAGGTCGAGTTGATCAAAACAGATATAGTACGAGTTCCCTGGGTTTAGAGCTCGGAGAATATGCTCCTGAATGGCGCTATTGACTTCCTGGATATGCGGAGGAAGCTCTTTCACTCGCACGCGCTCGCCACTTATGTCAATAAAGGGCAATTTGAATGCGCCCTTGAATCGCAGCTCCTTGTCAGGACTGAAAAGTTGCCGCACATCCGGGTCTCGGGATCCGTAGGAGTCCACAACGAAGTCTTCCAGCGCTTGCACAGAGTCGAAAGACTCGTCACTCCACGGTTGACTCTGATCAACGTTCAGTAGAAGTTTGGCCAAGCCTAGCAATGTGAGGTACTTCCAGCTATGGAAGTACCTACGCTCTTCCGGCACCCCCGTCTGCGCTTGCAGGTCATGATGATGCCACGGATAGTCGTCAAACGAATGACCGTAAGAGAATTCATGCGGAGACCGCTCAGTTAGGATCCTCTTAAAAATCGCTGTCTTCCCCGATCCTTTCCGGCCAAGGATCAGAAACTTCTTATTATTCTTGGCAGCAAGATAGGCAGGGTGATCCTGGAAGCACTCACGCAACAACTCATCAGCGTCCGCGTCGATAGCTCCGAAGTTCTCGACGTCTACGATATTACGCACTAGTCACCCGTGCCTTCTGTTTGAGCCATGGTCGGAAGAAGCAGCGTATCGCCGCGCAAGCCGGTCTAGGGTGGGTTTCCCATTGGCAAGTCGCCTTGCCTGACCAGCCTGCCGGTTCTGGGCCGTCTTTGGGCCGTCCGAAGTCATCCAACGCCACCCGACAACGACAGAGGCCCACGGCATCTGAACTGGTCAGAGCCGTGGGCTTCGTAGGCCCGCTGGTCAGTGGATGCAGTGATCAGCAGGCTGGCTTCTGAGTGCTGACAGGAGTGTCACTTCAAGAGCATCCTTAACTGTGCCCCTCCTTCAGGACTGGAGTTCGCTCACCGCCAGGAGGTGACCGTGGCTGGTTGCCACGCGGATCACGTCTCGCAGGGCTCGGGTCACTTCGGTCAGAGTGTGCCGCAGGTCATCGCGGTCGGCGTCCTGGTCGTCCAGGACTTCCGAGGCCCGGTCCAGAAGGTCGGTTGCCGTCCCGAGCTGTACCGCTTCGATGTTGTCCGCCAGGCGGGACATGTAGCCGCCGCTGTCATCGGTGCTCAGGTAGCAGGGCTTGCCGTCCGGGCCCGGCCACAGGAGGAGTCGCAGTTCGTTCTGCGGCGTCACTGTGCGCCTGCCTTTCTTCGATCACATGGTGGGTGCTGAAGACGGCGTCGACACGATCCCCAGGGAACACCAGTAGGGCCGCCTCAATGACTCGTCCGGCGTTGTTTGCCGCTACGCGAGTGATCGCGAGGACAGCCAAGGCTGTGTTGATCCGCAGGGACGAGGCCTCATCCGGCGTTGGGAGTCGGGCGGACACCGTCTCGTGGATCTCGGCAGGCGGCGGGTCCGGCACGGAGAAGCTGGCCTCCTCCCACGCCCTTGAGGACCGGTCGCCGAGCGCCTTGGTCGGTGCCAGGTCTCGCGGTACGTAGACGCGGGCCAGGCTGTGGGGGGACTCTCCCTCATAGCTGAGGCGGAGGAATTCGGTCAGTGGGCTTCCGTCGTCCACCTTCATAAGCGCGGTCAGGTGCCCCCGCGCGGGCAGTGCTGTAGTGCGGACTGTCACGCGCAGGTCTACGTCTGCGGCAGTTCGAGGATCCAGCGTGCCCCACCCACCGACGTACGTGATCTTGCGCAGCGGACGGCGGACGAAGTTGCCCTTACCGTGGATCTTCTCGACCAGGCCCTCTCCCTGGAGCACGGCGAGGGCACTTCGCAGTGTCGCCGTGCTGACCTTGTACCGGTCGGCTAGGGCGGACTCAGACGGGAGCCGTTCATTGGGCCCGATTCGGCCGGTCGTGATCTGGCGTCTCAGGTCGTCAGCGACGACGAGGCGGCGTGACGTCATGGACTGCGTCACCGCCTTCTCATCATCCGCACGGCGACGAGCCGAGTTCGCCCATTTATGGTCAGCACCTCTCCCGACTCGAACAGGAGTTGCTTTGCACCCTGGGGAAGCTGGAAGAGGTCGCTCACCCGGCATGCCCGACCGCCGACTTGGATGATGTCGCCGCGCAGAACGGTGGCGGCCGTGATCTCGACGTTGGATGCCAGCGCACCCCCGGGGGCCCATCTGCTCACCGCTTCACCGCCGGTCGCGTGGAGTGGTCCGGCGCGGGATGGCAGGGGCAGGCGCACGTCTCGTAGATCACCGGCAGTTCGACCGGCGCAGGAGACGGCGACGCTTCCGCACAGGTTGCGTGAATGCCGACCCGACATGCGGTCGACCGGTAGTCAGCAGCCGCGGTATCCAAAACGTGGAGGCGTTGACGGGGAGGCATCAGCGAACACCTGCCAGGGCCGAGAACGCCTCAGCCGACAGTCGCGGCGCCACGACCACCGAGCGCTGGCGTGCACGCTGCCGCTCCCAAGCCAGCACGTAGGGGCGGACGAGCGCGTTGTCCTCGCCCAGGAGCAGGTGAAGGCGGTCAGCGGTGTCCGGCATCCAATCCGGGACAGCCAGAGGTTCTACGGCGAGTGCAGGAGGCGTCGCCGCAGCGGCCCGGGGCGGTGTTAAGGCTCGGCGGTGCCTGCCCCTGGAGAAGTATCGCGCTCTGGCGAGCGAGACGGCACGGCGGATACGGTTGAGCACGCTGCTCAGCTCCTATCGCTGATGGCTCGGTCCCCCGACATCGCCCGTCGTGGGGGCCGCTTTGCGTACGACCGCCCAAAGGGTGCGGCCGTTCTCGCTGGTGGCGTGAAGCCCGAATCGATCGGCCTCCGCCAGGACTTCCAAGACCTCCCGCCATGACTCGGCGGAGAGCGCTTCCGGCACCTCCGCCTCGATCGACGTGCACCGGTCGCGCTCCTCCACGCGTGTGGTGAGCCCGACCGCCGATAACCGAGCGGCGATGGCTTCCGCGCTCACTCGCGAAGCGGGCACAGGGCAGCCTCCGTCACTCGGCGATCACGTTCAGTGAAGCTAGTTAACTAGATTAGACCTAGTGGACTAGATTTTCCATATGCCTGAGCAGTCGCCCTATCTCCGTATCGCCGACGAGCTACGACGGCGGATCGCGGAGCACGTGTGGGAGCCGGGGGATCGCCTCCCCTCTCGCGCCCAGATCGGCCAGGAATGCGGCGTGGGCGAGAACGTCGTCCGCAGGGCTCAGGAGCTGCTGATCTCCCAAGGCGTGCTGGAAGGCCGAGCCGGTTCGGGTACCTACGTCGCCGAGCCCCGGCAACGCGTACGCGTGGTGCGGTCGTCCGCGCGCGAGCAGCCCGAAGGGTCGCCGTTCCGGGCGGACATGAAGGCCGTCGGCAGGCAAGGTGACTGGGAGAGCAAGACCGACGCCAAGGTGCCGGCCCCGGCGGAAATCGCCGCCCGACTCGGTATCGGCGAAGGTGAACTGTGTGTCCGGACCGCGTACGAGTTCCTGGCCGACGGCAGGCCCGTGCAGCTGTCGACCAGTTGGGAGCCGTACGACCTCACCGCCGGCACTCTCGTCGTCCTCCCCGAGGGAGGGCCGCACGCCGGGGCAGGCGTCGTGAACCGGATGGCCGCCATCGGCATCACCGTCAGCCACGCCGTGGAACAGCCCGAGCCCAGGCAGGCGACCGCCGAGGAGGCGTCGCTACTCGGCATCCAGAAGGCCGCGCTCGTCACGCACATCCGGCGGACGTACTACAGCGACCAGGGGCGGCCGGTCGAGACGGCGGACATCGTGGTGCCCGCCGCGCTCTGCGAGATCGTGTACGAGATTCCGATCAGCCGGGCGTAAGTGACCAGGCGGCAGGGCCCTCAGAGCGTGCCCCAGCCGTGCCCCTTCCGTGCCCGATCGGCCGGGAAATCACGGGAATCGGCGGTGTTCGACAGGCAGCGCGCATGGCAACGGCCCCCGACCGTAAAGCCTGGTCAGGGGCCGTCAATCTCTGCGGTGGGTGTGGGATTTGAACCCACGGTGACATCGCTGCCACGACGGTTTTCAAGACCGTTCCCTTAGGCCGCTCGGGCAACCCACCCCGCGCCTCCCGCCAGGGCCAGGGGCCTGGAACGCGGGACGGCGCGGGGACAAGACTAGCGGGTCGGTTCGGCGGGGGAGCGGCGGCTCAGCTGTCGCCCTTGCGCTGGCCCAGGGTCACGTCGACCGTGTGCTCCTTGCCGTCGCGCTCGTAGGTGAGCTCGACCTTGTCGCCCGGCTTGTGGGTCCAGATCTGGCCGATCAGGGTCGGGCCGCTGTCGATCACCGTGTCGTCCAGCTTGGTGATGACGTCCCCGGGCTTGAGGCCCGCCTTGTCCGCGGGGCCGTTCGGCGTGATCGGCTCGGCGTTGCCCGCGCCCTCCCGGGAGATCGTCGCGCCGTCCCCGGATTCCTGCTGGAGAGAGACCGACGCCCCGATGACGGGGTAGACCGGCTGGCCGGTCTTGATCAGCTGCTGGGCCACGTTCTTCGCCTGGTTCACCGGGATCGCGAAGCCGAGGCCGATGGAGCCCGACTGGCCCGAGCCGCCGAGACCGCCGCTGTCGGCCGGCTTGATCGCGGAGTTGATGCCGATGACCGCGCCGCGCCCGTCCAGGAGGGGGCCGCCGGAGTTGCCGGGGTTGATGGACGCGTCGGTCTGCAGGGCGCTCATGTACGAGCTCTTGCCGCTCTGCCCGCCGTCGCTGGAGGTCACGGGGCGGTTCTTGGCGCTGATGATGCCCGTGGTGACCGTGTTCGAGAGGCCGAAGGGCGCGCCGATCGCGATCGTCGAGTCGCCGACCGCCACCCGGTCGGAGTTGCCGAGGGGGAGCGGCTTCAGGTCGCCCGGCGTGTTCTTGAGCTTGATGACCGCGACGTCGTAGCCCTCGGCCCGGCCGATGACCTCGGCCGCGTACTTCTTGCCGTTGGAGAACGTCGCCTGGAGCTTGCCGCCCTCGGCGGCCGACGCCACCACGTGGTTGTTGGTGAGGATGTGCCCCTGCTTGTCGTAGACGAAGCCGGTGCCCGTGCCGCCCTCGCCGCTGCCGCTCTGCGCCTCGATGGTGACGACGCTCGGCAGCGCGTCGTTCGCGATCTTGGCCACCGAGCCCGGCTCGCGCTTCAGGTCGGCCGGCGTGTCCGCGGCGGCGACCGTGGTCGAACCGGTGTCGTTGTCGTTCCGCTCGGCCGCCCAGTAGCCGATGCCGCCACCGACGCCGCCCGCCACCAGGGCGGCCGCCAGCACCCCGGCGACCAGACCGCCGCGCCGACGGCCGGGCTTCGGCTCCTGCGGGTGGTACGAGGAGCCCCAGCCGGACCCGGAGTCGCCACCGGAGGCGTACGACGGCACCGTGGGCGGCGGCGGAGGCGGCCACGCCCCGGCCCCCGCGCCACCGGCGCCAGAAGCACCACCGGTGCCAAAAGCACCGCCACCGGCACCAGGAGCGCCGGCACCAGCAGCACCGCCACCGGCACCAGGAGCGCCGGCCGCCCCGCCGATACCGGCCCCGGCCACCCCGGTACCAGCCCCGGAATGCGGCGCCCCCGCGGCGCCATACGCGGGATCGGCGGCGGGACGCGAAGCGGCGGAGTCGGCGGAAGCAGCGGAGGCGGCGGAAACAGCGGGAGCGTCCACCGGCACAGGAGGTGCGGACGGGGCCTCGGGTACCGCGTTGCCCTCGTTCTCGGTGCTCACAGCTCTTCTCCTCGGTCCATGCTGTCGTGGCTGGCGTACTCGGTCACGGCCCGGATGTGCCGACTGTGCGTATGTGCCGACTGTACGTATGTCTTGTCTACAGTCAGCTTTTCCCATGGGCCGTCAGGGCACCATAAGCCGAGCCTGTGTGTCCGGCGCCCCGGGACGCGGCCCCGCGCGGCCCTCCGCGAGCCGACGGGTACCCCGTGATGGCACCATGACGCGGTGACCCTCGCACGACAGCACCCGATCCAGGTCGTCGCCCACCGCGGAGCCTCCGAGGATGCCC
Organism: Streptomyces sp. NPDC005898; assembly: GCF_040629635.1. NCBI lineage: Bacteria > Bacillati > Actinomycetota > Actinomycetes > Kitasatosporales > Streptomycetaceae > Streptomyces > Streptomyces sp. NPDC005898. The sequence continues at coordinate 522,578 of NZ_JBEXWC010000002.1, read as the reverse complement.
CCGAGCACACCCTGGCCGCCTACAGGAAAGCGGTCGAGGACGGCGCGGACGCCCTCGAATGCGACGTACGGCTCACCGCGGACGGCCATCTCGTCTGCGTGCACGACCGCCGCGTCAACCGCACCTCGAACGGCCGGGGAGCGGTGTCGGCGCTCGAACTCGCCGATCTCGCCGCCCTCGACTTCGGCTCCTGGAAGCGGCATCACGACGAGGCCGAGGAGGGCGAGGGCCCGGACTGGGACCGCTCCGCTGGCGTGGATGTCGGCGGGGGCCTCGGCGAGGACACCTCCGTCCTGACCCTGGAGCGGCTCCTGGAGCTGGTCGCGGAGAACAACGCCGCCGGCCGCGCCGTACGCCTGGCCATCGAGACCAAGCACCCCACGCGCTGGGCCGGACAAGTGGAGGAGCGCCTGATGCTGCTCCTGAAGCAGTTCGGTCTGGACGCGCCCGCCACGGAGAGCGCCTCCCCGGTGCGGATCATGAGTTTCTCGGCGCGTTCGCTGCTCCGCGTGCGGGCCGCCTCCCCGACGCTGCCGACCGCCTATCTGATGCAGTTCGTCTCGCCCCGCCACCGCGACGGGCGCCTCCCCGCGGGCGTGCGCGTCGCGGGCCCCTCCCTGCGGCTCGTGCGCAACCACCCCGGGTACGTCGCCAAGCTGAAGCGCGCGGGGCACCAGGTGCACGTCTGGACGGTGAACGAGCCGGAGGACGTCGAGCTCTGCGCCGAACTGGGCGTCGACGCGATCATCACCAACCGCCCCAAGCAGGTCCTGACCCAACTGGATCAGCTGGGACTCCGATAGCACCCGTTACAGGGAGTGCACCGGCGCGTTCGGTGCGTATTCGATCGTCACGAGTGCCTCACCGGGGAGCGATTGGCCGGTTTCCGGTCCAGTCCATTGGGGCATCCACACGATGGCGTGGGGTGAAGGAGGTCTCGGGGGTGGCGTTGGTGGTGGCACGGGAGGTGCCCACGTCGTCGAGCATGGCTGTGCCCCATGGCCCTGCGGGCGTGGGGGAAGCGAGGCACCGGATGCGCGATCAGCTGCGTGTCGGCGGAGTGTCCGAGTCGGTCATCGACGACGCCGTATTGATCCTGTCGGAGTTGCTCAGCAACGCGTGCCGGCACGGCAGGCCGCTGGGCCGCGGAATGGTCGGCGACGGCGACGTGCGAGCGGCCTGGCACGTCGACAAGACGGGCCGGCTGACGGTCGAGGTGACGGACGGCGGCGGTCCGACCCGCCCGATTCCGGCCACACCGTCCGTCACGGCGCACGGCGGCCGCGGGCTCAACATCATCTCGGCGCTCGCCGACACCTGGGGGGTACGCGACGACGTGCACGGCGAGGTCACCGTCTGGGTCGTCGTCCAAGCGGGGCACCGCTCCGAGGATTTCGCTACGCGCGTCGCCGCCCCGTCGGCGGCCGTGCTGACCGACCTGGCCTTCGCCGACCCCTTCGACGACCTGGACTGAACCGCGCCGAGCGTCCCGTCCACGGGACCGAGCGGCTCCTGAAGCCCCCGTCGGGCAGAGTGGACCGAGCCGCTCGAAAGCCCCCTCAGGGGGACCCCTCCCAGGTGAATCCCGGCGCGCCCCGCGCCAGCGGCTAGGCTCGCGCCCGTACGCAAGAGAGCACGAGAGCCGCAGCCGGGAGACACCCAAGATGGCCAAGAAGCGCCCCCAGACCAAGGGCAAGCAGCAGCCGCAGCTCAAGGGCGGAGGCAACGAGAGCTATCCGGCCGTCGGCGCCCGTGAACCCTGCCCCTGCGGTTCGGGCCGCCGCTACAAGGCCTGTCACGGCCGGGCCGCCGCGCAGGCGGTGGCCGAGCTGGTGCAGCGCCCCTTCGAGGGCCTGCCGGGCGAGTGCGATTGGGTCGCGCTGCGCGAGCTGGTGCCCGCCGCCACCGTGGAGCTGACGCTCAAGGACGGCCTCCCCGAGGGCGTCCCGTCGGTCACGCTGGCCACCGTGCTGCCGATGGCGTGGCCGGCGCTGCGCCGGGACGACGGTTCGGTCCTGCTCGGGCTGCAGAACGACACCTCGTCCGGCGACATCAGCCGCGACCTGGCGGACACCCTGCGCCGCGCCCTGGAGGCCGAGCCGGGCACGCCGGTGCAGGGCCGCCGCGCGCCCGCCGACGGGCCGCGCATGCAGGACGTGCTCGCACCCGACGCGCCGTTCGAGCCGGTGGTGCACGCCGGTTTCGAGTTCTGGGTGCCGGACCCGGACAACGCCTCGCCGGAGGTCGCCGCTTCCCTGGAGCGGGCCAACGCCGCCGCCATCCCGACCGTGAAGCTCACGGGCGTGGACGCCGCGTACTGGTGCGAGACACCGGAGAAGAACCACCTGCGCTGGGTCATGCCGCACCCCGAGGAGCAGCTCCTGGACGCGCTGGCCCGGCTGCACGCGGCCGGTACGTCGAGCCTCGGCGAGGGCACCCGGCTCGTGGGGTCCTTCCGTGCGCACGGGGTGATCGTGCCGGTGTGGGACCTGCCGAGCGGTGTCGGCGCCGACGACGTCGAGAAGCCGGCGGCCGAGTTCGCCGAGCGGCTCGCGGCGGCGCTCGCCTCGGACGCTCCGCTGACCCCGGACGAGCGCCGGGCGCGCGGTGGTCTCACCAATCGTCAGGTCACGCTCAGCTGACCGGTCGGGGTCCGCGCGCTGCTGACCCACCGGTCAGTCGGTCGAAGAGCGTGACTCCTGTCACAACTCCCCGTCGTCGCAGGTGAATCCCTGTCCGGATAACCGAGATCGAATTTGCCAGGAGCCGATCTCTTGTTACCGTTCAGGTAGCCCGGTTGCTGGTGCATCCCCCGTCGCCAGCAACCGGGCCCTTCCATGTCCGGGACCGGTCAAGGGCTCAACTTCCCTGCGGAGACGCGGAGTTGCTTCCCGACCGCAGCAGCAGCGCGCCGGACTCCCCCGCGGCGAACTCCGCCACCGCCCAGTACGCCGCCGCCCTGCCCGCCGTCCGCTCCCGCGGCGTCTCGCACGCTCCCGGCTCGTCCCCGGCGCCCACGGCGCAGTGCGTCCGCACGGTGCGCCCGCGCGGGCCCATCGCGGTCAGTACGGCGCTCAGGTCGTCGCCGGTCGCGTTGCGGTAGTACGTACGGGCCCAGGTGTCGTGACCCTGGGTGAGGACACAGGTCTGGGCCTCGATGCCGTCGGGGGTGGAGAGTTCGGGACCGCACGTCTTCGCCGGACCGGCCAGCGCCGTCGCCGGACCGGCCGGGGCCTTCACGGGGCCGGCCGCGGGGTCGAGCGCGGGGCCGGCGGGGGGCGACTTCGCGTCACCGTCGCCGACCGGCCCGGCGAACGCGCCGGAGAGCGGCAGGAGGACCGTGACGGTCGCGACGCCCAGGAGCACGATCAGGCGGGGTTGCATGGGCCGAACATAACGACAGTGGGCGCGCGGCCCGTTCGCCGCGCGCCCATTTCCCCTACAACTCGGGTGCGCTCACACCCGTACGAGTGAGGGCGTCGACGACGGCGTCCACGACCGCCTCCACGTCGGGCACCCAGGGGGCGGCCGAACCGGGCAGCGGGGCGCGCTCCCAGCGGACCGGCCCCTGGCCCGAGGGGGGCATCGCCAGATAGCCGCCCTCGCCGTGGAAGCGCAGGGAGCCGGGGACGTAGTCCTTCGCGTAGAGCAACTCGCCCAACTGGGCCATGGAGTAGGGCGCGACCAGCAAATAGACGCGGCTCTCGGTGGCGACCACGGGGCCGAGCCTGACGCCCGCCGCGTCGAGCGCGGCCAGCGCGCGGGCGCCCGCGCCGACGGGGAGGCTGACGGCGCACGGCGCGGCGCCTCCGGTGGCGAGCACGATGGGGGCGCCCGGGCGGTTGGTCCACCACCAGCGCACCATGCGCTCGTCGGTGGTCGCGGCGAGCAGCCCGGGGTCGAGGGGGTGTGCGCCGGGCACCACGCAGTCGGGGTCCGGGCAGGCGCACCGGCCGCCGTCCGGACGGTCGAGGCCGACGCCCGGCAGTACGGGCCACCGCCAGACGGTGGCGAAGGTCAGGGCCGCGCCGATCTGTCCGGTACTCCGGCCGGGCTTCCTTCCGATTCGCCAGGACAGGAGCCTGCGTCGCCTTCCGAGGATCTCGCGCATGAGCGCTCGTTCCTTTCCGTTGCACGCCGGCGTTTGCCGCCGGGGAGACTGCGGGCCACATCACACCATGTGTGGATCTCTACACCATGTGTGGATCACTTCGCTGTACGTACGAGCTGGCACATCCGACCCCAGCCTGCGGCATGGGGAACCACTCTGAACCGAGCGTTGACGTGGCGTGGGGTGGCGGCGCCTGGCGTTTGCCGTCGCGCGATATTGCTTGCCGCCTCCCCCACGGGAGGATGGGGCACGGTCGTCGTGCGTGAAGACGCCCGGGTGCCGCGCGAGGTTCCGGACGGTCCCCAACTGCCCCTGGTCAGCACTGAGTACGTACCCAGCCCGACCGCTGCAACGCTCTACCGAACAACGTCAGTCGACCCTAATATGCCTTAACTCGGCGCGTTTTTCAGCCAAGTTTCCAAGATCGTTAACTCTGCTCGGAATGCACACGGACACCAGGAATCCCAGCAGGACAATGCTGGACATCCCCTTACCAGGGCGTGTACATCTGGAGACATTGCTAGCGGCGCATAATGACATGGGGGTTTGCGATGCTATCGAGCATTACGCACCGGCCGGAAAGCCGTCAGCCATGAACGCCCCGCACCTCCCGAAAGTGGCCGGAATCGATTCAACAGTTCCGCCACCAGCCCACACTGTCGCGCCCGCCGCGCCCAGCACACCCGCCCCGGTGGACCCTCCCGTCCCCGCCGCCCCCTGCGCCGTCCTCCAGGACCGCCTCGCGGGCTGGGTCTCCGACCTCACCACGCTGCACGAACTCACCGAGCGGCTCGCCCGCACCCGGACCCTCGACGAGGCCGTCCCGGAGCTGTTGCGGGCCGGCGCGGCCCTCGTCGGCGCCCGGCGGGGGCTCGCCGTCCTGGAGCCCGCCGACGGACTCGGCCCCGACACCACGACCGGCCTCGGCCTCACCCGCGCCGAGCTGGGGCACCTCGAGACGGTGCCGCGCGGCGCCACCTCGTACGGCCAGATCCTGGACGCCCCGGCGAGCGAAGGCCCCACCCCCGGCCCCCGCCCCGAGATCGTCCGGCCCGACCTCCTCGCGGACGAGGGCCTCGACCCCCGCCACCGCGAGGTCGCCGTCCGCCTCGGCTACGCCGCCAGCTACGCGCTGCCCCTGGCCACCGAGGGGGCGGGCCTGATCGGCGCCGCCGTCTGGCTGTACGACGAGCCCGCCGAGCCGACCGAGCGCAGACGCCACCTGGCGGGGCTCTACGCCGGTTACGCCACCGAGCACCTCGGCCGACTGCTCGAACTGGACCGGGCCCGCACCACCACCGCCACCCTGCGCGAGGAACTCATGCCCGCGCGGCTGCCCCGGGTCGCCGGCGTGCAGCTCGCCGCCCGGCAGCGCACCGGGCCGCGCGGCGGCGGCGACTGGCACGACGCGCTGCCGCTGCCGGACGCCGCGCTCGGCCTCGCCGTCGGCTCGGTCACCGGTTCGGGACCGAGCGCCGTGGCCGCGATGGGGCGGCTGCGCGCCTCCTTGCGGGCGTACGCCGTGATGGAGGGCGAGGACCCCGTCGCCGTACTCTCCGATCTGGAGCTGCTGCTGCGGCTCACCGAACCCGCGCGCTCCGCCACCGCCCTCTTCGCCTACTGCGAGCCCGCCCTGCGCAAGGTCGTCCTCGCGGGCGCGGGCCACAGCCCGCCGCTGATCATCGGCGAGCGGCGCACGGAGTTCGTGGAGACCTCGCTGTCCGCGCCGCTCGGGATGCTCGCCTGCTGGGAGGCGCCGAGCGTGGAGATCTCCCCCGAGCCCGGAGAAACGGTGCTCCTCTATACGGACGGCCTGCTGCACCGCACCGGGGACGCGATGGACCGGGCGTTCGCGCGGCTGCACGCGGCGGCGGCCGGGGTGCCCAAGGCGCTCAGGGACGACCCGGGCGCGATCGCCGACCACGTGCTGCGCACGGTCCTCCCCGACGGCCTCGACACGGTGGACAGCGAGGAGGACGTGGTGCTCCTGGCGGCCCGCTTCGCGTGAGGCCCCGGCCACGCGCTGTAAGTGGTCCAACGGCCCTGTGCCCCCTTCCGTACGCCCGTACGATGGAAGGCGGCCCAGTGTCGTACCTAGGAGGCAGACCCGTGTCGGACGCCCTCAACCCGGCGGAACCCATCGCTGCTGACGCAGCAGGCCCGGACGAGACCGAAGAAGAGCCGATCAAGCAGCGCAAGAACGGCCTGTACCCGGGCGTTTCCGATGAGCTCGCCGAGAACATGAAGTCCGGCTGGGCCGACACCGAGCTGTACGAACTGGAGCCGATCCCGCAGGCCGCGAACACCGCGGCCCGCCGCGCCGCGCTCTCCGCGCGCTTCCCCGGTGAGCGCCTGGTGATCCCCGCGGGCAATCTGAAGACCCGCTCGAACGACACCGAGTACGCCTTCCGCGCCTCCGTCGAGTACGCGTACCTCACGGGCAACCAGACCGAGGACGGCGTCCTCGTCATGGAGCCCACGAAGACGGGCCACGACGCGACGATCTACCTCCTGCCGCGCTCCGACCGCGAGAACGGCGAGTTCTGGCTGGACGGCCAGGGCGAGCTGTGGGTCGGCCGCCGCCACTCCCTGACCGAGGCCGAGAAGCTGTACGGCATCCCCGCCTCCGACGTGCGCGAGCTGGCCGGGGCGCTGCGCGAGGCCACCGGCCCGGTGCGGGTGGTACGCGGCCACGACGCCGGCATCGAGGCCGCGCTGACCGACAAGGTCACCGCCGAGCGCGACGAGGAGCTGCGCGTCTTCCTCTCCGAGGCCCGGCTGGTCAAGGACGAGTTCGAGATCGGCGAGCTGCAGAAGGCGTGCGACTCGACCGCGCGCGGCTTCGAGGACGTCGTGAAGATCCTCGACAAGGCCGAGGCGACGAGCGAGCGCTACATCGAGGGCACGTTCTTCCTGCGCGCCCGCGTCGAGGGCAATGACATCGGCTACGGCTCGATCTGCGCCGCCGGCCCGCACGCCACCACCCTGCACTGGGTGCGCAACGACGGCCCGGTGCGCTCCGGAGAGCTGCTCCTGCTCGACGCCGGCGTGGAGACGCATACGTACTACACCGCGGACATCACCCGCACGCTGCCGATCAACGGCCGCTTCGACGAGCTGCAGAAGAAGATCTACGACGCCGTGTACGAGGCCCAGGAGGCGGGCATCGCGGCGGTGAGGCCGGGCGCCAAGTACCGCGACTTCCACGACGCCTCGCAGCGCGTGCTCGCCGAGAAGCTGGTGGAGTGGGGCCTCGTCGAGGGCCCCGTGGAGCGCGTCCTGGAGCTGGGTCTCCAGCGCCGCTGGACCCTGCACGGCACCGGCCACATGCTCGGCATGGACGTCCACGACTGCGCCGCCGCGCGCCGCGAGACGTACGTCGACGGCACGCTGGAGCCGGGCATGTGCCTGACCGTCGAGCCGGGCCTGTACTTCCAGGCGGACGACCTGACCGTGCCGGAGGAGTACCGCGGCATCGGTGTCCGGATCGAGGACGACATCCTCGTGACGGAGGACGGCAACAGGAACCTCTCGGACGCGCTGCCGCGGCGTTCCGACGAGGTCGAGGCGTGGATGGCGCGCCTCAAGGGCTGAGCCGGGCGGGAGCGATCCGTGCCGACGGCCGGGCACCGCGGGTCTCCGCGGGGTCCGGCCGTCGCCTTTGGGGCGCGGGCAGGTGCGGCGGGGGCGGGCAGGCGCGGGAGGGCGGAGCGTGGGGTCAGGCCGTCAGGAGGGCGGGCGCGCCCTCGCGCCACTTCAGCAGCTTGTCGAAGCTGATCACGGCGCCGCCCCGGCCGGGCTTGTTGTCGAGGTGCACGTGGTCGGCGAGTTCCCTGATGATGCCGAGGCCCCGGCCGTGCTCGTCCGTCTCCGCGGCGGGCGACCGGGGCGGCGGACAGCCGCGCGGCGACCCGGGGAAGCCGGGACCCGAGTCGGCCACCTCGATGCGGCACTTCTCGCCGTCCAGATAGGCCGTGACCCGGTACGCCCCGGCCGTCCCGCCGGCGGCGCCCGCACCGCCGTGCTCCACGGCGTTGGCGCAGGCCTCGCTGAGGGCGACCGACAGGTCGAAGGAGACGTCGGGATCCACGCCCGCGGTCTCCATCGTGCCGATCAGCAGGCGGCGGGCAAGCGGCACACTCGCAGCTTCGCGCCGCAAATGGAGAGACCACCAGATGCTCATGCTCCAGCCTCCTGGCTGCGGCTCGACATACCGATACGTATTGCCGCGGGGGCGCCTGAATAAGCGCTCGGCGACCGTGATGCCGCCCATACGGCGGACGCGCGGCGTGCGCGGCTCGTGTAGGACGGCCACCCCTCGGCGGCTCACGAACGGCCCTTCTGCCCGCTCACCGGGCGCCCCAGCACTCCCCCACACCCCAGTACTTCCCTCCTGCACCGCGCATACGCCCCGTCAGGCCCCCTGAGGGGACACAGCCGTGCCCATCGTCCGGAACGGGACCTTCCGGACCTGCCGTACGCCCCGGGCGGACCCAGTGCGATGATGGCCCCGCCATGACTGCCCTCCGCCAGCGCCCGCCGCGTGACGGCGTCGATCTCCGGCTGCTCAGGGCCGCGATGTTCGCCGCGGTCTGTGTCGTGCTGTCCGCCGGGGGCCATGTGCTCGCCTCCTGCGCCGCCGTCCCGCTGTGGACGCTCGGCGCGGCCTTCGTCGCCGTCCTCGCGGTGGCGCTGCCGCTCGCCGGGCGGGCGCGTTCGCTGCCCGGCATCGCGGCGCTCCTCGGGGCGGGCCAGCTCGGGCTGCACGCCCTGTTCGGCCTCGGCCAGCACGGCATGGCCGCCGCCCCGACGAGCGGCGACGCCGCCTTGGTGGAGCGGGCCGCACGGCTGGTCTGCGGGGCCGGCGCCGCGACCATCACGCCCGCCGAGGCCCAGCGGATACTCAGCACGGCCGGACTCACCCCGGGCGGCGGCGCCGTCCACTCGGCCGCGCACCACCACGGGTCCGCCGCGGGCGCCATGGAATCGGCCACCTCGGGCTCGATGGCGCCGACCGGCTCGATGGACGCCATGGCGCTGCTGCCGTCGGCGCCCATGGTCGTGGCCCACCTCCTCGCGGCCCTCGCCGCCGGGTGGCTGCTGCGCCGCGGGGATCTCGCCCTGCTCCGGCTGCTCCGGCTCGCCCAGGGGGCGCAGGGGGCCGCCGAAGGGGCGCTCGTACGTTCTCTGCGCTCGGCCCTCACCCTCGTACGCGCCCTGCGGGCCGGCCTGCCCGGTGCGCCCGAGACGGCGGGGCCGCCGGTCATGCGTACCGCGCTGCTCGCGCCGCCGAAGCCGCGCACGGTCACCCTGGAGGACGCGGTCATCCGGCGCGGCCCGCCGGCGGGCGTCCACCACCTCGCGCTCGCTGCCTGACGCGACGCACTCCACCCGGGGGCACGCAGACGTGCCCCTCCCGGAGACGTATCCCTTTCGGAGACGTACTCCACCAGAGGTACGGAGGGGTCGCTCGGCGCGCACGCGCGCGTGCCGCCAACCGAGCCGCGCGCATCCCCCCGTACTGAGTACAGGACGCCGGACCCCGGGCCGCCGGCCCGGACCGCGAGCCGTCCCGTACTCCTCGCCCTGCCAGAAGTGGAGTGTTTCCTTCATGAAGATGTCCCGTGCCGCCGCCGTCAGCGCCGTCGCCGCGTCCGCCGCATCCGCCGTTCTCGTCCTGTCCGCACCCGCGTTCGCGCACGTCAGCGTCTCCCCGGAGGGTGAGGCCGCCAAGGGCGGCTACGCGACGGTCAACTTCAAGGTGCCGAACGAGATGGACGACGCCGCGACCACCAAGCTGGAGGTCTCCCTCCCCGGCGACCACCCGCTCGCCTCCGTGATGACGCAGGCCGTCCCGGGCTGGACCGCCAAGGTCACCAAGTCCAAGCTCGACAAGCCGCTGGAGATGCACGGCGAGAAGATCGACGAGGCCGTCACCAAGGTCACCTGGACCGCCGACGGCAAGGGCATCCAGCCCGGTTCGTTCCAGAAGTTCCCCCTCTCCATGGGCCAGCTGCCCGAGGACACCGACGAGCTGGTCTTCAAGGCCGTCCAGACGTACGACAACAAGGAAGTCGTCCGCTGGATCGAGCCGCAGCAAAAGGGCCAGGAGGAGCCGGAGCACCCCGCGCCCACCCTCCGGCTGACCGCCGCGTCCGACGACCACCACGGCGGCGCCGCGAAGCCGGACGACAAGAGCGAGCAGGGCGGCACGAGCGAGAGCGCCGCCACGGAGTCCTCCGACAGCAGTGACACCACCGCCCGGGTCCTCGGTGTCGTCGGCATCGTCGTGGGCGCCGCGGGTGTCGCGTTCGGCGTCCTCGCCATGCGCCGCCGCGTCACCGGCTGACCCATCGCCGGCCATCCACACGGGGTGCGCCGCGGCGGCGAACGTCCGCCCCGGCGCACCCCGGCCCCTCACATCTGGGACATTTCCGTATGCGCACGAAGAGCTCCAAGAGCAACACGAGCAACAACAGCACCCTGAGCCGCGGCACGGGCGGGCGGAGGACGCTCGCCGCCGTCGCCCTCCTGGCCGCGTCCGCGCTCACCCTGACCGCCTGCGGCGGCGACGGTGACAGCGAGGGCGGCAAGAAGCCCGTCGTCGACGTCTCCACCGGGGCCGACTCGGGCAAGGTGGCGACGGTCCTGGACAAGGAGTTCGAGAAGCCGGACCTCGTCCTGACCGACACCCACGGCAAGAAGTACGACCTGCGCGAGGAGACCAAGGGCAGGCCGACGCTGGTCTACTTCGGCTACACGCACTGCCCCGACATCTGCCCGCTGACGATGAACAACATCGCGGTCGCCAAGAAGGCCCTGCCCAAGGCCGAGCAGGACAAGCTGAAGGTCGTCTTCGTCACCACCGACCCCAAGCGCGACACCCCCGCCGAACTGGGCAAGTGGCTCAAGGGCGTGGACCGCGACTTCACCGGCCTGACCGGCGAATTCGCCACCATCCAGGCCGGTGCGCGCCAACTCGGCATCAGCATCGAGCCGCCGAAGAAGGACAAGAACGGCAAGATCGTCTCGATGCACGGCACGAAGGTCATCGCCTTCTCGCCCAAGACCGACGGCGGATACGTCCTGTACGGCGAGGGCGCCACCGCCGCCGACTACACCAAGGACCTCCCCAAGCTCATCAAGGGAGAGACCCCGTGAACCACCGCACCACCCGTACCACCCGCCGCCGTCGCGCGCTCGCGGCCGGCGCCCTGGCGCTCACCGCGGCGCTCGCCCTGGCGGGCTGCGGCGACGACTCGGGGTCGGGGTCCAAGGACTCCGCGGCCGCCTCGGCCGCCGCGAAGCAGCCCGACCTGCGGATCGGCGGGGCGTACATCCCCGAGCCCACCATGGCCGACATGGCGGCCGGTTACTTCACGCTCACGAACAAGGGCGGTGCCGACAGGCTCACCTCCGTCACGAGCGACGTCGCGGGCTCCATCACGCTGCACAGCACCGAGGGCGGCGCGATGAAGGAGCGGAAGTCCTTCGAGGTGCCGGCGGGCGGCAAGCTCGAACTCGCCGGCGGGGGCAACCACCTGATGCTCGAAAACCTCAAGCGGAAGCTGAAGCGGGGCGAGCGGGTCCCGCTGACCCTGCGCTTCCAGAAGTCCGACCCGATCACGATCGAGGTGCCGGTCAAGGAGGCCACGTACCGCCCCGGGCAGCACGACGGCTCGAACGCCTCGCACGACACGCACATGACGCACACGTCGTACTAGGACGGATCGCTGATGCAGACCATCGCTCCCCGCTTCTGGCGGCTTCTTCTCGTGCTCGTCGCCGCGACCGGCGCCTTCCTCGCCGGTGCCGCGCCGGCCTCCGCGCACGCCGCGCTGACCGGCAGCGACCCGAAGCGGGGAGCGGTGGTCGACGAGGCCCCCGCCCAGGTGAAGCTCACCTTCTCGGAGAAGGTCGCCATGTCGGACGGTTCGGTGCGGGTCCTCGACCCGGCCGGCAAGCGCGTCGACACCGGCAGGACCACCGACCTGGGTGCCAACACGTACGGCGTGAAACTGCGCCCCGGCCTGCCCGACGGCACCTTCACCGTCGCCTACCAGGTGGTCTCCGCCGACAGCCACCCGGTCGCCGGCGCCTTCACCTTCTCCATCGGCGCGCCCTCCCAGACCAAGGTCGTCCTGCCCGACCAGGAGGCGGGCGGCGGCCTCGTCGGGGTGCTCTACGACATCGCGCGCTACTTCTCCTACGCCGGGTTCATCCTGGTCGTCGGAGGCGCCGCCTTCGTACTCGGCTGCTGGCCGCGCGGCGCGGGCGCGCGGCCCGTCCAGCGGCTCGTGACCTACGGGTGGCTCACGCTGACCGGTGCCACGCTCGTCCTGCTCCTGCTGCGCGCCCCCTACACCGGCTCGGGCAAGCTCGCCGACGCCTTCGACATGGGCGCGCTCGGCGACGTGCTCAACACCAAGACCGGCGCGGCCCTGGTCTCGCGGCTGCTGCTGCTCGCCGCCGCCGCGCTGTTCATCGCGGTGCTCTTCGGGGCGTACGACAAGCGCGAGGACCCGAAGGAGAAGAAGGACCTCGCCTTCGGGCTCGCCATCGGCGGCACCGTCGTCGCCCTCGGCATCGCGGCGACCTGGGCGATGGCCGAGCACGCCTCGACCGGCATCCAGGCGGGCGTCGCGATGCCCGTCGACGTGCTGCACCTGCTGGCCGTCGCCGCCTGGCTCGGCGGGCTCGCCACGCTCGTCGTCGCGCTGTACCGCACGCCTTCGGTGGAGGCCGCGGCCGTGCGGCGCTTCTCGCGCGTGGCGTTCGCGAGCGTCGTCGTCCTGGCCGCGACCGGGCTCTACCAGTCGTGGCGCCAGATCGGTTCGTGGTCGGCGCTGACCGGTACGGCGTACGGGCAGCTGCTCCTCGTCAAGGTCGGCCTGGTCGTCGTCCTGGTGGGTCTCGCCGCCGTCTCGCGGCGCTGGACCGGCCGCATCACCTCCGAGACGGGTGGTGTCGCCTCCGGGGCGGGTGGTGTCGCCTCCGGGGCGGGTGGTGTCGCCTCCGGGGCGAGTGGCGGCGCGTCGCAGGCCGCGGCCGTCCCGGATGGCGAGCAGCGCGCGCAGAAGAAGCCGGCGGGCAGGCCCCGCAAGACGCCGGTCACCGTGCCGGCGTCCTCCGGGGCCGGCGGCCCGGACGACTCCGAGCGCTCCGCCCAGCTCGCGCGCCAGCGGGCCGCCATGGCCGCCGCGCGCGAGAAGCGCGCCCGCGACGCCGACCCGCACCGCTCCGGACTGCGCCGCTCGGTGCTCATGGAGGCGGGCGTCGCCGTCGTCCTGCTGGCCGTCACGACGGTCCTGACGACCACCGAACCCGGCCGCACCGAGGAGGAGGCCGCCCGGGCCACCGCCGCGGCGGCCGCACAGCGCTCGGGCCCGCTCACGCTCGACGTGCCCTTCGACACCGGCGGCCAGGACGGCAGGGGTACCGTCCGCCTGGAACTGGACCCGGGCCGCACCGGCGGCAACGACCTGCACCTCTATGTGAAGCGGCCCAACGGCAGCGCCTTCGACGTCCCCGAGGTGAAGGTCTCCTTCACCCTGGAGGCGAAGGACGTGGGCCCGCTGCCCGTCACCCCGGACCACCTCGCCACCGGACACTGGAGTGCGAGCGGGGTGCAGGTCCCCATGGCGGGCGACTGGAAGATCGCGGTGACGGTGCGGACCTCCGACATCGACCAGGTCACCGTGAAGAAGAACGCGCAGATCGGCTGAAACGACATGACGGACAACGGAATCTCGGCGGCATGACGGACAACGGCATTTCCAGACGACGGCTCCTCGGCACCGCCGGCGCGACCGGCCTCGCGCTCGGCGCCGCGGGCGGCGCGGTCGGGTACGCCGCGGCGCCCTCCTCCGACGCGGCGGGGACACCTGGCGGAGCGCGGGCGGCCCTCGCCTCGCTGGGCGCGGACGAGGTGATGTTTCACGGGAAACATCAGCCCGGCATCACCACGCCCCTGCAGTCCCGCGGCCATCTCGTCGCCTTCGATCTGACGGCGGGCGCGGGCCGCAAGGAGGCGGCCGCCCTGCTGCGCCGCTGGTCGGCGTCGGCCGAGCGGCTGATGGCGGGCGAACCGCTCGGCGACGAGGACACCGCCGTCGCCCGGGACGCGGGCCCCTCCGGGCTCTCCGTCACCTTCGGCTTCGGCGCCTCCTTCTTCACCCGCACGGGCCTGAAGAAGGAGCGACCGGCCGCGCTCGACCCGCTGCCCGACTTCTCCTCGGACCACCTCGACAAGGCGCGCAGCAACGGCGACCTGTGGGTGCAGATCGGCGCGAACGATCCGCTCGTCGCCTTCCACGCCCTGCGGGCGATCCAGAAGGAGGCGGCCGGGGCGGCGCGCGTGCGCTGGCAGATGAACGGCTTCAACCGCTCGCCGGGCGCCACGGCGCGGCCGATGACGGCCCGCAACCTCATGGGCCAGGTCGACGGCACGAACAACCCGAAGCCCTCGGAGAAGGACTTCGCCGAGCGGATCTTCGTGCCCTCCGACGGTGACCCGGCCTGGATGGCGGACGGTTCCTACGCCGTCGTACGCCGTATCCGGATGCTCCTCGACGACTGGGAGAAGCTCGGCCACCGGGCGCAGGAGGCGGTGATCGGGCGGCGCAAGTCGGACGGCTCACCCCTGACCGGCGGCACCGAGACGACCGAGCCGGACCTGGAGAAGACGGGCCCCGACGGCAAGGTCGTCATTCCGCTCAACGCGCACGCCCGCATCTCCCGGCCCGACCAGAACGGCGGTGCCGCCATGCTGCGCAGGCCGTTCTCGTACCACGACGGTTTCGACGCGCACGGCGAGCCGGACGCGGGGCTGCTCTTCGTCTGCTGGCAGGCCGACCCGCTGCGCGGTTTCGTGCCGGTGCAGCGCAAGCTCGACCGGGGGGACGCCCTCTCGGACTTCATCCGCCACGAGGCCAGCGGACTGTTCGCGGTGCCGGGCGGGGCGGCGAAGGGCGAGTACGTGGGGCAGCGGCTGCTGGAGGGGTAGCGAAGGGCGACGGGGCCGCTGCGGGGCGGGGAGAACGGCGGCCGGAGGGGTGGCTGCCATGGGGCCCCTGGGGCTCAGGTGACGGCCGCGCCGCTTGGTGAGACACGGCAGCCGTGCCACGTCCGGCCCATTAGGGTGACGGTATGTCGGCGACGCGCTACACCTACCTCGGCCCCGAGGGCACCTTCACCGAGGCCGCCCTCCGTACGCTGCCCGAAGCGGCCGCCCGGGAACTCGTCCCGATGGTGTCCGTGCCGGCCGCGCTGGACGCGGTCCGGGGCGGCCAGGCCGCGGCGGCGCTCGTGCCGATCGAGAACTCCGTCGAGGGCGGTGTCACCACCACCGTCGACGAACTCGCCAAGGGCGAGCCCCTGATGATCTACCGCGAGGTGGTCCTGCCGATCACCTTCGCGCTGCTCGTGCGGCCCGGCACGGAGCTGACGGACATCAAGACGGTGACCGGCCACCCCGTGGCCCAGCCCCAGGTGCGCAACTGGCTGGCCGCCCACCTCCCCGACGCCCGGTGGGAGTCGGCGGCCTCGAACGCCGACGGGGCGCGCCTGGTCCAGGAGGGCCGCTTCGACGCCGCCTTCGCGGGCGAGTTCGCGGCGGCCACCTACGGCCTCGAACCGCTCGTCAGCGAGATCCACGACGCGGCGAACGCCGAGACCCGTTTCGTCCTGGTCGGCCGTCCGGCCCGCCCGGCCGCGCCGACCGGCGCCGACAAGACCTCCGTCGTCATCTGGCTGGGGGACGACCACCCCGGCGCGCTGCTCGAACTGCTCCAGGAGTTCGCCGTGCGCGGCGTCAACCTCATGCGGATCGAATCGCGCCCCACGGGCCAGGGCATCGGCAACTACTGCTTCTCCGTTGACGCCGAGGGGCACATCACGGACCGCCGGGTCGGGGAGGCGCTGATGGGCCTCAAGCGGATCTGCCCGCAGGTGCGCTTCCTCGGCTCCTATCCGCGGGCCGGGATGACCTCGGCGGACGGGCCGACCCTGCGTCCCGGGACGTCGGACGAGGAGTTCCTGGCGGCCTGGGACTGGCTGGCGCGCTGCCAGGACGGTCGTTTCTAGCCACCGAAGGTCTTCGGCACGCCGAAAGTGGCCCTTCGCCGCCCCGGTACCGGCTCCGCGCGCCATTCCTACCTGCAGATTTTCGTTGTCCACAGAAGTTATCCACAGGCTCGCATCTCGACCTGGGGACAAGTCGACAACGAAGCGCGACATGGTCGACAAATCGGCGCAGAGCGCCCGACCCCGTCCCCACTCCCGCACGTCACCCCTCGTCCACTCTTTTCCATTGATCAACTCTTTGGAGCGAACCATTTCCACTCGAAAGTGGGTGGAGAGTCGGTGGGGGAAGAGATCCATTCGGCACGTCGGCGGCTTTCGGAACGACTTCTTCCGGCATCCACAGATCTTTCGCACACCCTGTGGATAACTCTTCGGGAGTAACCATTCCTGTGGACAACCGAAGCGGACACAGGGCCCAAGTCCCGCTCCTCCCAAGGAGTTCGGGTCAAGGCACCGAGCGCGCTCTGCCCCGTTTCGGGGAAGGGTGCCCGTTTTATTGACCGGCCGCCGACGTGCGTACAGGAGAGGCTTTTTCGGCCGCTCGGGCCGCGACGCCTCCAGTGATCTTTCGCCGGCATTGCCGCTGCCCCCGCCCTCGGCACCCCCCGCGAATTCAGTCCGGCAAAACAGGCAAAAGCCCGCAAAAGCATATCGAGTCGTAGGCCGGAACCGCACAACGGTAGCCTGGAGGGGTGATTGACCTTCGCCTGCTCCGTGAGGACCCCGACCGTGTTCGCGCCTCCCAGCGCGCCCGTGGAGAGGACGTCGCGCTCGTCGACGCCCTGCTCTCCGCCGACGAGCGGCGCCGGTCGTCGGGCGTCCGCTTCGACGAGCTGCGCTCCGAGCAGAAGGCGCTCGGCAAGCTGATCCCCAAGGCTTCGCCCGAGGAGAAGCAGGAACTCCTGAAGAAGGCGGGCGAGCTGTCCGCCGCGGTCAAGGCGGCCGACGCCGCCCAGGACGAGGCGGACGAGGAGAC
The DNA here is from genome assembly GCF_040629635.1 of Streptomyces sp. NPDC005898. Lineage (NCBI taxonomy): Bacteria > Bacillati > Actinomycetota > Actinomycetes > Kitasatosporales > Streptomycetaceae > Streptomyces > Streptomyces sp. NPDC005898. Next base: position 505,407 of record NZ_JBEXWC010000002.1, on the reverse strand, counting down.
CAAGCGGCTGCTGCGCCAGCTCGGGAACATCGTCCACCCGGACGTCCCGGTCGGCGGCGAGGAGGACTTCGTCGTCCTCGACCGCTTCGGCACCCCGCGCGACTTCGCCGCCGAGGGCTTCGAGCCCAAGGACCACCTGGAGCTCGGCGAGCTGCTCGGCGCGATCGACGTCGAGCGCGGCGCCAAGGTCTCCGGATCGCGCTTCTACTACCTCACCGGCGTCGGCGCCCTCCTGGAGCTGGCCCTCGTCAACGCTGCGATCGCGCAGGCGACCGAGGCCGGATTCATCCCCATGCTGACCCCGTCGCTGGTGCGCCCGCGCGCGATGGAGGGCACGGGCTTCCTCGGCCAGGCCGCGGAGAACGTGTACCACCTGGAGAAGGACGACTACTACCTGGTCGGCACCTCCGAGGTCCCCCTCGCCGCGTACCACATGGACGAGATCCTGGACGCCGACAAACTGCCCCTGCGGTACGCGGGCTTCTCGCCCTGCTACCGCCGCGAGGCCGGCACGTACGGCAAGGACACCCGCGGCATCTTCCGCGTCCACCAGTTCGACAAGGTCGAGATGTTCTCGTACGTCGACCCGGCCGACGCGGAGAACGAGCACCAGCGCCTCCTGGAGTGGGAGAAGCAGTGGCTGACCGGCCTCGGGCTGCCCTTCCAGGTGATCGACGTGGCGACCGGTGACCTCGGCGCCTCGGCCTCGCGCAAGTTCGACTGCGAGGCGTGGATCCCCACCCAGGGCAAGTACCGCGAGCTGACCTCCGCCTCGAACTGCGACGGCTTCCAGGCCCGCCGCCTGTCCGTGCGCATGCGCGACGGCAAGAAGGTCCAGCCGCTCGCGACCCTGAACGGCACGCTGTGCGCCGTCCCGCGCACGATCGTGGCCCTCCTGGAGAACCACCAGCAGGCCGACGGCTCCGTGCTCGTGCCCGAGGTGCTGCGCCCGTACCTCGGGGGCCGAGAGATCCTGGAGCCCATCGCCAAGTGAGCCAGCCAGCTCCGGTCACCCCGTCCTTCCCGTACAAGCTGGTCGCCACCGACCTCGACGGGACGCTGCTGCGCCCCGACGGCACGGTCTCGGACCGCACGCGCGAGGCGCTCACCGCGGCCACCGCGGCGGGCGCCGCGCACATCGTCGTCACCGGTCGGGCCGTGCCGTGGACCCGGCACATCCTCGACGACCTCGGGTACGACGGCATAGCGGTGTGCGGACAGGGCGCGCAGGTCTATCACGCGGGGGAGCACCGGCTGCTCACCTCGGTGACGCTCGACCGGCAGCTGGCGGGCCTGGCCCTGGCGAAGATCGAGGCGGAGATCGGCCCGCTCGCCCTGGCCGCGAGCCGCGACGGCCTCGCCGGCGAGGTCCTGGTCGGCCCGGGGTACGCGGTCCAGGGCGGGCTCCTGCCGAGCCTGCCCTTCACGGACGTCGCCGACCTGTGGGCCGCCCCGCTGAACAAGGTCTACATCCAGCACCCCGGCCTCGACGACGACGCCCTGACAGAGGCGGCGCGTCAGGTGGCGGGCGATCTGGTCGGCGTGACCATGGCGGGCGAAGGCGTCGTCGAGCTGCTCCCGCTCGGCCTCTCCAAGGCCACGGGCCTGTCCCTGGCGGCCCGCCGCCTGGGCGCCAAGGCCGCCGACACGATCGCCTTCGGCGACATGCCGAACGACATCCCCATGTTCGGCTGGGCGGCCCACGGCGTGGCCATGGCCAACGCCCACGAGGAGCTGAAGGCGGTGGCGGACGAGGTGACGACCTCGAACGAGGCGGACGGCATCGCGATGGTCCTGGAACGCCTCCTGGGCTGACACGCCGGGCCCGTGCGCGGGGCTCGGCACCCCCGCCCGGCGCGAGCGGGGGTCCAGACGGCTACTCCTCCCCGGCCAGGGTCAGCGACCGCAGGCGCCGGCCCGCGTACCAGGTCGCGGTGACCGTGACGGCGAGCAGCAGGGCCGTCGCCGCCGGCAGGCCGATGTCGGCGGTGATCAGGTCCCCCTCGCCGACCTTCTGGGCCACGGCCAGCGACCACTGCTGGACGCTGAGCGTGCGCGCCCCCGCCACCAGCGTGCCGAAGAGCGCCTCCCACACCAGGGCGTAGACGAGCCCGAGGATCACGGCATGCCGGGTGACCGTGCCGAGGAGCAGGAAGAGGGCGGCGTACGCGATGGAGGCGACCAGTGCCGCGATCGTGTACGCCACGGCGATCTGCTGACCGTTGCCGTTGAGGATCATCCCCGCGATGAAGGTGGGGATCGCGGAGAAGGCCATGGTCACGGCGATGGCGATGATCAACTTGGTGAAGATGATCGTGGGCCGCTTGACCGGCTTGGACAGGAGATAGACCACCGAGCCGTCGTCGATCTCGGGTCCGATGGCCCCCGTGCCGGCGATGACACCGATGATCGGCACCATCGTGGCGAGCGCGAAACCGCCGAGGAGGTCGACGGCCACCTGGTCGTCGGCGCCGTTGAGCGCGCGCACCGCGACGGCGATGACGACCAGCAGGACGGGCAGGGCGGAGAGGATGAGCGCCCGGCGCCGGCCGAGCAGGGCACGGTAGGTGAGCCGGGCCACAGTGGGGTCGTACACGATGCTCCCTTTCAGGCCGCGACGAGGTAGGAGAAGACCGATTCGAGGGACTCGTCCGAGGGCGAGACCGTCAGGAGCCGGATGCCGTGGTCACGGGCGACACGCGGCAGCAGCGCCGTGAACCGGCCGAAGTCGACCGCCTGGACGCGCAACGCGCCCTCCTTGAGGTCCACTTCGATGCCCGCCGTCGACGGATCGGCGATCAGGGCGGCGGCCAGGGCGCGGTCGTCGCTGGAACGGATCAGATAGCGGTGGGGCCGGTCGGTCATCAGGCGGCGGATCTTGCGGAAGTCACCGCTCGCCGCGTGCCGGCCGGCGACGACCACCTCGATGTGCGACGCCAGTTGCTCGACCTCTTCGAGGATGTGCGAGGAGAACAGGACCGTGCGGCCCTGCTCGCCCATGGCGCGCAGCAGCCCCATCAGCTGCATGCGCTGACGCGGGTCCATGCCGTTGAACGGCTCGTCGAGCAGCAGCACGGACGGGTCGTGGACCAGGGCGGACGCCATCTTCACGCGCTGGCGCATGCCCTTGCTGTACGTGGAGATCTTGCGGTCCTGCGCGTACTCCATCTCGACCGTCGCGAGCGCCTTCTGGGCGGCCCGCTCGTCCAGGCCGTGCAACTCGGCGTTGGCGACGACGAATTCGCGGCCGGTGAGGAAGTCGTACATCGCCTCGCGCTCGGGGACGATGCCGATGTCCCGGTAGATCTGTTCGTTGCGCCAGATCGGCTTGCCGTCGAGTGTGACGCTGCCCGTGGAAGGGGCGAGGAAACCACCCATCATGTTGATGAGCGTCGACTTGCCCGCGCCGTTGGGCCCGAGGAGCCCGGTGACCCCGGGGCCGACGGTCATGGTGATGTCGTTGACGGCCACCACGTTGCCGAACCAGCGGGACGTGTGGTCGAGGGTGATCGTGCTCATCAGAGGCCGGCCTTTCGGTAGCGGCGCATCATGGCGCCGTAGCAGCCCGCGATGAGGCCGAGGACGACGACTACGTAGACGGCGCCCACGCCCGAGGAGGGGGCCTGTCCGCCGGGGAAGGCGGACGTCGCGCCGAGGAACGCGCTCTGCACGCCGTCGATGAGCGTGATCGGCGAGAACAGCCCCAGCCAGGTGATGGCTCCGGTGCTGCCCTGTTCGTAGGCGATGGCCTGGACCGTGGAGACCGCTCCGTAGCTGATGGTCATGACGGCGATGACGGCGGCGATGCCGAAGCCGCGCCGCGGGGTGACCGCGGAGATGACCAGCGCGATGCCGGAGAAGAGCAGGGACAGCAGCGCCACGGAGACCAGGCCCTGGCCGAAGCCCTTCGTCTGGTCCGCGAAGTCGAGCTTGGCGAGCAGGGCTCCTACGTAGAGCACCAGCAGCGGCGCGGCCGTGAGGACGAAGAGGGCCGAGGTCATCGCGGCGAACTTCGCGAGGACGTAGTCACCGCGCTCGATGGGCCGCGAGAAGTAGAGCGGCACCGTCTTGAAGCGCAGGTCGCGGGAGACGGTCTGCGGGGCCTGGGCGGCCAGGAAGAGGCTGATGACGGCCTGCAGGAAGATCGCGTAGCGCGTGTAGTCGACGGGAAGGTCCTTGGCCTTGGTGGCCACGGCGACCGCCACCATGATCGCGGCGGGTACGCACATCACCGTGAAGAGGATCATCGGCAGGACCTTGGACTTCGCGGAGCGCCCGAGGCCGTACGCGCCGCGCAGGCTCTGGGAGAAGAGCGAGCGCCGGGCGTAGCCGCGGCCCAGGCGCGGGCCGTCGTAGTTCCGGTATCCGATGTTGTGGATCTGGGTGGACTCGGTGCTCATCGCGTCCGCCTCCTGTGTGCTGTGCCGGGGGCGGCCGTGGGCCGGGGTTCCTGGGCGGCGGCCGTGGGCCGGGCTTCTTGGTCGGTGGCGGCGCCCGCGCGCGCGGGGGCGGGCTTCTGGCGCGGCTCGTCGTGGAAGACCTCCGCGATGTGGTGCCTGCGCTGCTCCATGCGGACCAGACCGAGGCCGAGGTCGGCGACGAGGTCCCGTACGAGGTCGTACGTCTCCTCGCCCTCGGCGGTGAGCAGGAGCGTGTGCCCCGCGCCGGGCAGTTCGCCGCCGGCCTCCGTGCCGATGCCGCGCCCGCGCAGCGCGTCGCGCAGCGCCCGGGTGCCGTCGGGGTGTTCGTCGGTGTCGGTGACCTCGACGGCCAGGGTCGTGGTGATCTGGGTGAAGTCGGTGGTGGAGCTGGAGCGCAGCAGCTTGCCGCCGTCGATGACGACGACGTGGTCGCAGGTGCGTTCCAGCTCGCCGAGGAGGTGCGAGGTGACGAGGACCGAGATGCCGAAGTCGGTGTGGACGCGGCGGATCAGGCCGAGCATCTCGTCGCGCCCGACCGGGTCGAGGCCGTTGGTGGGCTCGTCCAGGAAGACCAGGCGCGGGTCGTGGACGAGGGCCTGGGCGAGCTTGACCCGCTGTTTCATGCCCGTCGAATAGCCGCCGATGGGACGGTAGCGCTCCTCGTAGAGCCCGACGTGGCGCAGGGTGTCCGCGGTGCGCTCGCGGGCCGCGGTGGGCGGCAGGCCGGACATGCGCGCCATGTGGACGACGAACTCGGTGGCCGAGACGTCGGGCGGCAGGCAGTCGTGCTCCGGCATGTACCCGACGCGCTCGCGGATCTGGCCGCCGCTGGTGGCGACGTCGAGACCGAGCACGGCGGCGCGGCCCTCCGTGGCGGGGGACAGCCCCAGCAGGATCTTGATCAGTGTGGACTTGCCTGCTCCGTTGGCCCCGACGAGTCCGGTCACACCGGGCCCGATGTCCATGGAGAGCCGGTCAAGCGCGGTCACCCTCGGGAACCGCTTGCTCAGGCTTTCGGTCGCGATCACAGTCACGCTTCGAAGGTAGTGGCGCGGGCCACACGCGTCGTCAGACCACGGGCCTGGCCCGCACTCAGCCTGGAGTATTACGGGCCCGTAGGGGTCGTCCGACGGTGGACCCCTGGGGGATCTCCCGGACCTGTCCCGCGGGGTCGGGCGGAACTATTGACGCAGCCGCCGCTCATTGTCACATTCATCAGTGTCAAGTTACGACCGCGTACGGCGAGCTGCCGGACACGGGTGGACCGGACTCGGGACGGACGGTGGCATGACCTCAGCAGGTGCAGGCGGACTCCCGGCGGAACTGCGGGGGTTCAGGGAAGTGCAGGCCCTGGCGTATGAATGCGCCGAGGCGGTCGCGGCCCAGCTCCGGCCGGGGGTGACGGAGCGCGAGGCCGCCCGGATGCAGCGCGAGTGGCTGCGGGAGCGGGGCGTGCGGGACTGGTTCCATCTGCCCTTCGCCTGGTTCGGCGACCGCACGGCGTTCACGGACTTCCGGATACCGCTGCAGTTCTTCCCCACCCACCGCGAGCTGGAGCCGGGGATGCCGTTCATCCTCGACATGGCCCCGGTGTACAAGGGCTTCACGGCCGACGTCGGGTACTCCGGCTGCCTGGGCCTCAATCCCGTCCACGACAAGCTGCTGGCCGACCTGGAGGCACACCGCGAGCTGATCCTGCGGGAGGTCCGCGAGCGCCGCCCGCTGCGCGAGATCTACGAGGACGTGGACCGGCTCATGGTCCGCCAGGGCTATGCCAACCGCCATCGCGCCTATCCCTTCGGGGTCATCGCGCACAAGGTCGACCGGGTCAAGGAGCGCCGCCTGTCCCCGCACCTCTTCGGGTTCGGCACCCAGTCGCTCAAGGGCCTGGCGAGCGACCTGCTCCACGGCCACCGCGAGGGCTGGTCACCGCTGTGGTCGCCCCACAAGTTCTCCGACCACCCGCCCCGGGCGGGGCTCTGGGCGGTCGAACCGCACCTCGGGTTCAGGGGTACGGGCGCCAAGTTCGAGGAGATCCTCGTCGTCACCGACTCCAGGGATCCCGAACAGAGCGCCTTCTGGCTGGACGACGATCTGCCGCATGTGCGGCGCTGGGCCGAGGAGAGGGCCGCCGTATGACGACCGGAGCGGGCAGCGGGAAAGGCACCGACACGATGAAGGACGCGCGCGAGCGCCGGGTGCGTACGGGCGGGATCGAGCTGTGCGTCGCCGAGCTGGGCGACCCCGAGCGGCCCACGGTCCTGCTCGTGCACGGCTATCCGGATTCCAAGGAGGTGTGGACCGAGGTCGCCGAGCGCCTCGCCGGGCGCTTCCACGTCGTGCTGTACGACGTGCGCGGCCACGGCAGGTCGACGGCCCCGCGGCCGTTGCGCGGCGGCTTCACCCTGGAGAAGCTGACCGACGATTTCCTCGCGGTCGTCGACGCGGTCAGCCCGGACCGCCCGGTGCATGTGGTCGGGCACGACTGGGGCTCGGTGCAGGCCTGGGAGTTCGTGACGGTCAAGCGGACCGAGGGGCGGATCGCGTCCTTCACCTCGATGTCCGGGCCCTCGCTCGACCACTTCGGGCACTGGATCAAGAAGCGGGTGGCACGGCCGACCCCGCGCAGGGTCGCCCAGCTGCTCGGCCAGGGCGCCAAGTCCTGGTACGTGTACCTGCTGCACACCCCCGTCCTCCCCGAGCTGGCCTGGCGCGGACCGCTGGGAAAGCGCTGGCCGAAGATCCTCCAGCGCGTGGAGAAGGTCCCGGCCGGTGACTACCCGACGCCGTCGCTCCCCCAGGACGCCGCACACGGGGCCTGGCTCTACCGCGACAACGTCCGCGCGCGGCTGCGCAGGCCCCGCGCCGACGCGTACGCGCACGCGCCGGTGCAGCTCATCACGCCCTCCGGGGACGCCTTCCTGTCCGAGCGGCTCTACGACGACCTGGAGCGGTGGGCCCCGCGGCTGGTCCGCCGCACCCTGCCGGCCAAGCACTGGGTGCCGCGCACGCGCTCTGACCAACTGGCGGCGTGGATCGCGGACTTCGCGACGGCCAACGAGGACGGGCTGCCCGGAAAGGACAGCACCGCCACGGGCAAGTACGCCGACCGGTTCAGCGGCCGGCTGGTCCTGGTCACGGGCGCGGGAAGCGGCATCGGGCGGGCCACCGCCTTCGCCTTCGCCGAGGCGGGCGCCCGCGTGGTGGCCGTCGACCGGGACGAGGAGAGCGCCGCCCGCACCGCGGAGCTGTCCCGTCTGATCGGCGCCCCCGAGGCCTGGGGCGAGACGGTCGACGTCTGTGACGAGCAGGCCATGGAGAAGCTCGCCGAGAAGGTCGCCCGGGAGTACGGCGTCGTCGACGTCCTGGTGAACAACGCGGGCATCGGCCTCTCCGGCTCCTTCCTCGACACCAGCGCCGAGGACTGGAAGAAGGTCCTCGACGTCAATCTGTGGGGCGTCATCCACGGCTGCCGTCTCTTCGGCAAGCAGATGGCCGAGCGCGGCCAGGGCGGCCACATCGTCAACACCGCCTCCGCGGCGGCCTACCAGCCGTCGAAGGCGCTGCCCGCCTACAGCACGTCCAAGGCGGCGGTCCTGATGCTCAGCGAATGCCTGCGCGCGGAGCTGGCGGGCAAGGACATCGGGGTCTCCGCGATATGCCCGGGCTTCGTCAACACGAACATCACGTCGACAGCCCGCTTCGTCGGGGTGGACGCCGGCGAGGAGAAGCGCCGCCAAAAGCGCACCGCCCGGCTCTACGGCCTGCGCAACTACCCGCCGGAGAAGGTCGCCGACGCGATCCTGCGCGCCGTCGTCAAGAACCAGGCGGTCGTCCCGGTCACCCCCGAGGCCCGCGGCGCCCACCTCATGTCGCGCTTCACCCCGAGGGCCCTGCGCGCGATGGCCCGACTGGAGCCGCCCCTGTGAGCGGCCGCTCGCGGTACTCCCTGGCGGAGCACGACAGGGCGGCCGCACCGCCCGGCACGACGCAGTACGAAGGACGGTCAGCGTGGAGTACCGCATCGAGGATCTGGCGCACCACAGCGGCGCGACGGTGCGCACGATCCGCGCCTATCAGGACCGCGGGCTGCTGCCCCGCCCGGAGCGGCGCGGCCGGGCCAATGTGTACGGGGAAGCGCATCTGGCCCGGCTGCGGCAGATAGCTGACCTGCTCGACCGTGGGTACACCCTGGCGTCCATAAAGGAACTGCTGGAGGCCTGGGACACCGGGCGGGGCCTGGGCGGGGTGCTCGGTCTGGCCGCGGAGGTCGACGGGCCCTGGACGGACGAGAAGGCCGACCGGATCACCCGCGCGGAGCTGGAGGCGGCGTTCGGAGGCGTCCAGGACGAGGCGGCGGTGGCCGACGCGGTCGCCCTCGGGATCCTCGAACCGGTGCCGGGCAGCGAGGACGAGTTCCTGGTGCCGAGCCCGCAAGAGCTGGCCGTGGCGGTGGAGTTGCACGCGGCGGGCGTTCCGCTCTCGGCGATAGCGGGCCATTTGCGGGAGTTGAGGGGGCAGGTCGAGTACATAGCCTCCCGTTTCCTGGAGTTCACCACGGAGCACGTCTTCGCCCGCTATCTCGGTCCGCATCCGCCGACGGAGGCGGACGCCGCCGAGGCCGCCTCCCTGGTGCGCCGCCTGCGCCCGCTGGCCCAGCAGTCCGTCGACGCCGAACTCGCCCGCGCTATGCGCCTGTTCGCCACGCGGCACTTGCGCCGGCATCTTGACCCGGAGTGTCCGGTGGCCGACGTGGAGGAGCCGCAGCCGGTGCCGCTGCCCGCCGCCACAATGCGGGCTGTACGCGCGCTGGTTGGCGACGACAACGCCGCGGCGTTCATCGCGGCGGCCGCTGAACGAGAAGTGGCGGCACGGACATTGGACGCATTAATGATAACTGACCCAAACCGGACGTAAGTTGCCCAACTATTCTAAAGTACCACATGGTTGTCCACAGAACTGTCAACTTTCCTGTGGATAACCGGACTTGGTTGTGGATCAAACCTGGGGGCCCAAATCCGTTGATGAGAACTCGGTGGCCATCAATCGAGTGCGGGGAAAACGCGTGCCCGCGTCCGGCGAGGCATGATCGGTGGCATGGAGCACCTGCCCAGCACCGAAGCCGCCCTCGTCGCCCTGCGCGCGGTGGCCCGCGAGCATGACCGGGAGATCGAGGTCTCCCACGCCATCGGCGCCGATCAGACCTCGCGGCGCACCGCCGCCGGGATCGGCGTGACGGCAAATCCGGACGGTTCGCTGCCGCACGAGGCGTTCGTCGAGCTCGGCGGCTCGCCGAGGATCTCGGTGCGGCTCTATCCCGACGACGGCGACGCCCAAGGCGACGGTGGCGGGGCCGACGCCCTGATCACGGTGGAGGGCGTCGAGTTTCCCGACGTGCCGCGTGACTCCGTGCCCGCGTTCGTGCGGTCGGTGCTCGGGGGTCTCGCCCACGTCAAGGGCAGGCGGTTCCCGCCCGGCTACCGACTGGTCGTGCCGCTGCCCGGCGACGAGACGTACAAGGAGTTCGTCCCCCTCGTCACGCTCACGCCGTGGCTCAGCTCCCGGGTGCGCTGAGGGAGCACGCCACGTGGATCAGCGCGGGCTTGCCGCGGGTGCCCGTGGCCAGGATCACCGCGGCGGTGGCTCAGCGCAGCTGGGAGAGCGCTTCGGTCGCGATCTTCTCGAAGACGACCTGGTCGGTGGCGAAGTCCGAGTCCGGGATCGGGGCGTGGACGACGATCTCCGTGAAGCCGAGGTCCCTGTGCCGGCCGGCGAAGTCCACGAAGGCGTCGACGGACTCCAGGGGGCGGTTGCGGTCCGGCGTGAAGCCGGTGAGGAGGATCTTGTCCAGCTCGGCGACGTCCCGGCCGAGGTCCGCGCACGCCTTGCCGAGCCTCTCGATCTGGCCCCGGATCGCCTCGCGGGACTCCTCGGGCGTGCCGTTCTCGAAGAGCTTCGGGTCGCCCGTGGTCACCCACGCCTGGCCGTGCCGGGCGGCGAGCCGCAGACCGCGCGGGCCGGTCGCCGCCACCGCGAAGGGCAGTCGCGGCCGCTGCACGCAGCCCGGGATGTCGCGCGCCTCGGTCGCCGAGTAGAAGGTCCCCTCGTACGTCACCGAGTCCTCGGTCAGCAGCCGGTCGAGCAGCGGCACGAACTCGCCGAACCTGTCGGCGCGCTCGCGCGGGGTCCAGGGCTGCTGCCCCTCGGCGAGGAGGGTCGTGGCGTCGAAGCCGTTGCCGCCGGCGCCGATGCCGAGCGTGATCCGCCCGCCGGAGATGTCGTCGAGCGAGATGAGTTCCTTGGCGAGGGTCACCGGGTGGCGGAAGTTGGGTGACGTCACGAGCGTGCCCAGGCGCAGCCGCTCGGTGGCGGCCGCGGCGGCGGTCAAGGTGGGCACCGCGCCGAACCACGGGCCGTCGCGGAAGGAGCGCCAGGCGAGGTGGTCGTACGTGTACGCGGTGTGGAAGCCCAGCTCCTCGGCGCGCAGCCACTGGTCGCGGCCGCCTTCGTGCCAGCGGCGTACGGGCAGGATCACGGTGCTCAGGCGCAGGCTCATGCCTCAGAGCTTACGGCGACGCCGAGGGCCCCCGAATGGTCCCCTTCCCGCCGTCCCGCCCGGACACCGAGCCCGTGCGGACATGCCTCGGCCCCCGTCCCCCGTGCGGCTCGACCAGCGGCGGCGTCCGGCCACGGTCCACTCAGATGTGCGCCCCCGCGCACGCCCGTGCGGGCATATGCGGGACAATCGGCGGTGTGACCTCAGCTACCCCAGGGCCCCAGCCTCCGGCCGTCCCCACCCCGGAAGCCCCGGGCACCCCGGCCATCCCGGGCACCCCGGGCACCCCGGCCGTCTCCGCGCCGTCGGGGCCGCGGCCACGGCCCCGGCTGATCGCGACGGACCTGGACGGCACGCTGCTGCGCGACGACAAGTCGGTCTCCGACCGCACGATCGCCGCGCTCGCCGCCACCGAGGAGGCCGGCATCGAGGTCTTCTTCGTGACCGGCCGCCCGGCCCGCTGGATGGACGTGGTCAGCGCCCATGTCCACGGCCACGGCCTCGCCATCTGCGGCAACGGCGCCGCGGTGGTCGACCTGCACGGCGGCCCCGGCGCCCACCGATTCGTCAAGGTCCGCGCACTGGAGCGGGCGTGCGCCCTCGACGTCGTCCGCAGGCTGCGCGCCGCGTCGCCGGGTACGGCCTTCGCGATCGAGCGGACCGGTGGACTGCACCACGAGGAGGCGTATCCGCCGCTGCACATGGAGCCCGGCGAGAGCGTCGCACCCGCGGAGAAGCTCCTGGCCGAGGACCCCGGCGACCCCGCCGTCGCCGAACAGCCGATCCTGAAGATCCTCGCCTTCCATCCCGAACTCCAGCCCGACGACTTCCTGGTGACCGCCCGCGCGGCCATCGGCGAGCGGGCGACGGTCACCCGCTCCAGCCCCAGCGCCCTCCTGGAGATCAGCGGCCCCACCGTCTCCAAGGCCAGCACGCTGGAGCTGTGCTGTGCCGAGCGCGGCATCACGCCCGCCGAGGTCGTCGCCTTCGGGGACATGCCGAACGACATCGAGATGCTGACCTGGGCGGGCACGTCGTACGCGATGGGCAACGCCCACCCGGACGTCATCGCCGCCGCCTCGGGGCGCACGGTCGCCAACAACGACGACGGCGTCGCGGTCGTGATCGAACGGATCCTGGCGGAGCGCCTGGAGCAGCGGGACCGGTCCTAGATCTGGAGCGGCGGGACCGGTCCTAGATCCGGACCCCGCGCCGCGCCAGCCACTTCCGCGGGTCGATCCCCGAGCCGAATCGCGGCGTGAGCCGGGTCTCGAAATGCAGGTGCGGGCCGGTGGAGTTCCCGGTGGTGCCGGCCTGTCCGACCCACTGGCCGGCGCGCACCTTGTCCCCCTTGTCCACCGTGACGGTCGCCAGATGCGCGTACTGCGTGAAGTACCCGCCGCGGTGCCGCACCACGACCTCGATGCCGAAGGCGCCCCCGCACGCCACCCTGTGCACCCGGCCCGCGCCGACCGACCGCACGGGCGCCCCGATGCCGACCGCGAAGTCCTGCCCGGTGTGCCGGTGGGCCCAGCGCCGGCCGGTGCTGTCGAAGCCCGCGGAGAGTTCGTACTCCCGCACGGGCGTCACCCACGCGCGAGTGGCGGCTGATTTCGGCTGACGCAGGCGCTGGCGCACGGCGCCCCGGCACCTGCCCGCGGCGACCGCCCGATCCGCCTGGCCCTGCAGGGTCCACCGAGCCGACTCAAGCTTCCGTTCGATGCCCCGCCTCAGCCTCGCCAGCCGGGCGTTGCGCCGGATGAGCGCGCGCTTGGCCAGGTCAGCCCTGCGCTTGGCGGCCACGAGCCGGGTGGCGGCCCGCCGCGTCTCGGCGACCGTGCTGTTGACGGCCAGGTCGGCCTGCGACAGGACCTGCCGGCCGCGCATCAGTGCGTCGGGGCTGTCGGCCAGGAGCAGCCGAGCCGCGTGGGGGAGGCCGCCCCCCGTGCGGTACTGGGCACTGGCCAGCAGGCCGAGGTCCTCGGACAGCAGGGCGACACGGCGCCGTTGCGCGGCAAGGAGACGGTCCAGTTTCCGAACTTTCCTCTTCTGGAGGCGCGCCGCCCGACGCCCCTCTTCGTAGTGGGCGCTCGCACGGGCGGCCTCTTCGTAGAGCCGCGCCACGGTGGCGCCGGCGCTCGACCCCTCGGTGGTCACGGCGGCGGCCGCGGCGGGAGGCGACGCGGCCGGAACCACGAGGCCGAGCAGCGCGCACAGCAGCACCGACACACTCAGGAGCCGGCGCGGAGGGCGCTGGCGCGGACGACGGTGGCTCAGGCGCATGTCACCGATCGCTTCCCCGTCGGGCCCGGCGCCTCCTACGCCACTCGTGTACTCGGGGGGCGCGATTGCCCCGTGCGGCCCAGCGGCATGACCCCGAACGGCCGCACAGCGCCTCCGCACAGGGCTTCCCCTACGTCGATATGGCCACAGGCCCGGCCGTCAGTGCGGCGCCTGCCACACCACCGTCGTCCCGCCGCCGTCCTCGCCGATCCCCTCCCCGTACCAGCTGTCGCCGCCCAGTGACTCGGCCCGCCGCTTGAGGTTCTTCAGGCCGCTGCGCCGGCCGCCCTCGGCGATGCCCACGCCGTCGTCGGCGACCGTCAGACGTACGCCCTGCTGCCCGTCGGGCAGCCGCACCGTCGAGTCGACGACGACGTCGATGCGGGCGGCGTGCGCGTGCCGGAAGGCGTTGGAGAGGGCCTCCCGCAGGGCCGCGATGAGGTTCTTCCCGGTCAGCTCGCCGACCACGGTGTCCACGGGGCCGACGAAGTGGTGGGTGGGCTTGCAGCCGAGCGGCACGGCGGCCATGTTGATCTCGCGCAGCACGCGCGTGCGCAGCCCCGACGGCGCCTCGGCCGGACCCTGCTGGAGCGCGAAGATCGCGGTGCGGATCTCCTGGATCGTCACGTCCAGTTCGTCCACGGCCCGCCCGACGCCGACCTGCACCTCCGGCACGACGGACCGGCGCTGGGCGCTCTCCAGCATCATCCCGGTGGCGAAGAGGCGCTGGATGACGAGGTCGTGCAGGTCCCTGGCGATCCGGTCGCGGTCCTCGTACACGGCGAGCCGCTCCCGGTCCCGCTGCGCGTCGGCCATCATCAGGGCGAGCGCGGCCTGTGAGGCGAACTGCGCGGCGAGCGTCCGCTCGGCCTCGCTGAACCGGCGCGCCCCGCGCGCGCGGGGCGTCACGAGCGTCCCGAGGACCCGGCCGTCGCTGTGCAGCGGCAGCATCATGACCGGGCCGTAGCGGCGCGCGAGGTCGGTCATCGTCCGGGGGTCGGTGGCCGCGTCGTCGATGAAGACGGCCTCCCCTTCGAGCAGTTGCGCGACGAGGCGGCTCTCCGGAGGCACGATCAGGCCGAGCGCCCCGGTGGGCTCGTCCGAGGAGACGGCGACGACCTCCATGCCGCCCTCCTCGTCGGGCAGCAGCACGATCCCGGCCGCCGAGTCCGCGAGGCGCCTGGCCTGTTCGGCGACGACGGCGAGGGCGTCCTCGGCGTCGCTGCCGGAGAGCAGGGCCGTGGTGACCGCCACCGAGCCGTCGATCCAGCGTTCGCGCTGCTTGGCGGCTTCGTAGAGGCGGGCGTTGCCGATGGCGATGCCGGCTTCCGTGGCGAGGACGCGCACCATGTGCACGTCGTAGTCGTTGAACTCGGCCCCGTCCCGCTTCTCCGTCAGATAGAGGTTGCCGAAGATCTCCCCCTGGACCCGGATGGGGACGCCGAGGAAGGTCCGCATCGGCGGGTGGTGGGCCGGGAATCCGCAGGAGCGCGGGTCGGCGGAGAGATCGGCGAGGCGCAGCGTCCTCGGCTGGTGGATGAGGGCGCCGAGCAGCCCCTTGTGGCCGTCCGGCAGCCGCCCGATCCGCTCGGCGGTCCGCTCGTCGATGCCGTGGTAGACGAACTCGGAGAGCCCCTTGCCGTCGTCGGCGACGACGCCGATGGCGGCGTAGCGGGCGCCCGCCAGTTCGGCGGCGGTCTCGCAGATGCGGTCCAGGGTGGTGTGGAGTTCGAGCCCGGTGCCGACCGACCGCATCGCTTCGAGCAGCTGCGGCACCCGGGAGGTCAGCTCGGGGGAGAGCCCCTGGAGGCCGCGGGCCGCCCGCGCCGCTGTCCCCGCCGGATCCGGTGTGCCGTCGGGGAGCGGGGAATCGGCGGAGGCCGAAGGTACTGACATGACTTTGAGCCTAGTAAGTCCTATTTACCGGGGAAAGTCGAAGCCTGCCGAGTTACTGGGGAAAGTCGAAGCCTGTCGAGCATGGGCGGTCGTCCCTCGGGGGCCGCGTGCCCACGGAGGGCGTCCCGGCCTGCCCCGGCCCTCAGGCCACGCCGAGCAGATCGGCCGCACGCTCCACCTCCACCATGCGCCGCAGCGGACCCTCCACCGCCGCCAGCTCCCCGTACGTGCCGCGCTGCGCCACGCGCCCGCCCTCCAGGACGAGCACCTCGTCCACCGCGTCGAGCCCGGCGAGGCGGTGCGTGATGAGCAGTGTCGTGCGGCCCCTCGTGGCCGCCAGCAAGTCGGCGGTGAGGGCGTCCGCGGTCGGCAGGTCGAGGTGCTCGGCCGGCTCGTCGAGCACCAGGACGGGGAAGTCCGCGAGCAGCGCGCGGGCCAGCGCGAGGCGCTGCCGCTGACCTCCGGAGAGCCGCGCCCCGTGCTCGCCGACGAGCGTGTCGAGGCCGTCGGGCAGCGAGGCGACCCACTCGTCCAGGCGAGCCCGCTCCAGCGCGCCGCGCAGCTCCGCGTCCGTGGCGTCCTTCTTGGCGAGCAGCAGGTTCTCGCGTACCGAGCTGTCGAAGATGTGCGCGTCCTGGGCACAGAGCCCGACCATGCCGCGCACGGTGTCGCCGTCCAGCGCGGCCGCGTCCGTGCCCCCGAGCGTGTACGTCCCTTCGTACGCGCCCAGGAAGCGCAGCAGCACCTGCGCGAGCGTCGTCTTGCCCGAACCGGAGGGGCCGACCACGGCGATGCGCCGCCCCCGCTCCAGCGTCAGGTCGACACCGGCGAGCGCGTCGTCCCGTTGCCCCTCGTGGCGTGCGCGCAGCCCCTCGACCCGCAGCGGGAAGGGCGAGCGCGGGGCGGGCGCGGGCGCCGCGGGCTCCGGCAGCGGCTCGGGGGCGTCGAGGACCTCGTGGACGCGCTCGGCGCTCTTCATGACCCGCTGGCGGTACCGCACGGCGAGCGGCAGCCCCAGCACCGCCTCGAACGCGGCGAGCGGCGTGAGCACGACCACGGCCAGGACGACACCGCTGAGCCGCCCGTCCTGCACCGCCCGCACCCCCACGAGCGCGGCCGCGGTCACCGTGAGGCCCGTGACGAGCGCGCCGAGACCGTCGCCGAGCGCGGTGGCGGTGGCGCCCCGGGAGGCGATCCGCGTCAGCTCGGCGTCGGCCTCCCCGGCCTTGGCCGTACGCCGCTTCAGCGCGCCGGCGACGGTCAACTCGGCCGTCCCCGTGAGCAGATCGGCCACGCGCGTGGCGAGCACCCCGCGCGCGGGGGCCAGCTTCCGCTCCGCGCGGCGCGCCACGGCACCGCTCAGCAGCGGCACCCCGACGCCCGCGGCGAGCAGCCCCACGGCGAGCACCGCGCCCGCCTCGGGCAGCAGCCAGGCGGTGAAACCGACGGCTCCGAGGCTCACCGCGGCCGCGGCGGAGACGGGCAGCAGCCAGCGCAGCCAGTAGTCCTGAAGGGCGTCGACGTCGGCGACCAGGCGGGAGAGGAGGTCACCGCGGCGGGTGGTGCGCAGGCCCGCCGGGGCGAGCCGTTCCAGGCGGCGGTAGACCGCGACGCGGGTGTCGGCGAGCATTCGCAGCACGGCGTCGTGCGAGACGAGCCGCTCGGCGTAGCGGAAGACGGCGCGGCCGATGCCGAAGGCGCGGGTCGCCGTCACGGCGATCATCAGGTACATCACCGGGGGCTGTTCGGCGGCCCGGGATATCAGCCATCCGGACGTGGCCATGAGCCCGACGGCACTGCCCAGCGCGAGACTCCCGAGCAACAGCGCGAGCGCCAGCTGCCCTCGCCGCGCCCCCGCGGCCGCCCGTACGCGGGCCGCCACGCCACGCCCCTTCTCGGCGCCCCCCGCCCGACCACCCGCCGTCGCGACGGGCGAGACCTCCCGCTCCCCGGCGGCCTGCGCACCGTGGGAGGACGCGTCCGAGGCCGACGCGGCAAGGGCCGGCGCATCGAGAGCCACCGCGTCCGAGCCCGCCGCGCCAAAGGCGGGCGCACCAAGAACCGGCACGTCCAAGGCCGACGTATCGAGAGCCGCCGGGTCCAGGGCCGACGCACCAAGAGCCGCCGCGTCCGAGCCCGACGCACCAAAGACGGGCGCGTCAAGAACCGGCACGTCCAAGGCCGACGCGCCAAAGGCCGGCGCATCAAGAACCGGCACGTCCGAACCCGGAGCACCAAGAACCGCCGCATCCAAGCCCGACGCGCCAAAGGTTGACCCAGCAACCCCCGACGCCCGCGCCGCCCCTTCGCGCACCGCGGCGAGCCGCACCACACGATCCGCCACGGCCAGCAGCGCGGGCCGATGCACGACCAGCAGCACCGTCCGCCCGACGGCCAGCCGCCGCACGGCCTCCACGACCCCCGCCTCGGTCCCCCCGTCGAGCGCCGCCGTCGGTTCGTCGAGCAGCACCACGGGCCGATCGGCCAGGAACGCCC
Source organism: Streptomyces sp. NPDC005898 (assembly GCF_040629635.1). NCBI lineage: Bacteria > Bacillati > Actinomycetota > Actinomycetes > Kitasatosporales > Streptomycetaceae > Streptomyces > Streptomyces sp. NPDC005898. The sequence goes on along the minus strand of NZ_JBEXWC010000002.1, from coordinate 487,755 downwards.
GGGCCAGTGCGAGCCGTTGCCGCTGCCCGGCGGAGAGCCCGGCCCCGTCCTCCCCCAGCGGGGTGTTCGCCCCGGCCGGCAGCGCGTCCACGAATTCCAGCGCCCCCGCGTCGCACAGGGCCTCCCGCAGCAGCGCGTCCGACGCCTCGGGCCGCGCGAGCCGTACGTTCTCCGCGATGGTCCCGGCGAAGAGGTGCGGGCGCTGCGGCACCCACGCGATCCGCTCGCGCCACCGCTCGGGACAGACCTCCGCGAGGTCGACACCCCCGACGCGCACCCGCCCCTCGGTGGGCCGCACGAACCCGAGCACCACGTTCAGGAGGGTCGACTTGCCCGCCCCGCTGGGCCCGACGAGCGCCACGGTCTCCCCGGGCGCCACCTCGAACGACGCCCCGGAGACCGCGTCCGACGCCCGCCCCGGATACCGGACCGTCACACCCTCCACGCTCAGCACGCCCGACGGCGCCGCCCGGGTGCCGGTCGCCGGCACCGGGGTCTCGAGGACCTCGAAGATCTCCTCGGCGGCGGCAAGACCCTCCGCCGCCGCGTGGTACTGCGCGCCGACCTGGCGCAGCGGCAGATAGGCCTCGGGCGCCAGGACGAGGATGACGAGACCGACGTACAGGTCCATCTCGCCGTGGACGAGCCGCATGCCGATGGTCACCGCGACCAGCGCGACGGAGATCGTGGCGAGCAGTTCCAGCGCGAAGGACGACAGGAAGGCGATGCGCAGCGTCCGCATCGTCGCCTGCCGGTACTCGCCGGTGATCTTCCGGATCGACTCGGCCTGCGCCTTGGCACGGCCGAACACCTTCAGGGTGGGCAGCCCCGCCACGACGTCGAGGAAGTGCCCCGAGAGCCGGGACAGCAGCTTCCACTGCCGGTCCATCCGGTTCTGCGTCGCCCAGCCGATCAGGATCATGAAGATCGGGATCAGCGGCAGCGTCACCACGATGATCGCCGCCGACACCCAGTCCTCGGTGACGATGCGGGCGAGCACCGCCACGGGGACCACCACCGCGAGCCCCAGCTGCGGCAGATAGCGCGAGAAGTAGTCGTCCAGCGCGTCCACGCCGCGCGTCGCCAGCGACACCAGCGAGCCGGTCCGCTGCCCGCTCGACCAGCCGGGCCCCAGCTCACCGGCCCGCGCCAGGAGCCGCCCCCGCAGTTCCGACTTGACCGCCGCGCTCGCCCGGTGCGCGGCCAGCTCGGTCAGCCAGGAGACCAGCCCCCGGCCCACCGCGACCAGGGCGAGCAGCGACAGCGGCAGCCCCAGGTCGGCGGCCGGCAGGCCCTTCTGGAAGGCGCCCACCACGATTTCGGCGATGAGCATCGCCTGGCCGATGACCAGCCCCGCCCCCGCGAGCCCCAGGACCACCACCGCGACGAGGAAGAAGCGGGTGGCACGGGCGTAACAGAGCAGACGCGGATCGATTGGTTTCACGTGAAACACGCCTTCCTGAGAGCCACAGGAACGTCGGAACCTAGTGGGCGGCGTCGGCAATGTGCTGCGTGCCGATGCGCTTGCGGAACACCCAGTACGTCCATCCCTGGTAGAGCAGTACGACGGGCGTCGCGATGACCGCGCACCAGGTCATGATCTTCAGGGTGTACGGGCTGGACGAGGCGTTGGTGACCGTGAGGCTCCACTCGCCGTTCAGGGAGGACGGCATGACGTTCGGGAAGAGCGTCAGGAAGAGCATCGCGACGGCCGCCGCGATCGTGACGCCCGACAGCGCGAACGACCATCCCTCGCGCCCGGCCTTGATCGCCCCGATGGCGCCCACCAGCGCGAGCACCGCCACGGCCATCGCGACCAGGCTCTTGCCGTCGCCGTGGGCCAGCTGGGTCCACGTCAGGAAGCCCAGCGCCAGCACGGCCGTGACGAGCCCGAGGCCGAGCGCCAGCTTCCGCGCCCGCACCCGGATGTCGCCCACCGTCTTGAGCGAGGCGAACACCGCGCCGTGGAAGGTGAACAGGGTCAGCGTGACCAGGCCGCCCAGGAGCGCGTACGGGTTGAGCAGGTCCCAGAAGGAGCCCACGTACTCCTTGTGGGCGTCGATCGCGACACCGCGCGTGATGTTCGCGAAGGCCACGCCCCACATCACCGCCGGGATCAGCGACGTCCAGAAGATCGCGTGCTCCCAGTTGCTCTGCCACCGCTCCTCGGGCCGCTTGGCGCGGTACTCGAAGGCGACGCCGCGCACGATCAGGCAGATCAGGATGACGAGCAGCGGCAGGTAGAACCCGGAGAAGAGCGTCGCGTACCACTCGGGGAAGGCGGCGAAGGTCGCGCCGCCCGCCGTGAGCAGCCACACCTCGTTGCCGTCCCAGACGGGGCCGATGGTGTTGATGAGGACCCGCTTCTCGACCCGGTCGCGGGCGAGCAGCTTGGTCAGGACCCCGATCCCGAAGTCGAAGCCCTCCAGGAAGAAGTAGCCGATCCACAGAACGGCGATCAGTACGAACCAGATGTCGTGGAGTTCCATGTCCTGAGCGCTCCTTCCTTCAGTACGAGAAGGCCATGGGCCGGTCGGCGTCGGCGTCCGGTCCCGCACCGGAACCGCCGCCCGGCCCGCCGATCTTGGTGGGCGGGTTGAGGTCCGCCTCGGTCAGCTCGGGCGGCCCCTGCCTGACGTACTTGAGCAGCAGCTTCACCTCGATCACGGCGAGGATCGCGTAGATGAGCGTGAACCCGATCAGCGAGGTGAGCACCTCGCCCTGGGAGACGCCGGGTGAGACCGCGTCCCGGGTGCGGAGCACTCCGTAGACGACCCAGGGCTGCCGGCCCGTCTCGGTGAAGATCCAGCCCCAGGCGGTGCCGATGAGGGGGAAGATCAGCGTCCACTGGGAGAGCACCCACCACCAGCAGCCGAGCTTGGGGGCCAGCTCCTTGTTCTTGGTGAGCATGAGCTTGGGGATCTCGTCCGCGCCGGTGCGGTGCTCCGGAGCGAGCCAGAACTTCTTCCGCGTCAGCCACAGACCCGCCGTGCACAGGGCCATCGAGACCCCGCCGAAGCCGATCATCCAGCGGTAGGACCAGTAAGCGGTCGGGATGTTGGGCCGGTAGTCACCGGGGCCGAACTTCTCCCGCGCCTCCTTGTTGAGGTCGTTGATGCCGGGGATCTCGGCGCTGAAGTTGTTCTTGGCGAGGAAGGACAGGACGCCGGGGACCTCGATGGCGACCTTGTTGTGGCCCTCGGCGACGTCGCCGTACGCGAAGATCGAGAAGGGCGCCGGCTTCTCCGACTCCCACAGCGCCTCGGCGGCCGACATCTTCATCGGCTGCTGCTCGTACATGACCTTGCCGAGCGTGTCCGCGCTGACCACGGTGAGCAGGGTGCCGACGAACGCCGTGACCAGGCCGAGCCGCATCGACATGCGCATGGTGCGGATGTGCCGCTTCTTGCGCAGGTGGACGATGGCGATGCCGGTCATGAAGGCGCCGCCGACCAAGATGGCCGCCGAGATGACGTGGAAGAAGTTGACCAGCGTCGTCTCCTGGAAGAGCACCTTCGAGAAGTCCGTCAGCTCGGCGCGCTTGGTGCCGTCCCGCTCCACGATCTTGTAGCCGACCGGGTGCTGCATGAAGGCGTTCGCGGCGATGATGAAGTACGCCGACAGGATCGTGCCGATGGAGACGATCCAGATGGTCGCGCAGTGCAGCTTCTTCGGCAGCTTGTCCCAGCCGAAGATCCACAGGCCGATGAAGGTCGACTCGAAGAAGAAGGCGATCAGCGCCTCGAAGGCCAGCGGCGCCCCGAAGACGTCACCGACGAAGCGCGAGTAGTCGGACCAGTTCATGCCGAACTGGAACTCCTGGACGATGCCGGTGACGACGCCCATCGCGATGTTGATCAGGAACAGCTTCCCCCAGAACTTCGTCGCCCGGAGGTAGTGCTCCTTGCCCGTCCGGACCCACGCCGTCTCCAGGATCGCCGTGAGGGCGGCCAACGAGATCGTCAGAGGGACGAACAGGAAGTGGTAGACGGTGGTGATGCCGAACTGCCATCGCGCCAATGTCTCGGGCGCCAGAGCCAGGTCCACTGCGTCTCTCCTTACTCGCCGTGGTCATCGCGGCATTTGCCCCTGCTTGCCCCACTGATCTCCGGAGGAACCGGGGCACGCTTGTGAACGCGTTCACATTCACAAGCATTATGTCGCACTGGCTGTCGTCACCCAAATGGGGGGTCCCCTTTGCCGCCGGAACCAGCGCCGGAGACGGGGCGCCGGGGACGCGGACCCTTCCCATCGGCTTCAACATATTGTTGAATCCGCGACATGCAGACAGAGCAGCACCAGCTACGGATACGGATCTCCTGGCCCGCCGGCCACCTGACCGCGACGGTCGGCGACACCCCGACCGCCCGCGCCCTGGAGAAGGCCCTGCCGCTCACCGCCACGGCCCACACCTGGGGCGAGGAGGTCTACTTCGACACGGGCGTGAGCGTCCCGTGCGAGGCCGACGCCCGTCAGGTCGTCGAACCGGGCACGGTGGCCTTCTGGCCCGACGGCGACGCCCTCGCGCTCCCCTACGGCCCCACGCCGATCTCGCGAGGCGACGAGTGCCGCCTCGCGAGCCCGTGCAACGTCCTCGGCCGGATCGAGCAGGACCCGCGCCTCCTGGCGACCGTGCGCGACGGCGACCCGATCCGCGTCGAACTCCTCACCGCCTGAGGGCGGCCCCTCGCGGAGCGCCTCCACTAGAGCTCCTCGCGGAGCGCCTCCGCTAGAGCTCCTTGCGGAACGCCTCCGCCGCCGCGAGGAAGACGTCGTTGGCCTCGGTCTCGCCGATCGTGGCCCGCATGCCCTCGCCCACGAACGGCCGCACCACGACGCCGGCCCGCTCGCACGCCGCCGCGAAGTCGGCCGTACGGTCCCCGAGCCGCAGCCACACGAAGTTCGCCTGCGTCTCGGGCACCGTCCAGCCCTGGCCGCGCAGCGTCTCGACCACGCGCGTGCGCTCGGCGACCAGCGCGCCGACCCGGCCCATCAGCTCGTCCTCGGCGCGCAGCGACGCCACCGCCGCGTCCTGCGCCAGCTGGCTCACGCCGAAGGGCACCGCCGTCTTGCGCAGGGCGGCGGCCACCGGCTCATGGGCGACCGCGAAGCCGACCCGCAGGCCCGCGAGGCCGTACGCCTTGGAGAACGTCCGCAGGACGCAGACGTTGGGGCGGTCACGGTAGATCTCGATGCCGTCCGGCACCTCGGGGTCGCGGATGAACTCGCGGTACGCCTCGTCCAGCACGACCAGCACATCACTGGGCACCCGGTCCAGGAACCGCTCCAGCTCCGCCCTGCGGACCACGGTGCCGGTGGGGTTGTTGGGGTTGCAGACGAAGATGAGGCGGGTGCGCTCGGTGATGGCGTCGGCCATCGCGTCCAGGTCGTGCACCTCGCCCTCGGTGAGCGGCACCCGCACCGACGTCGCGCCGCTGACCTGCGTGATGATCGGATACGCCTCGAAGGACCGCCACGCGTAGATGACCTCGTCGCCCGGGCCGGACGTGGCCTGGAGCAGCTGCTGGGCCACGCCCACCGAGCCGGTGCCGGTGGCGATGTGCGCGGCGGGCACCCCGAAGCGGTCGGCCAGCTCACTCATCAGGCCCGTGCACGCCATGTCGGGGTAGCGGTTGAAGGAACCGGCCGCCGCGAGCGCGCTCTCCAGGACGCCGGGGAGCGGCGGGTAGGGGTTCTCGTTGGAGGACAGCTTGTAGGCCGCCGGGCCGCCGGCCGCGGCGGGCTTGCCCGGCTTGTAGGTGGGGATCCCCTCCAGCTCGGCGCGCAGCCTCGGGCTCGTCTCGCTCACCGCAGTCCTCCTCGTACCAGTACCGGAACAGTTCGAAGGTTCGAAAGTTCGTATCTCGAAGGTTCGAATACTGCTCACCTTATGAGGATTCGGCGCCGGTGCGAATGGCCTCCGGAGATCCATCCGCGACCGGTAGGTCGGCCGGGCGCGGCGAAGACGCGTGGCGAGCAGGGGGCGCCCCGTGCTCCCCCGTGCGCCGGTGGCTCGCTCCGTGGCGCGCGTCACCCGTGAAGGTGAGTTGAGACCTCTTCGAGACCTACCGCATCCGCCGGGCCCTCGCGCGACGATCAGCGGCAGCCACTGCCTGGGACCTCAACGCCCTTGTTTTCCATGGTCATTGACCGGTCAAAGCCATGCAGAAACGTGCCTGTCAACGAGTGCATATGCACCCGCGCTACCCGCCCCGATGAGCCCTACTATCGGCTCGCCATGACAGCAGCAGGGAAGCACCAGGTGAGCCGAGCGGAGACCGCGCGCCGGGGCAACCGGCACAACCGAGCGGGCATCAGAGACGTGGCCGCCGCAGCCGGTGTCTCCATCACGACGGTCTCCGACGCCCTCAACGGCAAGGGGCGGCTGCCCGACGCCACCCGACGCCACGTCCGAGAAGTCGCCGAGCGCCTGGGCTACCGCCCTTCCGCGGCGGCCCGAACCCTCCGTACCGGCAAGTCCGGCCTCATCGGCCTGACCGTGACGACGTACGGGGATGAACCTTTCACCTTCACCGAGTTCGCCTACTTCGCGGAGATGGCCAGAGCCGCCACCTCCGCCGCGCTCGCCCGGGGTTATGCCCTGGTGATCCTCCCGGCGACCTCGCGCCGCAGCCCGGTCGACGTGTGGTCCAACGTCGCGCTCGACGGGACCGTCGTCATCGACCCCTCCGACCACGATCCGGTGGTCAGCGAGCTGGTCAGACAGGGCCTCCCCGTGGTCTCCGACGGCCGTCCCGCGGGCTCGCTGCCCGTCACCGCCTGGGTCGACAACGACCACGAGGCCGCCGTCCTGGAGATCCTCGACCACCTCGCGGCCGCGGGCGCCCGCCGCATCGGCCTGCTCACCGGCACCACGACGGACACCTACACCCACCTGTCCACGACCGCGTATCTGCGCTGGTGCGAGCGCGTCGGACAGGACCCGGTCTACGAGTCCTACCCCGCGCACGACCCGTGTGCGGGCGCCGTCGCCGCCGACCGGCTGCTCGCCCGGCCCGACCGCCCCGACGCCGTCTACGGCCTCTTCGACCCCAACGGCACCGACCTGCTCGCCGCCGCCCGGCGCTACGGCCTGCGCGTCCCCGACGACCTGCTGCTCGTCTGCTGCAGCGAGTCCACGGTCTACGCCACCACGGAACCGCCCATCACCACGCTCTCGCTCAAGCCCCGGCGCATCGGCACGGCCGTCGTACAGCTCCTGATCGACGCCATCGAGGGCATCGACTCGGGCCGGCCGGTCGAGCAGGTGATACCGACCGAACTGATCGTCCGCACCTCGTCCGAGCGGCGTCCACCGCGCACCACGGTCAGCCCGCCCCGCTCCTCGGGCTCCGGCTGACCGCCACGAAGCCGGGCAGAGGAGTGCCACCCACGCGCGACGAGCGGGGAAACCTCTGCCCAATTCGGGAGAAATCATCGGTGAACCGGTGTCAGGGACCGATTCACCACCCCTGGTGCACCACACAGCGGGAGCCGCATTCCTATGATGGGCGGACGACACCGCGGGCCGCTGCGACCAGGCAGTCCGTTCTCGGTGCAGATGCGGCGCAATGGTGGTGGAGGGGTCGATGACTCAGGGGGCCGGTCAGGGACCCGATGTGCGGACGGCGACGCTGCGCGACTTCCGCGTACCGGCGTACGTCCATGAGACGACCGGTCCCGCCGAGGTGAGCCCCGCGCCCCCGGGCCCCGGGCCGGCACCGGCCCCGGCTCCGGGGGAGGTGCCGGACGACGGTTACACCCCGACCCAGCGCGACCTGCCGGTCATCGGCCGCCGCGGTGACACGGTCCAGGTGCAGGTCATGCCGGATCCCCCGCAGCCGAGGCCCGGCGACCAGCACGGCCCGCTGTTCGTCGTGGGCGACGTGCACGGCTATCTGGACGAGCTCCTCGCGGCCCTCCAGGAACAGGGCCTCATCGACGCCGAGGGCAACTGGGCGGCGGGCAACGCGCGCCTGTGGTTCCTCGGCGACTTCACCGACCGCGGGCCCGACGGCATCGGCGTCATCGACCTCGTGATGCGCCTGTCCGCCGAGGCGGCCGCCGCCGGCGGCTACTGCAAGGCCCTCATGGGCAACCACGAGCTGCTCCTGCTCGGCGCCAAGCGCTTCGGCGACACCCCCGTCAACTCCGGCGCGGGCACCGCCACCTTCCAGGCCGCCTGGCTGCTCAACGGCGGCCAGAAGACCGACATGGAGCGCCTGGAGGACCACCACCTGCAGTGGATGGCCCGGCTGGACGCGATGGAGGAGGCCGACGGTCACCTCCTGGTGCACTCCGACACGACCGCCTATCTGGATTACGGCGACTCGATCGAGGCGGTGAACGACACCATCCGCGAGACCCTCACGCGCAACGACGCCGACGAGTGCTGGGACCTCTTCCGCAAGTTCACCAAGCGCTTCGCCTTCCGCGACGAGTCCGGCCCGGCGGCCGTGCGCGAGCTCCTGGACATGTACGGCGGCACCCGCATCGTCCATGGTCACAGCCCCATCCCCTACCTCCTCGGGGACGTCGGCTCCGAGGACGAGTCGGACGGCGGCGGCCCGGTCATCGAGGGCCCGCACGTCTACGCCGACGGCCTGGCCATCGCCATGGACGGCGGAGTGACCATGGCCGGAAAACTACTGGTCTGCCAACTCCCCCTGGGAATCTGAGCGTTCCCCGGGCAGGCGTCCCTTTACCGGACCGCGTCGCCCAGGGGGGAGAATTCTGGAAACCCCCTGTCAACGCGTGCCGTCACGGCTCTACCATCGGCTTATCCGTAGCAGGCTCCCCTCCGTTTCTGCCCGACGGCTCGTAGCCATGCGAGCCTTAGCCCTACGGAGCATCGGGGGATGCACATGAACAGCGCTCCACACCTGCTCAATGAGGACCGCCCCGAGTACGAGCGGATCCTCGACGAGGCGCTGCGCACCGCACCTGACCGTCCTGAACTCGCCGCAGTGGGCCGGCGGCTCAACACCGAACAACTGCGCACCATGGCCCTGAACGCGACAGCGCTGATCACGGCCGCCGCCGCGGCCGAGTACGCGCATTACGTGAAGGTTCGCGAGGAGGCGCGCGCACCTCGACCGTCCTCCACCTCGATCCGCGAAGGGAGCGGACACAGCGCCGCGGAGTCCGGCTCCGGCGGCATGGGCCTCGCCACCACGATGGGCGAGATCACCGAACCGGCGGCCACGGCGGGAGCCGGCGCGACCGCCGTCGTCGCGGTCCTCGCGCCCGTCCTCGCGGGGGCGGCCGCCGCGATCTTCCTGCTCGTCGGCTACATCCTGAAGATGCTCAACCCCGAGCCCGCCTTCGCGGACACCATGCTCACCGCGGGATGGGTGTTCGGCGCGCTGACGGCCGTGGGCATCCTGATCGCCGCGGTCGGTCTCCTCCTGACAGCCCTGCGCAACGGCTCCACCTCCCTGCAGGCGGGCCCGCACGGCGAGCTGCACGAGGAGGTGGCCCGGGCCAGACAGGCCTGGAGCGTGGCGCTCCTGGAACAGGGCCTCGTGCCGTTCCTGCGGGCGGCCCTGGCGGATCCCGGGGCGGCGCCCGCCGCCCGCACGCCCTCACAGGTCCCCGGCGACCGGTCCGGCGGCCGCATGCCCCAACTCGGCTACCACCGCCCGGGCTTCAGCAGCCCGGACGGCGGCGGGGCGCCGGGGTCACGACCGAGCTACTCCAGCCCGGACTTCTCCAGCCCGGACTTCGGCGGGCCCGATCACAAGCCGGAGTAGGCCGGGGAGTCCGCAGAGCCGATCCGGCGCTCTGCGGACACCCCGTCCGTGGGGCGCGCTCAGTCGGCGATCGGCAGATAGACCCGGTTGCCCGCCGCGGCGAACTCCTTGGACTTCTGCTCCATGCCCGCCTCGATGTCGTCCTGCTCCAGGTCACCGCCGTGCCGGCGGCGGATGTCCTGGGAGATCTTCATCGAGCAGAACTTCGGCCCGCACATCGAGCAGAAGTGCGCCGTCTTCGCGGGCTCGGCCGGCAGCGTCTCGTCGTGGAACTCCCGCGCCGTGACCGGGTCCAGGGCGAGATTGAACTGATCCTCCCAGCGGAACTCGAAGCGCGCGTCCGAGAGCGCGTCGTCCCAGGCCTGCGCGCCCGGGTGCCCCTTGGCGAGGTCCGCCGCGTGCGCCGCGATCTTGTACGTGATGACGCCGGTCTTCACGTCGTCGCGGTTGGGCAGTCCCAGGTGCTCCTTGGGCGTGACGTAGCAGAGCATGGCCGTGCCCCACCAGCCGATCATCGCGGCCCCGATGCCGGAGGTGATGTGGTCGTAGGCGGGCGCGATGTCGGTGGTCAGCGGGCCGAGCGTGTAGAACGGCGCCTCCTCGCAGATCTCCTGCTGGAGGTCGATGTTCTCCTTGATCTTGTGCATCGGGACGTGCCCGGGGCCCTCGATCATCGTCTGCACGTTGTGCCGCTTGGCGATCGTGTTGAGTTCGCCGAGCGTGCGCAGCTCCGCGAACTGCGCCTCGTCATTGGCGTCCGCGATGGAACCGGGCCGCAGACCGTCGCCGAGCGAGTACGTCACGTCGTACGCGGCGAGGATCTCGCACAGCTCCTCGAAGTGCTCGTAGAGGAAGCTCTCCTTGTGGTGCGCGAGGCACCAGGCGGCCATGATCGAACCGCCGCGCGAGACGATGCCGGTCTTGCGGCGCGCGGTCAGCGGCACATACGGCAGGCGCACGCCCGCGTGCACCGTCATGTAGTCCACGCCCTGCTCGGCCTGTTCGATGACCGTGTCCTTGTAGATCTCCCAGGTCAGCTCCTCGGCCTTGCCGTCGACCTTCTCCAGGGCCTGGTAGAGCGGCACGGTGCCGATGGGCACGGGGGAGTTGCGCAGCACCCACTCGCGGGTGGTGTGGATGTTGCGGCCGGTGGAGAGGTCCATGACCGTGTCGGCGCCCCACTGGGTCGCCCAGGTCATCTTGTCCACCTCCTCCTCGATGGAGGAGGTGACCGCGGAGTTGCCGATGTTGGCGTTCACCTTCACCAGGAACTTCTTGCCGATGATCATCGGCTCGATCTCCGGGTGGTTGACGTTGGCCGGGATCACGGCACGGCCCGCCGCGACCTCCTCCCGCACGATCTCGGGGTCCATGTTCTCGCGGATCCCGATGAACTCCATCTCGGGCGTGATCTCCCCGCGCCGGGCGTACGCGAGCTGCGTCACCGCCTGACCCGGGCGGCCGCGACGCGGCTGGCGGGGGCGGCCGGGGAAGACCGCGTCGAGGTTCCGCAGCCCGCCGCGGGGCGAGGTGTGCTTGATGCCGTCGTCCTCGGGGCGGAGCGGACGGCCCACGTACTCCTCGGTGTCGCCGCGGGCGATGATCCAGTTCTCCCGCAGCGGGGGCAGCCCGCGACGGACGTCGGTCTCGGCCGACGGGTCGGTGTACGGCCCCGACGTGTCGTACAACGTGACGGCCTTGCCGTTGGTGAGGTGCACCTGGCGGACCGGCACCCGCAGGTCGGGGCGCGAGCCCTCGACGTACGCCTTGTGCCAGCCGATGGACTTCCCGGCCTCGTCGCGCTGGTTCCAGACCTGGTCCTGGCCCTTGTCCTGGGCCTGGTCCTGACTCTGGTCCCGCGTCGAGGCAGGCGTGCGTGCGTCCGATGTGGTCATGAGACCTACTCCCTACGCCGGCATTACCCGGTAACAGGTTCGGCGGTCGACGCAGCGGATCCCGTACGGCTCGTGCACATCTCGTGCCGCTTCGTACGGAGGTCAGCGCCCTCTCAGCCCGGTGCTCCGAGCTCCCGCGATTGCAAAGGTGGCTCCACGCTAGCGTCATGTCGGCCGCGCTGAACAGAGGGCCCCCTCCGTTCTTGCGATGATCGGGCCGTGACCACCACACCCCCGCCGCCGCCTCCCCACTCCCGACCGCCCCACTCGGGCCCGCCGGACCCCGGCCCCGGCCCCGGGCACGCACGCGGCCAAGGTCACGGGTCGGCACACGGGCCCGGGCACGCCCTTGGGCGCGAACCGGTGCCCGGACCCGCGCCCACACCCGGGCACGTGCAGGGCGGCGAGCCGGGCAAGGGGCACGGCGGGCACGACGGCGGGCACGGGCACGGCGGCGGGCACGGAGGGCATGGGCACGGCGGCGGGCACGGGCACGGCGGGCACTCGCACAGCCACGGCCCGGCCGCGCCCGTCTCCCAGCATCTGCGCAAGGTCATCGCCGCGGTGCTGATTCCCTTCGCCGCCGCGGTCGTCGTCGGGCTCGTCGTGCTCTGGCCGGGTGGTACGCCCTCGCACGAGCGGACGGGAGTCGGCTTCGACCGGCAGACGCAGTCGGCGAAGGTCACCAAGGTGCGGGAGCTGCCCTGCAAGGACCTCAACCCCTCGCAGACCCCGCCCAACGGCGACACCTCCACCGCCGAGGGCCAGTCCGCCCAGTCCCGTGCGAGCGGCACCTGCAAGAAGGCGCTGATCGAGGTCTCCGCCGGCAAGGACAAGGGCCGCACGTTCACCGAGATCATCCAGCCGGACTCGGCCCGCCAACTGCACCAGGGCCAAGAGGTGGTGGTCGCCTACGAGCCCAAGGCGCCCGAGGGGCTCCAGTACTCGGTCACCGATGTGAACCGCAAGATGCCCATGGCGCTGCTCGCCGGCATCTTCGCGCTGGCGGTCGTCGTGGTCGGCCGGTTGCGCGGCGCGATGGCCCTGGTCGCACTCGCCGTCAGCTTCCTGGTCCTCACCTTCTTCATCCTGCCGGCCATCCTCCAGGGCTCGAACCCGCTGGTCGTGGCCGTGATCGGGGCGAGCGCCATCATGCTGGTCGCGCTCTATCTCTGCCACGGGCTCACGGCCCGTACGTCCGTCGCGGTGCTCGGTACGCTCATCTCGCTCCTCCTGATCGGCCTGTTGGGCTCCCTGTTCATCGGCTGGGCCGCGCTGACCGGCAACACGGACGACAACACCGGTCTCATCCACGGCCTCTACCCGTCCATCGACATGAGCGGCCTGCTGCTCGCGGGCGTCATCATCGGCTCCCTCGGCGTCCTCGACGACGTGACGGTCACCCAGACCTCGGCGGTCTGGGAACTGCACCAGGCCAACCCGGCCATGGGCTGGCGCGGCCTCTACCGCGCGGGCATCCGTATCGGCCGCGACCACATCGCGTCCGTCGTCAACACCCTCGTCCTCGCCTACGCGGGTGCCGCGCTTCCCCTGCTGCTGCTCTTCTCGATCGCGCAGTCCAGCGTGGGCACGGTCGCCAACAGCGAGTTGGTCGCCGAGGAGATCGTGCGCACCCTGATCGGCTCCATCGGCCTGGTCGCCTCGGTGCCGGTGACGACCGCGCTGGCCGCCCTGGTCGTCTCCGCCGACCGCTCGTCCGGCCCCCTCATCCCGGCCCCGGCCACCGGTACGCCGGCCCCACGCTCCTCCCGAGGCGGAAAGGGACGCCGCCGCAAGGCCTGACGCCGGCAAATGCACCAATCTGCCATGCGTATCGACCCGTTGGCTTGTTAGCCCGTTGGCCGCCGGCGGTCAGCCCGCGTTCTGCTCCTCCGCCAGGATCCGGTCGAGCGCCTCGTCGAGGTGCGCCTCGAAGTCGGCGAGGGCTCGCTCCTGCCCGATCGGCACCAGCTTGTCCGTGCGGTCCAGGAAGGCGAGCAGCGGTGGGATCCCCACCCGGAACAGCGCCTGGTCCTCGCCGACCTGAAGCCTGATCAGGGCCTCGTCCAGCGTCTCGGGATCGGTGGGTTCGATGCGCACGTCCCCCACCCCGCACGGCTTGACCACCCCGTCGATCAGCAGCTCCCGCCCGAAGGCCCAGGTCACCGGGGCGTCGCCGGGCAGGTGGAAGGTCAGCCGCACGGCATAAGGATCTTCGGTCTCATAGCGCAACTCCACGGGGATACGAAACGACAGCTCCTCGGAAACAAGGAAGCTCATCATGACTTCTGCCTGAACCGACTCGTCCATTGCGCTCTACCCCGTCACATAGCCCTCGAGTGGCCAGGAACCCACTTCCTGACGCTCCTGGCATCTTGCTGAACGTACACACCTGATCACAAGGAGTGAGTTTTCAGATGCTGATAGAGAAGGCGAGTGTCCCTAGCAGCTTCCCGATCTCCCGCTGCAATCTCTCCGCGGCGGGCATCAGACGGGCCGCCTGGGTGGCGGGCACGGAGATGGCCAGGGTCGCCGCCGTGTTCCCCGCCAGGATCGGAACGGCGGCACAGACCGTCCCGAGCGCGTACTCCTGGCGCTCCACGACCGGACGCATGCGCTCCATGGCATCGAGCCGACGCAGGAACGTGCGGTCGTCCCGGACCGAGTACCGCGTGATCGACCGCACCGGATAGCGGTGGAGGTGGTCCTGCCGCGCCTCTGCGTCCAGTTGGGACAGGAGGCACTGGCCGATGGCGTGGGCATGGCCCGTCTCGCGGAAGTCGGCCCACTCCTCGACGGCCGGATTACCCGGGGTGTCGGAGACCGCGACGACCTCGATCTCGCCCTCCCGGTACACGGCGAAGTACACCGGCACTCCGATGGCATCACGGCAGTGCGCGAGGGCCTCACCGATCATGCCGCGACGATTCTGCTGCGCCGCACCGCCGCTGAGCCGCTCGACCGCCTCGCCGAGCACGAACACTCCTTTCTCCCGGCGCAGATAACCCTCATGGGTCAACGTGCGCAGCAAGTGGTAGGCCGTGGGGAGGGCCAGGCCCGCCTCCCGGGCCAACTGCTTGGCGGGTGCCCCGTACTGATGGGACGCGGCGGCTTCCAGCAACCGCATCGCCCGCTGCACCGAGCCGATGAGGGTGGGTGTGCCGACGGTGGCGTTCGGTGCGGTGGAGATGCCGCCCGGCGAAGTGGAGGTGTCGACTGCGGCCAAGGTTCACTCCCGAAGCGCGTGGGGGGAGCCGTCCGTGCCCGGAGAAACACGGGTGGGCAGTGCGCCCGTACGCGAGGGAGCGGCCCCCGCGTCGGTTTTCGGACTCTAACCCTTGGCCACCGCTCCACGGCCGTCTGCCGGGAAACTTCCCCCGGCCGAGGGAACCGTTTCGAAAAGTCGCCCCTCAGCGGTAATCGTCTTGGCGGCGACCACTCGGCGTTCAGCCGACCCCGGTGGGAGTCAGCTCAGCGTGCGCGGCTCACCAATCGGTGCGGGACGAGGAGCCGGATATGAACTTCCGTACGACATAGATGAGTCCGCCGACCAGGGCAACGAAGAGCAGCGCCTTGAAGAGCAGGCCGACGACGAACCCGACAACGGTCGCTATCACGCCGCCGAACACGACCAGGGCGATGACGGGCACGGCCACCCACTTCACCCACCACGGCATTCCCGCGAAAATCTCCTTCACTGCCATCGTCCTTACCTCTCTCGGCGCACATCGCATCGGCGCGGGTTCCCGAATGTCCGTGGACTCCCGACTTCTTGCATTCGATGCTAGGGCGCCGAAGAGCTCTGCGGGGACCGCGCAGCCCTTGTCCTCCCCTGATCCGACCCTGAGGGAACCCCGAGGTCGCGACCCTGAAGAGGGCCGGCTTCAGAGAGGGATCAGACCTCTCGGGACCAGTCCTCTCGGCGTCGGGCCCGTCGGCTCCGGGTCCCTCGGCGCCGGGTCCCTCGGCGTCGGGCCTCTCGAGGTCAGGCCTCGGGCGGGGAGAAGACGACCAGGACCCGCAGGTCCTCGCTGATGTGGTGGAACTTGTGGGCGACGCCCGCCGGGACGTAGACGACGCTGCCGCGCGCGACCGCCGTCGTCTCCATGCCGACCGTGATCGAGGCACGGCCGCTGACGACCATGTACACCTCGTCCTGTGCATGCGGCTGCTGCGGATCGGTCGCGCCGGCGTCGAGCGCGTAGAGCCCGACCGACATGTTCCGCTCGCGCAGAAACTGCAGATACGCGCCGTCGTTCGCCGCGCGCTCCGCCTCCAGCTCATCCAGTCGGAATGCCTTCATCGCCCTTGTACGCCCCTCGCTGGTGCTCACCCCGCGGTGTTCCGCCGGTGCTCGTGACCCGGCCGTTCCCGGTCCGGGTCTGCCACGATCAGACACATGAAGAATTTCGTAGTCAAGACGATCGCCAACGCCGCGGCCCTGGCCGTCGCCGTGTGGCTGCTAGACAAGATCACTCTGACCGGCGACAGCACCGGCAAGAAGGTCGGTACGCTGATCGTCGTCGCTCTGCTTTTCGGGCTGGTGAACTTCCTGGTCAAGCCGGTGGTGAAGGTGCTCACCTTCCCCCTGTTCATCCTGACGCTCGGCCTGATCACCCTCGTGGTCAACGCCCTGATGCTGCTGCTCACCTCGTGGCTGGCCGACAAGTTCGACGTCAGCTTCCACGTGGAGGGCTTCTGGACGGCCGTCCTGGGCGGCCTGATCATCTCGATCGTCTCCTGGGCCATGAACATGCTCCTCCCGGACGAGGACTGAGCGGCATGACGGACTCCGCACCCGTGGGCGGCAGCGGCGGTGGCCCCTCGGGCGGCACCGCCGGCGCCCCCCACGGCACACCCGACCACCCCGAGCGCATAGGTGACGGCACGCGGGCCGTCCGGGCCGGGCTGCCCGAGCCGGTGAAGCACGAACCCACGCTTCCGGGTCCCGTCTTCGCCGCGCACTTCCACCTGCCCGGCGACCCCACGGGCGGCTACGCCTACGCCCGCGACGAGAACCCCACCTGGACGCACCTGGAGCGCGCCATCGGCGAGCTGGAGGCACCGGGAGCCGGTGAGGACGTCGAGACGCTCGTCTTCGCCTCCGGGATGGCCGCGATCTCGGCGGTGCTGTTCTCGCAGCTGCGCGCCGGGGACGCGGTGGTCCTGCCGGACGACGGCTACCAGGTGCTGCCGCTGGTCCGCGAGCAGCTCACGGCGTACGGCATCGAGGTGCGGACCGCCCCGACCGGGGGCGACGCGCAGCTCGACGTTCTGGACGGCGCCAAGCTGCTGTGGATCGAGACGCCGTCCAACCCGGGGCTCGACGTCTGCGACGTGCGCCGCCTCGCGGCAGCGGCACGCGCGCGTGGCGCCCTTGTCGCGGTCGACAACACCCTGGCCACGCCGCTCGGCCAGCGGCCTCTTGAGCTGGGCGCCGACTTCGCCGTGGCGAGCGGCACCAAGATGCTCACCGGTCACGGCGACATCCTTCTGGGGTACGTCGCCTGCCGTGACGCGGAACTGACCGCTTCCGTACGGCGCTGGCGCAAGATCGTCGGTGCGATCCCGGGGCCGATGGAGGCCTGGCTCGCGCATCGCTCCCTCGCCACGCTCCACCTGCGTGCCGACCGGCAGAACGCGAACGCGCTGGCCCTCGCCGAGGCCCTGCGGAGCCGCCCCGAGGTCACGGGGCTGCGCTATCCCGGCCTGCCCGACGACCCCTCTTACCCGATCGCCTCGCGGCAGATGCGGCGCTTCGGGTGCGTGGTGTCCTTCACGCTGCCCACCCGCGAGCGTGCCGAGCGCTTCCTGGAGGCGCTGCGGCTCGTCGACGACGCGACGAGTTTCGGCGGTGTGCGGTCAACGGCCGAGCGGCGCCGGCGCTGGGGCGGCGACAACGTCCCGGAGGGCTTCATCCGCTTCTCCGCAGGTGCCGAGGACACCGCTGACCTGGTGGCCGACGTACTCCACGCGCTGGACGAATCCGCCGGGTGAACGCTGCGGCGGCCGCGGGCAGCGAACGGTCCGAGCCTCCCCCCTCGTGGCTCGGACCGTTCCGGTTCCGCTTGCGAAGAACCGCGCGAACCAGGCTAGTTGACTCTGTGTCAGTGTCCAATCACTGTAGAGACAGAGACCTATCGACATATTTATAGTTGAGCGCCCCGAGGGTCACGAAGGAGAGGGGCGTCGCCATGGACCTGGCCCTGCTGCGCACCTTTGTGACGGTGCACCGGGCCGGCTCCTTCACCCGTGCCGCCGCGCTGCTCGGGCTCTCCCAGCCGGCCGTCACCTCCCAGATCCGCACCCTGGAGCGGCAACTGGGCCGCCCCCTTTTCCTGCGCCAGGCCCGCGGCGTCACCCCCACGACCATCGGCGACGAACTCGCCCACAAGGCCGCCCCGCATCTGGACGCCCTCGTGGAGATCGCGGAGACCGGACTCGACGAGGACTCGTCGGTGCGCACGCTCCATCTCGCGGGTCCCCCTGAGTTCACCGCGGAACGGGCCCTGCCCGCGCTCACCACCCTCACCGGCCAGGACGGTCACCGTTCCGCGCTGCGCGCCTCGTTCGGCACCGCCGACGAAGTCCTTGAGGGACTCGCGGCCGGACACCACGATCTGGCCCTCACCACGGCCCGGCCCCGGGGCGGGCTGCTCGCCGCGACTCCGCTCTGCGACGAGGAGCACGTGCTGGTCGCCGGGAAGAACTGGGCCGCCCGCATCGGCCCCGGCAAGCTACGCCGAAAGGGCGCGCTGCCACTGGAGAACCTGCCGGTGGTCGAGGTGCACGAGACACTGCCGTTCGTCTCTCGCTACTGGGCCGCCGTCTTCGACACCCGTCCCGCCGCATCCGGCGCCGTCATCGTGCCGGACCTGCGCGCGGTCCTCGCGTGCGCGGCCTCGGGCGCCGGTCTCGCCGTGCTGCCCCGCTATCTGTGCGCCGACGCGTTGGCGCACGGCGATGTCGTGGCCCTCCTGGAGCCCGCCGTGCCGCCGCTGCGCACCTACTTCCTCGTGGTGCGCACGGGCACGCTCGCCATGCCGCACATGGCGCGGGCGCACGAATGGCTGCTGCGGGCCGCCGTTCACTGGGCTTGATGGCCGCGTCCAGCGGTTCGCGATGTTTCACGTGGAACAGTCCGGGCCACATTCCTCCCATGACCGTCCGACCCGTGGTCAAGCGCACCGCACGCGCCGTCCTACTGGACGGCGACGACCTGATCCTGATCAAGCGGACCAAGCCTGGTGTCGATCCGTACTGGGTCACCCCCGGCGGCGGCGTGGAGCCGGAGGACGCCACCGTCATCGACGCGCTCCACCGTGAGGTGCACGAGGAACTCGGTGCGAAGGTCATCGACGTCGTCCCGTGCTTCGTCGACACCGTGGAGCACATCGGCGAGGACGGTGGCGCGACCGGTGTGAAGGTGCAGCACTTCTTCGTCTGCCGCCTGGAGTCCATGGACACCGGCCTGCGGCACGGCCCCGAGGTCGAGGAGCCGTGCGGGGAGTACGAGATCGTGCGGGTGCCCTTCACCCGCGTCGGCATCGCCTCGGTCCATCTCGTACCGCTGTCGCTGCGGCACTACCTGGACGGCAATATCGAGGGCGTACGCGCGATGCACGCCCCCGACCTGGGTTAGTCCCGGGCCGCCGCCACCAATTCCTCGACCGAGTCGTGGCGGATCCGCCCCTCGGGGATGCCCGCGTCCCGCAGGGCGTCCCGGCCACTGCGGATCATGCCGGGCGGTCCCGAGAGGTAGGCGTCGTACTCGTCCCAGGGGCCGTACTCGCGCACGGCGTCCGGCAGATGGGACCGCTGGTCCACGATGGGGCGCACGGCGAGCCAGGGGTGGGCCTGCTGCAACCGCAGCATGGTGTCGATGTCGTACAGATCGTGATCGGTGCGGGCGCCGTAGAAGACGTCCACCGGTCGGCGTCTGCCGTGCTCGGCGACATCCTCGACCAGGGCCTTGATGGGCGCGATGCCCGTGCCGCCGCCCAGGCACAGAAGGCCGCTGTCGGTGGTGTGGTCGACGGTCATCGACCCGGCGGGCGGACCCAGCCGCAGTACGTCGCCGGGGCGGGCGTGGTGCACCAGGGCGTTGGAGACCCAGCCGGCCGGGACCGCCTTGACGTGGAAGGACAGCAGCCCGTCGGAACGAGGCGCCGACGCGAAGGAGTAGTGCCGCCATATCCGCGGCCACCACGGGGTCTCCAGGCTGGTGTACTGCCCCGCGAGGAAGGGGTAGGGCTGGTCCGGGCGGACCGTGACCACGGCTATGTCGGGGGTCCTGAGGTCATGGGCGACGACCTCGGCGAACCACCAGGCGGGGGCGCGCAGTTCGTCTTCCGCGGCTGCGTCGATCATCACCTGGGAGATCGTTGTGTACGTCCGGACCCAGGCGGCCTCGGTCTCCTCGTCCCAGACCGCGCTCGCGTACCGGCTCAGGGAACCGATCAGGCATTCGCCGACGGCCGGGTAGTGCTCGGGCCGGGTGCCGTACTTGCGGTGACCGCGGCCGAGGTTCTTCAGATACGAGACGAGCACATCGGTGCGGTCGATGTTCTCGGCCGCCGTCAGCAGCGCCTTGAGAAGACGGTCCCGCTGCGTGTCCATCGCCGCGGGGAACAGGGGGCGCAGATCCGGGTGGCGGGTGAAGAGCAGTGCGTAGAAGTACGAGGTGACCTGATCGGCGACGGGGCCGATCTCGGCCATCGTGCGCTGGACCAGGGCCGCGTCGGGGGAGACCGGTACGGACGGCTTGGCCAGCTTGGACGACTGGGCGAGCGCCTCGGCCTCGGGCTCCGCAGGGGCCGGCGGGGCGCTCTGCGGGTCAGCGGCTTCCGCAGCGTGCTGCGTGCCAGGGGCTTGGGGAGCGTGCCGCGGGCCAGGGGCTTCGGGAGCGTGCCGCGGGTCGTCCGCCGCTGCCGGGGCGTGCTGCGGGTCAGCGGCTTCCGCAGCGTGCTGCGTGCCGGTCGTCGCCGTGTGCTGCGGAACGCCCGCTGCCGGGGCGAATCGGGGTTGAGCGGCTTGCGGGGCAGGGTGCGGCTGGGCCGCTTGTGGAGCGGGATGCGGCTGGGCCGCGGGCGGGGCGGGCTGCCGTCGGGTGGCCTGGGCGGGCATCTGCGGCGCGGTCTCCACGGCCGGGGCCTGCTCCTGATCCGCAGGAGCGGTCGCCAGTGCCTGGGCCGTCCGGGAGCCCGACGCGGCGGATATTCGCTCGTCCACCGGAGCCGCGGTGTGAGATCCGGTGGGGGCCCCGGAGTAGGACGCGCCGAGGCTCGCCTCCTCGGCCCTGCCCAAGGGACGTATCGACGCCGGTCGGCGCACCTCCGCGGCTTCAGGCCCCTCGGCGCCGGGCCGCTGCTGGGGCCCGTCCTCCGTCCGCTTCGGCGGCCTGCGCGGCGTGAACCAGCCGCTCCCGCCGCCGGAAGTGCCGTCGTCCGCCGACGGGGTGGTCGGAGCGTCCATACTGTGCCTCGCCTCGAACATCTCTCGGTCGGTCTGTGCACTTCCTGTCGGAAGCCGTGCGCTTTCCTCGCTCTGCCTCGATGGCTGATCCGGCCACATTGAACCCCGGACACCCGGACCCTACGGACAAGTAGGGAAAGAATGTGACATTGGCCGCAGCCTGCTCACCGCAGCATCCCATCCACCGCCGCCGCGTCGCTGCATAACAGGAAGAACCGGGTCGGGATCTTCCTGCCGCATTAGGCTTCATCGACCTGCGCGCGCGGCCCGCAGGTGTGAGGTAGCCCACCCGGCGCGAACCGGAGTCGACCATACCGGCAGCCGCGCGACATACAAGTCCCCCTGCCCTGCCTCGGCAATTCAACGCCGACGCCTTGCCGTGGCCGCAATCACCCGATGCGCCGGATCAATTCGTCCACCTTGCGCAGGTCCCGCCCGAGATGGGAGCAGGAGCCGAGGCCCGGGGTCGAAGAGGTGGAGGAGCGCCATGTACGCCGAGGCTAGTACCCGCGGTTACCCCCGCTGCCAGACACCCCGGACCAGCGCGGTTGGCACCGTGTTTCACGTGAAACCAAGCCGCCCCGTCCGTCGGGCCACGCGGTCAGGGACAGCATGATCAGAAGCGACGTGCTTCTGCCCACAAACGGGTGGACGCCGAGGACGAACGTCAGACAGCCTGACCCGAGTGTCGACACCTTCCCTCTCCGCGCTGCCCATCCGCCGGCTCACCCCACGCGACCTCAACTCCTGCGCCGATCTGTCCGAGGACCGGGGCTGGCCCCGCGAGGAACACAAGTGGGGTCTCCTGCTGAGGGCCGGGACGGGTTACGGCATCGACGACCCCGACGGCGAAGGCCTCATCGGCGTCTTCGTGGTGACCCGGTACGGCCCGCAGGAGCGCCCCGACCTCGCAGCGATCGGCATGGTCCTCGTCGCCGAGCGGTACGCCCGCCGGGGCATCGGTCGCCGTTTGATGCAGTACGCCGTCGAACAGGAGGCCCCGGTCCCGTTGACCCTCCACGCGACACCTCATGGCCGGCCCCTCTACGAGCAGCTCGGCTTCAAGGTGATCGGCCGTGCGGAGATGGTCTGCGGCCGCCTCGTGCCCCCGGGTCCGCTTCCCGGCATCGCCACCCGGCCGGCCACCGCGGAGGACCTGACCGCCATCCTCCGGCTCGACACCGACGTCTTCGGCCACGACCGAACCCATGTGATCACCCGTCTTCCCGCCTTCACCGACCAGCTTCGTGTCGCAGAGGCCGACGGCGAGATCATCGGTTACGCAGGCGCCTGGCCGAACATGGAGACGCATGTCGTCGGCCCTCTCATCGCCCGCGACACACAGACCGCGAAAGCACTCATCGCCTCGCTCGGCGCGCACACCGACCGGCCGCTACGCACCGACATCGACGTCCGGCATGTGGAGCTGCTGGCCTGGGTGAAGGAGAGCGGTCTCGAACCGGTCGCCTTCAACGCCGTGATGGCCTACGGCATGCCGGAGCTGCCCGGCGACTGGACCCGACGCTTCGCTCCTTTGACGGTGGCGGCCGGCTGACACGGAACGACCCACGGCACGCGGAACACGCGTAGGCCCGTCCCTCCGCGCCAACAGTCTTTCGGCGCCCGGGACGGGCCTACGCACGTATATGCGTTACGCGAGGGCCTCCACCGCCGTCGTCGCGAAGCCGTGGTCCTGCTCGGGCGCACCGCCGCCCACGCCGATCGCGCCGATCAGACGGCCGTCGCGGTGCACCGGCACGCCGCCCGCGATGAAGAGGAGGGGGCGGTCGAGCGCGGTGGGCAGGGTGTGGAAGGGGCCGCCGGGCTGGACCGCGTCGACGAGGTCGGCGGTCGGGGCGTTCAGCTGGAGGGCGGTGTAGGCCTTGCGGGTGCTGGTCTCGCCGGAGATCAGCACGGCCCGGTCGTCGCGCCGGAAGGCCAGGAGGTGGCCGCCCGCGTCGAGGACGGTGACGCTGACGGTGACATCGGCCGCCTCGGCGGCGCGGCGTGCGGCGGTGACGAGCGCTTCGGCGTCCTCGATGGTCAGC
The DNA here is from genome assembly GCF_040629635.1 of Streptomyces sp. NPDC005898. Classification (NCBI taxonomy): domain Bacteria; kingdom Bacillati; phylum Actinomycetota; class Actinomycetes; order Kitasatosporales; family Streptomycetaceae; genus Streptomyces; species Streptomyces sp. NPDC005898. The sequence continues at coordinate 464,586 of NZ_JBEXWC010000002.1, read as the reverse complement.
GGGCTGACGGCGTGGGTGGCGGTGGTGCTCATGAGGGGAGGTCTCCTTGCGGGGTGGTGCGGGGGAGGTGAGGCGTGCGAGGGATGAAGGTCAGTGGTGGACGGGTGTGGCCTCGACAGGGGCCTTGCCGGCCGCGACGAGGCTCGGGTGCGTCACGGCGGTACGGCGCTCCAGTGCCGCCGAGACGACGGCCAGGACGAGAGCGGATCCGGCGAGGGCGGCTCCGACCCAGTTCGGGGCGGTGTATCCGAGGCCCGCGGCGATGACGATGCCGCCGAGCCAGGCCGAGAGCGCGTTGCCGAGGTTGAACGCGCCGATGTTGACGGCCGAGGCCAGGGTGGGGGCGCCGGAGGCCTGGTCGAGGACGCGCTTCTGCAGCGGCGGAACGGTCGCGAATCCGAGGGCGCCGATCAGCGCGACGGTCACGGCGGCCGCGACCTTGTTGTGGGCGGTGAGGGTGAAGAGCGCCAGCACGACGGCCAGGGAGCCCAGTGAGATGTAGAGGAGCGGCATCAGGGCCCGGTCGGCGAACTTCCCGCCGATGAGGTTGCCGGCCACCATGCCGAGGCCGAAGAGGACGAGCAGCCACGTCACGGAGGAGTCCGCGTAACCGGCCACGTCGGTCATCATCGGCGCCAGGTAGGTGACGGCGGCGAACACTCCGCCGAAGCCGAGGACGGTCATGGCCATGGCCAGCAGCACCTGGACGTTGCGGAAGGCCGCCAGTTCGTGGCGGAGGCGCACGCCTTCGGGCTTGGGCAGGTCGGGGACCAGCTTGGCGACGCCCGCGAGGCCGACGACACCGAGCGCCGCGACGATCGTGAAGGTCATCCGCCAGCCGAGCGTCTGCCCGACGAAGGTGCCGAGCGGCACGCCCACCACGTTGGCCACGGTCAGGCCGGTGAACATCAGAGCGATCGCACCAGCCTTCTTCTCGGGGGCGACCAGTTCGGCCGCGACGACCGAGCCGATGCCGAAGAAGGCGCCATGGGCGAGGGAGGCGACGACACGGCCGGCGAGCATCACCCCGAAGACGGGGGCGACGGCGGAGAGCAGATTGCCCGCGATGAACAGGCCCATCAGCAGCATCAGCATCCGCTTGCGCGAGATCTTGGTGCCGAGAACGGTCATCAGTGGTGCTCCGAGGACGACGCCCAGGGCATAGCCGGTGACGAGGAAGCCGGCCGTGGGGATGGAGACGCCGAAGTCACCGGCGACCTCGGGGAGCAGCCCCATGATCACGAACTCGGTGGTGCCGATCCCGAAGGCCCCGATCGCGAGGGCCAGGAGCGCGAGAGGCATGGATCTACCTTCCAACGATTGCAGGTGCGCTTAACGTGCGTCCACAATAGTTGCAGGCGCGGGTTAATCGCAAACGCCGGATATTGCACTTGTGGACTACCCTGAGCCGTAGCCACTCGGGGACGGAGGAGACTAGAGCCATGACAGCGACGGACCCCGCACTCACCGCCCTCGCGCAGGGCTGGTGCGCGCTCTCCCTGCTCCACGGACAGATCGAGACCCACATCGAGCGCGCCCTCCAGGCCGAGCACGGGCTGAGCGCGCGGGAGTACTCCCTGCTCGACGTCCTCAGCCGCCAGCACGACGGCGAGGGCGGCCACCTGCAGATGAAGCAGGTCGCGGACGCCGTGGTGCTCAGCCAGAGCGCCACCACCCGCCTGGTCACCCGGCTCGAGGATCGCGGGCTGCTCGCCCGCTATCTGTGCCCCACCGACCGCCGGGGCATCTACACCGACGTGAGCGAAGCCGGCCTCGCGCTGCTCGACGAGGCCCGCCCGACCAACGACGCCGCCCTGCGCGAGGCGCTCGACGAGGCCGCGCGGAACCCGCAACTCGCCCCCCTGGTCAGGGCCGTCGAAACGCTCCGCGTGCCCGCCTAGGCGCGGTGACGGACGCGACCCGCGACGAAAGCCCCTCCCCGGTGACGGCAGCCCGCATAGGCTGCCGCCATGGGAGACCTTGAGATACGCCCGGCCGTCGCCGATGACCTGCCCGCCATCGTGGAAATGCTCGCGGACGACCCGCTGGGAGCCACGCGTGAGTCACCGGACGACCTGACTCCGTACACCACCGCGTTCCAGCGCCTGGCCGACGACCCGAATCAGCACCTGGTCGTCGCCGAACGCGAGGGACGCGTGGTCGGCACCCTCCAGCTCACGATCGTCCCGGGTCTCTCCCGGAAGGGGGCGACCCGGTCGATCATCGAGGGAGTGCGCGTCCACGCCGACGAACGCGGCAGCGGGCTCGGCACCCGGTTCATCGAGTGGGCCGTCGACGAATCCCGGCGACAGGGTTGCCAGTTGGTGCAGCTGACCTCCGACGTCACGCGCATCGACGCCCACCGCTTCTACGAGCGACTCGGGTTCACGGCGTCACACGTCGGGTTCAAGCTCCAGCTCTGAAAGTCCGTTGAGACGTCGTTTCACGTGAAACATGCCGTCTCTAGAAACCGCGCCACCCCTGCGGGTCCACCCCGCCGGGCACCGGTGCTCCCTCGTCGTAGGGCTCCCGGGTGAAGACGAACGACCCGAGATCGAGATGGCTCACCGAGCCGTCTCCCCGTCGCACCGCCCGGAGCAGCTCCCCCGCGTAATAGCCGTCCAGCCCCAGCCACGTGCCGTCACCATGCGGCCGGAAACGCGCTCGGCGTCCCGCGCCCGTCAGCGGGCCGATCTCGACCCCGCCGTCGTTCACCAGCCGCAGTGCGAGCACCTGAGTGCCCCAGTACCAAGGGCCAGTCAGCTCCAGAACCTTCTCGTCGACTTCCGGGAGGGGGCGCCACGGCTCCGGGATGCGCGGCTCGGCCTCGGCGACGATCTTCACCAGGTCGGCGGCCACAGCCGCCACCAGGGGCCCCGAGGTGCAGTTGGCGAGAACCACCGCCGCCAGCCCCTCCCGCTCGCTGACCCACAGTCCGGCCAGGAAGCCCGGGAGCGACCCCGTGTGCCCGGCCAGGCTGAGCCCCTCCCAACGCAGCAGATCCATCCCCAGGCCATACGTCCGCTCCCAATTGTCCGCCTGGGAGGGCGCCGACGGGGTCCGCATCTCCCGCAGTGACTCCGCACCGAGCACCCGCTCGTCGCCCTTGACGAGAAAACAGGCGAAGCGCGCCAGGTCCGCCGTCGTGGACCACAGCTGGCCCGCCGGCGCCATCAGTCTCAGGTCCTCGTCGGGCTCCGGCATCATCACGTCCGCCCATGGATGCACGGCCCAGCCGCCCGCATGGGGTGCCTCGGGCCGCGCGCTCGTACGGTCGAGGCCCAGAGGCTCCAGGATCTCGCGGCGCAGCACCTCCTCCCAGGAGGCCCCCCGCAGCGCCTCCACTAGCGAACCGAGCAGGGTGTAGCCGGGGTTGGAGTAGTGAAAACGACGTCCGACGGGGTGCTTGAAGGGCTGCTCGCCCAGCACATCGGTGAGGTTGGGGCGCGTCGATCCAGGCGTGCGCTCCCACCACTCACCCGGTGTCTCGGCCGCCAGACCACCGGTGTGCGCGAGGAGTTCGGCGATCGTGACCTCGCCCACGCCGGTCCCCGGCAGGTGCTTCTCCAATGTGTCGCCCAGGTCCAACACCCCCTCGTCCCGCAGCCGCATCACCAGTACGGCGGTGAAGGTCTTGGTGATCGACCCGATGCGGTACTGGACGTTCTCATCCGGCGCGTGCCCGTCGACCATGCTGCGTCCGCCGCTCCACACCAACTCGCCGTCCCGGGCGACCGAGGCCATCAGCGAGGGGGCCCGGCCCTCTGCCTGGGCGGTGGCGATGCGGTGCAGCAGGGCTCGGCGGGTGGCGGGGAGCAGTTCTTCATGAGGCGTTGTCATGGGACCAGTTCATCGGGGGGATGCCGATACGTCGAGCGGATTCATGGGGAGGTCAGCGCGTCGCCGTCGGTGTCGGCGTAGGTACCAGGGGCCGGGTCAGGTCACAGGCGGGGCCGGAAACAGGGTCCACCGGCCCACTCGCCGTTCCGTCGCCCAAGTGCCGCGCCTTCCCTCGCCCCTCGCACTTCGCCCAGGGGCGACCGCGCTGACGTCAGCGCTTGATCTGGACCGCACTCCAGGTCCTAGCCTCCCCCGCATGATCACGGGACAGCGAAAACCCGGCTCCCCGCTCGGCGCTCACAGCACCGCCGACGACGTGCTGGCGGGCCGCGACCTGGCGGGTGCCACCGCCCTGGTCACCGGCGGCTACTCCGGTCTGGGTCTGGCGACCACCAGGGCCCTCGTCCGGGCCGGTGCCCACGTCGTCGTCCCGGCCCGCCGGCCCGACACCGCGGAGGCCGATCTGCGGGGCGTTCCCCGTACCGAGGTACACGCCCTCGACCTGGCCGACCTGGGCAGCGTCCGCGTCTTCGCGGAGCGGTTCCTGGAGACCGGCCGCCCCCTCCACCTCCTCATCAACGGCGCGGGCGTCATGGCCTGCCCGGAGACGGCGCGTACTGCCAGGACTGTGACATCGCCGAACCGGCCACCACCGAGGACATGCTCATCGGGGGAGTTAAGCCCTGGGTCCGGGACACCGACGCGGCGGCCAAGCTGTGGGACCTCTCCTGTGAGCTGACCGGTCTCGCCCGAGCAGCTTGCCTCCGCTAGGCGGGCAGAGGCCCGGCATGGTCCAGGAGGCGGATGAGCAACCCCACGAACTGATCGCGTTCCTCCGGGCTCAGCGGCGCGAGCAGTACGTCGTGCAGGTCGTCCAGGACCTGGTCGAGGCGGAGCAGATGACGGCGCCCCGAGGCGGAGATCGTGATGACGTTGCGGCGCCGGTCGGCGGGATCCGGGGCGCGCTCGACCAGGCCCCGTTCGACCAGTTCGTTGAGCACGCCGACCATGTCGCTGCAGTAGATGCCGGTGCGGCCGCTCAACGCCGCCTGGCTGCCCGGGCCGCCCTCCTCCAGTGCGGCGAGTACGGCGTAATGCCACTTGCGGGCGTCCGCCCGGGCCAGCCCTTCGTTGATCAGCCGGTCCGACCGCGCGGTCAGCTGCGACAGGAGCCGGCTGGCCCGCCGCCGCAGCCTGTCGGGCGTCCTCGGTGTGCCGTCATGGGACTGGTCCGCAGCCTCGGCACTGGTCATGGCGCCCATCTCAATCTTTACGTTAGTTCGACTAACGATGTACGTTCGAGCGAGAACGTCAGTGGCACAGACGTCCGTCGCGGGCCCTCAGCGTAGAGCGAGCGACCGTTGATGGAAATCGAGCGCATCCCACGCAGATCGAGTGAAACCGACGGAAGGAAGCTCTTGCCCATCAAGAACCTGCGGATCCCCACCCCGGACGGCCAGGCCGACGCGTTCGCCGCCTTCCCCGACGACGGCACGCGGCATCCCGGAGTGCTCATGTACGCCGACGCCTTGGGCATCCGGCCCGTCCTGCGGGAGCTGGCCGGTGAACTGGCCGGGCACGGCTACTACGTACTCGTCCCCAACCTCTTCTACCGGCACGGCACAGCGCCCCTGACCGAACTTCCCGAGTACATCGGCGAAGAGGTCCGCCCCAAGGTCCTGGCCGAGGTGATGCCGTTGGTCAATGCGCACACCGCCGAACGCGCCCTGATGGACGCCGACGCCTACCTCAGCTTCCTCGCCGCCCAGCCAGAGGTCGCCCCCGGCCCCGTCGCGGTGACCGGCTACTGCTTCGGCGGCCTCTTGGCCACGCGCACCGCTGTGGCCCACCCCGACCAGGTGGCCGCCCTCGCCGCGTTCCACGCCCCCGTGAGCGCCGACGGCACCGATGTGTTCTCCAAGCTCACCGCCCAGGCCCACTTCGGCCACGCCGAGACCGACCTCACGCCCGAGGCCCTGGCCAAGCTCAACGAGGCCCTGGACACCGCGGGCGTCAACCACACCTCCGAGATCTACCCCGGCACCGCCCACGGTTTCACCATGTCCGACACATCGGCCTTCAGCCCGAGCGGCATGCAACGCCACTGGGACCGCCTGCTCCCCCTCCTCGCCCACACCCTGCCCACACACTGAGCCCAGGCCACCCCGGCGAGTCGGCATGCACGCTGCCCGGTGCGGGCCCCCCGGGGGGCGGGTCGGCTCTGATCAGGTCTGCGCCATGTCCACGAAGCGCGAGTAATGGCCCTGGAAGGCGACCGTGATGGTGGCCGTCGGGCCGTTACGGTGCTTGCCCACGATGATGTCCGCCTCGCCCGCGCGGGGCGACTCCTTCTCGTACGCGTCCTCGCGGTGCAGCAGGATCACCATGTCCGCGTCCTGCTCGATCGAGCCGGACTCACGCAGGTCGGAGACCATGGGCTTCTTGTCGGTGCGCTGCTCGGGACCACGGTTCAGCTGGGAGAGCGCGATCACCGGCAGCTCCAGCTCCTTGGCCAGGAGCTTCAGGTTTCGCGACATGTCCGAGACCTCCTGCTGCCGGCTCTCGGCCCGCTTGGAGCCGCCGGACTGCATCAGCTGCAGATAGTCGATGACGACGAGCTTCAGGTCGTTGCGCTGCTTGAGGCGCCGGCACTTGGCGCGGATCTCCATCATCGACAGGTTGGGGGAGTCGTCGATGTAGAGCGGGGCGGCCGAGACGTCCGGCATGCGGCGGGCGAGCCGGGTCCAGTCCTCGTCGGTCATCGTGCCCGACCGCATGTGGTGCAGGGCCACGCGCGCCTCGGCGGACAGCAGACGCATCGCGATCTCGTTGCGCCCCATTTCGAGCGAGAAGATCACGCTCGGCATGTTGTGCTTGATCGAACAGGCCCGCGCGAAGTCCAGCGCGAGCGTGGACTTACCCATCGCGGGCCGCGCCGCGATGATGATCATCTGTCCGGGGTGCAGCCCGTTGGTGAGCTGGTCGAGGTCGGTGAAGCCGGTCGGTACACCGGTCATCTCCCCCGACCGTGAACCGATCGCCTCGATCTCGTCGAGGGCGCCCTCCATGATGTCGCCGAGCGGGAGGTAGTCCTCGGTGGTGCGCTGCTCGGTGACGGCGTAGATCTCCGCCTGGGCGCTGTTGACGATCTCGTCGACGTCACCGTCGGCCGCGTAACCCATCTGGGTGATGCGAGTGCCGGCCTCGACGAGTCGCCGCAGTACCGCGCGCTCGTGGACGATCTCCGCGTAGTACTCGGCGTTCGCCGCGGTCGGGACCGTCTGGACCAGCGTGTGCAGATACGACGCGCCGCCGACCTTGGTGATCTCGCCGCGCTTGGTCAGATCGGCCGCGACGGTGATCGGGTCGGCCGGCTCGCCCTTCGCGTACAGGTCGAGGATCGAGGCGTAGATCGTCTCGTGTGCGGGCCGGTAGAAGTCGTGCCCCTTGAGCACCTCCACGACGTCGGCGATGGCGTCCTTGGAGAGCAGCATTCCGCCCAGTACCGACTGCTCCGCGTCGAGGTCCTGCGGGGGGACACGCTCGAAGGACGAACCTCCCCCGTCCCAGCCGCCCTCCCGGCCGCGCTCGTGCTGCTCGTCGCGGCCCCTGCCGCTGTCACGGCGCTGACGGGAGACGGGCAGACGGTCACTGGGACCGCTGTCGGCCCAGGGGTCGTCCAAAGGCTCGGAAATACTCACCGGGCCACCTCCTCCCGTCCGCCGCGCGGACCTCGCCGTGCCCCTCTTACTTACGGCACGACACTGACAAACAAGGGGGCCCAACTCCGGTTCTGACGCGTCGGTTTTACCGGGTTTCCGAGGTCGTACGACGAGGCGGGCGCCGGACCACGGTAGGCCCGCGGGCACCGTCAGCCAATCTGGTTATCCACAGGTGGTGTGGATGACGGGCCCGATGCTGTGGAGAACTCCGCGAAACCTGTGCACGGCCCGGTGGACAGCCCTGTGAACAAGCCCTCAGACCCTGCGTGCCAGCGTCTCTGACCTGCGGTTTTCCCATCCACCGGCTGTGCAGAAGAAAAACTTTTCCCAGCGGGCCAAGATCACGACAAACGGCGCGTCACCGAGCCTCCACCGCGCGTCTAAGTAAGGGTCTCTAAGGGATTGCATCTCTTACCTGTGGAAGATTAGATTGGTGTCCATGACACAGGCCCCCCTCGCGCCCAAGGCCGACCGGCGACGACACGACCGGGAGATCATCGCGCTCGCCGTCCCCGCCTTCGGCGCACTGGTCGCCGAGCCCCTCTTCGTGCTCGCCGACAGCGCCATCGTCGGCCACCTCGGCACCGCGCAACTGGCCGGCCTCGGCATCGCCTCGGGTCTCCTCACCACCGCGGTGAGCGTCTTCGTCTTCCTCGCCTACGCCACCACCGCCGCGGTCGCCCGCAGGGTGGGCGCCGGCGATCTCCCCGCCGCCATCCGCCAGGGCATGGACGGCATCTGGCTCGCGCTCCTGCTGGGCGCCGCCGTCATCGCCGTCGCCATGCCCACCGCACCGGTGGTCGTGGACGCCTTCGGCACCTCGGACGCCGCCGCCGGATACGCGATCACCTATCTGCGGATCTCATCCCTGGGCATCCCCGCCATGCTCGTCGTCCTCGCCGCCACCGGCGTGCTGCGAGGCCTCCAGGACACGAAGACGCCCCTCTACGTCGCGGTCGGCGGCTTCGTCGCCAACGCCGCCCTCAACGTGGGCCTGGTCTACGGCGCCGGCCTGGGCATCGCCGGTTCGGCCTGGGGGACCGTCATCGCGCAGTGCGGCATGGTCGCGGTGTACCTCTTCGTCGTCGTACGCGGAGCCCGGCGGCATGGCGCGTCGCTCCGTCCCGATGCCGCCGGGATCCGGGCCTGCGCCCAGGCAGGGGCGCCGCTCCTGGTCCGCACGCTCTCCCTGCGGGCCATCCTGATGCTCGCCACCGCCGTAGCGGCGCGTCTGGGTGACGCGGAGGTCGCCGCTCACCAGATCGCTCTCTCCCTGTGGAATTTTCTGGCCTTCGCGCTGGATGCCATCGCCATCGCGGGACAGGCGATCATCGCCCGCCATCTCGGCGCCGGTGACGCCGAGGGCGCCCGCGCGGTCTGCCGGCGCATGGTGCAGTGGGGTATCGCCGCGGGAGTGGGCCTGGGACTGCTGGTCGTGCTCGCGCGGCCCGTGTTCATCCCGCTCTTCACGGGCGACGCCGCGGTCCGGGACGCCGCACTGCCCGCACTCATGGTCGTGGCACTCGCCCAGCCGATCTGCGGCATCGTCTTCGTCCTCGACGGAGTGCTGATGGGGGCCGGCGACGGGCCCTACCTCGCCTGGGCGATGCTGCTCACGCTGGCCGCCTTCACCCCGGTCGCCCTGCTGGTACCGGTCCTCGGCGGCGGGCTGACCGCGGTGTGGGGAGCCATGACGCTGATGATGCTGGTGCGGATGCTGACCCTGTGGCTGCGCTCCCGCTCCGGCCGCTGGATCGTCACGGGCGCCACCCGCTGAACGCCCCGTTGTTCCACGTGAAACAGCGGAGGGCGTCACGTGAGACAGCGGATGGCGTTTCACGTGAAACAGCCAACGGTGATCCACTTGGGACGACGGAAGGCGTTTCACGTGGAACAGCGGACGGCAAAGGGGCCGCACCCATCGGGTGCGGCCCCTTCACTCAGTCTTGCCAAGCGGAACGCTTAGGCGGAGACGACCTCGACGTTGACCTTCGCGGCCACCTCGGGGTGCAGACGCACGGACGTCGCGTGGGCGCCCAGGGTCTTGATCGGCGAGCCCAGCTCGACACGACGCTTGTCGATCTTCGGGCCACCGGCAGCCTCGATCGCCGAAGCGACGTCGGCCGGGGTGACGGAACCGAAGAGACGACCGGCGTCACCGGAGCGGACGGCCAGGCGGACCTTGACGGCCTCGAGCTGGGCCTTGATCTCGTTGGCCTGCTCGATCGTCGCGATCTCGTGGATCTTGCGAGCACGACGGATCTGCTCGACGTCCTTCTCGCCACCCTTGGTCCAGCGGATCGCGAAGTTCCGCGGGATCAGGTAGTTGCGGGCGTAGCCGTCCTTGACGTCTACGACCTCGCCGGCGGCACCGAGGCCGGAGACCTCGTGGGTGAGGATGATCTTCATTAGTCGGTCACCCTTCCCTTATCGCGCGGTGGACGTGTAGGGCAGCAGCGCCATCTCACGGCTGTTCTTGACGGCCGTGGCGACGTCACGCTGGTGCTGCGTGCAGTTGCCGGTCACGCGGCGGGCACGGATCTTGCCGCGGTCGGAAATGAACTTCCGCAGCATGTTCGTGTCCTTGTAGTCCACGTACGTGACCTTGTCCTTGCAGAAAGCGCAGACCTTCTTCTTAGGCTTGCGCACAGGCGGCTTCGCCATGGTGTTTCTCCTGTGTGATCAAGAAGTGTGGGTACGGCCCACCCTCGGCCCGAAGGCCCAAAGCCCTGGGGCTTAGAAGGGGGGCTCGTCCGAGTAGCCGCCACCGGAGCCGCCGGAGCTTCCGCCCCAGCCGCCACCGCCGCCGCCCTGCTGCTGACCGCCACCGGCAGGCGCACCGGTCGCCCAGGGGTCGTCGGCGGGAGCACCGCCGCCGCCCTGCTGCTGACCGCCGCCGGAGCCACCGCCCCAGCTGCCGCCCTGCTGGCCGCCGCCACCGCCGCCGCCGTAACCGCCCTGGCCGCCTCGACCGGTGGTCTTGGTGACCTTGGCCGTGGCGTTCTTCAGGCTGGCGCCGACTTCCTCGACGTCCAACTCGTAGACCGTGCGCTTGATGCCCTCACGGTCCTCGTAGGACCGCTGCTTCAGCCGGCCCTGCACGATGACGCGCATGCCTCGCTGGAGCGACTCCGCGACGTTCTCCGCCGCCTGACGCCAGACCGAGCAGGTCAGGAACAGGCCTTCGCCGTCCTTCCACTCATTGGTCTGCTTGTCAAAGATGCGGGGGGTGGACGCGACACGGAACTTCGCGACCGCCGCACCGGAGGGGGTGAAGCGCAGCTCGGGGTCGTCGACAAGATTGCCGACGACCGTGATGACGGTCTCGCCTGCCATGGGGGAACCTCTCGGCGGGTTTGCTGCTGGCTGCTTGTTGCTGCTACTCGATTCCCGGGTGCCGCTGAGCTAGAGAGCTCAGTGCATCTCGGGACGGAGGACCTTGGTCCGGAGGACCGACTCGTTCAGGTTCATCTGTCGGTCGAGCTCCTTGACGACCGCAGGCTCGGCCTGGAGGTCGATGACCGAGTAGATGCCCTCGGGCTTCTTCTTGATCTCGTAGGACAGACGACGACGGCCCCAGGTGTCGACCTTCTCGACCTTTCCGTTGCCCTCACGGACGACGGAGAGGAAGTTCTCGATCAGGGGGGCGACGGCGCGCTCCTCCAGATCGGGGTCGAGGATGACCATCACTTCGTAGTGACGCATGTGGAACCCACCTCCTTTGGACTCAGCGGCCACGGTCGTTCCGTGGCAGGAGGGTCGTGATGCGTACGCAACCGTATCGGCCGCCACTGACAATCGGCTTCCGCGAACGGGAGCTCCTGCCGTGGCCGGACAGACACGGGTGCAGACGGTACAGACTACCCGCACCGAGGCTTCCGGTTGAAATCCGGCGGCGGACGGGCAGAATCTGTACACATCGGGTGTGCATGGCGCTACGATGCGCCGCTTTCCGCAGGAGGTGCCTGCCATGGCACAGACAATGCGACACAACAACACCACCTCTCTCCTCGCCTCGGACGGCAGACCCCATCCGCTCCAGGACACGCTGGTCGGCGTGACGCTGGTGCTGGGGGTGATCGCCTTCGTGACGGCGATGTTCCACCACCTCCATCTGCTCAGCTCCTGGGCGGGCCTGGTCGGGATCGCCACGGGTGCGTACGGCCAGTTCATCTCGGCGACGACCCGCGAGCGCTTCGGCCTGATCATCGGCCTCGGGGCCTCGGCGATCGGGTTCTTCCTGGGCATGGCACACGGCGGACTCTTCGGCGGAGTCGTCGGCTGACGCCCTCGCGGCACCCCGGCCCCGGGCGGGCCGGGGTGCTGAGGTCGCCTACGGCCAGTCGGGGCGCTCCCGGGGCGCAGTAGGCTTCGGCGCGAGAGCCGGAGCCCCTGAACCCATGGGGACACACCAGCCGAGGAGCGCCCCGAATGAGTCTGACCCTGAGGACCATCAGTCGCGAGCAGCATCTGGCATATATCCAGACACTGCCGTCGGCGAGTCATTGCCAGGTCCCGGCATGGGCTGACGTGAAGAGCGAATGGCGCTCGGAGAACCTGGGCTGGTTCGACGACAGGACCGGGTACCTGGTCGGCGTCGGCCTGGTGCTCTACCGCCAGCTGCCCAAGCTGAAGCGCTATCTCGCGTACCTCCCCGAGGGCCCGGTCATCAACTGGTACGCCCCGAACCTCGACGAGTGGCTCCAGCCGATGCTCGCGCACCTCAAGCAGCAGGGCGCCTTCTCCGTGAAGATGGGCCCGCCCGTCGTGATCCGCCGCTGGGACGCTCCGGCGATCAAGGCCGGCATCCAGAACCCGGACGTGAAGCGCCTGCGGGACACCGAGGCCACGTTCATCGAGCCGCGCGCCTTCGAGGTCTCCGACCGGCTGCGCCGGATGGGCTGGCAGCAGGGTGAGGACGGCGGCGCCGGCTTCGGTGACGTGCAGCCCCGCTTCGTCTTCCAGGTGCCGCTGGCCAACCGCTCCCTGGACGAGGTCCAAAAGGGCTTCAACCAGCTGTGGCGGCGCAACATCAAGAAGGCCGAGAAGGCCGGCGTCGAGGTCGTCCAGGGCGGTTACCAGGACCTCGCGGAGTGGCAGCGCCTCTACGAGATCACGGCCGTGCGCGACAAGTTCCGCCCGCGGCCGCTCGGCTACTTCCAGCAGATGTGGCAGGCCCTCAACTCCGAGGACCCCAACCGCATGCGGCTGTACTTCGCGCGCCACAACGGCGTGAACCTCTCGGCGGCCACGATGCTCGTGGTCGGCGGTCACGTCTGGTACTCCTACGGCGCCTCGGACAACATCGGGCGCGAGGTCAGGCCCTCGAACGCGATGCAGTGGCGGATGCTCCGCGACGCGTACGCCATGGGGGCCACGGTCTACGACCTGCGCGGCATCTCCGACTCCCTGGACGAGACGGACCACCTCTTCGGTCTGATCCAGTTCAAGGTGGGCACCGGCGGCGAGGCCGCCGAGTACATCGGCGAGTGGGACTTCCCGCTCAACAAGCTGCTACACAAGGCACTCGACATGTACATGTCGCGCCGCTGATCCCGCACAATTTCGTACCACCACTCAGCTACACCGCAGACACGAGAAAGGTTCCGGGATCCAGCCATGGCGCTCACGCTCTATGTCGACACCGCGCGCTGGCGGGCACATCACAAGAACGTGCTGGAGCAGTTCCCGGGCATCGTCCCGGTCTGCAAGGGCAACGGCTACGGCTTCGGTCATGAGCGCCTGGCCGAGGAGGCCACGCGCTTCGGCTCCGACATCCTCGCCGTGGGCACCACCTACGAAGCGGCCCGGATCAAGGACTGGTTCAGCGGCGACCTGCTCGTCCTGACCCCGTTCCGGCGGGGCGAGGAGCCGGTTCCGCTGCCCGACCGCGTCGTGCGCTCCGTGTCGTCGCTCGACGGCGTGCACGGCCTGGTGGGCGCCCGCGTCGTCATCGAGGTCATGTCCTCGATGAAGCGCCACGGCGTCAGCGAGCAGGAGCTTCCGCTGCTGCACGCCGCCATCGAGGACGTGCGCCTCGAAGGCTTCGCGATCCATCTGCCGCTGGACCGCACCGACGGCTCGGACGCCGTCGAGGAGGTCATCGGCTGGATGGACCGCCTGCGCGCGGCCCGCCTCCCGCTGCACACGATGTTCGTCAGCCACCTCAAGGCCAATGAACTCGCGCGCCTTCAGCAGCAGTTCCCGCAGACCCGCTTCCGGGCGCGCATCGGCACGAACCTCTGGCTGGGCGACCACGAGGCCACCCAGTACCGCGGCGCCGTCCTGGACGTCACCGCCGTCGCCAAGGGCGACCGTTTCGGCTACCGCCAGCAGAAGGTCGCGTCCGACGGCTGGCTCGTCGTGGTCGCCGGCGGCACCTCGCACGGTGTGGGCCTGGAGGCCCCTAAGGCGCTGCACGGCATGATGCCCCGCGCCAAGGGGGTGGCCCGCGCCGGCCTCGCGACCGTCAACCGCAACCTCTCGCCGTTCGTGTGGGGCGGCAAGCAGCGCTGGTTCGCCGAGCCGCCGCACATGCAGGTGTCCATCCTCTTCGTGCCCTCCGACGCCCCGGAGCCGAAGGTCGGCGACGAGCTGGTGGCCCATCTGCGGCACACCACCACGCAGTTCGACCGGATGGTGGATCGCTGAGTCATCTCCGGGCACCACGCATCACACCGCTCCGGAACGCCGCGCACCACACCGAAGGGGCCGGACACGACCTGCTCGTGTCCGGCCCCTTCGGCCATGCGAGGGCCCTTGTTCGCTCAGGGCGAAACCCTGTCGGTGACCGACCCCCACTTCACGAGCGCTCCCGCACCGGAGTGCGCCACACGCCGCCCGGAGTGGGCCCCGGCCCCCAGGACCAGGACGTCCTCCGCCCCGTCCAGGACACCGCCCGAAGGGTCGTCGTCCCCGCCCCGCCGCACCACGTCCCGCTCCGGCATCAGTACGTCCCGTACGACCACGGCGCACAGGTACAGCGTCCCCAGCAGGTGGATGGCGATGACGACCTGGTAGCCCTCGGTGGGCAGACCCTTGTGGGCGTCTCCGCTGGTCGTGTACGCCAGGTACATCCAGATCCCGAGGAAGTACACGACCTCGCACGCCTGCCAGATCAGGAAGTCGCGCCAGCGCGGCCTCGCGAGCGCCGCCAGGGGGATCAGCCACAGGACGTACTGCGGCGAGTAGACCTTGTTGGTCAGGACGAAGGCGGCGACCACCAGGAAGGCCAGCTGCGCGAAGCGCGGCCGGCGCGGGGCGGTCAGACCGAGCACTCCTATGCCGAGGCAGACGAGAAGCATCAGGACCATCGCCAGGAGGTTCACGGTGTCCGTGGCCAGGGGAGAGTCCATGCGCTGGTCGAGGATCAGCCAGAAGGATCCGAAGTCGACGCCGCGTTCCCGGCTGAACGTGTAGAACTTCGACCAGCCCTCACCGGCGAGCAGTATCACCGGCAGATTCACGACGAGCCAGGTGCCCGCCGCGCCCGCCAGGGCGGCCCCGAACTCCCGCCACCGGCCCGCGCGCAGGCACAGGATCAGCAGCGGTCCGAGCAGCAGCACGGGATAGAGCTTGGCGGCCGTGGCGAGCCCCAGGAGAACGCCGAAAGCGAGGGCGCGCCCCCGGGACCACATCAGCATCGCGGCGGCCGTGAGGGCGACGGCGAGCAGGTCCCAGTTGATGGTGGCCGTCAGCGCCAGGGCGGGCGAGAGGGCCACGAGCAGGGCGTCCCAGGGGCGGCGGCGATGCGTGCGGGTGACGCAGACGGCGACGACGGCGGCGCAGGCCATCAGTATCCCCGCGTTGACCATCCAGTAGATCTTCTCCTGGTGGTGGATCGATCCGCTGCCGGGCGTCACCCAGGAGGCCAACTCCATGAACAGGCCGGTCAGGACCGGGTACTCCAGGTACTCCATGTCGCCGGGCAGCTTGTCGACGTACGGCACGAGGCCGTCGGCGAAGCCGCGTCCCTCGTAGAGGTGGGGGATGTCGGAGTAGCACGCGTGCGTGTACTGCGAGCTGGTCCCGAAGAACCACGCGCCGTTGTAGCACGGCATCTTCTGGACCATCCCGAGCGCGAACATCCCGAGCGCCACGAGCGCGATGACGCGTACCGGCGTCCACCAGGTCGCGCAGGTCAACGCTCTTCGGCCAAGGGGACCGCCGAGCAGCTCGCTGCCGGCCCGGGCGACCTCGTCCTCCATGGTCGGCTGTACCGGCTCGGGTTCCCGCGGGTTCACGGCCTCGTACACGCTCGTGCTCGGCGTCTCTGCGCCCGGATCGGCGCTGGGGTCTGCACTGGGCATGCCCGCCATCCTGCCGTACCTGGCTGGGAACACGGCCCGTACGCGGCTGAGGACACGGTCCTTACGAGACGGAGAAAGCGGCCCGTACTCGATGGAGAACACGGCGAGGGCCGCCACACCCCTCGGTGTGGCGGCCCTCGTTTCACGTGAAACATCCGCTGGGCGGCTCAGCCCGGCTGACGGCCCCGCTCAGCCCGGCGGAGGCCCCGCTCAGCCCTGTCGGCCTCGCGGGCCGCCGAAGAGCCCTCCGTCCCCCTGGCCGGGCGGATCAGTCGTGGGAGTCGGGGTTTCCCCGCCCGGGTCGCCGTTGGCGCCACCATCCTCGGCACCGCCGTCGACTCCCCCGTTCTCGTGGCCGCACTCCCAGTCCCACTGGCTGCAGGACTCCTCGGGGTCGGGCGACTTCGTGGGGGGCTTCGTCGTCTCCGTCTCGGTCGGTGCCGGAGGCGAGGGTTCGTCCTCCTCCTTCGTCGGCTCCTCGGTCGCCGTCGGGCTCGGCGGCGGAGGGGGCGTCTCGCCGACGACCTTTCCGATGGGCTGCGGCACGGGGAAGTTCTCGACGAGCTCCCCCTTGAGCGCGTTCGACATGTAGTCCTGCCAGATCTTCGCGGGGAACGAGGCGCCGTGGATCTTCTCCTCACCGCCCGTGCCGAACATCTCCAGGAACTCGCGCTTCTTGTTGGCCTCGTCGTCGTCCAGGCGGTACATGCTGACCGCCGTCGAGAGCTGCGGGGTGTACCCGACGAACCAGGCCGACTTGTTGCCGTCGGTCGTACCGGTCTTGCCCGCGACCGGGCGGTTGCCCAGCTGGGCCGAGGTGCCGGTGCCCTTCTCCACGACGGTCCTCAGCACATCGGTGACGTTGTCCGCCACCTCCGGCTCGAAGACTCGCTTGGTGTGCTTCTCGTGCTTGTAGACCTCGTCGCCCTCGTGCACGACCTTGGTGACCGAGTACGGGTCGTTCTGCTTGCCGCTGGCCGCGAAGGTGGAGTACGCCCCGGCCATCCGGATCGCGCTCGGCGAGGAGGTGCCGAGCGAGAACGACGGGTAGTTGGAGCTGGCCATGGACCGGTCGTCCTGGAGGCCGGCGTCCATCGCCGCCTCCTTCACCTTGCTCAGTCCGACGTCCATGCCGAGCTGCACATAGGCCGAGTTGACCGACTCGCGCATCGCCTCACGCAGGTCGATCTGGTAGGTGGGCGGGTTGTACGACTGGTTTCCGTCGTTCTTCTGGTTCCACTGCTTGCCGTCGCGGTCGGTCCAGACGGTGCCGTTGTAATTCTGGATCTTCAGTTCGTTCTTTCCGCTGTACAGGCTCTTCGGATTGACGACCGTGCGCTCGGCCTCGCTCTGGATCTCCGGGCCCTTCGGATCGCGCACGCCGTACTTGAAGGCGGCGGCCAGCACGAAGGGCTTGTACGTCGAACCCACCTGGGCGCCGGTCTGGTCGGCGTTGTTGGTGAAGTGCTTCGTCGCGTCGACGCCGCCGTAGATCGCCTTGATCGCACCGTCCTCGGGGTCCACGGACGCCCCGCCGAACTGGACGTGCGTGTCCTTCTCCGGACGCAGCTTCGGCTTGATCTTTTCCTTGCGGACCTTGTTGACCGCCTTTTCGAGCTCCTTGACCTTCGTCCTGTCGAAGGTCGTGTGGATCTCGTAGCCACCCCGCTGGAGCTGCTCGGCGGTGATGTCGGTGGTCCGGATGACGTAGGCCTTGGCCAGGTCCACCAGGTAACCCGTCTGGCCGCCCAGCTGGGTGTTCGACCGCGGGTTCTTCAGCTTCGGGAAGTCTTGGTACTTGTCCCGCTCCGCGGAGGTGAGGCGGCCGTCCTTGACCTCCTCGTCGAGGATCCACTTCCACCGCTTCTTGGCGCGCTCGGTGTTGTCCTGCCGACTGGCCGCGGGGTCGATCTCGGGGTAGCCGGCCGGGTCGTAGTACGTGGCGCCCTTGAGGACCGTCGCGAGGAGAGCGCACTCGCTCGGGTCGAGCTCCTTGGCCTCCTTGTCGAAGTACGCCCGCGCGGCCGCCTGGATGCCGTAGGCCCCACGGCCGTAGTAGGCCGTGTTGAGGTAGCCGGCCATGATCTTTTCCTTGGACTCGGTCCGGCCGACCTTTATGGAGATGAACAGCTCTTTGAACTTGCGGCTGAACGTCTGCGACTGGTCACCCAGCCGCGCGTTCTTCACGTACTGCTGGGTGATCGTGGAGCCGCCCTGCGTCTGCCCGCCCTTGGCCATGTTGACCAGGGCACGCGCGATGCCCATCGGGTCGACGCCCTTGTCGTCCTCGAACGTCTTGTTCTCGGCCGACATGACGGCGAAGCGCATCTCCTTGGGGATGTCGTCGTAGCCGATGATCTGGCGGTTGCGCTCACCACCGGTCGCGACCATCTGCTTGCCGTCGGCCCAGTAGTAGACGTTGTTCTGGGCCTTGGCCGCCTTGTCGACCTCCGGCACCTCCACCAACGCGTACGAGATGCCCGCGACCACCATCAGGCTGCCGAGGAAGCCGAGGAACAGGCCGCTGACCAGGCGCCACGACGGAATCCAGCGGCGCATGCCGTGGCGGCCCGCGCGCGGGTAGTCGATGAACCGCTTCTTCCCGGACGGCCCGGGACCCCGGCCCCGGCCGCGCCCGGCGCCACCGCCCGAGCCACCGGACCCACCGCCGCGACGCCCCCCGTCACCGCCGCGTCCGCCACCGCCGGCCTCGGCCGCCCGGCGGCGACCACCGCTCGCGCCGACCGAACCGCTGCGTTGCGCGGCGCGACGGGCCTGGGCCCGCCCGCCGTAGGGACGCTCCCCCTCGTCCGGGGCACCGGACGCACGCGTCCCGTAGGACGCCTCCCCATACGAGGGGTCTCCATAGGCCGCTTCTCCGTAGGAGCTGTCTCCGTAGGAGGAAGAGGACGGTCCAGTGGTATCTCGCGGTGCCGCACGGCGGCCCGACGGCGCTGCTGGGGCGCCACGCCTGGCCGCGGCTCGTCCGCCGCCCTGCTGCTGCGGCGGTTTGCGACGGTGCTCGCTCATCGAACGATTACTCCTCGGGCAGGCGCAGTTGCCCGCGCCTGGAAACGGCGGCTGGTTTCCGGTCCCCCCGACGTACGGGTGCGCCCGTCCCGGCGCCCACCCGCACTACACCGGGGACGACGACGCTCCCTGGGGTCACTTGGTTCCCGGTGGCATGCATGGCGCACAGACTACGCACGGTCAAAACCCTCGTAGGACCGAAGTTCACCCCAAATCAGGCAAGTTACTTCCTACGAATCGGTGATGTGACGCCGTTCACCGTGCCCCCTCTTGTCTCACGTGGATCACCGTTCTATCGTCTCGATGTATCGAGTCGATACATCAGCTCGGCATAAGGGTCGGCACAAGGGCCGCTCCGAGGGACCACGGCAGACGGGAGGCGAAGATGAGCAGGCGCTCCGGCATCCTGGAATTCGCCGTCCTCGGCCTCCTCAGAGAGTCCCCGATGCACGGCTATGAGCTGCGCAAACGCCTCAATACGTCGCTGGGGGTGTTCCGCGCCTTCAGCTACGGGACGCTCTACCCCTGCCTCAAGACGCTGGTCGCCAACGGCTGGTTGATCGAAGAGGAGGGCAGCACCTCCGAGGACGCCCTCGCGGCTCCGCTCACCGGGCGACGCGCCAAGATCGTCTACCGGTTGACGGCGGAAGGTAAGGAGCACTTCGAGGACCTGCTCTCGCAGACCGGCCCGGACGCGTACGAGGACGAGCACTTCGCGGCCCGCTTCGCCTTCTTCGGGCAGACCTCGCGGGACGTGCGGATGCGGGTGCTCGAAGGCCGCCGCAGCCGCCTCGAAGAGCGTCTGGAGAAGATGCGCGCCTCCCTGGCCCGTACCCGGGAGCGCCTCGACGACTACACGCTCGAGCTGCAGCGGCACGGCATGGAGTCCGTGGAGCGCGAAGTGCGCTGGCTGAACGAGCTCATCGAGAGCGAGCGAGCGGGACGGGACCAGCAACGGCCCTCCCCCGAAAGCTCCGCTCAGCAGAACAGCACATCTGGGGAGTCGACGGGCCTGCCCCGGCGGCGGGACAACGACCCGCCGCCGGATCCGTCCGACCGCCCCGCCAAGTGAGACCCAGCGTTCCGCGGGGTTTCAACCGGAATACCGAGAACAAACAGGGAGCAACCGGAATGGGTTCGGTTCGCGTAGCCATCGTCGGCGTGGGCAACTGCGCCGCCTCGCTGGTCCAGGGCGTCGAGTACTACAAGGACGCCGACCCGGACGCCAAGGTCCCGGGCCTGATGCACGTCCAGTTCGGCGAGTACCACGTCGGTGACGTCGAGTTCGTCGCCGCCTTCGACGTCGACGCGAAGAAGGTCGGCCTCGACCTCGCGGACGCGATCGGCGCCAGCGAGAACAACACCATCAAGATCTGCGACGTGCCGAACACCGGCGTGCAGGTCCAGCGTGGCCACACCCTCGACGGCCTGGGCCTGTACTACCGCCAGACCATCGAGGAGTCCACCGAGGCCCCGGTCGACGTCGTCCAGGTCCTCAAGGACCGCGAGGTCGACGTCCTCGTCTGCTACCTGCCCGTCGGGTCCGAGGACGCCGCGAAGTTCTACGCGCAGTGCGCCATCGACGCGAAGGTCGCGTTCGTCAACGCCCTGCCGGTCTTCATCGCGGGCACCAAGGAGTGGGCGGACAAGTTCACCGAGGCCGGCGTGCCGATCGTCGGTGACGACATCAAGTCGCAGGTCGGCGCCACCATCACGCACCGCGTGATGGCGAAGCTGTTCGAGGACCGCGGTGTCCGGCTCGAGCGCACCATGCAGCTCAACGTCGGCGGCAACATGGACTTCAAGAACATGCTGGAGCGCGAGCGCCTCGAGTCGAAGAAGATCTCGAAGACGCAGGCCGTCACCTCGCAGATCCCCGACCGCGACATGGGCGCGAAGAACGTCCACATCGGCCCGTCGGACTACGTCGCGTGGCTCGACGACCGCAAGTGGGCGTACGTCCGCCTCGAGGGCCGCGCCTTCGGTGACGTCCCGCTGAACCTCGAGTACAAGCTGGAGGTCTGGGACTCCCCGAACTCCGCCGGTGTCATCATCGACGCCCTGCGCGCCGCGAAGATCGCCAAGGACCGGGGCATCGGCGGCCCGATCCTCTCCGCGTCCTCGTACTTCATGAAGTCCCCGCCGGTGCAGTACTTCGACGACGAGGCCTACGAGAACGTCGAGAAGTTCATCAAGGGCGAGGTCGAGCGCTGACCAGCTCTCTTCCTGCCGCTTGAGAGGGTCCCCGGGCATCGCGCCCGGGGGCCCTCCTCGTGAGTGAGGGTGGGGACCCTCGGGAAAGTGGGGGCCATGGCCGTCGTCGGTGACCTGCGTGTACTGCTGCGTCTGCGGGACTTCCGGCGCCTGCTCGCCGTACGACTGATCTCCCAGAGCGCGGACGGCGTCTACCAGGTCGCCCTCGCCACGTACGTCGTCTTCTCCCCGGAGAAACAGACCTCGCCCGCGGCGATCGCTTCCGCCATGGCGGTGCTGCTCCTCCCGTATTCGCTGATCGGCCCCTTCGCGGGTGTCCTCCTGGACCGCTGGCCACGGCGGCAGGTCTTCCTCCACGGCAATCTCCTGCGCGCGGTGCTGGCGGCGCTGACCGCCCTGCTGATGCTCGGCGGCGTCCCCGACGGGCTCTTCTACGTCTCCGCCCTGTGCGTCACCGCCGTCAACCGCTTCGTCCTCGCCGGGCTCTCGGCCGCGCTGCCGCGGGTGGTCGACGCCGACCGGCTGGTCATCGCCAACTCCCTTTCGCCGACCGCGGGGACGCTGGCCGCTACGGCCGGTGGCGGCCTCGCCTTCGTCGTCCGTCTGGCGGGCCCCGACTCGGACGCGGCGGTGGTGCTGCTCGGAGCGGCCCTGTACCTCTGCGCGGCGCTCGCCTCGCTGAGGATGTCCCGCGGGCTGCTCGGCCCCGACCCCGAACGGGTGCGGCCCCGCCTCGGCCAGACCCTGGCCGGCACGGCACGCGGCCTGCGGGCGGGCGTGAGACACCTGGCGCGGCGCCCCGCGGCGGCCCGCGCACTGGCCGCCATCACGGTGCTGCGATTCTGTTACGGCGCGCTGACCGTCATGGTCCTGATGCTGTGCCGGTACGCCTGGACGTCGACGGAGTCCGAGGGGCTGGCGCTGCTCGGCCTCGCCGTCGGCGTCTCCGGGGCGGGGTTCTTCGTGGCGGCCGTGGTGACACCGGCCGCGGTGGAACGGCTCGGACCCGGCCGGTGGGTCGCCGTGTGCGCGGGAGCGGCGGCGCTCCTCGAACCGGCCCTGGCCCTCTCGTTCGAAGCCGCCCCGCTCCTCGTCGCCGCCTTCGTCCTCGGACTGACCACCCAAGGCGCGAAGATCGCCACGGACACGGTGGTGCAGTCCTCGGTGGACGACCGTTTCCGTGGCCGGATCTTCTCCCTCTACGACGTGCTCTTCAACGTCGCCTTCGTGGGCGCGGCCGCAGTGGCCGCGCTGATGCTGCCGCCTGACGGCCGATCGGTTCCACTTGTCGCCACCGTGGCACTGCTGTACGCAGCGATTGCTTCGGCTATGGCCCGGTTTGACGTGCAGTAAGTGTCACATCAATGCCACAGAGCCTCTCTGGGCTTCAGAGATGTCACTGCGTCCGGATAACTTACGGGCGTCTTATCCGCGCCATCGCGCTCTCGTTCGAGGGGGACCCCCAAAGTGACCACTCCGCCGCCCCAGGGCCAAGCTCCGTACCCGCCCCAGGGACAGGCCCCTTACGGCCAGCCTCAGAACCCCTACGGCCAGCCCCAGGGCGGTGCCCCGCAGCAGGGTCAGCCGACGGCCCCGCAGCCGCCGTACCCGGCCTTCAACCAGGGCGCCCCGGTTCCCCCGCCGGCCACTCCGCGCCAAGGCCGCGGCAAGAAGCTCCTCCTGCGCATCGGCGGCTTCATCCTCGTCGCCATCCTCATAGCCGTCGGCAAGTGGTACCTGGGCAAGAGCGATGCCGAGACGACCGCGGTCGGCAGCTGCATGCACAACGAGGGCACGGACTTCAAGCCGGATCTGAAGGAAGTCGACTGCTCGTCCAGCGACTCCGAGTTCAAGGTGGTCGAGAAGTTCGACGGCACCAGCGATGCCGAGAAGTGCCGGGCGGTCAAGACTTCCCAGATCGCCTACTACCAGCAGGGCAAGGGCCACGACGTGGTGCTCTGCCTGAAGAAGACGAAGTAGCGGGACCAGGAAGGTCCAGAAGATTCCAAGGGGCGGTGTTTCACGGTTTCACGTGAAACACCGCCCCTTGGTCCGTCTTGGCGCGCCTTGGTCCGTCTTGATCGTTCTTGGGCGCTGAGGGGTGTTTCACGTGAAACACCCCTCTCGCCTCAGTCCTGCGAGGCCCACCACTCCTTGAGTGCCGTCACCGCCGCGTCCCGCTCCATGGGGCCGTTCTCCAGCCGCAGCTCCAGCAGGAACTTGTAGGCCTTGCCGATGGCCGGCCCGGGGCCCACGCCCAGGACCTCCATGATGTCGTTGCCGTCCAGGTCAGGGCGGATCGAGTCCAGCTCCTCCTGCTCCTGGAGGCGGGCGATGCGCTCCTCCAGACCGTCGTACGCACGCGACAGCGCGTTCGCCTTGCGCTTGTTGCGCGTGGTGCAGTCCGAGCGGGTCAGCTTGTGCAGGCGCTCCAGGAGCGGCCCCGCGTCCCGTACGTAGCGGCGCACGGCCGAATCCGTCCATTCGCCCGTGCCGTAGCCGTGGAAGCGGAGGTGGAGCTCCACGAGGCGCGAGACGTCCTTCACCAGCTCGTTGGAGTACTTGAGCGCCGTCATGCGCTTCTTGACCATCTTGGCTCCGACCACCTCATGGTGGTGGAAGGAGACCCGGCCGTCGCTCTCGAAGCGCCGCGTCTTCGGCTTGCCGATGTCGTGCAGCAGTGCCGCGAGCCGGAGCGTCAGGTCGGGGCCGTCCGTCTCCAGCGCCATCGCCTGCTCGAGAACGATCAGCGAGTGGTCGTAGACGTCCTTGTGCCGGTGGTGCTCGTCCCGCTCCAGGCGCAGCGCCGGAAGCTCGGGCAGGACCCTCGCCGCGAGGCCCGTGTCGACGAGAAGGGCGAGGCCCTTGCGCGGGTGGGTGGAGAGGATCAGCTTGTTCAGCTCGTCCCGCACGCGCTCCGCCGAGACGATGTCGATGCGCTCGGCCATCGCCTTCATCGCGGCGACCACCTCGGGCGCCACCTCGAAGTCCAGCTGCGCGGCGAACCGCGCGGCCCGCATCATCCGCAGCGGGTCGTCCGAGAAGGACTCCTCGGGCGTGCCAGGGGTCCGCAGGACACGCCCGGACAGGTCCTCGAGCCCGCCGTGCGGGTCGATGAACTCCTTCTCGGGGAGCGCCACAGCCATCGCGTTCACGGTGAAGTCACGGCGGACGAGGTCTTCCTCGATGGAGTCGCCGTAGGACACCTCGGGCTTGCGCGAGGTCCTGTCGTACGCCTCCGAGCGGTACGTCGTGATCTCGATCTGGAAGCTCTGCTCGGTGTCGCCGGCGCGGCCCTCCTTCTGGCAGCCGACCGTCCCGAAGGCGATCCCGACCTCCCACACCGCGTCGGCCCACGGCCGTACGATCCGCAGGACGTCCTCGGGGCGGGCATCGGTGGTGAAGTCCAGGTCGTTGCCGAGCCGGCCCAGCAGGGCGTCCCTGACCGAGCCGCCGACCAGGGCGAGAGAGAAGCCGGCCTCCTGGAAACGGCGGGCGAGGTCGTCCGCGACAGGGGACACGCGCAGCAGTTCGGCGACCGCGCGGCGCTGCACCTGGCTCAGTGCGCTGGGATTGTCTTCATTGGCGTTCGGCACAACAGAAAAGGGTACGTGCCCCGGGCGCCCGGAGCCGACCCGATCGCCGTCGGCCGCCCGCGGCCCGCACCGACGCGGACCGCGTCTCGGCACCCCCCCGAGGGGGTCCTTCGATCCCGTGGAGCAGTCCGCGGCACTTCGCCCCAGCGCGCATCGTTACCATGCGTGGACGCACAACCGACGACCACTGACGACGAGGGACGGGCGAACGCGTGGCCGAGGCGGCAGACTTCCCGGGGACGAGCCCCTCACCTGCCCGCCGGTGGCTGCGGCGCACCGCGGCACTCCTGGTGGGTACCCCTTTGCTGGCCGGCCTCCTCCAGGCCCCGGCGGGCCCCGCGCACGCCACCGTGCCGAGCGCGGCGGCCGAGGCCACCGGCTCCACCACCGTCGACGTCTCCCTGGACGCGCTCACTCCCACGCTCCCGGGCGAGGACGACACGCTCACCGTCTCCGGCACCGTCACCAACAACAGCAGGCAGCCGGTGACCGGGGCCCAGGTCGGGCTGCGGGTCGGCCCCTCGTTCAGTGGCCGCAGCGAGATCGACCGGGCGGCGGAGCGCCGGGGCTTCCAGCCGGGATCGGACGGCAGCGAGGTCGGCGGCAAGTACGTCGACAAGTTCGACAAGCTCGTTCCCGGCGTCCGGCAGGACTTCAGCATCAAGGTGCCCGTGAAGGCCCTGGACCTCGGGTCCGACGGTGTCTACCAGCTGGGTGTGACCCTCACCGGGCAGACCCCGGCACAGGGCTATCCGCAGGTGCTCGGCATCGAGCGCACCTTCCTGCCGTGGCAGCCCGGGGCGGCCGAGACGAAGACGAAGACGGCCTACCTGTGGCCGCTCATCTCCGACACCCACCTCACGGCGAAGACGGAGTCCGACGAGCAGCAGACGCCCGTCTTCAAGAACGACGATCTGGCCGAGGAGCTGGCCCCGGGCGGACGCCTGCAGCAGCTGCTGGCCCTCGGCAGTGACCTGGACGTCACGTGGGTCATCGACCCGGACCTGCTGGCCACCGTCGAGGCGATGACCAAGGGCTACCAGATCCAGAACGACGACGGGAAGACCACGAGGACCGGCAAGCACCAGGCAGTGGCCACGGAGTGGCTCAACGACCTGGAGGCGGCCGTCAAGGGCAAGAAGATCGTCGCGCTGCCCTTCGCCGACCCCGACCTCGCCTCCCTCGCGCACAACGGCAGGGCGGTCAGCGGATCCCTCAGCCACCTCAAGGACGCCACCGAAGCCGGGGTCCGGGCGGTGGACACGATCCTGCACGTCAAGCCGAGCACGGACTTCGCCTGGCCCGCCGAAGGGGCGATCGACCCGTCCATCGTCGACGTGTCCACCTCCGCGGGCGCCCACACGGTGATCGCCCGCAGCGACAGCCTGCGCGAGACCAGCGGCCTGCCGTACTCACCCAACGCGGCCCGGCCCATCGGCGGGGGAACGACCGCCGTGGTCGCCGACGCCCGTCTGTCCACCGCCTTCCAGGGCGACATGTCGGAGGCCGAGAACTCCACGCTCGCCGTCCAGGAGTTCGTCGCCCAGAGCCTGATGCTCAACCTCCAGGACCCCGGCAGGCAGCGCAGCGTCGTGGTCGCCCCGCAGCGCATGCCGTCGGCCAGCCAGGCCCAGACCATGGCGAAGGCCCTGACCGCGCTCCAGGGCGGTCAGTGGTCGCAGCCCGAGGACCTCACCGCGGCGGCGAAGGAGAAGCCGGACCCGCGGGCTACGACCCGGGTGCCCTCGGCCGGGGCGTACCCGACCTCGCTGCGCAGGCAGGAGCTGCCGCAGTCGGCCTTCGAGTCGATCCGCGACACCCAGGGCATGCTGGAGCGCTTCCAGGTGATCCTGACGGACGAGGACCGGGTGGTCACCCCGTTCGGGCGGGCCATAGACCGTGAGATGTCCACGTCCTGGCGCGGCCGCCCGGCGGAGGCGTCCACCTACCGGGGCAGCGTCGAGAGCTACCTGCGCGAGCTGACCGAGCAGGTCGCCCTGATCAACAGGTCCGACGCGAAGCTCTCCGGGCG
The DNA here is from genome assembly GCF_040629635.1 of Streptomyces sp. NPDC005898. NCBI lineage: Bacteria > Bacillati > Actinomycetota > Actinomycetes > Kitasatosporales > Streptomycetaceae > Streptomyces > Streptomyces sp. NPDC005898. The sequence continues at coordinate 437,843 of NZ_JBEXWC010000002.1, read as the reverse complement.
CAGCGCGACCATCCCGGTGTCCGTGCAGAACAATCTGGTGCAGGGCGTCGAGAACCTGACCCTGCGGCTGTACTCGCAGAACCCCACCCGGCTCAAGATCGGCGACGGGCAGTTCGAGGAGCACCCGGTGAAGATCGCGGGCGGGCACTCCCAGTCCGTGAAGTTCACCACTACGGCCAACGCCAACGGCCCGGTCCCGGTCTACGCCCAGCTCTACACGGAGGACGGGCAGCTCTACGGAGATGCCGTGCACTTCGAGGTCAACGCCACCGAGGTCACTCCCACGGTCATGCTCGTCATCGCCGGCGGCCTCCTGCTGCTCGTGCTGGCCGGTTTCCGGATGTACACGCAGCGCAAGCGGGCGGCCCGCCGGCTGGCCGAGCAGGACGGCCAGGAGGACGGCCCCGACGGCGAAGCCGGTACGGCGTCCGGGGAGGACGACCCCGAGCAGCCGAGTGACCCGACACCGGACACCGGTCCCGAAAGCACCGACCCGTCGGAGACGGGTGAGAGAGTGGACCGTTGAGCGATGTCGTGGCCGGTGGGCCCGGGGACGATGAGGTGGGGTAAACCATGAACGCGCCGTACGACGGTGACCGCGGCCAGGGCTCGGGCGGCTCCGCCTCGCCCGAGGGCCCGCCCGCGGACTCTGCCGACCACGGGCAGGTTCCGCCGCAGCCCGCGCCCGACACGTACTTTCAGGACGCCTACGACCAGGATCCCTACCGGGCGCGGGACCTCTCCGCCCAGGATCCGGTGACCGAGGCGCTCTACGACCGCGCGGCCCACCCTCCGCCGCCGCCGGGCACCTACCCGCAGCAGCCGCTCTACGGCCGGCCGCCCACGCCCGAGCACGCCCCCGACCCCCGCGTCTGGGCCCAGCCCCCGGCCCCGGAGCCGCAGGGCCCGACCCGGCATCTGCCGTACGGCGACGACGCCCGTACGACGCAGTTCGTGGGCGTCGACGACCTGGTCACCCAGGCCGGCGAGGAGCGGCACGAGCCCGACGCCTTCGCCCACCTCTTCCGCGACCAGCAGTCCGGCGGCTACGGCGGCCAGCAGGTCGGCTACCAGCAGGACGGCCACCCGCAGGACAACGGCCAGCCGCACGGCAACGGCTACCCGCAGGACAACAACGGCCACCCCCAGAGCGGCTACCCGCAGGAGAACGGCTACCCGCAGGGCGGATACCAGCAGGGCAACGGCTATCCGCACGGCAACGCCTATCCCCAGAACGACAACGGCTACCCCCAGGGCGGCTACCAGCAGCCCCTCGACAGCGGCTATCCCCCCGCCGACCAGTCGATCGTGCCCGCCTCCGCGGCCCCGGTGCCCCCGCCCGTCGCGACGCCGGCCGCCGCGCCCGCCCCGAAGTCGGGGGGCCGGGCCTCAGGCCTGCTGAAGTCCAGCGCCGTCATGGCGGCGGGCACGCTCGTCTCCCGCCTCACCGGTTTCATCCGCTCCGCGCTGATCGTCTCGGCTCTGGGCGTCGGCCTGCTCGGCGACACCTTCCAGGTCGTCTACCAGATCCCGACGATGATCTACATCCTCACCGTCGGCGGCGGCCTCAACTCGGTGTTCGTCCCACAACTGGTCCGTTCCATGAAGGAGGACGAGGACGGCGGCGAGGCCTACGCCAACCGCCTGCTGACCCTCGTCATGGTGGCGCTCGGCGTCCTCACCGTCCTCGGCATGGTCCTGGCCCCCCAGTTGGTGCGGGTGATGTCCGTTCCGGTCGCCGACGACCCCGCGGCGACCGAGGTCGGCACGACGCTGCTGCGCTACTTCCTGCCCTCGATCTTCTTCATGGGCATCCACGTGGTGATGGGCCAGATCCTCAACGCGCGCGGAAAGTTCGGCGCGATGATGTGGACCCCGGTCCTCAACAACATCGTCATCATCGCCACACTCGGCATGTTCCTGTGGGTGTACGGCACCGCGGCGACGTCCCGCATGTCCGTCGACAGCATCCCGCCGGAGGCCGAGCGGCTCCTCGGCTTCGGTGTCCTGCTCGGTCTGGTCGTCCAGGCCCTGGCGATGATCCCGTACCTGCGCGAGACCGGGTTCCGGCTGCATCCCCGCTTCGACTGGAAGGGCCACGGTCTCGGCAAGGCCGCCAAGCTCGCCAAGTGGACGGTCCTGTTCGTGCTGGCCAACCAGGCGGGCGCCCTCGTCGTCACCCAGCTGGCCACCGCCGCCACCACCGACCTGCCCTCGACGAGCGGCATCGGCTTCTCCGCCTACGCGAACGCCCAGCTCATCTGGGGGCTCCCGCAGGCCATCATCACGGTTTCGCTGATGGCGGCCCTGCTGCCCCGGCTGGCCCGCTCGGCCCAGGACGGGGACGCCGGTTCCGTCCGGGACGACATCTCCCAGGGCCTGCGCACGACGGCCGTCGCGATCGTGCCCATCGCCCTCGGCTTCGTCGCCCTCGGCATCCCCGCCTGCACGCTGATCTTCGGCTCCTCGGGCACCGCCCAGGCCACGAACATGGGCTACATGCTGATGGCCTTCGGCCTCGGCCTGATCCCGTACTCCGTGCAGTACGTCGTGCTGCGCGCCTTCTACGCCTACGAGGACACGCGCACCCCCTTCTACAACACGGTCATCGTGGCGGCCGTGAACGCCGCCGCCTCCGGGGCCTGCTACCTGCTGCTGCCCACCCGCTGGGCGGTCACCGGCATGGCGGCCGTCTACGGCCTCGCCTACGCCATCGGCGTGGGCGTCGCCTGGCAGCGGCTGCGCAAGCGGCTCGGCGGCGACCTGGACGGCTCCCGTGTCCTGCGTACGTACGCGCGGCTCGGCATCGCGGCGCTGCCCGCGGCCGTGCTCGGCGGCGGCGCCGCGTACGCCGTCACCAGAGCGCTCGGACAGGGTGTCCTCGGGTCCCTGGCGGCACTGGTCGCGGGCGGCTTCGTACTGATCGGCGTCTTCTTCGTCGCGGCCAAGCGCATGCGGATCGAGGAGATCAACTCCATGGTCGGCATGGTCCGCGGCCGTCTCGGGCGCTGAGATGAGGAGTACCGCACAACCATCGCCGGGGACCGCGTGTCGTGCAGAGCACAGGACTGTGGGCACAATTGGCTTCGGCGTCTGACGAAGCGCGATGGATGGGGAGGCAGGAACGACGGTGGCGGAACGGAGCACGGCTGCCGTCGACGTGGCAGACAACAGCGGTGATGAGCCGCTGACCGCCAAGGCGGAGCAGCCCACGGCCGACGGGGTGGCCCTAACCCGGGAGCGGGACACGGCAGCAGACGAAGACGCGGCGGAAACCGGGAAACCCAAGAGCCGTGGGGCCTCCTCACCCCCGGAACTGCACAGCGGCCACAAGCTCGCCAGACGCTACCGACTCGAAGAGTGCGTCACTCGACTGGACGGGTTCAGCAGCTGGCGCGCGGTGGACGAGAAACTCCGCCGTGCCGTCGGGGTACACCTGCTGCCCGCGAACCACGCACGGGCACGCTCCGTGCTGGCGGCGGCCCGTTCCTCGGCTCTCCTCGGAGACCCGCGGTTCGTGCAGGTCTTGGACGCGGTCGAGGAGAACGATCTCGTCTACGTCGTCCACGAATGGCTTCCGGACGCCACGGAACTCACCGCGGTCCTCGCGGCCGGCCCCCTGGAGGCGCACGACGCGTACCAGCTCGTCAGCCAGGTCGCCCAGGCCATGGCCGCCGCACACCGCGAAGGGCTGGCCCATCTGCGGCTGACCCCGAGCGCCGTGCTGCGCACCTCCACCGGTCAGTACCGCATCCGCGGCCTCGCCGTGAACGCCGCGCTGCGCGGGATCAGCTCCGAGACCCCGCAGCGCACGGACACGGAGGCGATCGGCGCGCTGCTGTACGCCTCGCTGACGCAGCGCTGGCCGTACGCGGACGACGCCTACGGCCTCTCCGGGCTGCCCAAGGACGTCGGCCTCATCGCCCCCGACCAGGTGCGGGCAGGGGTCCACCGCGGCCTCTCCGAACTCGCCATGCGGGCGCTCGTCAACGACGGGGCGACCGCCTCCCGCCAGGACCAGCCGTGCACGACGCCGGAGGAGCTGGTCAAGGCCATCGGCGAGATGCCCCGCATCCGCCCGCCGGAGCCGGCGTTCACCGCGCCGCCCGAGTACCAGCGCACCACGTACCAGCAGGGCACCTACGGTCGCCCCGCGCTCCACCCCGGCGCCACCCCGCCCGTGCTCGCGCCGCCGGCCCCGCTGCAGAGCCGCACCGGCAGGGCCCTCAAGTGGGCCGTGTCAGCACTGCTGATCGCCGCGCTCGGCCTCGGCAGCTGGCAGCTCGCGGACGCCCTCATGGACCGCGAGAACTCCGCGGACACCAACACCACGCAGACGACCAAGGACGGCGACGACAAGGACCGCCTCAGGCCCAAGAAGCCGATCAGCATCGAGAACGGCCAGGAGTACGTCCTGGAGGGCGTGGCCCAGGATCCGAGTGCCGTCGCGAAGACCTACGACAAGGACCGTTCGACGCTCTGGCGCACCAAGACCTTCGACGACGGACCGAAGATCGCCCCGTTCAAGCCCGGCGTCGGGATCGTGTACGACCTCGGCTCGAAGCAGAACGTCTCCGAGGCGTCCATAGCCCTTCTGTACAGCGGTCCCGAGACCACGGTCACGTTGTTGGCCGCGGACTCGCTGAAACCCACGACCCCGATCGACTCGATGAAGAAGATCGGTACCACCACGACATCCGGCGACACCGCGAAGATCCTGGCCAAGAAACCCGTGAAATCTCAGTACGTGCTTCTGTGGATGACGTCCCTTCCGCGGTCCGGCCCCGACGGCTTCAAGGAAGCAGGATTCAAGCAGGCCATCGCGGACGTGAAGTTCAAGGGCTGAGGGGTCGGCGTGGCACGGGGGGAGGGGATCGACGGTGGACGACACCGCGCACGGTGACCTGAGCGATCAGGAGCTCCTCGCCCGCCATGTCTCCGGGCACGACAAGGACGCCTTCGGTGAGCTGGTCCGCCGCCACCGGGACCGGCTGTGGGCCGTGGCGCTGCGCACCCTGGGAGACCGCGAGGAAGCCGCCGACGCGGTACAGGACGCTCTCGTCTCCGCCTACCGTGCCGCGCACACCTTCCGCGGCCAGTCCGCCGTCACGACCTGGCTGCACCGGATCACCGTCAACGCCTGCCTCGACCGGGCCCGCAAGGCCGCTTCCCGCAAGACCTCCCCGCTCGACGACACCGAGCGCCTCGAACAACTGCTGGAGCCTGAGGAGTCGGCGTCCGCCCCGGCCGAGCGGAACGACCTGCACCGAGAACTCCAGGAGGCGCTGCGTACGCTCCCCTACGACCAGCGTGCCGCCCTCGTCCTGGTCGACATGCAGGGCTACCCGGTCGCCGAGGCCGCCCGGGTCCTCGACGTCCCCACCGGCACGGTCAAGAGCCGCTGCGCCCGTGGCAGAGCCAGACTGCTGCCGCTGCTCACCCATCTGCGCTCGGAGACACGTGCGCGCGACGGCGACAGCTACGAGGGCAGCAAGGACGGCAAAGACAAGGGGCCCGGCTCGGGAAGGAACCGGACGCAGGGGACATCCGTCCCACCGGCAGCAGGGCCACGGGATGCGGGACCAAGCGATTCAGCTGCGGTGAAGGGCGGAGGTGGGCAGGCGTGACAGCCACGACCGACTCGGACGGGCACCCGGAGGTCACCGAGATCTCCGATCTGACCGAAGGCCTGCTCTCCCCGTCGCGCACGGGCGATGTACGGCGGCATCTCGACAGCTGTGACCTCTGCGCCGACGTCCATGCCTCCCTGGAAGAGATCCGCGGCCTGCTCGGCACCCTCCCCGGCCCGCCCCCTATGCCGGCCGATGTCGCGGGCCGGATCGACGCGGCGCTGGCCGCCGAAGCGCTGCTGGACGCCACCGCTCCCGACGGCCCCTCGACGGACGTGGCGGAGCCCGCGGCGGCCACCTCGGCATCCACCCCTTCGGCGTCCGCTGCCGCGCCGCGTGTTTCACGTGAAACAGAGCCCGCTGCCACCCCCACCGCCATGCCCCGCGCTTCCGCCGGCCGACCTGCCGGGCGACCGCACGGGGCCACCGGCCCGGGGCGCGGTGCGCCTCCACGCCGTACCCGCCGCCGTACAGCCGTGCTCGGGGCCGTGTTCACCGCCGCTGCCATCGGTCTGGGGTCCCTGCTGATGCAGACCCTGGGCGATGACTCCCCGAACACCTCCGCGGACCGGCAGAAGACCGCGGACTCCTTCTCCGAAGGCACGCTCAAGGGACAGGTCGCCGACCTGCTGGCCAAGAGCCCGGTCAAGGAGTCGCGGGACCGCAAGTCGGACGGGTCCAAGCCGTCCTTCGACACCCGCTCCAGCCCGGAGTCCCCGACGGCCGACTCCCCACTGCGCGAGGAGACGGTCCGGGTCCCCGAGTGCATCCGGCGCGGCATCGGCTCCAGGACCCCGCTCGCCGCCGAAGAGGGCTCGTACGAGGGAAAGCGCGCGTATCTCGTCGTGGTGCCCCACGATTCCGACGCCGGCCAGGTCTCCGCCTACATCGTCGACGCCGCCTGTGTGGGCAAGTCCTCACCGAGCGCGGGCAAGGTTCTGCTGACGCATTCCTACCCTCAGGGCTGACACGCCTCCGTACGCGCGGGCACGGCGGGGAATGCATGCCCCGTAGGATCCGTTGGGTGGGGTGAGTAGTCCTGAGACAGGCACCCACCAGCAGTACGCAGCAGTCCCCAGAGACGAGGAATCAAGCCGTGACCGACGTCCGTAACGTGATCATCATCGGCTCCGGGCCCGCCGGCTACACGGCGGCGCTCTACACCGCGCGCGCGTCGCTGAAGCCGCTGGTGTTCGAGGGCGCCGTCACCGCCGGCGGTGCGCTGATGAACACCACCGAGGTGGAGAACTTCCCCGGCTTCCAGGACGGCGTCATGGGCCCCGAGCTCATGGACAACATGCGTGCGCAGGCCGAGCGCTTCGGCGCCGAGCTCGTGCCCGACGACGTGGTCGCCGTCGACCTCACCGGTGAGATCAAGACCGTGACGGACACCGCGGGCACCGTGCACCGCGCGAAGGCCGTCATCGTCACGACCGGCTCGCAGCACCGCAAGCTCGGCCTGCCGAACGAGGACGCGCTCTCCGGACGCGGCGTCTCCTGGTGTGCCACCTGCGACGGCTTCTTCTTCAAGGACCAGGACATCGCCGTCATCGGTGGCGGCGACACCGCCATGGAGGAAGCAACCTTCCTGTCGCGCTTCGCCAAGTCCGTGACGATCGTGCACCGCCGCGACAGCCTGCGCGCCTCCAAGGCGATGCAGGAGCGCGCCTTCGCCGACCCGAAGATCAAGTTCATCTGGGACAGCGAAGTCGCCGAGATCAAGGGCGAGCAGAAGCTCTCCGGGCTGACGCTGCGCAACCTCAAGACGGGCGAGACCTCCGAGCTGCCGGTGACCGGCCTGTTCATCGCCATCGGCCACGACCCGCGCACGGAGCTCTTCAAGGGCCAGCTGGAGCTGGACGACGAGGGTTACCTGAAGGTGGCGGCGCCGTCGACCCGGACGAACCTCACCGGTGTCTTCGGTGCCGGTGACGTCGTCGACCACACCTACCGCCAGGCGATCACGGCGGCCGGCACCGGCTGCTCCGCCGCCCTCGACGCCGAGCGCTTCCTCGCGGCCCTCGCCGACAGCGAGACCGCGACGGCTGCCACCGTCTGACCCCCTCTTCCCCCACCGCACCAAGTTAAGGAGACTGCCGTGGCCGGCACCCTCAAGAACGTGACCGACGCCTCCTTCGAGGAGGACGTCCTCAAGAACGACAAGCCCGTACTGGTGGACTTCTGGGCTGCCTGGTGCGGTCCGTGCCGCCAGATCGCCCCCTCCCTGGAGGCGATCGCGGCCGAGCACGGCGACAAGATCGAGATCGTCAAGCTCAACATCGACGAGAACCCGGGCACGGCCGCCCGGTACGGCGTCATGTCCATCCCGACCCTGAACGTGTACCAGGGTGGCGAGGTCGCCAAGACCATCGTCGGTGCCAAGCCGAAGGCCGCGCTCGAGCGTGACCTGGCGGACTTCATCGCCGAGTGATCATCGACGCCGTTTCACGCGTCGCATGGTGTTTCACGTGAAACACGAATGGGCCGGTCCTCTGGGACCGGCCCATTGTGTTTGCTCCATGCGGCGCGCTCGGCCCACTCACTCAGAGCGGTCGTAGCGCCGGTTCCTTCTGTACCGCCCCCAGCAGCCGGTCGAGCGCCATCTCGACGTCTTCCTTCCAGGAGATCGTCGTCCGCAGCTCCAGCCTCAGCCGTGGATAGGCGGGGTGCGGGCGGACCGTCTTGAAGCCCACCGCCAGCAGGTGGTCGGCGGGCAGCAGACAGGCCGGCTTCTCCCACCGCGCGTCGCCGAAGGCCTCGATCGCCTTGAACCCCCGACGCAGCAGATCCTTCGCGACCGTCTGGACGATCACCCGGCCGAGCCCCTGGCCCTGATACCCGGGCATGATCCATGCCGTCATGAGCTGAACCGCGTCCGGCGACACAGGGCTCGTCGGGAACGCGGTGGAGCGCGGAACATAGGCGGGAGGAGCGTAGAGCACGAAGCCCACCGGAACATCGTCGACGTACACGACCCGGCCGCAGGAGCCCCATTCCAGCAGGACCGCGGAGATCCACGCCTCCTTCTCCGCCTCTGCCGTTCCGGCCTTTACCGCGGCCTCGCCGCTGACCGGGTCCAGTTCCCAGAAGACGCACGATCGGCAGCGTTCGGGAAGGTCCGGGAGGTTGTCCAGCGTGAGCGGTACGAGCCGACGCCCCATGAAGGCGGTCCCTCACTTTCCTCGCCCGCCACACTGCGGGCGGCTGTCAGAGCGCTTCGTTCCCGGAGCAGACTGCCGACGAACCCGCCGACCGCCCCAAGCCCCAGGCCCGCGGTCATCAGTCCGGTGCGGCTCATCGTCCGCATGGCCCCCGCCTCCCCAATGAGGTGCCGTCAGGTGGATGCGCCATACCCGAACGCATCGTATCCACGAAGTGATTCCACCGATACCGTAGGAAAGCAAAGAGCGGGCCGTGTTCCGGTACAGACCGGACACGGCCCGCTCTCGCGCTGCCGACTGGCGTGGCTAGGCCTTGCGGTCCTCGGAGGTGTCCTCCGGGGCGTCCTCGACCTGGCCGTTCTGCAGGACGGGGCCCTCACCCGGAGCCAGCGTGCTGAGGATGCGCTCCAGGTCCTCCAGCGAGGCGAAATCGACGACGATCTTGCCCTTCTTCTGCCCGAGGTCCACCCGTACCCGGGTCTCGAACCGGTCCGAGAGACGAGTGGCCAGGCTGCTCAGCGCCGGCGAGAGCCGGGCACCGGCACGCGGTCCCTTGGCCTTCGGCGTGCTCTGGGGGCGGGACCCCATGAGGGTCACGATCTCCTCGACGGCACGCACCGAGAGGCCTTCGGCCACGATCCGGTGCGCGAGCCGGTCCTGCTCCTCCGAGTCCTCCACGGAGAGCAGCGCCCGGGCGTGCCCGGCGGAGAGGACCCCGGCGGCCACCCTGCGCTGCACGGCAGGGGAGAGCTTCAGCAGGCGCAGGGTGTTGGAGACCTGCGGACGGGACCGGCCGATGCGGTCCGCCAGCTGGTCGTGCGTGCAGTTGAAGTCCTTGAGGAGCTGGTCGTAGGCGGCGGCCTCTTCCAGGGGGTTCAGCTGGGCACGGTGCAAGTTCTCCAGCAGCGCGTCCAGCAGAAGCTTCTCGTCGTCCGTGGCCCGCACGATCGCCGGGATGCGCTCCAGACCCGCCTCCCGGCAGGCGCGCCAGCGCCGCTCACCCATGATGAGTTCGTAGCGCGTGGGGCCCAACTGCCGTACGACGACCGGCTGAAGCAGACCTACCTCCTTGATGGAGGTGACCAACTCCGCGAGGGCGTCCTCATCGAACACCTCACGCGGCTGCCGGGGGTTGGGGGTGATGGAGTCCAACGGCAGCTCTGCGAAGTAAGCACCGGCCGTCGGCGTATTCTCCTGGGGCGCTGCCGCCTGTCGGGGCGGCTCCACCGTTTCACGTGAAACGGTGGACTGCGGGAGCGCCGTCACTTTCGCGGCGGCCACTCCTCGCTCGGCGGTGAGTACCGGCACAGCCGTCGGAGAGGTCGAGGCTCCCGCAGCGCTCTGCGGTACCTGCTTCTCTGTCGGGGCCGCAGGGATCAAGGCACCGAGGCCCCGCCCCAGTCCCCTCCGTCGCTCGCTCACTGCATCCCCTCCGTCGTGCTGTGCTGGTCGTTCTGAGCGCCCGGATGGGCGTGTTGTACGTCGTAGTGCACTCCGACCCCGCGCAGCGCGATCTCGCGTGCCGCTTCGAAGTAGGAAAGCGCGCCACTCGATCCCGGATCGTAGGTGAGCACCGTCTGGCCGTAGCTCGGCGCCTCCGAGATGCGGACCGACCGCGGGATGCTGGTCCGCAGCACTTCCTTTCCGAAGTGGCTGCGCACCTCGTCCGCCACCTGGGAGGCGAGCCGGGTCCTGCCGTCGTACATGGTGAGCAGGATCGTCGAGACGTGCAGGTGCGGGTTGAGGTGCCCCCGCACGAGGTCGACGTTGCGCAGGAGCTGGCCGAGTCCTTCCAGCGCGTAGTACTCGCACTGGATGGGGATCAGCACCTCGGCGCCCGCCACCATGGCGTTGACCGTCAGCAGTCCCAGGGACGGCGGGCAGTCGATGAGGATGTAGTCCAGCGGCTGCTCGTAGGCCTGGATCGCCCGTTGCAGCCGGCTCTCCCGCGCCACCAGCGACACCAGCTCGATCTCCGCACCGGCCAGGTCGATCGTGGCCGGGGCGCAGAAGAGGCCTTCGACATCCGGCACCGGCTGCACGACGTCGGAGAGTGGCTTGCTCTCGACCAGGACGTCGTAGATGGACGGCACCTCGGCGTGGTGGTCGATACCGAGAGCGGTGGAGGCGTTGCCCTGCGGGTCGAGGTCGATCACCAGGACGCGGGCGCCGTGCAAGGCGAGCGAGGCGGCGAGATTGACGGTCGTCGTCGTCTTGCCCACCCCGCCCTTCTGGTTCGCGACGACCATGACGCGGGTCTGCTCGGGGCGTGGCAGGCCTTCTCCTGCGCGACCAAGCGCTTCCACCGCCAGTTGGGCAGCACGGCCGATGGGTGTGTCGTCCATCGGGGTCGGTGTTTCACGTGAAACATCCTCCCCCGCCGATTCGGTACGGGGGCCGGGGACCGGATCGGTCATCGGTCCCGCGATGTTGGCGTCGGACCGCAAGGATTCACTCTCCTCGACATCAGGCTCACAATGAACAGAGCCTCCCATGCTTTGAGGTTCATGAACCAGCGAGGCCCGGTTATCTGTGGACGAATCCACCTCTGTGGACAACTCCGTTCCCCTGTCGAGGGAACCGAGGGGGCGGCGGTCGCGAGGTTCCGCAGCGCGGCCGCGATTGATGATGCCATGCAGCAGTGAGCGACGTTTCACGTGAAACACGATGCACGGCAACCGGGGTGCCGCTGCTGCGACACCCCGGTATGCGTACGTATGGACCGCTTCTACGGCCCTGTGTCAGCCGTGCCGACGGCGGCGCGTGCGGCCCGTGCGCGCCGCCTTGGCCCGCTTGGCCGCGAAGCGCACTCCGCCCGGGCTCTCCCCGACCTCGACCCGTACGACCGTGGACAGGGGGTCCACCACGCCCTCCCCGACGTGCAGGACCGAGGTGCCCACCGCACCGAGCTTGCTCAGGGCGGACCCCGCGGCCTTGACCTCTTCCTCGGCGGTGTCGCCCTTCAGGAGAAGCATCTCCCCGTACGGGCGCAGCAGAGGAACGCCCCAGGCCGCCAGCCGGTCCAGCGGCGCGACGGCCCGCGCGGTCACCACATGGACCGGAGGCAGCTTGCCGAGGACTTCCTCGGCGCGACCGCGTACGACCGTCACATGGTCAAGCCCGAGCAGCTCGACGACCTCGGTGAGGAAGTTCGTGCGCCGCAGCAGCGGCTCAAGGAGGGTGATCTTCAGATCCGGGCGGACCAGTGCCAGCGGGATGCCGGGAAGCCCGGCGCCTGAGCCGACGTCGCAGACCGTGACGCCCTCGGGCACGACCTCGGAGAGCACCGCGCAGTTCAGCAGGTGCCGCTCCCAGAGCCGGGGTACTTCCCGGGGGCCGATCAGGCCTCGCTGCACTCCCGCATCGGCGAGCAGCTCCGCGTACCGGACCGCGTCCGTGAAGCGATCGCCGAATACCGTCCGCGCCTCTTCAGGCGCCGGGGGAAGCTCCGCTGCCTCCGTCACGGGGACCGTCCTTCCGTACCGCACTGGGGTGGTGACTATCGGGCTGACAAAGACCGGCCCCGCCTGCGGACAGACGGGGCCGGGAAGAGCGGTGTCGCTCAGGCGGGGAGCACGACGACGAAGCGCTGCGGCTCCTCGCCCTCGGACTCGCTGCGCAGACCGGCGGCCTTGACCGCATCATGCACGACCTTGCGCTCGAACGGCGTCATCGGCTTGAGCCTGGCCGGCTCGCCGGAGCTCTTGACCTCGGCCGCGGCCGTGGCGCCCAGCTCCGACAGCTCCTCACGCTTCTTGGCGCGGTAGCCCGCGATGTCCAGCATCAGGCGGCTGCGATCACCGGTCTCGCGGTGCACGGCGAGACGCGTGAGCTCCTGGAGGGCCTCCAGGACCTCGCCGTCGCGCCCGACCAGCTTCTGCAGGTCACGGCCGGCGGTGTCGCTGATGATCGAGACAGCGGCCCGGTCGGCCTCGACGTCCATGTCGATGTCACCGTCGAGGTCGGCGATGTCCAGCAGACCCTCGAGGTAGTCCGCCGCGATCTCGCCCTCCTGCTCGAGGCGCGTGAGAGTGTCGCCGGCCTCGGCAGCGGCGGAGGAGGTGGTGCCTTCCGTCACGGGATGGGCTCCTTCTACTTCTTGGAGGACGGGTGCTTGGGCCGCGGCTGGCCCTTGCGCTGCTGTCCCGACTTGGCTTTGCTGCGGGTACCGGAGCCGGGCTTGGTGCCCGTCGTGTCGCCGCCCGTCGGCTTGGCCTCGGGGGCGGCGTCCTCGGGCTGGACCTGAGCCTTCTCCAGTGACGTCTTGGGCGCCTCTTCGGCGTCCGTCCTGGTGGCGCCCTGCGCGATGGCGGTCTGGCGCTTGGCCTTGCTCTGGCGCTTGGGCTGCTGGCGCTTGGGGCCACCGGCGGCGGTGGCACCGTCCTCGGTCAGCGTGGCGACCGCGGTCTCGCTCTCCACCACGGTGCCGTCGGCCTGGGCCGCGAGGCCCGCCTTGGTCAGACCGTTGATGAACTTGCGCTCGAACTCGTTGCGGTCACGGCCCTTGGCGACGATCGCCTTGATGACGTTCATGTTGCCCCGTCCCCGCACCTTCTTGGTGTGGGTGATCTGCTTCTGCAGACGCTCCAGGAAGGCCGCCTGGGCCTTGGAGCCCGGCGTCGGGTTCCGGCGGATCACGAACATCTGCTGGCCCATGGTCCACACGTTGGTGGTCAGCCAGTAGACGAGGACACCGACGGGGAAGTTGATGCCGAAGACGGCGAACATGATCGGGAAGACGTACATCAGCATCTTCTGCTGCTGCATGAACGGCGTCTTGACCGTGGTGTCCACGTTCTTCGTCATCAGCTGGCGCTGGGTGAAGAACTGCGAGGCGGACATCATGATGATCATGATCGCGGTGACGACGCGGACGTCCGTCATCGAGGCGCTGAGCGAGGCGACCTTGTCGGCGCTGTCCGTGAACTTCGCGGCCAGCGGAGCACCGAAGATGTGGGCCTTGCGCGCGCTCTCCAGAAGACCCTGGTCGATGACGCCGATCGTCTTGCCCGTCGCGATGCCGTTCAGCACGTGGTAGAGGGCGAAGAAGAAGGGCGACTGCGCCAGGATGGGAAGGCACGAGGAGAGCGGGTTGGTGCCCGACTCCTTGTACAGCTTCATCATCTCTTCGGACTGGCGCTGCTTGTCGCTCTTGTAGCGCTCCTGGATCTTCTTCATCTCGGGCTGCAGCGTCTGCATGGCCCGAGTGGCCTTGATCTGCTTCACGAAGAGCGGGATCAGGCAGATTCGGATCAGGATCACCAGGGACACGATGGACAGGCCCCAGGCCCAGCCCGTGTCTGGGCCGAAGAGCTTCCCGTACACCGAGTGGAACTGGACGATGACCCACGAAACTGGTGTCGTGATAAAGCTGAAGAGACTGGCAATCGTGTCCACTAATCAGGCTCCTTGAGCATGGGACGGGGTCTCGGTCTCGGCGGCCGTGCTCGGGGGAGGAGGCCCGGTCGGCGCGCCTGCGGCGGAGGGCCCGCCCTTGCGTTCGCGCCAGGCGGCGCGCAGCATCTCGTGCCACCGCGGACGCTTGCGCGGCGGAACATGGTCGACACCACCGAGCGACCACGGATTGCACCGCAGGACGCGCCAGGCGGTGAGCGCCGTGCCCTTGAGCGCACCGTGCCGGTCGATGGCCAGGTAGCCGTAGCGGGAACACGACGGGTAGTACTTGCAGACCGGACCCAGAAGCGGACTGATCGTCCACTGGTACAGCTTGATCAGGGCCAGCAGCGGGTACTTCATCGCGCGCCCCCTCCCAGCAGCCGCTGCAAGGCGGCGTCCAGGTCTCGGGCCAGCTGTGCATGGTCGGCGTCGCCCGCTCCGGGCAGCGCTCGTACGACTACCAGGCTACCGGGGGGCACGGCCGCGAGCCGGTCGCGCATGAGGTGGCGAAGCCTGCGCTTCACGCTGTTGCGTACGACTGCTCCACCCACGGCCTTGCTGACGACGAAACCCGCACGTGTCGGGGGAAGGCTCTCCCCAGGCACGTGCGGGTCCGTTGCACCGCTGCGTAGATGGACGACGAGGAGCGGGCGTCCGGCCCGGCGTCCTCGGCGTACCGCGGTCGCGAAGTCTTCGCGCCGCCTCAGCCGATGCTCGGTAGGCAGCACGACGTCATGACCTGACTGAGATCAGGCGGACAGGCTGGAGCGACCCTTGCCACGACGGTTGGCGAGGATCGCGCGGCCGGCGCGGGTGCGCATCCGCAGGCGGAAGCCGTGGGTCTTGGCGCGGCGGCGGTTGTTCGGCTGGAAGGTGCGCTTGCTCACTCGGGGGCTCCAGAAATGATCGTGGGTGGCGGGACATCGCCTGGCTGTCACCGTGCGCCCACGAGAAGCTCGCGAATACGCACCGAGTGCACCGCTTCACAATCACAGATCGTGATCTTTGCCCATCGGAGGCAGGCGGCAGCAGCCATCGACAACTCGACCTGGTCACGGTACGCGGGGCTACGCCATCCGGTCAAACCGACCGCTGGAGGGAGACACTGTGCACAGCCTGTGGACAACAACTTGAACCGCAGCCGTCGCCCTGACTACCTTGGCTGAACTCCGATTCGTTCCCTTCCCCCTCCCCATCCCGATTTCCGTCCCAAGAACCACACCTTCGTGGGACCCCGTGAGAGAGCGTGCCCTGTGGCTGATGTACCTGCCGATCTTGCCGCAGTGTGGCCACGAGTTCTGGAACATCTGCTGGGTGAGGGGCGGGGCCAGGGTGTCGAGGCCAAGGACGAGCGGTGGCTCCGGAGCTGCCAGCCCCTGGCGCTGGTCGCCGACACCGCGCTGCTCGCCGTGCCGAACGAGTTCGCCAAGGGCGTCCTGGAGGGCCGGCTGGCCCCCGTGGTCAGCGAGACGCTGAGCCGTGAGTGCGGCCGCCCGATCCGCATCGCCATCACGGTCGACGACTCCGTCGGCGAACCGGCCGGCCCGCCGATCCAGCACCAGCAGGGTCAGCAGCAGTCGCACCAGCAGCGCTACGAGGAGCCCGAGCTGCCCTCCGGCTCGGGCCAGGGGCGGGACGGCTACGAGAGTTATGGGCGCCGCCCCTCGGACGAGCACCAAGGCTCCCGCGATCAGCTGCCGACCGCCCGCCCCGCCTACCCGGACTACCGGCGTCCGGGTCCCGGCGCCTGGCCGCAGCCGCAGCAGCAGGACGACTACGGCTGGCAACAGCCCCGGCTCGGCTTCCCCGACCGCGACCCGTACGCGAACCCGGTCCAGCAGCCGCAGCGCGACTACCGCTCGCAGCCACAGGACCGCTCACCGTACGAGCAGCAGCGCTCGGAGTCGCAGGACCGCCGCGAGCGCCATGACATGTCCGACTCCTCCGGAGACCCCCGCGACCACCGCGATCCCCGTGACCACCGCGATCCGCGCGATCACCGGGGCAACGAGGGGCACGGCGGCCACGGAGTGCACCGGGGCGGCCCGGTCGGCCGCAACTCGTCCAGCGGCGCCCCCGGCCCGCTGGCCGCGCAGCCGGCGCCCGCGACGGGGCCCGGCGAGCCGACGGCCCGGCTCAACCCCAAGTACCTCTTCGACACCTTCGTCATCGGCGCGTCCAACCGCTTCGCGCACGCGGCCGCGGTGGCCGTCGCGGAGGCGCCCGCGAAGGCGTACAACCCCCTCTTCATCTACGGGGAGTCGGGACTCGGCAAGACGCACCTGCTGCACGCGATCGGGCACTACGCCCGCAGCCTGTACCCCGGAACGCGCGTGCGGTACGTGAGCTCCGAGGAGTTCACCAACGAGTTCATCAACTCCATCCGCGACGGCAAGGGCGACAGCTTTCGCAAGCGCTACCGCGAGATGGACATCCTGCTGGTCGACGACATCCAGTTCCTCGCGGACAAGGAGTCGACCCAGGAGGAGTTCTTCCACACCTTCAACACGCTCCACAACGCGAACAAGCAGATCGTCCTGTCCAGCGACCGGCCGCCCAAGCAGCTGGTCACGCTGGAGGACCGGCTGCGCAACCGCTTCGAGTGGGGGCTGATCACCGACGTCCAGCCGCCCGAGCTGGAGACGCGTATCGCGATCCTCCGCAAGAAGGCGGTGCAGGAGCAGCTCAACGCCCCGCCGGAGGTCCTCGAGTTCATCGCGTCGCGGATCTCGCGGAACATCCGCGAGCTGGAGGGCGCGCTGATCCGGGTCACGGCGTTCGCGTCGCTGAACCGCCAGCCCGTGGACCTGGGGCTCACCGAGATCGTCCTCAAGGACCTGATCCCGGGCGGCGAGAACGCGGCTCCGGAGATCACGGCGACGGCCATCATGGCGGCGACCGCGGACTACTTCGGTCTGACAGTGGATGATTTGTGCGGATCCTCGCGCAGCCGCGTGCTGGTGACGGCCCGCCAGATCGCCATGTACCTGTGCCGGGAGCTGACCGACCTCTCGCTGCCGAAGATCGGGGCGCAGTTCGGCGGCCGCGACCATACGACCGTCATGCACGCGGACCGCAAGATCCGCGCTCTGATGGCCGAGCGGCGCTCCATCTACAACCAGGTCACCGAACTCACCAACCGCATCAAGAACGGCTGACGGCCGCCGCGACGCGTCGCCGAGGGCGCCCCGGGACACCTCCCGGGGCGCCTTTTTCGTCGCCCACGCGTGCGTGGAGCCCGTTTCGCGGCGTGGGAAGCCCGTTCCACCCGCACAAGACCCTCGTACGGCCGGCCCTCTTTGTTCGATTTCCCCAGCTCAGACGGGGGTTCTCCACAGATGTCGGGACTTTTTCGCGTCCACACCCTGGGGACTGGAAAGTTGTCCAGACACTGTCCACAGGCGGCGCGACTGAGAGATCATCAGGCCAGGTCAGGTGGTTGTGGATTCGTGGACGAAGACTGTCCACAGGCTGTGGATGAAAATTCCGTCCACAGGGTGTGCGCGACGTTGTCCACCGGCGGCCCACAGGCAGGAGGCTGTTGTCCCCAGCTTTTCCCAGCTTCTCCACACGGCTGTCCACTGTTCGGCAACGCGACGCGCCCCCTCACCGGGTCGAGTGAAAGGCGTCACACCAAGGTGCCGGGTTGGCCTGTGGGGAAGCGGGGTAAAGCTGGGGACAGCGCTGGGGAGAAGTGGCCCTTGCCTGTGCATCGGGTGTGCAGAACTTTCGCCCGTCCACAGAAACGCCCGGTTGTCCACGGGCTCCGCCCACAGGCACGGTGGATAAAAAACCGGTGCTGACCAGCGCATACACGGTTATCCACGGTTTCCACAGGCCCTACTACTACTCCCAACTAGAGAGTCCGGGGAAATCGTTTGGAAGTGGGGCCTGTGCACAACTCGCCCCGCGGAGCTCCGAGGCCGCTCGCCACGACTTGACCCCGACGGGCACCGACTGTCAGTGCGGTGCGTCAGACTGGACCCCGGTGTCCTTCCCACGGCATGGCTGAGAGACACCGAGTCAGACGACGAGGGCCACAGGCCCAGCGGGCGAGAGCAGCCAGCAACAGCAGGAGGGCGGCTTACGGTGAAGATCCGGGTTGAACGCGACGTACTCGCGGAGGCGGTGGCCTGGGCGGCGCGCAGCCTCCCGGCCCGGCCGCCTGCGCCCGTCCTCGCAGGTCTGCTGCTGAAGGCCGAGGAAGGCGCACTGAGCCTGTCGAGCTTCGACTACGAGGTCTCGGCACGCGTCTCGGTGGACGCCGAGGTGGACGAGGAAGGCACGGTCCTCGTCTCCGGCCGGCTGCTCGCGGACATCTGCCGCGCGCTCCCCAACCGCCCGGTGGAGATCTCCACAGACGGTGTACGGGCGACGGTGGTCTGCGGCTCCTCGCGCTTCACACTCCACACGCTTCCCGTGGAGGAGTACCCCGCGCTGCCGCAGATGCCGACCGCCACGGGCACCGTCCCCGGTGAGGTCTTCGCCTCCGCCGCCGCCCAGGTGGCCATCGCCGCGGGCCGCGACGACACGCTGCCGGTGCTGACCGGCGTACGCATCGAGATCGAGGGCGACACGGTCACCCTGGCCTCCACCGACCGCTACCGCTTCGCGGTCCGCGAGTTCCTGTGGAAGCCGGAGGACCCCGAGGCGTCCGCCGTCGCCCTGGTCCCGGCCAAGACGCTCCTGGACACCGCCAAGGCGCTCACGAGCGGCGACACGGTCACCCTGGCGCTGTCCGGCTCGGGCGCGGGCGAGGGCCTGATCGGTTTCGAGGGAGCGGGCCGGCGTACGACCACGCGTCTCCTCGAAGGCGACCTGCCGAAGTACCGCACGCTGTTCCCGACCGAGTTCAACTCGGTGGCCGTGATCGAGACCGCCCCCTTCGTGGAGGCCGTCAAGCGTGTGGCCCTGGTGGCCGAGCGGAACACCCCGGTGCGGCTCAGCTTCGAGCAGGGGGTGCTGATCCTGGAGGCCGGCTCCAGCGACGACGCACAGGCTGTGGAAAGGGTCGACGCCCAGCTCGAGGGCGACGACATCTCGATCGCCTTCAACCCGACGTTCCTGCTCGACGGGCTGAGCGCGATCGACTCCCCGGTCGCCCAGCTGTCCTTCACGACCTCCACGAAGCCGGCGCTGCTGAGCGGCAGGCCGGCCCTGGACGCCGAGGCGGACGACGCCTACAAGTACCTGATCATGCCGGTACGTCTGAGCGGCTGAGCCCACAGGTGTGTGCGTGCGTCCGGGCGTAGGCTCGGACGCAGGTACGAAAGTGCCGTAACGCCACGTCGCTAGTGAAGGAACCACTGATGGAGCTCGGTCTCGTCGGCCTCGGCAAGATGGGCGGCAACATGCGCGAGCGCATCCGCCGCGCAGGTCACACCGTCATCGGATACGACCGCAACCCGGACCTCGCCGATGTCCACAGCCTCGAAGAGCTTGTGGGCAAGCTCAAGGGCCCGCGGGTCGTGTGGGTGATGGTCCCGGCCGGTGCCGCGACCCAGTCGACCATCGACGAGCTGTCCGAGCTCCTCCAGCCCGGCGACGTCGTCGTGGACGGCGGGAACAGCCGCTGGACGGACGACGAGAAGCACGCCGAGGAGCTGAAGGCCAAGGGCATCGGCTTCGTGGACTGCGGTGTCTCCGGCGGCGTCTGGGGCCTGGAGAACGGCTACGCCCTGATGTACGGCGGCGACAAGGAAGACGTCGCCAAGGTGCAGCCGGTCTTCGACGCGCTCAAGCCCGAGGGCGACTTCGGCTCGGTGCACGCGGGCAAGGTCGGCGCGGGCCACTTCGCGAAGATGGTCCACAACGGCATCGAGTACGCCATGATGCAGGCCTACGCCGAGGGCTGGGAGCTGCTGGAGAAGGTCGACTCGGTCACCGACGTGCGCGAGGTCTTCCGTTCCTGGCAGGAGGGCACGGTCATCCGTTCCTGGCTGCTGGACCTCGCGGTCAACGCGCTGGACGACGACGAGCACCTGGAGAAGCTGCGCGGCTTCGCGCAGGACTCCGGGGAGGGCCGGTGGACCGTCGAGGCGGCCATCGACAACGCGGTCCCGCTCCCGGCGATCACCGCGTCCCTCTTCGCCCGCTTCGCGTCCCGCCAGGACGACTCCCCGCAGATGAAGATGATCGCCGCGCTGCGCAACCAGTTCGGCGGCCACGCGGTCGAGAAGAAGTAATCCACAGCCTGTGCGTCGAGCACGGGCTTGCCGGGGGAGGTCGGCGCACACCATGCACGTCACGCATCTGTCGCTGGCCGACTTCCGGTCGTACGCCCGGGTCGAGGTCCCCCTCGATCCGGGCGTCACCGCGTTCGTGGGCCCCAACGGCCAGGGCAAGACGAACCTCGTGGAGGCCGTCGGCTACCTCGCCACGCTCGGCAGCCACCGCGTCTCCTCGGACGCCCCCCTGGTGCGCATGGGCGCCGAGCGGGCCGTCATCAGGGCCAACGTCCGCCAGGGCGAGCGGCAGCAGCTGATCGAACTCGAACTGAACCCCGGCAAGGCGAACCGCGCCCGCGTCAACCGGTCCTCCCAGGTCAGGCCGCGGGACGTGCTGGGCATCGTGCGCACGGTGCTCTTCGCGCCCGAGGACCTGGCGTTGATCAAGGGTGACCCCGGTGAGCGGCGGCGCTTCCTCGACGAGCTGATCACCGCCCGCTCCCCGCGCATGGCGGGCGTCCGCTCGGACTACGACCGGGTCCTCAAGCAGCGCAACACCCTCCTGAAGTCGGCCGCGCTCGCCCGGCGCCACGGCGGACGCTCCATGGACCTGTCCACGCTCGACGTCTGGGACCAGCACCTCGCGCGCGCGGGCGCCGAGCTGCTGGCCCAGCGGCTCGATCTGATCTCGGCGCTCCAGCCGCTGGCCGACAAGGCGTACGAACAGCTGGCCCCCGGCGGCGGACCCGTCGCCCTGGAGTACAAGCCCTCCGCACCTGGTGAGGGCCACACCCGCGAGGCGCTCTACGGACAGCTGATCGCCGCCCTCGAGGAGGCGCGCAAGCAGGAGATCGAGCGGGGCGTGACCTTGATCGGCCCGCACCGCGACGACCTGCTGCTCAAGCTGGGCCGGCTCCCCGCCAAGGGGTACGCGAGCCACGGTGAGTCCTGGTCGTACGCCCTGGCGCTGCGCCTGGCCTCGTACGACCTGCTCAGGGCCGAGGGCAATGAGCCGGTGCTCGTCCTCGACGACGTCTTCGCGGAGCTGGACGCCCGCCGCCGGGAGCGGCTCGCGGAACTGGTGGCCCCCGGGGAGCAGGTGCTGGTCACGGCCGCGGTGGACGACGACGTCCCGGGCGTGCTGGCAGGCACGCGGTTCGCGGTGGCGGACGGGGCGGTGGACCGCGTATGAGCCAGGAGAAGCCCGCCAAGGGCGAGCCCGAGGGGCCGCGGAAGACGCCCGAGCCCTCCGGCGTCGACCTCGCCCGCGTCGCCCTGCGCGCCGCGAAAGAACAGGCACGCGCGCGTGGGGACGCCGCGCAGCAGAAGAAGCAGGCCCGCCGCGGCGGACTGCGCTCCGGGGCCCGCGCCGACGGCCGCGATCCGCTGCCGCTCGGCTCCGCCATCAACCGGCTGATCACCGAGCGCGGCTGGGAGACGCCGGCCGCGGTCGGCGGTGTGATGGGCCGCTGGCCGCAGATCGTCGGCGACGACCTGGCCAAGCACTGCGTCCCGCAGAAGTACGACGAGGACGAGCGCGTCCTGACCGTTCAGTGCGACTCCACGGCCTGGGCCACGCAGCTGCGCCTCATGGCCCCCCAGCTGGTCGCCCGGCTCAACGAGGACCTGGGCCACGGCACCGTGCGCCTCCTCAAGGTCCTCGGCCCCGGGGGCCCCGCGCACCGCTTCGGACCCTTGCGCGCACCGGGCAGCACGGGCCCCGGCGACACCTACGGCTGAGCCTGCCGGCGGCGGTTGCTGGGGGTTGACGGCCCGAAGCGCTGAGTGCCGCTGTGAGCCCTCTGGAGCCCCGTTCCGTATATGGGGAGTCGGCCGAGTCCGGTTCAGGGCGGCACATGAGGACTCAGGTACCGGCAAGCCCCCATCAATGTCAGTGCTACCGGTAGACTGGAAGCTAATCCCGCCCCACTTGTGGGACGCACCGAGCAACGCTGACTATCGCTGAACGACGCAGCCGCTCCGGCCACCGCCGGGAGCTTGGCTTGTGCTGTGCCAGAAAGGGCGCTTCGTGGCCGATTCCGGCAACCCCAACGAGAACATCCCGTCCACCGCCGCCGGCGAGACCGTCGAGGCCCCGCCCTCGTACGACGCCAGCGCGATCACCGTCCTCGAGGGTCTGGACGCGGTCCGCAAGCGACCCGGCATGTACATCGGTTCCACCGGTGAGCGCGGTCTGCACCACCTGGTGCAGGAGGTCGTGGACAACTCCGTGGACGAGGCCCTCGCCGGCCACGCGGACGCGATCGACGTCACGATCCTCGCCGACGGCGGCGTGCGCGTGATCGACAACGGCCGTGGCATCCCGGTGGGCATCCACCCGGTCGAGAAGAAGCCGGCCGTCGAGGTCGTGCTGACCGTGCTGCACGCGGGCGGCAAGTTCGGCGGCGGCGGCTACGCCGTCTCCGGTGGTCTGCACGGCGTCGGCGTCTCCGTCGTGAACGCCCTGTCCACCAAGCTCTCCGTCGAGATCAAGACGGACGGCTACCGCTGGACGCAGGACTACAAGACGGGTGCCCCGACCGCCCCCCTGGAGCGGCACGAGGCGACCGACGAGACCGGCACCTCGGTCACCTTCTGGGCCGACGGCGACATCTTCGAGACCACCGAGTACTCCTTCGAGACGCTGGCGCGGCGCTTCCAGGAGATGGCGTTCCTCAACAAGGGTTTGACGATCAAACTCACTGATGAGCGCGAGTCGGCGAAGGCCACGGCGGGTGCGGACTCGGCCGAGGCGACCGACGACGAGGCCGCCGAGGCCCGCACGGTCACGTACCACTACGAAGGCGGCATCGTCGACTTCGTGAAGTACCTCAACTCCCGCAAGGGCGAGGTCATCCACCCGACCGTCATCGACATCGAGGCCGAGGACAAGGGGCGCCTGCTCTCGGTCGAGATCGCGATGCAGTGGAACTCGCAGTACACGGAGGGCGTGTACTCCTTCGCGAACACGATCCACACGCACGAGGGCGGCACGCACGAAGAGGGCTTCAGGGCCGCGCTGACGGGCCTGGTGAACCGCTACGCGCGCGAGAAGAAGCTGCTGCGCGAGAAGGACGACAACCTCACGGGCGAGGACATCCGCGAGGGTCTGACGGCGATCATCTCGGTGAAGCTGGGCGAGCCCCAGTTCGAGGGCCAGACGAAGACCAAGCTGGGCAACACGGAGGCCAAGACCTTCGTGCAGAAGGTCGTCCACGAGCACCTCACGGACTGGTTCGACCGCAACCCCAACGAGGCCGTCGACATCATCCGCAAGGGCATCCAGGCCGCCACGGCCCGCGTCGCCGCCCGCAAGGCGCGCGACCTGACCCGTCGCAAGGGCCTGTTGGAGACGGCGTCCCTGCCGGGCAAGCTCTCCGACTGCCAGTCGAACGACCCGACGAAGTGCGAGATCTTCATCGTCGAGGGTGACTCCGCCGGTGGTTCGGCGAAGTCCGGCCGCGACCCGATGTACCAGGCGATCCTGCCCATCCGAGGCAAGATCCTGAACGTCGAGAAGGCGCGCATCGACAAGATCCTGCACAACCAGGAGGTCCAGGCCCTCATCTCGGCCTTCGGCACCGGTGTGCACGAGGACTTCGACATCGAGAAGCTCCGCTATCACAAGATCATCCTGATGGCGGACGCCGACGTCGACGGCCAGCACATCAACACGCTGCTCCTGACGTTCCTGTTCCGCTTCATGCGGCCGCTGGTCGAGAACGGTCACATCTACCTCTCGCGCCCGCCGTTGTACAAGATCAAGTGGTCGCGGGACGACTTCCAGTACGCGTACTCCGACCGCGAGCGCGACGCCCTGGTGGAGATCGGCCGCCAGGCCGGCAAGCGCATCAGGGACGACTCGGTCCAGCGCTTCAAGGGCCTCGGCGAGATGAACGCCGAGGAGCTGCGCATCACCACGATGGACCAGGAGCACCGCGTGCTCGGCCAGGTCACCTTGGACGACGCGGCACAGGCCGACGACCTCTTCTCGGTGCTGATGGGAGAGGACGTCGAGGCACGGCGCTCGTTCATCCAGCGCAATGCCAAGGACGTTCGCTTCCTCGACATCTGAGTCGGCCCGTACAAGCCGCACCTCGAAAGGACTTTGACCAGCAATGGCCGACGAGAACACCCCTGTGACGCCCGAAGAGGAACCTGTCGTTCCCGGTGTGGGCATGCGTGTCGAGCCCGTCGGGCTCGAGACGGAGATGCAGCGCTCCTACCTCGACTACGCGATGTCCGTCATCGTGTCCCGCGCGCTGCCCGACGTACGCGACGGCCTGAAGCCCGTCCACCGCCGCGTCCTGTACGCGATGTACGACGGCGGCTACCGCCCCGAGAAGGGCTTCTACAAGTGCGCCCGCGTCGTCGGCGACGTCATGGGCACGTACCACCCGCACGGCGACTCCTCGATCTACGACGCCCTGGTGCGCCTCGCCCAGCCGTGGTCGATGCGGATGCCGCTGGTGGACTCCAACGGCAACTTCGGCTCCCCGGGCAACGACCCGGCGGCCGCCATGCGGTACACCGAGTGCAAGATGGCGCCGCTGGCCATGGAGATGGTCCGCGACATCGACGAGGACACCGTCGACTTCACGGACAACTACGACGGCCGCAACCAGGAGCCGACGGTCCTGCCGGCGCGCTTCCCGAACCTGCTGATCAACGGTTCGGCGGGCATCGCGGTCGGCATGGCCACCAACATCCCGCCGCACAACCTCCGCGAGGTCGCGGCGGGCGCGCAGTGGGCCCTGGAGCACCCCGACGCCTCGCACGAGGAGCTGCTGGACGCCCTCATCGAGCGCATCAAGGGCCCCGACTTCCCGACCGGCGCCCTCGTGGTGGGCCGCAAGGGCATCGAGGAGGCCTACCGCACGGGCCGCGGCTCCATCACGATGCGCGCGGTCGTCGCGGTCGAGGAGATCCAGAACCGCCAGTGCCTGGTGGTCACCGAGCTGCCCTACCAGACCAACCCCGACAACCTCGCGCAGAAGATCGCCGACCTGGTCAAGGACGGCAAGGTCGGCGGCATCGCCGACGTGCGCGACGAGTCGTCCTCGCGCACCGGCCAGCGCCTGGTCATCGTCCTGAAGAGGGACGCGGTCGCCAAGGTCGTGCTGAACAACCTCTACAAGCACACCGACCTCCAGTCGAACTTCAGCGCCAACATGCTGGCCCTGGTCGACGGGGTGCCACGCACGCTCTCGCTGGACGCGTTCATCCGCCACTGGGTGACGCACCAGGTCGAGGTCATCGTCCGGCGCACGAAGTTCCGGCTGCGCAAGGCCGAGGAGCGGGCGCACATCCTGCGCGGCCTGCTCAAGGCCCTGGACGCCATCGACGAGGTCATCGCGCTCATCCGCGGCAGCCAGACCGTCGACGTCGCGCGCGAGGGCCTCATGGGCCTGCTCTCGATCGACGAGATCCAGGCCAACGCCATCCTCGAGATGCAGCTGCGCCGGCTCGCCGCCCTGGAGCGCCAGAAGATCGTCGCCGAGCACGACGAGCTCCAGGCCAAGATCAACGAGTACAACTCGATCCTGGCCTCGCCCCAGAAGCAGCGCCAGATCATCAGCGACGAGCTCGCGGCGATCGTCGACAAGTTCGGCGAGGACCGTCGCTCCGCGCTCGTGCCCTTCGACGGCGACATGTCCATGGAGGACCTGATCGCCGAAGAGGACATCGTCGTCACGATCACCCGCGGCGGCTACATCAAGCGCACCAAGACCGAGGACTACCGCTCGCAGAAGCGCGGCGGCAAGGGCGTGCGCGGCACGAAGCTGAAGCAGGACGACATCGTCGACCACTTCTTCGTGTCGACGACGCACCACTGGCTGCTGTTCTTCACGAACAAGGGCCGCGTCTACCGCGCCAAGGCGTACGAGCTGCCCGACGCCGGCCGCGACGCCCGCGGCCAGCACGTGGCGAACCTCCTCGCCTTCCAGCCGGACGAGCAGATCGCCGAGATCCTCGCGATCCGCGACTACGAAGCGGTGCCCTACCTGGTGCTCGCCACCAAGGGCGGCCTCGTGAAGAAGACCCCGCTGAAGGACTACGACTCGCCCCGCTCGGGCGGTGTCATCGCCATCAACCTCCGCGAGACGGACGACGGTTCGGACGACGAGCTGATCGGCGCCGAGCTGGTGTCGGCCGAGGACGACCTGCTGCTCATCAGCAAGAAGGCCCAGTCGATCAGGTTCACCGCAACGGACGACGCGCTGCGCCCGATGGGCCGCGCCACGTCGGGTGTGAAGGGCATGAGTTTCCGCGACGGCGACGAACTGCTCTCGATGAATGTCGTCCGGCCCGGTACGTTCGTCTTCACCGCCACCGACGGTGGGTACGCGAAGCGGACCAATGTCGACGAGTACCGCGTGCAGGGTCGCGGTGGCCTGGGCATCAAGGCCGCCAAGATCGTGGAGGACCGCGGCGAACTCGTGGGCGCCCTGGTGGTCGAGGAGACGGACGAGATCCTCGCCATCACGCTGGGCGGTGGTGTGATTCGTACGCGAGTCAACGAGGTCAGGGAGACGGGCCGTGACACCATGGGCGTCCAACTGATCAACCTGGGCAAGCGCGATGCCGTGGTCGGCATCGCTCGTAACGCCGAGGCCGGCCGCGAGGCCGAGGAAGTCGACGGGGACATCGTCGTCGACGACCCGGACGGCATCGAGCCGGCCGTCGGTACGGACGAGGGCACGGACTCCTCGGCCGAGTAGCGCGAGGAGTGAGTGATCGTGAGTAAAGCCACGGGCGCCGAGGCCCAGCGGGCCGGCACTACCGGTAGGGACGGTGCCCGTGGCTCCGCCACAGATGCCCACGACTCCGACGAGTCTCATGGATCCCAGGGGGGAACTGTGACGGACACCCGAGACGCCGACACGTCGGGCGGGGCGCTGCCCGGGGAGCGCAGGCCCGAGACGCAGGCGTCTCAGCCGTACCACCCGCCGCAGGCGTACCAGCAGGGCGCCAAGGGGGGCGCGGCGCGCAAGCCGCGGCCGGGCACGCGCACGGTGCCGCGCACGCGCAAGGCGCGGCTGCGGGTGGCCAGGGCCGACCCGTGGTCGGTCATGAAGGTCAGCTTCCTGCTCTCCATCGCGCTCGGCATCTGCACGATCGTCGCGGCCGCCGTGCTGTGGATGGTCATGGACGCGATGGGCGTCTTCTCGACGGTGGGCGGCACGATCTCGGAGGCGACGGGCTCGAACGAGTCGAACGGCTTCGACCTGCAGTCCTTCCTGTCGCTGCCGCGCGTCCTGACGTTCACCTCGATCATCGCGGTCATCGACGTCATCCTGGCCACGGCGCTGGCGACGCTCGCGGCGTTCATCTACAACCTCTCCGCGGGCTTCGTGGGCGGCGTCGAGCTGACGCTGGCGGAAGACGAGTAACGGGGTCGCGTCGGGGCCGGAGCACCGATTTTGGGACTGGCCCCCAGGTGCGCTAATCTTCAGGGGTCAGCGCGCGGGACATACTCCGAAGCGCGGCGGGGCTATAGCTCAGTTGGTTAGAGCGCATCCCTGATAAGGATGAGGCCACAGGTTCAAATCCTGTTAGCCCCACCAGTACGAAAACCCCCGGCCGAATACGGTCGGGGGTTTTTGCCGTGTCGGGTCGCCCTGAACAACTCACTGTCGTCGAAACCTCGGTCGCACTACGCTCTGCGGATGACCTTGGAATGGGAACAGGTAATCGTTCATTCGGTGGATCCGGCGGCCCTGGGGCAGTGGTGGGCCGACGCTCTTGGCTGGGTCGTCGTCCACTCCGATGACGATGAGTTCGAGATCCGCCCGGCGCCGGATCGCCTGCCGGGGTTGGATTTCGTCCGGGTCGAGGAGAGCAAGAAGGCCAAGAGCCGGCTGCATCTCGACTTCCGGCCCGACGACCAGGCCGCCGAGGTGGCCCGCCTGGAGGCGCACGGCGCGAAGCGCGTCGACATCGGCCAGGGCGAGCAGTCGTGGGTGGTCCTGGAGGACCCCGAGGGCAACGAGTTCTGCGTCCTCGGTCAGCGGCGCCAGGCGAGCTGACTGCACCGCGCGCCCTCGGCCGGCCGGTCCGTTCGCGCGAAGGCCCCCCAGCCTGTGTGGCTGGGGGGCCTTCGGACGTCTATGGGGGGTGCCCGGTCCGGGTTACGGCTCCGAGGCGAGCCCTGGCTCATGGGCGGTGGCCGTCCCGGCCTCGGTTTCCGTGTCCGCGGGGGGCAGGTGCCGGCAGCTGGGGGATGACCCGTGGGCCTCGGCGCGGATGCGCTGCTTCATCGTCGGGGGCAACGAACGTTCGTACGCGGCTGTCCAGAGGGCGGCCAGAGCCGGCGTGGGCGCGCACTCCGTGGCGTTGCGAGCGTTCGTGGTCTCCTGTACCGCCGTGGCCGCGGTGGCCGTCGTGGTGAGTCCGAGCGCCGCGAAGAGCGCGAGGAAGGCGGTGACGATCGTGGTCCACAGCTTCATGGCCTTGTTGCCGGTCATGACCCCTCAATTCGGGTTGGGCGATTTGCGTACTTTCCTCATGATGTGTATGTGGGGTCGATAACGACGGACCGACGCCCGCGCGGCGCCGATGTTCAGATGAACACCACCCGGATGGCCCCAAGGGCCCCGAGAAAGGGCGCGGAGCGGCGAACGCCACAGTGGGGCGAGGCCGGCGGAGCGCCGAAGTCCGTTTGGACTGCTGTGTCGGGGGCGGAAGTTGGGGGTCGGATCCAGGTCACCGATCGATATCGGTCGGTGTGTATAGTCGGGCGCCAGAAGTCCCCTACGTCAAGGAAAGACGAGGTCGCGCGGTGAAGAAGCTTCTCCTGGTCGCACTGGCCGCCATCGGCGGGCTCCTCGTGTACCGCCAGATCCAGGCGGATCGCGCCGAGCAGGATCTGTGGACGGAGGCGACTGACTCCGTGCCCACGGGTTCGTGAGTCATCGACACCAGTCACTTCACAGGCCCCGGTCGCTGATGCGGCCGGGGCTTTGTGCTGTGCGGTGAGTTCGCTCCCGTAAAGGATTTGCTTGCGGGAGCGAATGTGGGGGTTGGTGGTGGCGCGGTTGCGGTGACGGCGGAGTCGTGGTGGTGTCCCCGGGACGCCCGGCGGGCAGGACGCTCGGGGCGGATGGGCCCGGGCGGTCCGGGCGGGACGGCCGACTTCGCGACGAGGGGTGGCGCGGGATGGGGCGGCGGCTTGGCGGGGGCAGGGGCGCGGCGCTGGCGGTGGGGGCGGCGCTGTGTGTGACCGGAGTGCTGCCCCCGGCTCAGACGGTGGCGGCGGGCGCGTCCTCTCCGTACGGTTTCGCCGAGGACGCCGAAACGATCGACGGCGCGACGAGCAACGCGGCGGGGCACCGGCTCAGCCCGGGGAAGTCGTACCTGAGCTCCCTCCCGCGCGCGGGGCAGCGTTTCTACCGCCTGGAGTTGACGGCAGAGGAGAGCGCCTACGTGGCGGTCACCGCGGTGCCGGGGGTGGCCGAGAAGGTCTCCTACGCCGATGGCCTCAAGGTCTCCGTGCAGGACGCCGACGGCGCCAACTGCAGTCCCCGGGAGGCGCGGAAGGCGAGGTTCGGGGCCTCGGAGAGCCCGCGCCCCGTCACCGCCACGGCGGCGCGCCGGGTCGGGCCCGACGAGAGGAGCTGCGCGGGGGCCGGCACGTACTACGTGCTCGTCGAGCGGATGAGCGACCCCGAGTCCTCCCGGCGTGACTGGGGGCTGGAGCTTCGGGTCGCGACGGAACCCGCGCTGCGGTCGGCGGGAGCGACGCGAGCGCCCCGCTCCTGGAACTCCGCCACCCCCGCGCCCCGGACCGGTGAGCGGAAGAGCCGCGCGGGCGGGCCGGGCTTCTCCGGGGCCCGCGCGCTGGGTACGGGGGTCTGGGGCGACCGGATCGCACCCGGCCGAACGCTCTTCTACCGGGTGCCGGTCGACTGGGGGCAGCGCCTCTCCGTCGGCGCGGAGCTGGGCAGTTCGAGCGGGCGGGGCGAGCGGAACGGCGCGGTACGCGGCTCTGGGCGCGGTAAGGGGTACGTCTCGTCCGCGTTGGTCGTGGCGCTGTCCAACCCGGTGCGCGCGGAGGTCGAGGACGAGGACACGGCGTACGACGGCAAGCAGAAGTCGGTGCGGCTGGACCCGCTGCCTCCGGTTGCGTACGAGAACCGCTTCGCGCCGGCCGACAGGGTGGCCGCGGTGCGGTTCGCCGGCTGGTACTACCTGTCGGTCCACCTCAGCCCGCGGGTCGCGGAGGTGTCCGGCGAGGGGCCCCTCGACCTGACACTCCGAATATCCGTCGAAGGGGCCGCGCGTCCGGGGCCGGCGTACGCGGGATCGCCCATACCCGCGGGGGAGTTCGGCGTCACGGAGGGGGACGACGACGACGACACGGCGATGGTGGTGCTCGCGGTCGGTGGGATCGGGACCGGGGCGGGTCTGCTGGGCGTCCTCGGCGTGTGGACGCTGGTCGCGCGGCGGCGGGCGACGCTCTTCGCCGTCAGAGCCGGGTCAGGGCCCACACGCCGACGGTGAGGCACAGCAGCGCGATGAGCAGCATCGGGACGGCGATCTTCGCGGGCGGGTGGGGTGGTGGGTTGGCCGTGGGGGGCGTGGAGGGCGGTGGCGATACGTAGCTGTGGGTCCCGAAGGCGGGGGCGCGGTGCGTCGCCGGTGCGGGGCTCGGTGGTGGGGAGCCGTTACTGAGGGTGGCCGGGGGACGGGCAGAGCCGCTGTGTCCGGCGGGGCTGGTGGGACGCGCGAGGTCGGTGTGACCAGTGGGCCCAGTAGGGGCGTACCCCGTGGGCAGCGGCGGAAGATGGTCGAAGATCTGGACGGGCTCGGCGTCCGGCTCCGGCAGCAGCTCGGCGGCGGACGCCAGCGCCTTGCGCGCCCCGGCGGCGGTGCGGAACCGCGCCCTGGGGTCGGGCTGGAGCAGGGTGGCGATGACCTGCCAGAGCGGTTCCGGCACACCCCGTGGCGCGCAGGGCGTGCCGTGCGCGGCGAAGTGTGCGATCAGTGCCGTGGCGTCCGGTTTCGCGCCCTCCAGGACGTACAAGGCCACCAGGCCGACGGCGAAGAGGTCGGCGGTGAAGTCCGGTTCGGCGCCCAGCAGCTGCTCGGGAGCGAAGTAGCCGGGCGTGCCCATGACATGGTCGGTCGCGGTCAGTCGTGGCTCGCCCTTGCGCATGGATATGCCGAAGTCCGACAGACGCAGGTGCGGGCGTCCGGAGCCGGTGGCTTCGAGCAGGACGTTGGCCGGCTTGATGTCGCGGTGGACGACACCTTCGGCGTGGACGGCCGCGAGACCGGAGAGGAGCTGGTCGAGGAGCGTGCAGGCGAAACGGTGCGGCAGCGGTCCGTAGTCCCCGATGAGGTGCGCCAGCGAGCCGCCGCCGACCAGGTCCATGGTGAACAGGACCTTGTCGTCGTCGGCGGCCCAGCTGGCGGGCGCGAGCACGTGCGGGTGGTCGATCCTGACGGCCTGCTCCCGCACGAACCTCAACAGGGTGTGGGCGTCGCTCTGTTGCAGCACTTTGGCGGCCACGTAGCGGCGCCGCCGGTGGTCCCAGGCGCGCCAGACCGCTCCGACTCCCCCGTGTCCGATCGGGTCGACCAGTTCGTACCGGCCGGCGAAGACCTCACCCATGGTCGCGCTCCGCTCCCCTTCCGGGCCGTGCGGCGGCCCGGTCGACGGCTCAGCTCTGGTGCGCCTCGTAGTGGGCCACCGCGTCCGCGGTGCGTCCGGCGCCGTACACCCGGAGGAACTCTGCCAGCTCCGGATGGGTCGGGGCGAGGGAGTCGGCGGCGTCGATGATGTCGCCGGCGGCGGCGACGGAGCGCAGCAGCGACTGGATCTCGCGCACCACGCGCTTGACCGTGGGCGCGCCCGAACCGGTCGCCGTCTGCGAGGTGTTGGTGAGCACGGAGCCGCCCTGGGACTTCCTGATCTCGTCCATGCGGTCGGTCGCCTCGGCGGCGCTCACGCTGCCGTCCGCGACCTGGCTCGCCAGCTCCTGGAGGAGCTGCACACGCTGGACGACCGCGGGGTTGCCGATCTTGGCGCGCTGACCGCTCATCAGCTGGGACAGCATGGGCGCGGACAGGCCGAGGACCCCGGCGAGACGCGCCTGGTTGAGGCCCAGATCATCGATGAGTCGACGGAAGAGCGCCCCCAGCGGCTCCCCGTACCAGTTCCGCTGGAGCTCCCGTGCTCTCGCGGTGGTGTCCTGCTGTGCGGCGTCCATTGCGTCTCCCCATCGCTTCCCCTAAGACCGCGGTTCGCTGCCGCGAACCACGTCGTGCATCTTACGGAGCGTGGTCGTCGACCGGGACCCCCAATCCTTTTGCGAGATCCGGGGGGTGACCCGGTACTCTGGTCTGCGGTGCACGCCGGAAGGCGGTCCTCGCGGCCCGGCGCATCGTTCTCGGGGCCTTAGCTCAGTTGGTAGAGCGCTGTCTTTGCATGGCAGATGTCAGGGGTTCGACTCCCCTAGGCTCCACAGCCCGAGAGCCCCTCCGAACTGCGCGAACGCGGGTCGGAGGGGCTTTTCCGTGTCCACAGGCCCGCGGCCGCCCCGGGGTGCCGCGGGCAACGCTCTAGAGCAGCGCCTCCGAGCCGTGCAGCTCGACGAAGCCGACCACCTGGCGCAGCCGGTCGAAGCTGGTGACGTTGTTGCCGATCAGGCGCACCGAGGCCGGGCGGCCCTCACGCCAGCTGTGGGCGGCCCGGGAGAGGGCTCCCCACTGGTTCTCCATTTCGGCGTAGTCATGGCTCAGCTGGTAGTTGGTGAAGCCGTTGATGTTGCCGTAGACGCGGTTGAAGATCGGGCCGAAGCGGGCGGCTTCGGAGAAGATGGTGATGGCCATCAGCATGCCCCGGTCGACGCGCGTCTCGTTCCACGTGGGGACGTTGTGCAGGTCGTACAGCGCGTTGAAGATGTTGGTGGAGCCGAGGTAGAGGTTCTCGCGCGTGCTGCCGCCGTTGAGGCTGAGGTAGCTCCCGTTGCGCGGCATGAAACGCACCTGCACGCCCAGATCCTGCTGGAACTGCTGCTGGCGGCCGTCCTGGAAGGCCCAGTGGACGCCGGCGCCGGGCGAGTAGAAGCCCGCGACGTAGAGGTTGTCGGCCCACAGGTAGACGGAGACGAGGTCGCGCCCCTCGTTCCGCACCCGCACCTGGATCAGCCGGTTCGTGTTCCGGGTGGTCTGCTGGACCAGGCCGCTGCCGGTGTCGGTCGCGTCGCCGTAGCTGTTGCGGTGGATCGCGTCGATCAGGTTCCAGTAGCGATTCGCGTGCTCGCCCCGGCCGGCCGTGATGTCCGTGATGTCCCAGTCGATGACCGGCCAGTTCTCCTGGGTGGCCGCGCTGCTCCTGGCCGTCGGCCTGAGGTCTCGGCTGACCGCCGTCGGCGATGCCGGCTGGAGGTCCCGGCTGACCGCCGTCGGCGCCGCCGGCTGGAGGTGCCGGCTGACCGCCGTCGTCCTGTGGGCGGGGCCGGTCGTCGCCGAGGCCATGGTGGCCGGCGGGGTGAGCAGTGCGGTCGCGGCGGTGATCGACACCAGCGCGAAGCCAGTCCTCTTGAGCACGGCGTTCCCTCATCAGTCGGTCGGGTGTGGGCGGGGTTTGCGATCCCCTCGCGGTTCGCTTCAGCATGCGTGCGCTTTCTGGCACGCCGTTGCCCTGCCGTGCATGCGCTCTGGTCCCTGCGTGCATGTCCGTGACATGCCCCGCGCCGTTCCCGGGCCCGTGGCTCCGCCGACCTTGGTCAGGAGGCGGTACGCGGGGGCGCCGCGGGCAGCTCGACGGTGACGCTCAGGCCGCCGGCGGGGCGCGGGGTGAGGGTGAGGGTGCCGTCGTGGGCACGGGTGATCGTCTCGACGATGGCCAGGCCGAGGCCCGCGCCCACATGGTCGGTGTGGACGCGTTCCGTGCCGCGCCGGAACGGTTCGGTGAGGGTCGGGGTCAGCTGCGGGGCGAGCTTCTCGCCGGTGTTCTCGACGGAGAGCAGCACGGTTTCGGGCCGGGCAGCGGTGGTGATCCACACGGTGCCCCGTTCGGACAGGTTGTGGACGATCGCGTTGTGCACGAGGTTCGTGACCAGTTGGAGCAGGAGCGCCGGCGAGCCGGTCGTGGGTGCGATGTCACCGCTGGTGGCGAGGGAGACGCGGTGCCTCTCGGCGAGGGGGAGAAGTGTTTCGGTGGCTTCTTCCGCCATGAGGGACAGGTCGACGCGTTCTCGGGCGAAGGTCCGCCGCTCGGCGCGGCCGAGCAGCAGCAGCGCCTCCGTGAGGTCGATCGCCCGGCTGTTGACGGTGTGGAGACGCTCGACGAGTTCGCCGGTGTCGTGGTCGGGGTCGCTGCGGGCGACGTCGAGCAGCGCCTTCGAGATCGCCAGCGGGGTGCGCAGCTCGTGCGAGGCGTTGGCCGCGAACCTCCGCTGTTCCGCGACGTGCGCCTCGAGTCGTTCGAGCATCGCGTCGAAGTCGTCGGCCAGGTCGCGGAACTCGTCCCTGCGGCCCTCCAGGCGGATGCGGTGCGAGAGTGATCCGTCCGTCGCCATGCGGGTGGCGTCGGTGATGCGGGTCAGGGGGGCGAGCATGCGGCCCGCGAGGAACCAGCCGCCGAGGAGGCCGAAGACAAGCAGGAACATCAGGACCGCGGCTGCCGCCGGAGTGAAGGTGCCGATGAGGAGCTGGCGATTGGGGTTCTCGTGCAGCATCCTGCGGTCCCAGTCGTCGGGGACGTACTGCAGGAGGAACACCCACACGGCGGCGAGCAGCAGGGCACCGGCGAGCATGACGAAACCGGCGTAGCTGAGCGTGAGCTTGAGGCGAACGCTCAGGCCGGGCCGCCTATCCACGGCCTTCCCCCTCGGGTGTGGCCCGTGGCGCCGTGTCGATGCGGTAGCCGGCACCCGGGGCGGTGGCGATGATCCAGGGTTCGCCGAGCCGTTTGCGCAGGGCCGAGACGGTGATGCGGACGGCATTGGTGAACGGGTCGGCGTTCTCGTCCCACGCGCGCTCCAGGAGTTCCTCGGCGCTGACGACACCGCCCTCCGCGGCGACGAGGACTTCGAGCACGGCGAACTGCTTCCTGGTCAGTGCCACGTAGCGGCCGTCCCGGTGGACCTCTCTGCGGAACGGGTCGAGGCGCAGTCCCGCGATCTCCCGTACGGGAGGCCTGTGGTGGGCACGTCTGCGGTCGAGTGCTCTGAGCCTGAGCGCGAGTTCCCGGAGCTCGAACGGCTTGGTGAGGTAGTCGTCGGCTCCGAGCTCGAACCCCGAGGCCTTGTCGTCGAGGCGGT
This sequence comes from Streptomyces sp. NPDC005898, assembly GCF_040629635.1. NCBI lineage: Bacteria > Bacillati > Actinomycetota > Actinomycetes > Kitasatosporales > Streptomycetaceae > Streptomyces > Streptomyces sp. NPDC005898. The sequence goes on along the minus strand of NZ_JBEXWC010000002.1, from coordinate 402,213 downwards.
CGGCCGCCGTGAGCATGAGGATCGGTGTGCCGCTGCCGGAGGCGAGGATGTGCCTGGCGATCTCGTCACCGGACGGGCCGGGGATGTCGCGGTCGAGGACGGCGATGTCGTACGTGTTGACGGCCAGCAGCTCCAGCGCGGTGGTGCCGTCACCCGCGATGTCGCCCGCGATCGCCTCCAGGCGGAGGCCGTCGCGGATGGCCTCCGCCAGATAGGGCTCGTCCTCGACAATCAGCACACGCATGGAGCGAGGCTACGAGCCGGCACATATCGCCGGTGTATCGAAAACCGCATACGTGGCGACAACACCCGGCTGCCTTGACTGGCGGTATGACTCCCACTCCAGTGTCGGCAGGCATACGCGAGCGCCGGCCGCGGCAACTCCTCCGCGTCCTCCGAGGCCCCAGCTCCCCAGACCAGGAGCGAGACCAGGAGCGAGATCAGGAGCGGCGCCAGGGCCGACACCAGGAGGGGCGTCCGGACGCCCCGGCCCGGCCCCGAGCGGAGCCGTGGAAGCGGGGCCCGGTGTTCGCGGTGCTGGCGCTGCTGCTGGGCCTGCTCCTCCTGCTGCACGCCCGGCTCCCGGACCGCAAGGGCATCGGCAGCCTGGTGGAGAGCTTCCTGCCGTGGTCCGCGCTGTTCGTCCCGGTGTTGCTCGCCGGGGCGCTGTGGCGCCGCTCCGCCTCGGCGGCCCTCGCGCTGCTGCTGCCCGCCGTGGCGTGGCTGTACCTCTACGGTGGGCTGCTCGCCGACAAGTCCCGGCCGGGCGCCGACCTCACCGTGGTCTCCCACAACGTCGACGCCGACAACGCCGACCCGGCCGGCACCGCCCGCGACCTGGTCCGCTCCGGTGCCGACGTACTGGCCCTGGAGGAGATCGACCCGCAGGCGAAGCCGCTGTACGAGCGGGCACTGGCGAAGGCCTACCCGCACCACACGGTGCTGGGCACCGTCGGTCTGTGGAGCAAGCTGCCGCTGTCGGACACCGGACCGGTCGACACCGCGCAGGACGTCGGACCGCTGGCGGCCACCAAGCCGGCCGAGGTCAGAGCGGCCGACAGTCGGGCGCTGCGCACCACGGTGGCCACGGAGAACGGGCCGCTGGCGGTGTACGTGGCCCACCTGGGGTCCGTACGGGTCCGTCCCGGGGACGGGTTCTGGACGGGCGACCGGGATCGCGGCGCACAGGCGCTTGCCGAGGCCGTCGCCGCCGAACACAACGAACGGGTGGTGCTCCTCGGTGACCTCAACGGCACCCTGGACGACCGCGCGCTCGCCGGTCTCGCCGCGCGGCTGCACTCCGCCCAGGAGGAGGCCGGGGACGGTTTCGGCTTCAGCTGGCCGGCGACCTTCCCCGTGGCGCGGATCGACCAGATCCTGGTCCGGGGCGTCGAGCCGAAGAGCGCGTGGGTGCTGCCGGCCACCGGCAGCGACCATCGGCCGGTGGCGGCCGGGATCGACTGGTGAGCGGCGTGTGCGAGAACGCGGTCAGCGTGTGCGAGAACGCGGTCAGGCGGCGGGCGGGACGCTCGAGGCGCTGTTTCACGTGAAACATCGTGGGGCGGAGGACCAGTCGGTCCTCCGCCCCACGACGCGTGGTGCTGCGGTGTCACTGCCGCAGGGGACGCGGCGCGCGTCCCGCCTGCGTCAGCTCTGCTTGTCCCGGTCCGTCGCCTCCGCCTCGGCCTGCTTGGCCTGGACCTCCGGGTCGAGGGCGGCTTGGTCGCTGCCGTCGACCGAGGTCAGCGGCGTGCTGTCGGGGACCTCGGTGGCCGCGGGCGGCTCCACCAGCCAGTCCGGGTTGGCCTGCTTGTCCCACCACTTCCAGGCGGCGAAGGCACCCCCCGCGAGGATGCTGACAAGGGCCAGCTTCTTGGCGATGCGGCCGTTCCTGGCCCGGCGCTCGTGCTTGCGGACCAGCCGCTGGATCTCCTTGGCCGAGACCTGGCCGCGCAGAGCAGCGAGCGCGGCCGTGCTGCGGGCCGCCGCCTCCTCACGGACGGGCTGGGCGGCCGCCACCGCGTTCTCGATGCGGGGCTTGGAGTACTCGGCGGCCTGCCGGGCGGCCTTGCGGGTGCGTACGGCTGCTTCGTGGGCGGCGTGGTCGACCTTCGGCGGCACGTGCGTACGCGCCTGCTCGACGCGGGGGGCGACGTGGGCGCCGTACTGGACACGGGCCTGTTCGGCCGCCTGCGACACCTTGGGCGCCAGCCGCGCACGCGCCTCCTGGGCGTACTGCGCGGCCCGGCCCTTGGCCGTGTCGGCGTATGGCGCCACCGCGTCCGCGGCGTGCCGCACGCTGTCCTTGGCCGAGCCAGTCGCGGCACGCACGCTGTCGATGCGGGTCACGTGATCCTCCTCCTCGGTGGCGTATACGTATGTCACCTTTCCACCCTTTCAAGGATCATGCCTTCTGGATCGCTCCCAGGTATGAATCACTCGCGGGCGGCAAGGAACGGGTATCCGTTTCCGGCCCGGGGAATCCGGTTGAACGGGACGAGAAGAGTTCTTTGCCGACGATGCCATGGATCGCCGCCCGCGGATCGCCGCGGCGCGCGCCACTCGGCGGCTACTCGTCCCCATCCGGTCCGTGCGAGGATCGGGGTGTCACAGAAGACTGTCACAGAAGACAACGGAAGGCAGATCGTGGCTGAGCAGCTTTACGCCACCCTGAAGACCAACCAGGGCGACATCGTGATCCGGCTCCTGCCGGACCACGCGCCCACGACGGTCAAGAACTTTGTTGAGCTCGCTCAGGGCGAGCGCGAGTGGGTCCACCCCGCGACCGGCAAGAAGACCACGGACCGTCTGTACGACGGCACCGTCTTCCACCGCGTTATCAGCGGATTCATGATCCAGGGCGGCGACCCGCTGGGCAACGGCACCGGTGGCCCGGGCTATGAGTTCAAGGACGAGTTCCACCCGGACCTCGCTTTCAACAAGCCGTACCTGCTGGCGATGGCCAACGCGGGACCGGGCACGAACGGCTCGCAGTTCTTCGTGACCGTGTCGCCGACCGCGTGGCTGACCGGCAAGCACACGATCTTCGGCGAGGTCGCCGACGACGCCAGCCGCAAGGTCGTGGACGCCATCGCGGGCACGCAGACCAACCCGCGCACCGACCGCCCGGTGCAGGACGTGGTCATCGAGTCCGTGGTCATCGAGACCCGCGACGCCTGATCGACGCGTACCCGCGCGTATCCGCGAGGGAACCGAACCGCCCCGCCCATCCGTAAGGAAGGGCGGGGCGGTGCGTTGCCGAGCGTGCCAGCACGCCACAGCGCCGCAGTGCCGTCGTACCAGTGCCGTCGCACGGAGATTTGAGGGGACCTCATGGACCAGGTGCCAGGCAGCCCGCAGGAGTCGCGGGGGGAGTCGGGCCTGCCCCGCTGCTACCGCCACCCGGACCGTGAGACCGGCATCACCTGCACCCGGTGTGAACGTCCCGTCTGCCCCGAGTGCATGATCAGCGCCTCGGTCGGCTTCCAGTGCCCGGAGTGCGTCCGCGGTGGTTCGGGGACGGGCCACGCCCCGACGGCCACCCAGCCGCGCACGGTCGCCGGCGGCACGATCAGCGCCGACCCCCGGCTGGTCACCAAGGTCCTGCTGGGGCTGAACATCGCCCTGTTCCTGGTGCAGATGGCGATCGGGGACCGCTTCACCGACCAGTACGACATGCTCGGACGCGCCTTCGTGCCGGAACTCGGATCGGTCGAAGGCGTCGCCGAGGGACAGTGGTACCGCCTGGTCACGGCGATGTTCCTGCACGGCAGCGTCATGCACATCGCCTTCAACATGCTGAGCCTGTGGTGGATCGGCGGGCCGCTCGAAGCGGCCCTCGGCCGGGCCCGGTACATCGCCCTGTACCTGGCCTCGGGGATCGCGGGCAGCGCGCTGACCTATCTCCTCGCGGAGCCGAATCAGCCCTCGCTCGGGGCGTCCGGCGCCGTCTTCGGCCTGTTCGGCGCGACCGCCGTCCTGATGCGGCGCCTGAAGTACGACATGCGGCCGGTCCTCGTGCTGCTGGCGGTCAACCTGCTCATCACGAAGTTCTGGCCCAACATCGCGTGGCAGGCCCACATCGGTGGCCTCGTCGGCGGGCTCGTCGTGGGCTACGCCATGGTGTACGCGCCCCGCGAGCGGCGGAGCCTCATCCAGTACGGCAGCTGTGCGCTGGTCCTGGTCGCGACCGTCGTGATCGTGCTCGTCAGGACCGGGCAGCTCGTGTGAGGAAACGGTGTTGTCCACAGCGTGTGCTCGATCCTGTGCACGCTGTGGGGAACACCCGTGCCCCTCGTCGCCGGCCCGGGTTTTCCCAGGAAGGACAAGGGGTGGGCGGTGGCGAGGGAACCGGTGGGTCAGTCACACCGGTGTCAACCGGCGGAGAGTTATCCACAGATCTTCAGACCTTTTCCACTCGTGTGGATAGCGCTGTGGATAACTCAGGGCAGGGCTTGCGCGGCGGGGGTGGGGTGAGCTACTTCCCCTCCGTGCCGGGAGCTGGTTCCCGTCCGTGCGGAGAGCTACTTCCACTGCGTGGAGACGCCGAAGCCCGCCGCGATGAAGCCGAAACCGACGACGATGTTCCAGTTGCCGAGCGAGTCGATCGGCAGCGTGCCGTTCGTGACGTAGAAGACCACGATCCAGGCGAGCCCGATGAGGAACATCGCCAGCATCACCGGAGCCACCCAGCTGCGGTTGGTCAGCTTGATGTTCGTCGCCTTCTTGGCGGGGGGCGGCGTGTAGTCGTCTGCCTTCTTGCGGATACGTGACTTCGGCACGAGGGTCTCTCCTGTCGATGCGCTGCGTGGCCGCGCAGGTAACTGGGACGGGGCCGGGCGGGACTCCTCGGGGAGCAGAGGCCTCCCCCGGGCGTCCGTTAGCGTAGTGCTTCCGCGGCGCTGAAGGAGATAAGGGTACGTTGAGCAATTCTGCCGACCCCCACGAAGGTGCCGGTCGTCGCCCTCGGTGGCGTCCGGTTCGGGTGCTTACGGGTGCCGTTTTCGCGCTCGCCGGCCTGATTTTCTTCACCAGTTTCAACACGGCCAAGGGCACCAACATCCGCACCGACGCCTCCCTGCTGAAACTGTCCGACCTGATCCAGGAGCGCAGCCACAAGAACGGCGCCCTGGATGAGTCCAACGGCTCCCTGCGCGACGACGTCGAGGCGCTCGCCCAGCGCGACGACGGGGGCACCAAGGCCGACGACGCCCGGCTCAAGGCCCTGGAGGAGAACGCCGGCACCAAGGAGCTGCACGGTGAGGCCGTCACGGTCACCCTCGCCGACGCCCCGCCCGACGCGACGCCCAAACTCCCGGGCTACCCCGACCCGCAACCCAACGACCTGGTCATCCACCAGCAGGACCTCCAGGCGGTGGTCAACGCCCTGTGGCAGGGCGGCGCCAAGGGCATCAAGGTCATGGACCAGCGGCTGATCTCCACGAGCGCCGTGCGCTGCGTCGGCAACACCCTGATCCTCCAGGGCCGCGTCTACTCCCCGCCCTACAAGGTGACCGCCGTGGGGAACCCCGACAAGCTCAGGACCGCCCTCGCCGCGTCCCCCGAGATCCAGAACTACATGCTCTACGTGAACGCCTACGGCCTCGGCTGGAAAGTGGACGAGGACGGGACGGTGACTGTTCCCGGCTACTCGGGCACAGTGGATCTCCACTACGCGAAGCCCGTGCGATGACCGGCGGAGCGGTCCCGCGCGACGACCGGCGGAGCCGTGGAGCGGCCGGTGGGCAGCCGAGGAGTAGCCGCCCCTAGGGGGAGCCTGTGTCCGTGCGCGTGATCGTCAGGACGTTCAGCGAGCTGTGCGTGACCGTCGGCACGCTGATCGTGCTCTTCGTGGTGTATGTCCTGTTCTGGACCGGCGTGCGGGCCGACGAGGCCATGGAGCGCCAGATCGACGATCTCCACAGCCGGTGGGCGCGGGGCTCGGCGGCCACGGGGACGGACGGAGCCGAGGGTGGCGGCGGCGAGGCATCCCCGCTGCAGCCCGCCCCCTACAAGGACGGCAAACCGTTCGCCGTCATGTACATCCCGCGGTTCGGTTTCACGTGGAACAAGCCCGTGCTCCAGGGCACCGGTACGGACGTGCTGAAGAAGGGGCTCGGGCACTACGCCGCCACCGCCCGGCTGGGACAGAAGGGCAACTTCGCGGTCGCCGGCCACCGGCGCACCTACGGCGACCCCTTCAAGGACTTCCCGCGGCTGCGGCGCGGTGACGCCGTCGTCCTGACCGACGGCGCGACCTGGTTCACGTACCGCGTCGAGAGGAGGCCCCACAGGACCCTCCCCGGCGACATCGGCGTCATCGCGCCCGTCCCGCGCGCGTCCGGCTTCACGGGCCCCGACCGCTACCTCACCCTGACGACCTGCGAACCGGAGTGGGGACACAGCCACCGGCTGGTCGTCTGGGCCCGACTGGAGGGCACCCGGCCCGTGGAGGCCGGGAAACCGGAGGCACTGCGCCGTTAGTCTGTTGCCGTACGGCGAGAGAGGCCTGTTGCCGTACGCGACCGGAAGGGACGGCATGTACGGCTGGATCTGGCGGCATCTGCCGGGAAACACATGGTTGAGGGCGCTGATCGCTCTGGTGCTCGTCCTCGCGGTGGTCTATGTGCTGTTCCAGTACGTCTTCCCCTGGGCCGAACCGCTGCTCCCCTTCAACGACGTCACGGTGGACGGCCAGTGAGCGCCCCCGGCGGCGCCCGCCGCACACGCGTCCTGGTCGTGGACAACTACGACAGCTTCGTCTTCAACCTCGTCCAGTACCTGTACCAGCTGGGGGCCGAGTGCGAGGTGCTGCGCAACGACGAGGTCGAGCTGCGGCACGCGCAGGACGGCTTCGACGGCGTCCTGCTCTCGCCCGGACCCGGCACCCCGGAGCAGGCGGGCGTCTGCGTCGAGATGGTGCGCCACTGCGCCGCGACCGGCGTGCCCGTCTTCGGGGTCTGCCTCGGCATGCAGTCCATGGCGGTGGCGTACGGCGGCGTGGTGGACCGGGCCCCGGAGCTCCTGCACGGCAAGACCTCGCTCGTACGCCATGAGGGCAAGGGCGTCTTCGCCGGCCTGCCGTCGCCCTTCACCGCGACCCGCTACCACTCCCTGGCGGCGGAGCCCGCCACCGTCCCGGCCGAGCTGGAGGTCACCGCGCGTACGGAGGACGGCATCATCATGGGCCTGCGCCATCGGGAGCTGGCGGTCGAAGGCGTGCAGTTCCACCCGGAGTCCGTGCTGACCGAGCACGGCCACCTCATGCTCGCCAACTGGCTGGTGGAGTGCGGCGACACCGGCGCCGTCGCGCGATCGAGCGGGCTCGCCCCGGTGGTGGGCAGGGCCACGGCGTGACGGCCCCGCGCCCCGAGCCGGGCCCCTCCGAGGCCCCGTACGGCGCGAGTGGCGCGCCCGGGGACGGGGGCGCTCGCGCGCACGGGGACGCGGAGACACTGGAGGAAGCGGTCGATCACCTGGCCGACCCGCTGACCGATCCGCTGCCCGGCCCCCGGCCCGGGGACCACCCCTCTCCGTGGTTCCGCAGCGCGATTGCCGAGCCGCAGCGCGTGCCCGCTCCCGAGCCCCTGGCGGAGCCGCCACGCGCGCCCGGGCCCACGGCGGCCCCCGCCCCCAGGGTGGTGCCCCAGCGCGCGCCTGAACCCACGTACGAGCAGCTGTACGGCGGTTACGCCCCCGAGCCGATAGCCGATGACGAGACGGTGGGCCTGCGGACCGCCGACACGCGCCGCGCGCCGCAGACCGGGGGCGGGCCCGAGCCCGCCGGCTCCACCGGGGGCAGCCCCGGGCTCCCGCACCCCGCCGAGGGCAGGGCCGCCCGCCGCAAGGCCGCGAGGAAGGGCGGCGCGCGCCCCGCACCGCCCCGGCCCGGCGGGGCCCCGCTCTCGCGGGTGGAGGCCCGACGCGCGGAGCGCGCCCGCAGGCCCTCGCCCGGCGCGGTGATCAGCCGTGGGCTCGGCGAAGTCTTCATCACCGTAGGCGTGTTGCTGTTGCTGTTCGTCGCCTACCAGCTGTGGTGGACGAACATAAGGGCCCAGCAGCAGGCGGACGGCGCCGCCCACGCGCTGCAGCGGGAGTGGGCGAAGGGGGAGGGCAGGCCGGGTGCTTTCGAGCCGGGCCAGGGCTTCGCGCTCCTGCACATCCCGAAGCTGGACGTCGTCGTGCCGGTCGCCGAGGGCATCGACAAGCAGAAGGTCCTCGACCGCGGCATGGTCGGCCACTACGACAAGGGCGCCACCAAGACCGCGATGCCGGACGCGGAGAAGGGCAACTTCGCGCTGGCCGGCCACCGCAACACCCACGGCGAGCCGTTCCGCTACATCAACCGCCTGGAGCCGGGCGACCCCATCGTCGTCGAGACGCGGGACACGTACTACGTCTACAAGATGGCAAGCATCCTGCCGCAGACGAACCCCGGAAACATCAGTGTGATCAGCCCCGTGCCGCCGGGCTCCGGCTTCACGAAACCCGGCCGCTACATCACACTGACCACCTGCACCCCGGAGTTCACCAGCAAGTACCGGATGATCGTCTGGGGCAAGATGGCCGAGGAACGGCCGCGCGGCAAGGGCAAGCCGAGCGTGCTCGTCAACTAGAAGTGTGAGAACGGGGCGGAACCAGTGGCAGCCACGACCGAAGACGACGAGAAGCAGGCCGAGGCGGCCCCGGCGCCCCCACCGCGCCGCCGGGGCCGCGGTCCCCTCGCCACGGCGGTCAGCGTCTTCGGGGAACTCCTCATCACCGCGGGCCTGGTCCTCGGCCTCTTCGTCGTCTACTCCCTGTGGTGGACCAACGTCGTCGCCGACCGCGAGGCGCACCAGCAGGGCGAGAAGGTGCGCGACCGGTGGGCGGGCGGTCCGGGCAGCGTCGACACCAAGGGCGGCATCGGCTTCCTGCACGTACCCGCGATGGGCAACGGCGAGATCCTGGTCAAACCGGGCACCGACAGCAAGCGCCTCAACGACGGCGTCGCCGGCTACTACAAGAAGCCGATCAAGTCCGCCCTGCCCCAGGACAAGAAGGGCAACTTCACGCTGGCCGCGCACCGCGACGGGCACGGCGCGAAGTTCCACAAGATCGACAAGATCAAGAAGGGCGACGCGATCGTCTTCGAGTCGCGGGACAAGTGGTACGTCTACAAGGTCTACGAGACGCTGCCCGAGACCTCGAAGTACAACGTGAAGGTCCTGGACCCCATCCCCAGGGAATCGGGCGTCAAGCACTCCGGGCGCTACATCACGCTGACGACCTGCACGCCCGTCTACACCTCCACCTACCGCTACGTCGTGTGGGGCGAGCTGGAGCGGATCGATGACGTCGACAGCAAGCGGACGCCTCCACCGGAGCTGCAGTGACGCTGCCCCAGGGCGGGTACGACGAAGCCCCGGTCGCCGCTGAGCGGTGACCGGGGCTTCGTTCACGCGGCCGGTGGGCCGGGGTCAGTCCTCGTCGCGGTTCGAGCCCCAGTGGGAGTCCCGGTGGGAGTCGCGCTGCGACAGGCCGCCGAGGAAGCCGCCGCCGTCGTCCCCGCCGCCGATTCCGCCGTCGTCGTTCCCGCCGTTCCCGCCGTTTCCGCCGCCGCCCGCGGTGGTCAGGTTGACCGCCGAGCCGGGATCGACCTTCTCGCCCGCGTTGGGCGTGGAGAGGACCACGAGGGCGTCGTCGTCCTGCGGGCCGGTGATGGTGCCGACCGAGAGGCCGGCGTCCTCGATGGCCTTACGGGCGTCCTTCAGCTTCTGGCCGGTCAGCGGCGGGACGGTGGTCTCCTCCGGCTTCTTGGCGACCTGGACGGTCACCGTGGAGCCGGGGTCGGCCGAGGTGCCCGCGGTGGGTGTGGTCTGGATGACCTTGCCCTCCGCGACCTCGTCGCTGGCCACGTCCTGACGCTGGGGAACGAGGTTGTTGTCCTCGATCTGCTTCTTCGCCTCGGCCCAGGTCTTGCCGACCACGCTGGGCACGACGGACTGCGCCTTCTTCTTGGCGACGGTGAGGGTGATCTTGCTGCCCTTTTGGACCTCGGTCCCGAACGTCGGGTCCTGTTCGAGCACCGTGCCCGGCTCCTCGGTGGACTCCCGGGACTCGGTCTCCACCTTGAACTGGTACTTGTCGCCCCGCAGCTTCTCCGTGGCGTCCTCGACGTCCGTGCTGATGACGTTCGGCACCGCGACCTTGGGCGCACCGGTCGACACCGTCACCGTGATGGTGTCGCCCTTCTCGACCTCGGTGTCCGCCCCGGGGTCCTGCTCGCAGATCTCGCCCTTCGGGTACTTGGCGCACGGCTCGTGCTTGCCGACCTCCAGTTTGAGCCCGACGTTGGCGACCGACTCCTTGGCCTCACCGAGCTTCTCGCCGACGAGGTTCGGCGCCTTCGTCGCGCTGTCGGCGCCGTCCCCGCTGAACGCCACCTTCCCGATGAGGATCGCCCCCACCAGGACGAGGACGCCCGCGATGATCAGCAGCCACGTCGACGTGTTGTTCTTCTTCTGCCGGCGGCCGTGGCCGGTCTCGTCGTAGCCGCCGTCGTCGGGGCCGACCGGCGGCATCATGGACGTGTGGCCGCCACCGGTGTGCGGGTGCAGCATCGCGGTCTGCTGGTCGTCCGGGTGGCCGTAGCCGACCGCGCCCATGGCGGCGGTGGCCGCGACGGGCTGGCCGTCCAGACACGCCTCGATGTCGGCGCGCATCTCGTCGGCCGACTGGTAGCGGTAGTCGGGGTCCTTGGTGAGGGCCTTCAGGACGATGGCGTCCATCTCCGGAGTGATCTCTCCGTCGAAGACGCTCGGGGCCTGCGGCTCCTCACGTACGTGCTGGTAGGCGACGGCGACCGGGGAGTCGCCGACGAACGGCGGCCGGACGGTGAGCAGCTCGTAGAGCAGACAGCCGGTGGAGTAGAGGTCGGAACGGGCGTCCACCTGCTCGCCCTTGGCCTGCTCCGGGGACAGGTACTGGGCCGTGCCGATCACCGCGGCGGTCTGCGTCATCGTCATGCCGGAGTCGCCCATGGCGCGGGCGATGCCGAAGTCCATGACCTTGACCTGGCCGTTGCGCGTCAGCATGACGTTCGCGGGCTTGATGTCGCGGTGGACGATGCCGTTGCGGTGGGAGTACTCCAGGGCCTGGAGGATGCCGATCGTCATCTCCATGGCCCGCTCCGGCAGCAGCTTGCGGCCGGAGTGAAGGAGCTCGCGCAGCGTGGAGCCGTCGACGTACTCCATCACGATGTACGGGATGGAGACCCCGTCGACGTAGTCCTCGCCGGTGTCGTAGACCGCGACGATCGCCGGGTGGTTGAGCGAGGCGGCCGACTGGGCCTCACGGCGGAACCGGGCCTGGAACGACGGATCGCGGGCCAGGTCGACCCGCAGCGTCTTCACCGCCACGGTGCGTCCGAGGCGGGTGTCGTGCGCGAGGTAGACCTCCGCCATCCCACCACGGCCTAGCACCTGGCCCAGCTCGTACCGGCCGCCGAGGCGACGCGGCTCTTCCATAGCTAATCCAGCCCTCTCCGTCGGTCCCCGACCGCACCTTTGTGTGGTCCGGCGGTGTGCTGTCCGGGCATACGGTACCCGGCTCGACTTACGTGACCCGGACGTGACCGTCAGCCGATACCGGACCGGTACCGCAACGTGCACCGATGTCGAGTGGCCGTGACGGGCGTCACTTCTTGCTCTTGATGACCGCTTCCATCACGTCCCTGGCGATGGGGGCGGCGAGCCCGCCACCGGAGATGTCACCCCGGTCCGCGGCACTGTCCTCGACCACCACGGCGACGGCGACCGGCGAGCCCGAGTCCGTCTTGGCGTACGAGATGAACCAGGCGTAGGGGTTCTTGCTGTTCGCCACGCCGTGCTGGGCCGTACCCGTCTTGCCACCGACGGTGACGCCGGGGATCTGCGCCCTGGTTCCCGTGCCCGACTTGACGACCGTCTCCATCATTTCCTGGAGCTTTTGGGCGTTCTCCTTCGAGAGCGGCTCGCTCATCTCCTTGGGCGAGTGCTTCTCGATGACGTCGAGGTTGCGGGCCTGCAGCTCGCTGACCATGTACGGCTCCATGAGCGTGCCGTCGTTGGCGATCGCGGAGGCGACCATGGCCATCTGCAGGGGCGTGGCGGCGGTCTCGAACTGGCCGATGGAGGACAGCGCGGTCTGCGGCTTGTCCATGTCCTCGGGGAAGTTCGAGGCGTTGGAGCGGACCGGGACGAACTGCTCGGAGTTGAACCCGAACTTCTTCGCCGTCTCCAGCATCTTGTCCTTGCCGAGATCGGCGCCGATCTTGCCGAAGACGGTGTTGCAGGAGACCCGCAGCGCCTCACGCAGCGAGGCGTTCTTGCAGGGCAGGTCGCCCTCGTTCTTCAGCTGGGTCGTGGTGTTCGGCATGGTCCACGGCAGCGGCGAGCGCGTCTTGCCGTCGATGCTGTCGTACAGGCCGTGCTCCAGGGCGGCCGCCGCCGTGACGACCTTGAAGGTGGAGCCGGGCGGGTAGGTCTCGCGCAGCGCGCGGTTGACCAGCGGCTTGTCCTTGTCCTTGTCGAGCTCCAGGAACTTCTCGGCCTCGGCGTTGGTGTTGCCCGCGAAGTCACCGGGGTCGTACGAAGGGGTGGAGGCCAGCGCGAGGATCGCGCCCGTGGAGGGGTCGATGGCGGCCACCGCGCCCTTGCCGCGGCCCTTCAGGCCCTCGTAGGCGGCCTTCTGCGCCGCTCCGTCGAGGGTGGTGACGACGTTGCCGCCCTCCTTCTTCTCGCCGGTCAGCATGTCGAGCGTGCGACGGAAGAAGAGCCGGTCGTCGTTGCCGGTCAGGATGCCGTCGTCGATGTTCTCCAGCTGGCTGGCGCCGATGCGCTGCGAGGAGTAACCCGTGATGGGGGCCCACATGGGCCCGTTCTTCCAGGTGCGCTTGTACTTCAGGTCGCTGCCCGGGGTGGCCTTGGAGCCGGTGATCGGCTTGCCGTCCACGATGATGTCGCCGCGCGGCTGGGAGTAGCGCTCGATGGTGACGCGGCGGTTCTTCTCGTGCTTGGCCAGGGAGTCGGCCTGCACGTACTGGAGCCAGTTGTCCCGGGCCAGCAGGGCGAGGACGAGCAGCCCACAGAAGATCGCGATCCGGCGCAGGGGCTTGTTCACGGTCGGACCACCTGGGTCATTTCGGCGTCGGGGTTCGGGGCGGGGGACGGGGCGGGACGGCGCGCGGTGTCGCTGATCCGGATCAGGATGCCGACCAGGGCCCAGTTGGCGATGACGGAGGAACCGCCGTTCGCGAGGAACGGCATAGTCATACCGGTGAGCGGGATGAGGCCCATGACACCGCCGGACACGACGAACACCTGGATGGCGAAGGCTCCGGAGAGGCCGATCGCGAGGAGCTTGCCGAACGGGTCGCGGGCGGCGAGCGCCGTGCGGACGCCGCGCTCCACGATCAGGCCGTAGATCAGCAGGATCGCCATGACGCCGGCCAGCCCCATCTCCTCGCCGAAGGTGGCGAGGATGAAGTCGGAGTTGGCGGCGAAGCCGATGAGGTCGGAGTGGCCCTGACCGAGGCCGGTGCCAAGGACACCGCCGGAGCCGAAGGCCATCAGGGACTGGGCGATCTGGTCGGTCTGCGCCAGCGTCTCGGGCGCGAACGGGTTCAGCCAGGCGTCCACGCGCTGTTGCACGTGCGGCTCGAAGGTGGCCACGCCGACGGCGCCGACGGCGGACATCAGCAGACCGAACACGATCCAGCTGGTGCGCTCCGTGGCGACGTACAGCATCACGACGAACATGCCGAAGAACAGCAGCGACGTACCGAGGTCGGTCTCGAAGACCAGGATGAGGATCGACATCGCCCACACGACGACGATCGGACCGAGGTCGCGCCCGCGCGGCAGGTACAGCCCCATGAAGCGGCGGCTGGCCAGCGCGAGAGCGTCCCGCTTCACCATGAGATAGCCGGCGAAGAAGATCGCGATGACGATCTTCGCGAACTCACCGGGCTGGATGGAGAAGCCGCCGACGCTGATCCAGATCTTGGCGCCGAAGATGTTCATGCCGAGGCCCGGCACGAGGGGCAGCAGCAGCAGGACCAGGGCGCCGACCATGGAGATGTACGTGTACCGCTGGAGGACGCGGTGGTCCTTGAGCAGCATGAGCACGGCCACGAAGAGCGCGATGCCGATGGCCGAGTACATCAGCTGCTTGGGCGCCGACGGGCTGAACGAGCCCGTGGCGGCCTTGGCGAGCTGTTGCAGCTTCTCCGACTGGTCCAGGCGCCAGATGACCACCAGCCCGAGGCCGTTGAGCAGCGTGGCGAGCGGCAGCAGGAGCGGGTCGGCGTACGCCGCGAACCGGCGCACCACGATGTGGCCCACCGCGGCGAGGAGCCCGATGCCCAGGCCGTAGCCGAGCATGCCGGACGGCAGTTCACCGTCGAGCGCGAGGCCGACGTTGATGTAGGCGAACAACGGGATGACGACCGCGAAAGCGAGCAGCGCGAGCTCGGTGTTGCGCCGGCTCGGCGCCCCGATCGCGCCGATCGTCGACGTGTGTGTAGTACTGCTCATGGCGTGCAGAGGCCCCCAACGGCTGCTTACTGCTTACCGCACAGCGGGACCAGCTTCTGCTCATCCTCGGAGAGGCTGGGGCCGGGTGTGGGAGTCGGTGCGGTCTTGGACTTGTTCTTGTCGGTCGTGCTGTTCTTGTCGTTCTTGCCGGCCGGGCCGGACGGGTCGGTGGTGGGGTCGTCGCCCGGGGCCTTGGTCAGGCCGGTCGTGCCGCCCGCCTCGCCCTCGCCGGCCCTGGCGCTGTTCTCGCGCTCCACCTTGCGGCGCTCGGCGTCCTTCCGGCACGCGGAGGCCTGCAGACCCAGCTCCTCGATCTTGCTCGTGGCCTCGTCGAAGTTGCCCTCGGCGATGGTGGCCTCGACCTGCTTGCGCTGGTACGGCGGCAGGTACTTGAGTTCGATCTCGGGGTGGTCCTTCTCCACCTTCGACAGGCTGACCCAGGCGAGATCCTGGTCGATGCCCCGGTAGAGCGCGATGTGCTCGTCCTTCGTGCCCACGAAGTACTGGGTCTGCGTCCAGCGGTACCCGCCGTAGAGCCCGCCGCCGATGATGGCGAGGGCGAGCACGGTGTAGAGCGATCTCTTGATCCACTTGCGGCCGCCGCGGGGCTTGACGAAGTCCTCGTCGTCGTACGCCCCGAAGCCGCCCTCGGGGACGTACCCCGTGGAGTCACCGCTGCCGGGCGGGCCGAAGCCGCCGCCCGAGGACTGGGGCGGCACCGGGCGGCCGAGCCCGGAGGCGCGGCCGGCGGGCGTCTGCATGGCGCCGTCGTCCTGCGCCTGGAGCTGGTTCTCGGCGACCGCGCCGACCACCACGGGGGTGTCGGACAGCTGGCCGGCGAGGGTGTCGCCGCTGTCGATGTCCAGGACGTCGGCGACGATCACGGTGATGTTGTCGGGGCCGCCGCCGCGCAGCGCGAGCTGGATCAGCTCCTGCACGGTCTCCTGCGGGCCCTGGTAGGAGGCGAGGGTGTCCTCCATGGTCTGGTGCGAGACGACACCGGAGAGGCCGTCGGAGCAGATCAGGTACCGGTCGCCGGCGCGGACCTCGCGGATGGACAGGTCCGGCTCCACGTGGTCGCCGCTGCCCAGCGCGCGCATCAGCAGGGAGCGCTGCGGGTGGGTGGTGGCCTCTTCCTCGGTGATGCGGCCCTCGTCCACGAGGCGCTGCACCCAGGTGTGGTCCTGGGTGATCTGCGTGAGCACGCCGTCGCGCAGGAGGTACGCGCGGGAGTCGCCGACATGGACGAGGCCGAGGCGCTGACCCGTCCACAGGAGGGCGGTCAGGGTCGTCCCCATGCCCTCCAGCTGGGGGTCCTCCTCGACCATCAGCCGCAGCTGGTCGTTGGCCCGCTGCACGGCCGTGCCGAGCGACGTCAGGATGTCCGAACCGGGCACGTCGTCATCGAGCGTGACGAGCGTCGTGATGACCTCGGAGCTGGCCACCTCACCCGCGGCCTGGCCCCCCATGCCGTCGGCGATGGCGAGGAGACGGGGGCCGGCGTAACCGGAGTCCTCGTTCCCCTCCCGGATCATGCCTTTGTGCGATCCGGCGGCGAAGCGCAAAGACAGACTCATGCGCACCTCGCCCGTCGGCTCCGGGTACATCCGCACGGTGCCCACCCTCCGGTCGGGAGCGCGCCGGCGTCCAGTGCCTGGACAGCCGCTTCGGCTCGCTCGCTCCGCTCGCGCTCTTTCATGACGTAGCACTACTTCCGCAGCTCGATGACGGTCTTGCCGATGCGGATCGCCGTGCCCAGCGGAATGGGCGTCGGGGTGGTGAGTCGGGTCCGGTCGAGATACGTGCCGTTGGTGGACCCGAGATCCTCGACGATCCACTGGCCGTCCCGGTCCGGGTAGATCCTGGCATGCCTGCTGGAGGCGTAGTCGTCGTCCAGCACGATCGTCGAATCGTGTGCACGGCCCAGCGTGATGGTCTGGCCCTGCAGCGCGACCGTCGTTCCGGCGAGGATGCCCTCGGAGACGACGAGCTTGCTCGGGGCGCCGCGGCGCTGGCGGCCGCCGCCGCTCTGCTGCTGGCGCTGTTGCGGAGGCGCGGCCTGTTGCGCCCGGGCGGCCTGCTGGGGCCGCTCTCGGCGCGAACCGCGCTGTGTGACGCGCGTTCCGAACAGGTCGCTGCGGATGACCTGGACGGCCACGATCACGAACAGCCACAGAACGGCTAGGAAACCTAGCCGCATGACCGTCAGGGTCAGCTCTGACATTGCCCCCGCTTCACCCTTCGGCTTGCCGGTAAACGATGGTGGTTTGGCCCACGACGATCCGCGAGCCGTCGCGGAGCGTAGCGCGGGTGGTGTGCTGCCCGTCTACCACGATGCCGTTGGTAGACCCGAGATCCTGGATCGTCGAGGGCGTTCCGGTCCGGATCTCACAGTGCCGGCGCGATACGCCGGGGTCGTCGATCCGCACATCGGCGTCGGTGCTGCGTCCCAGCACCAGCGTCGGGCGGGAGATCTGATGGCGATTGCCGTTGATCTCGATCCAGCGCCGCACCTGGGCGCCCGGGAGCGGTCCGGCGCCGGGGACCGGGGGTCTGGCCGCCGCCGGGGACGGGGCGCCGGGGCGACCCGCGCCGGGCGGTGGTGCCGCCGGCATGGGAGGCGCCCCGCCGGGGGCGCCGGAAGAGGACTGCGGATAGCCATAGCCGCCGCCCGCGCCACGGCCCGGGGCCACGGTGCCGGGACCCGCGCCGCCGGGGCCGGGGCCCGCGCCGCCGGGGCCGGGGCCCGCGGTGGCCTGCTCGGGAGACTGGGAGGTGCTGGAGGCGAGCGTGCGGCTGCGGACGCGGTACAGGCCGGTGTCGAGGTCCTCGGCCTTCTCCAGATGGACCTTGATGGGCCCCATGAAGCTGTAGCGCTGCTGCTTGGCGTAGTCGCGCACCATGCCGGAGAGCTCGTCGCCGAGCTGGCCGGAGTAGGGGCTCAGGCGCTCGAAGTCGGGGGCGCTGAGCTCCACGATGAAGTCATTGGGGACGACCGTCCGCTCGCGGTTCCAGATCGTCGCGTTGTTGTCGCACTCCCGCTGGAGGGCGCCGGCGATCTCGACGGGCTGGACCTCGGACTTGAACACCTTGGCGAAGGTGCCGTTGACCAGACCTTCAAGTCGCTGTTCGAACTTCTTCAGGACTCCCATGGGGCACCTCCTCCGTCGTAGTCATCCTGGTACTGCTTACTGATCGTATCCACGCGCCGGGAAATCGGCTGGTTCCCCCTGTCTGCCCGGTCGGTGAGTGTCGCCTCTCACAAGGCATGCCCGCACCAGGCGTCAGGGATCCCCCCAGGGCCCCTGACGAGGCCCTGATTTCCGGATCCGCAAACCCTTCCGGGCAGTTGCTCGCGACGCATGCTGAGTCTCCTCTTGCAGGGATCGTAGAGGTGGCCCCGAGCCAGTGTCCCGCACCTGGCTGTGGACCTTCGCGTGCTCCGGTCCCGGGGATGGGCGAGGGCGGGCCGGGCCGGGCGGGCGGGAGCACGGTCCAGGGGGACAGGTCCGGTGCCGGCCCGGGCGCGGCCCCGGGCGTGGCCTGGGCCCCGGCACGGTCCGAGAGCGGATCCCTTGGCAGGTGCCCGCCGAATACGGATGTGAATCCACCGTCCGCACCGTGCTAATCTTCTGGATGTCGGCAGGCGCTCGCACCACACAGTGAGAGACCCAAAGACAACACCCATGCGCGGGTGGCGGAATAGGCAGACGCGCTGGATTCAGGTTCCAGTGCCCGAAAGGGCGTGGGGGTTCAACTCCCCCCTCGCGCACCATGAGGAAGCGGTCCTCCTCCGGACGAAAGTCCGGAGGAGGACCGCTTCTTTTTGTGCCCGTGTGCATGCTCGGGTCCGCCTCTGCGGCTCGCGGTGATCTATGTCACCGAAGTTATCCACAGGCTCTGACGGGAGTCGGCGCGCGGCGGTACTTTCGAGGCCAGGTTCGGCGAGCGGACGGCGGGGGCGATGGGCATGGCGGAACTCGGGAAGGCGCTGGTGCGCCGAGGGCCAGGGCAGGGACAGCGGCGGGGGAAGAGGATTCCGCAGGTGCCGGGGTTCGCGCCGTGGCCCGGGCAGGGGTCGCCCAAGCGCGAGGGCAAGGCGTTGCGGGGGCGCGTCCCCCGCTCGATGCACGCGGGGTTCGAGGCGGGGTCGGGGCGCCCCGACCCCGTGGCGGCCGTGGAGGAGTCGAATCGCACCCGGCTCCCGGAGCTGGTGCCGATCCGGGTCGGCAGGATGACCGCCTCCCCCTTCGCTTTCCTGCGGGGGGCCGCGGGACTCATGGCGTACGACCTCGCGCGGGCCCCGCTGACCGGGATCGGTACGCAGATATGCGGGGACGCCCACGCGGCGAACTTCGGGCTGTACGGGGACGCGCGGGGCGGCCTCGTCATCGACCTCAACGACTTCGACGAGACGGTGCACGGCCCCTGGGAGTGGGACCTGAAGCGCCTGGCCACCTCCCTGGTGCTCGCCGGCCGCGAGGCGGGCGCGAGTGAGGCGGTCTGCGCGGACGCCGCCCTGGACGCGGCGGGGTCCTACCGCCGCACCATGCGGCTCCTGGCGAAGCTCCCGGCCCTGGACGCGTGGAACGCCATCGCGGACGAGGAACTGGTCTCGCACGCGGATGCCCGCGACCTCCTCGGCACGCTCCAGCGGGTCTCGGACAAGGCCCGGCAGAACACGAGCGCCCGGTTCGCCGCCA
Organism: Streptomyces sp. NPDC005898; assembly: GCF_040629635.1. Classification (NCBI taxonomy): domain Bacteria; kingdom Bacillati; phylum Actinomycetota; class Actinomycetes; order Kitasatosporales; family Streptomycetaceae; genus Streptomyces; species Streptomyces sp. NPDC005898. Next base: position 382,955 of record NZ_JBEXWC010000002.1, on the reverse strand, counting down.
AGTCGACGGAGCGGGTCGAGGACAACGACGGCTCCGTGGGGCGGCGTTTCGTGGACGCGCCGCCCGTGCTGCGGCGTGTGAAGGACGCGGAGGCCGCCTCGGTGGCCGCGTCCCTCGAGGAGTACCTGGAGACGGTCTCCGAGGACCGGCTGCCGCTGCTCGGGCGGTATGCGGTCCAGGACGTGGCCTTCCGCGTCGTGGGCACGGGCAGCGTCGGCCTGCGGTCGTACGTGGTGCTGTTGCTCGACCACCGGGGCGAGCCCCTGGTGCTCCAGGTCAAGGAGGCGCGTTCCTCCGCCTTGCTGCCGCATCTGCCCGCGGCGGGCTTCAAGGAGCCCCAGAGCGCGCACGAAGGGCAGCGGGTGGTGGGCGGCCAGAAGCGGATGCAGGTCGTCAGCGACTTCCTGCTCGGGTGGACGACGGTGGACGGACTGCCGTTCCAGGTGCGTCAGTTCAGGAACCGCAAGGGCAGCGTGGACCCGGCGGCGCTGACCGCCGACCAGCTGGACGACTACGCCCGCATGACCGGCGCCCTGCTGGCCCGCGCGCACGCGCACGGCGCCGATCCGCGCCTGATAGCCGGGTACTGCGGCAAGAGCGACAAGCTGGACGTGGCGATAGCGCGCTTCGCGACGGCGTACGCGGACCGCACGGAGGCGGACCACGCGTCGCTGGCGCGGGCCGTCAAGGAGGGGCGGGTGGCCGCGGAGACGGGGGTGTGAGGCGGACCGGGCCGAGTGCTGCCGGTGCGGTGGCCGGTGCGCTTCCGGGTGCGGCACTCGGTGCGGTGGAGGGTGCGTTTCCGGGTGCGGCATCCGGTGCGGTGGAGGGTGCGTATCTGGGGGCAGCATCCGGTGCGGGGACGGTGCGTTATCGGCGGCAGCATCCGGTGTGGTGGACGGCGGGCTTCCGGGGCGGGGCGCCTGGTGCCCTACGCTGGTCGAGTGACGATGCCGGAAGCCGAGCCGACGCAGCCCGAGACGCCCGAGACCTCCGGCGGGGAGGCGGGGCGCCCGGCTCCGGAAGGGCGGCTCAAGGACCAGCTCAAGGAGCGGCTGCGGGCGCGCTCCGAGGAGCGGCGCGAGCAGGCGGCGGGGCAGTCCGCGGCAGAGGCGCTGCCAGAGGAGCCGCAGCGGCCCGAGGAGCGGCTCGAAAGGGCCGTGCGCGCCGCCGAGCAGGCGCTGATCGAGTACGAGATCGCGTTGGAGACCTTCCGGGTGGAGGTGGAGAACTTCTCGCGCCTGCACCACCAGAAGCTCGGCCCGATGTACGCGCGCCTCGACGAGCTGGACGCCCGGATCGCGGAGGCCACCGCGGCCCGCACGGGTGATCCCGAGGACCTGCGCAAGGCGGAGGAGGCGCGGGCACGGGTGATGCCGATGCCGGGCGTGGAGGAGCTGTTCCACGGCTGGATGGACGACGAGGGCCTCTCTCCCGAGGCCGCGTCGATGCTCACCGAGCAGTCGGTGCGGCCGCCGCAGCGCGTGCGTCCCGGCGAGGAGGCACGCAAGCTCTACCGCGAGCTGGTCCGCAAGGCGCATCCGGACCTGGCGCAGGAGGAAGGCGAGCGACAGCGGCGCGAGGAGTTCATCACGCGCGTCAACGCCGCCTATGCCCGCGGGGACGAGGCGCTGCTGCGGGAACTGTCCGAGGAGTGGGCCGCGGGGCCCGTGCCGCAGGAGCAGCGGCTCACCCGCAGCGAGGAGCTGTACGCCAGGCTGGAATGGCTCGCCCAGCGCAAGGAACTCCTCTCGGTCCTCGCCAAGGAGCTGGAGGAGAGCGCGATCGGCGGGATGCTGCGGCTCGCGCCCGACGACCCGGACACGCTGCTCGACGAGATCGCCGAGCAGCTGCTCGCGCAGGTCGCCGAGCGCGAGGCGGAGCTGGCACGGCTGACGGCGTAGTCCCGGTCGGGTAGCGTCGGGGGCATGGCTTTCGGATCTCATGTGCCCACCGTCGGCGTCGACGCCCTCACGAGCGGCGACTTTCTGCTGGACGTCCGCGAGGACGACGAATGGCAGGCGGGTCACGCCGAGGGCGCGCTGCACATTCCGATGAGCGAGTTCGTCGCCCGGTACGGCGAGTTGACCGAGGCCGCCCCGCAGGACGGCAAGGTCAACGTCATCTGCCGCTCCGGCGGGCGCTCCGCCCAGGTCGCCATGTACCTGGGGCAGCAGGGCGTCGACGCGGTGAACGTCGCCGGGGGCATGGAGGCCTGGCAGGCCTCGGGCCGACCGGTCGTGGACGACCAGGGCCGGCCGGGCACCGTGGTCTGAGGCCCCTCGCCCCTCTTGACCGCCCCTCTGGACCGCCTCTCTGAACCGTTTCTCTCGACCGCCTCGCGTCAGCCGAGCGGATGGGCGGCCAGCAGGTCGCCCAGCGTCTCCTCGTACGCCGCCGCCGGGCCGAGGGAGAGCTCCAGTTGCTTGGCCCAGGCGTGGTAGCGGTGCAGGGGGTAGTCGGTGTCGGCGCCGAAGCCGCCGTGCAGGTGCTGCGCCGTCTGCACGACCCTCCGTACGCCCTCGGACGCCCAGATCTTGGCGACGGCCACGTCCCCGGTGACGGGCAGTGCGCTGTCGGCGCCGGTGCTGATCCGCCAGGCGGCCTGCCAGAGGGTCACCTCCATGGCGCGCAGGTCGATGTACCGGTCGGCGGCCTGCACCGCCACGGCCTGGAACGTCGCGATGGGGTGCCCGAACTGCTCGCGCTTGCCGGTGTATTCGCCGGTCATGCGGAGCACCGCCTCGCCGAGGCCCAGGGCCAGGGCGCAGGTGCCGGTGGCGAGCAGGTCACGCAGCCGGTCCCAGGCGCCGGCTGCCTCGATGACGTCGCGGGCGTCGACGCGCACGTCCTCCAGGCGCAGCTCGCCGAGCCGTTCGCCGCTGGTGGAGCACTGCTCGGCGATGGTCAGGCCCTCGTGGACGCGGGGCACGAGGGCGAGAATGGTGTGGCCGTCGTCGGCACGGGCGGGCACGAGGACGAGGTCGGCGTTCTGCGCCCAGGGCACGGCGGTCTGCAGCCCGTCGAGGAGCCATCCGTCACCGTCGGGTCGGGCGGTGACGGCGAGGTCCGCCCGGTCGTGGCCGGTCCGGCCGTGGGCGGCGGCGGTGAGGACGAGCTGCCCGAGAGCGGCCCGGGGCAGGACGCGCCGCCGCAACTCGGCGCTGCCGTGGGCCTGTACGAGCGCGGCGGCGGCGGCGTGCTCCAGGAGCGGAACCCGTGCGAGGACCTTCGCGGACTCGCGGAGCACCAGGCACAGGGCGATGGCGTCCAGGTCCACGCCGCCGTGCTCGGTGCCGATGAGCAGCCCGAGCAGGTCGGCGTCCGCGAGCCGGGCCCACACGGCGCGGTCGAAGTCCTCCGCGACGGCACCGGGCGTGCGGGCCGGGCTCGGCACCCCGTCCGGTACGACGCCGGCGAAGAGCGCCCTGGCGGCCTCGACCACGGCCTGCTGTTCCTCGGTGAAGGTGAAGTCCACTGCCTGTCCTCCCACGCACCGGCCTGTCCTGACTGACGGGGCGTCAAGATAGAACAGGTTCTAGGGGAAGGGAACAGCCACGGCGTCCACGGCCGCCGGTACTTGGGCCCGGCGTCTCAGCAGTCGAAGTCCAACTCCACGGTCTCCGTGGCCGGATGGGACTGGCAGGCCAGCACATATCCGGCCTCCGTCTCCTCCGGCTCCAGCGCGAAGTTCCGCTCCATCCGGACCTCTCCCGAGACCCGGAAGGCGCGGCATGTACCGCAGACCCCGCCCTTGCAGGCGTAGGGCGCGTCCGCGCGGTTGCGCAGCACCGTCTCCAGCAGCGTCTCGCCGTCCAGGACGGGCCAGGTGCCCGAGCGGCCGTCGAGGGTCACGGTCACCGTGCTGTGCGCGGGGGTGGCGGGCGAGGCCGGGGGAGCGGTGGAGACGCCGCCGTCCACGTGGAATATCTCCTCGTGAACGCGCCGACGGTCCACACCGAGGCCGCGCAGGGTGCGCTCGGCTCCCTGCACCAGACCGAACGGCCCGCACAGGAACCAGCCCTCGACGTCCGCCACGGGCAGCAACGCCGGCAGCAGACGGGTGAGCCGCTCCTCGTCGAGCCGTCCCGAGTCGAGGCCGGCCTGCTGCTCCTCCCGGGAGAGGACGGTCACCAGCTGGAAGCGGTCCGGCCAACGGTCCTTCAGGTCGGCGACCTCTTCCAGGAACATCGTCGAGGCCGCCGTGCGGTCGCTGCGTATGAGGCAGAACTCGGCTTGCGGTGCGCGCTCCAGGAGGGTGGTGACGATGGAGAGCACCGGCGTGATTCCGCTGCCGCCGACCACCGCCGCATAGCGGCCGGGAGCGGGGTCCAGCGTGAAACGCCCGGCCGGGGTCATCACCTCCAGCTCGTCACCGACACACAGCTCCTTGAAGGCGTACGTCGAGAAGGCGCCGTCCTCCACGAGGCGCACTCCGACGCGCAGTGTCCTGGGCTCGCCGGGGGCGTCGGCGGGTGGGGCGGGCGAGCAGATCGAGTACGTACGCCGGATCTCGGTGCCGTCGGTGAAGCGGCGCAGCGCGAGGTGCTGGCCCGGGGTGAAGCGGTACTCCTCGCGCAGCGCGGGCGGCACGTCGAAGGTCAGCGTCACGGAGTCGTCGGTGAGCCGGTCGACCGCCGCTACCCGGAGCGGGTGGAAGCGTGCCATCACAACTCCTTGAAGTGGTCGAAGGGCTCGCGGCAGGAGGCGCAGCGGCGCAGCGCCTTGCACGCCGTGGAGGAGAAGCGGCTGAGCAGCTCCGTATCCGTCGATCCGCAGTGCGGGCAGCGGATGGACAGGCTCAGGGGCACGGGTCCGTCCGCCGGGTGGGAGCGCGGGGGCGCTATGCCGAACTCGGCGAGCTTGCGGCGGCCTTCGGCGCTGATGTCGTCCGTGGACCAGGCGGGGGAGAGCACGGTGCGCACGGACACCTCGGTCACGCCGTGGTCACGCAGCACCTGCTGTATGTCGCAGGACATGGCCTCGATCGCCGGGCAGCCGGTGTACGTGGGGGTCAGCTCGACGTCGACCTTGCCGGGGGCGAGGACCCGCACGCCGCGCACCACGCCGAGGTCGGCCAGGGTCAGCACGGGCAGCTCCGGGTCGGGCACCGAGCCCGCGAGGGCGAGCAGCTCCGCCTCGAGTGCCGTGGGCGCGGTCGTCACCATGACGCCCCCGGGTGGCTGCGGTGCAGGTGCTGCATCTCGGCGAGCATCCGCCCGAACGGCTCGGTGTGCAGGCCCTGGCGTCCGGCGCCCGCCGTCCACGCGCCGGTCTGCGGTCCGCCGGGCACTGTGAGGGTGGCCCGCTCGACGACGGCCGTCACCGAGGCCGTCCAGCTCTCCCGCAGGGACTCGCCGTCGACGTCGATGCCGTCCACCGGCTGGAACATCTCGCCGGTGAAGCGCCAGAGCGCGTCGAGCCCGCGCTGCATCCGCTCGTGGCTCTCGGCCGTGCCGTCGCCGAGCCGCAGGGTCCACTGCTCGGCGTGGTCCTGGTGATAGGCGACTTCCTTGACGGCCTTCGCCGCCAGGGGCGCGAACTCGCCGTCCCCGGCGGCCAGTCGGCCGTACAGGAGGGTCTGGTAGGTGGAGAAGTAGAGCTGGCGGGCGATGGTGTGGGCGAAGTCGCCGTTCGGCTGCTCGACCAGCTGGAGGTTGCGGAAGGCGCGCTCCTCGCGGAGGTAGGCCAGCTCGTCCTCGTCGCCGGCGAGAGAGAGCAGGACGCGGGCTTGGCCGAGGAGGTCGAGGGCGATGTTCGCGAGGGCGACCTCTTCCTCCAGGACGGGGGCGTGGCCGGCCCACTCCCCCAGACGGTGCGAGAGCACCAGGGCGTCGTCACCCAGGGCGAGGGCGGGCAGGGCCTCGGCCGGGACGGCCGGGGCGCGGGTGGTGGCTGCGGTCGGGGTGATGGTCACAGGTGCTTCACCCCCTCCGGGATGTCGTAGAACGTCGGGTGGCGGTAGGGCTTGTCGCCGGCCGGTTCGAAGAAGGAGTCCTTCTCGTCGGGCGAGGAGGCGGTGATCGCGGTGGACGGCACGACCCAGAGGGAGACGCCCTCGCTCCTGCGGGTGTAGAGGTCGCGGGCGTTGCGCAGGGCCATCTCCGCGTCCGGCGCGTGCAGGCTGCCCGCGTGGGTGTGGGAGAGCCCGCGACGGGAGCGGACGAAGACCTCCCACAGCGGCCAGTCGGTCGAGCTGCTCATGCTGTCGCCTCTCCGTGCTGTGCGGTGCTGCCGTCGGTGCCGCTCATCTGTGGGCTTTCCGCCTGTGCCCCGTCTGCCTGCGTCTTGGCCGGTTGTTTGGCGGCCGCCTGTTTCGTGGCGTAGGCGGCGGCGGCCTCGCGGACCCAGGCGCCTTCCTCGTGGGCACGCCGGCGCTGGGTGATGCGCTGGTCGTTGCACGGGCCGTTGCCCTTGAGGACGTCCCAGAACTCGGTCCAGTCGATCGGGCCGAAGTCGTAGTGCCCTCGCGCCTCGTTCCACACCAGGTCGGGGTCGGGGAGGGTCAGGCCCAGCGAGGCGGCCTGGGGGACGCAGATGTCGACGAAACGCTGGCGCAGCTCGTCGTTCGAGTGGCGCTTGATCTTCCATGTCATCGACTGCTCGGAGTGCGACGACTCGTCGTCGGGCGGGCCGAACATCATCAGCGAGGGCCACCACCAGCGGTTCACCGCGTCCTGCGCCATTTCGTGCTGGGCCTCGGTGCCACGGCTGAGGGCGAGCAGCGACTCGTACCCCTGGCGCTGGTGGAAGGACTCCTCCTTGCAGACGCGGATCATCGCGCGGGCATAGGGGCCGTACGAACAGCGGCACAGGGGGACTTGGTTGGTGATCGCGGCGCCGTCCACGAGCCAGCCGATCGCGCCGACGTCCGCCCAGGTCAGCGTGGGGTAATTGAAGATCGAGGAGTACTTCTGGCGGCCCGAGTGCAGCTTGTCGAGCAGCTCCTCGCGGCTGGTGCCGAGGGTCTCGGCGGCGCTGTAGAGATAAAGGCCGTGCCCGGCCTCGTCCTGCACCTTCGCCATCAGGATCGCCTTGCGCCGCAGGGAAGGGGCGCGGGTGATCCAGTTGGCCTCCGGCTGCATGCCGATGATCTCGGAGTGCGCGTGCTGGGCGATCTGGCGCACGAGGGTGGCGCGATAGGCGTCCGGCATCCAGTCGCGTGGCTCGATGCGCTCGTCGGCGGCGACCGCCGCGTCGAAGGCGGCCTGCTGCTCGGCCGTGCGCGCGGCCGAGGACGCGGCCTCTTCCGGCTCCGTCCCCGCCGCCTTGGGTGCGGCTGCTGTCGCCATCTCGGTCCCCCTCGACCTGGGAGCGAACCGACCGACCGATCGTTCGGTTCGTTGGAATTCAATGGTGCGGCGCGCCGCCATAAGGTGTCAACCCTGTGGATAACTTCGCCGCCGCTGCGCGCGGCAGACAGGCCTGAGTACCGTTCCGGCGGCAGGGTTCGGAGCGGGGCGGGGGAACGGGGCGGAATGGACGGGTACGACGAGGGTTCCGGGGGCGGGTCCGCCGGGCCGTCGGGGTCTGGCGGGCCGCCTGGGGCCGCCGGGCAGCCTGGGGCTACCGGGCCTGTCGAGCCCGCCCCGTCACGCGGGTCTGCCGCGCCTTCCGGACCCACCGGGCCACGTGCGTCCGCTGGGCCGTCCGGACCGAGCGAACCGCCATCCGGCCCGAGCGAACCGCCCTCCGGGCCGAGCAAGCCGCTATCCGGGCCGAGCGAGCCGCCCTCCGGGCCGAGCGAGCCGCCTTCCGGGCCGAGCGAACCGCCACCCGAGCCGAGCGAGCCGCCCTCCGGGTCCCCCCGCCCCGGCATCGCCGGGCTCAAGCTCGGTCACCAGATCGTCGCCGCCTGCGCTCTCGCGCTCATCGCCGTGGTCGCGGGCGTGCACATCGGGATGCTCTTCTTCCACGTCGCTCCCTCGAACACGCTGACCAAGCGGCACGGCGACGTGGTGGACGAATGGATCTACCCCGAGTTCGAACAGAACTGGAAGCTCTTCGCGCCCAACCCGCTCCAGCAGAACGTCGCCGTTCAGGCCCGGGCGGAGCTGCGTACGGCCGGCGGAGGGGTGCGGACCACCGACTGGTACGACCTCTCCGCGCAGGACGGCGCCACCATCGACGGCAGCCTGCTGCCCAGCCACACCCGGCAGAACGAACTGCGCCGCGCCTGGGACTTCTACGTCGGCTCGCACGACGCGCAGAATCGTCCCGTCGGTCTGCGGGGCCGGCTCTCCGAGCGCTACGTCCGCCGCATCGCGTACCTGCGGCTCGAACGGGAGGGGCCCGGCGGCGCGGGCGACGAGATCGCGCGCGTGCAGGTGCGCTCCAGGACCACGAGCGTACGGCCGCCGAAGTGGAGCGAGGAGAAGGTCGCCACCAAGCCGGTGTACCGCCTGGTCCCGTGGTGGTCGGTGACGCCCGACGACCTGCCGCTCGCCGACGCGGAGGGGGCGGCCCGGTGACCCGTACCGAACAGCCCGCCGCGAGGCAGGGGTCTTGGGCCGGGCAACGTCTCCTGGCCGTCGCGCACCCCTTGGCGCGGGGGCTCGACAAGGTCACCGGCCACGCCCTCGGCCCGTATCAGAGCGCGGTGATCCGCATCGGATTCGCCGGCACCTGGCTGTTCTTCCTGCTGCGCGAATTCCCCCACCGCCATGAGATGTACGGCCCCGACGGCCCCTGGGACTGGGAGATGGCGCGCCGGCTCATCTCCGGCAACGGCGCCTTCACCGCCCTGATGTGGTCCGACGCGCGGATCTGGTTCGAGATCGTCTACGCGGTGGCCGTCGTGAGCAGCGCCCTGCTGCTGCTCGGCTGGCGCACGCGCACGATGTCCGTGCTCTTCATGATCGGCGTGCTGTCGTTGCAGAACCGCAGCGTCTTCATCGGCGACGGCGGCGACAACGTCATCCACCTCATGGCGACCTATCTGGTCTTCCTCCGGTGCGGCCAGGTCTGGTCGCTGGACGCGCGGCGGGCGGCACGCGCGCGTGTAGGGGCGGTGCGGGGTGAGCCGGGCGTCGACAGGGTGGGGCCCGTGCTGTGGTGGGCGCTCGGGCTGGGGCTGTCCGTCGTCACCTTGATGGGGGAACTCGATGGCTGGTGGCCCTTGATCTTCTGGGGGGTGTGGCTCGCCCACGGCCTGTGGTGGCTGGCGGGGCGGCGCGCCCCGGACGGTGAGCTGCGCAAGCTCCTCGACGTCGTCGCCAACCTCGTCCACAACGCGGGCCTGCTTGTGATCATGGTGGAGGCCTGTCTGATCTACGCCACCGCCGGCTGGTACAAGATCCAGGGGAGCCGCTGGCAGGACGGGACGGCCGTGTACTACCCGCTGAACCTCGACTACTTCTCCCCGTGGCCGGCTCTCTCCGGACTGCTGTCGTCCCACGGGCTGATGCTGATGCTGGTGACGTACGGGACGGTCGTCGTGCAGGTGGCCTTCCCCTTCACCCTTTTCAACCGGCGGGTGAAGAACGTCCTTCTGGCAGCGATGATCTTCGAGCACGCCGTGATCGCCGTCGTCCTGGGGCTGCCGTTCTTCTCACTCGCGATGATCACCGCCGACGCGGTCTTCCTGCCCACATCGGTCCTGCGGCGCCTCGGCAAGTGGGCGGCACGCGCGCGCGTAGGCTTCGCCTCATGAACGGGACGGAGCCGACGGACGGGACGCACGCGACGGACGCCGACGGCGCCGTACGCGCCTGGCTCGGGCTCGCCGACGCCTCCGTGCTGCTCGACGGCTTCCACGCGATCAAGCACGCGCTGCGCTTCGACGCGCGGGTGCCGGTCGCGCTGACCGCTGACCGCGCGGGCGCGCTGGCGCTCGCCGACGAGCTGGCCCCCGATGTGCGGGACGCGCTGGATGCGCTCCTGGTGGAGGTGTCCGAGGAGCGGCTGCGCGCGCTCGTGCCGAGACTGCACCCCACCGCGATGGCCGCCCTGGCGGTACGCCCCTCGCGCGCCGCCAACCTGGAGGCCCTGGGGCGTACGCCGAGGACGGCGCCGGTCGTCGTGCTCGACGACCCCCGCAACCTGGGCAATGCCGGGGCGGTGATCCGGCTCGCCGCCGGGTTCGGGGCGACCGGTGTCGTCACGACCGGGACGCTGGACCCCTGGCACCCCACTGTCGTACGCGGCGGCGCGGGGCTGCACTTCGCGACCGCCGTGGAGCGCGTGGAGGTCGCCGAGCTGCCGGCCGGGCCGGTGTTCGCGCTCGACGCGGAGGGTGTGGACATCCGGGGGCTGAAGATCCCGGACGACGCCGTGCTCGCGTTCGGTTCCGAGCGCAGCGGTCTCTCGGCGGCCCTGCGGGCACGGGCCGACCAGCTGGTGTCCCTGCCGATGCGGCCGCAGGTGTCCAGCTACAACCTGGCGACGAGCGTCGCCATGGCGCTCTTCCACTGGTCGGCGGGCAGGCCTTCGGGCGTGGAGGCCTGAACCCGCCGCAGTCCGTCCCGCGCGCCGGTCACGCGTCCTTGCGGATCTCCACCACGCGGAAGCGGTTGGCGACGAACGCGCCGTCGCACAGCGCGGCGTTCGCCGCGGGGTTGCCGCCCGAGCCGTGGAAGTCCGAGAACGCCGCCGTCTGGTTCACATAGACCCCTCCCGTGAGGTTCAGGGACAGCTGGGCGCACTCCTCCAGGCAGGTCTCCTCGACGGCCGTGGAGACCTCGTGCGAGGTGGTGTACGCCCCGACGGTCATCGCTCCCTTGTCCCGCACCGTGCGGCGCAGCAGCTCCACGGCGTCCGCCGTCGAGTCGACGGCGACCGCGAAGGAGACCGGGCCGAAGCACTCGCTCAGGTAGGCCGCCTCGGCGTCCGGCTTCGTGCCGTCCAGCTTGACGATGACCGGGGTGCGCACCACGGCGTCCGGGAAGTCGGGGTTGGCCACCTGCCGGGAGGGCAGGGCGACTTCACCGAGGCCGGCGGCCGCTTCCAGGCGGGTCCTCACGTCCGGGTTGACCAGCGCGCCCAGGATGCCGTTGGCCCGGGCGTCGTCACCCAGGAGGCCGCTCACCGAGGCCGCCAGGTCGGCCACCACCTCGTCGTACGACTTGGCCCCGGCGTCCGTGTGGATGCCGTCGCGGGGGATGAGGAGGTTCTGCGGGGTCGTGCACATCTGGCCGCTGTAGAGGGACAGGGAGAAGGCGAGGTTGGCCAGCATTCCCTTGTAGTTGTCCGTCGAGTCGATGACGACGGTGTTGACCCCGGCCTTTTCGGTGTAGACCTGCGCCTGGCGGGCGTTGGCCTCCAGCCAGTCGCCGAAGGACGTCGACCCCGTGTAGTCGATGATCTTGATCTCGGGGCGGACGGCGAGGGTCTTGGCGATGCCCTCGCCGTCCCGCTCGACGGCCAGGCAGACCAGGTTCGGGTCGAAGCCGGCCTCGGCGAGGACCTCGCGGGCGATCCGCACCGTGAGGGCGAGCGGGAGCACCGCGCGCGGGTGGGGCTTGACCAGGACCGGATTGCCGGTCACGAGCGAGGCGAAGAGGCCCGGGTAGCCGTTCCACGTCGGGAAGGTGTTGCAGCCGATCAGGAGCGAGATGCCGCGCGCCACGGGCGTGAACCGCTTGCTCAGCGCGAGGGGGTCGCGCTTCCCCTGGGGCTTGTGCCAGTCGGCGGTGTCGGGGGTGCGGGCCTGCTCCACGTACGCGTACGCGATCGCTTCCAGGGCGCGGTCCTGGGCGTGCGGGCCGCCCGCCTGGAAGGCCATCATGAAGGCCTGGCCGCTGGTGTGCATGACGGCGTGCGCGAGCTCGTGGGTGCGGGCGCCGATGCGCGCCAGGATCTCCAGGCCGATTATCGCGCGTGCTTCCGCGCCCGCGTCGCGCCAGGCGCGCATGCCGGCCCGCATCGCGGGGAGCAGGACGTCGACGTCCGGGTGGGGGTAGGTGATCCCCAGCTCCGGGCCGTAGGGAGAGACCTCGGCGCCGACCCAGTCGTCCGTGCCGGGCTGGTCGAGGTCGAAGCGGGTGCCCTGGAGGGCGTCGAAAGCGGCTTTGCCCTCGGACAGGCTCAGGCTGCCGTCCTCCCCGTACGCCTTGGGGTGCTCGGGGTGCGGCGACCAGTACGCACGCGTGCGGATGGTCTCCAGCGCCTGATCGAGGGTGGGCCGGTGCTTGGCGATCAGCTGGTGCGCGGTGAGTTCGGCGGCCATGACAGGACCAACTCCTCGTCGGTCAGCTCTCCGTCGAGCTGGCGAGATGGGCGGGAACAGTGGGCAGGGACTGGCTGACAGAGCTAGAGTAACCGAACGATCGGTCGGGACAAGAGGGTCCGCCAAACCTGTGGACAACTTCTTCGCGGCCACCCCGAAACCTCCGGCCGGCCCACCGTGCGGGAGGATCGCGAGCATGACAGCACTCGAGCTCAGCAGCGCCGTTGCCGTGGTCGGCACCGGAACCATGGGGCAGGGCATCGCACAGGTCGCCCTGGTGGCCGGCCACCCCGTGCGGCTGTACGACGCCGCCCCCGGCCGGGCGAAGGCGGCGGCCGACGCGATCGGCGTCCGCCTGGATCGGCTCGTGGAGAAGGGCAGGCTCTCGGCCGGCGACCGCGCCACCGCGGCCGCCCGGCTCGCGCCCGCCGAGAGCCTCGCGGAACTGGCCGGCTGCGCCCTCGTCATCGAGGCGGTGCTGGAGCAACTGGAGGTCAAGCAGCGGCTGTTCCAGGACCTGGAGGACGTCGTCGCCGAGGACTGTCTGCTGGCCACCAACACCTCCTCGCTCTCCGTGACGGCCATCGCGGGCGCCCTGAAGAAGCCGGGCCGCTTCCTCGGCCTGCACTTCTTCAACCCGGCGCCGCTGCTCCCCCTCGTGGAGGTCGTCAGCGGCTTCGCGACCGACGAGGCGGCGGCCACGCGCGCGTACGAGACCGCGCGGGCCTGGGGCAAGACTCCGGTGCGCTGCGCCGACACCCCCGGGTTCATCGTCAACCGCGTCGCCAGGCCCTTCTACGCCGAGGCGCTGCGCCTGTACGAGGAGCGGGTCGCCGACCCGGCGACGATCGACGCGGTCCTGCGCGAGTGCGGCGGCTTCAAGATGGGCCCCTTCGAGCTGACCGACCTCATCGGCCAGGACGTCAACGAAGCCGTCACGCGCTCCGTGTGGGAGTCGTTCTTCCAGGACCCCAAGTTCACGCCCTCGCTCGCCCAGCGCCGGCTCGTCGAGTCCCGCCGCCTCGGCCGCAAGTCGGGGCAGGGCTGGTACGCGTACGACGACACCCCGCGCGCGGAGCCGCACACTGCGGGGCACGAGCGGGCTCCGGAGTCCGTCACCGTCCACGGTGACCTCTTCGCGGCGGACGCCCTGCTCGACCTCATGCGGGAAGCCGGCATCCGGGTCGGGCACGGGAAGGACGCCCCGAGCTGTCCCGGCTCCATCGAGCTGCCCGGCGGCGCGCGGCTCGAACCGGCCGACGGGACGTCCCCCGACGCCGCGGCGGAACCCACGATCCACTTCGACCTCGCCCTGGACTACCGCACCGCGACCCGTATCGCCCTGGCCCCCTCCGGCCGGGTGGACGAGCGGGCGCTGAAGGAGGCGGTCGGCCTCTTCCAGGCGCTCGGCAAGAAGGTCAGCGTCATCGGCCCCGCCCCGGGGATGATCGTCGCCCGCACGGTGTGGATGCTCGTCGACTTCGCCCTGGACGCCGTCGGCCGCGAGGTGGCGGACGCACAGGACGTCGACACCGCCATGCGGCTCGGCGTCAACTACCCGCTCGGACCGATCGAATGGGGTCGGCGGCTCACCGCGTACCGCGTGGCCGAGGCGCTGGACCTGATGAACGACGAGTACCCCACCGGGCGTTACGCGCCCTCCCAGGCCCTGCGGCGCCAGGCCGTGCGAGAGGAGTACTCATGACCACCGCCCGGCGTGACACGTACACCCCGGAGACGCTGCTGAGCGTCGCCGTACGGGTCTTCAACGAACGCGGCTACGACGGCACGTCCATGGAGCACCTCTCCAAGGCGGCCGGTATCTCCAAGTCCTCGATCTACCACCACGTGGCGGGAAAGGAGGAACTGCTGCGCCGCGCGGTCAGCCGGGCGATCGACGGCCTCTTCGGGATCCTCGCCGAGGAGCACGCGCGCGTGGGCAGCGCCGTCGAGCGCCTGGAGTACGTCACGCGGCGCACGGTCGAGGTCCTCGTCGCCGAGCTGCCCTACGTGACGCTGCTGCTGCGGGTGCGCGGCAACACCGACACCGAGCGGTGGGCCCTGGAGCGGCGCAGGGAGTTCGACCAGCAGGTGGCCGCGCTGCTCAAGGAGGCGGTCGCGGACGGCGACCTGCGCTCCGACGTCGAGCTGCGCCTGGCGACCCGGCTGCTCTTCGGAATGATCAATTCCATCGTGGAGTGGTACCGGCCGGAGAGCCGGGGAGCGGCCAACGGCGGCCAGATCGCCGACGCCGTCGTGCAGCTGGCCTTCGGCGGGCTGCGCACCGACCGCTGACTCACGGACGCCGGCGTCCCGGGCCTCCTTTTCCGGCCCGGTGAGCTCCGGCCCGGTGCTCCGGCCCGGTGAGCTCCCGCCCGGTGCGCCGGCCGGCGTTCCGGCTCGACGTCAGGGGTGGGTGCTCGGCTCGGCGCTCTGCAGGTCGTCCTCCTCGAAGACCAGCAGCGTCCGCGTGCTGAGGACCTCGGGGATGGACTGCAGCCGGGTGAGCACCAGCTCCCGCAGCGCGCGGTTGTCGGGCGTGTGCACCAGGAGCAGTACGTCGAAGTCGCCGCTGACCAGTGCGATGTGGGAGGCGCCGGGGAGCGCGCGCAGATGCTCGCGCACCGTGCGCCAGGTGTTCTGCACGATCTTCAGCGTGATGTACGCCGACGCGCCCTGCCCGGCGCGCTCGTGATTGATCCGCGCCCCGAACCCCCGGATGACGCCGTCGTCGATGAGGCGGTTGATGCGCGCGTAGGCGTTGGCCCGCGAGACATGGACCCGCTCGGCGACGGACCGTATCGACGCGCGACCGTCCGTGTGCAGGATCTGGAGGATGTCGCGGTCGATGGCGTCCAGGGATCGGGGCTCCGGACGGTCCTCGGCATGCTGGTCGGCCATTCGTTCAGATGCCATGTCCCCCCGCCTCCCTACCATGGACGTACTGCGTCCATCCCAGGCTGTGCAGAACCGTTTGTCCACAGCCTGGAGGTGCCTGTAGCCAAAATGTGCCGACGACCGAACAATCGGTAGGTGAGGCGCCTCACATCACCGCGCCTCTTTTGCCGCTCCTCACGAGGAGACCGCTTCCCCCAGGAGGTGCCGTCATGACGGTCATGGAGCAGCGGGGCGCCTACCGGCCGACCCCGCCCCCCGCTTGGCAGCCCAGGACCGACCCCGCGCCGCTGCTGCCGGACGCGGAGCCGTACCGGGTGCTCGGCACCGAGGCCGCCGCGAAGGCCGATCCGGGGCTGCTGCGCCGCCTCTACGCGGAGCTGGTGCGCGGGCGCCGCTACAACACGCAGGCGACGGCGCTGACGAAGCAGGGCAGGCTCGCGGTCTACCCCTCGAGCACCGGCCAGGAAGCGTGCGAGGTGGCCGCCGCGCTGGCCCTGGCGGAGCGGGACTGGCTCTTCCCGAGCTACCGGGACACGCTCGCCGTGGTCGCCCGGGGCCTCGACCCGGTGAGCGCCCTGACGCTGCTGCGCGGCGACTGGCACACCGGATACGACCCGCGCGAGCACCGCACGGCGCCCCTGTGCACCCCCCTGGCCACCCAGCTCCCCCACGCCGTGGGCCTCGCGCACGCCGCCCGCCTGAAGGGGGACGACGTCGTCGCGCTCGCCATGGTCGGCGACGGCGGCACCAGCGAGGGCGACTTCCACGAGGCGCTGAACTTCGCCGCCGTGTGGCGGGCGCCCGTGGTCTTCCTCGTGCAGAACAACGGCTTCGCGATCTCCGTGCCGCTCGCCAAGCAGACCGCCGCCCCCTCCCTGGCCCACAAGGCCGTCGGGTACGGGATGCCGGGGCGCCTGGTGGACGGCAACGACGCGGTCGCGATGACCGAGGTCCTCGGTGAAGCGGTCACCCGCGCGCGTGAGGGCGGCGGCCCGACGCTCGTGGAGGCGGTCACCTACCGGATGGAGGCCCACACGAACGCCGACGACGCCACGCGCTACCGCGGGGACGCCGAGGTCGAGGCCTGGCGCGGCCACGACCCGATCCTGCTCCTGGAGCGGGAGCTGGCAGGGCGGGGCCTTCTCGACGACGACTTCAAGCGGCGGACGGGCGAGGAGGCCGAGGCCATGGCCGCCGACCTGCGCGAGCGCATGAACCAGGACTCCCTGCTCGACCCCATGGACCTCTTCACGCACGTGTACGCCGAGCAGACCTCGCAACTGCGGGAGCAGGCGGCGCAGTTGCGGGCCGAGCTGGACGCCGCCTCGGAAGAGGCGCACGCATCGGAGGGTGGGACGCGATGACCACGGTCGCGGCGAGGCCGGCCACCAAACCGGCCACCATGGCGCAGGCGCTCGGGCGGGCGCTGCGCGACTCCATGGCCGAGGACTCCTCCGTGCACGTCCTCGGAGAGGACGTGGGGGCGCTCGGCGGCGTCTTCCGGGTCACGGACGGGCTCACGAAGGAGTTCGGCGAGGACCGCTGTACGGACACGCCGCTGGCCGAGGCGGGCATCCTCGGGACGGCCGTCGGCATGGCGATGTACGGACTGCGGCCCGTCGTCGAGATGCAGTTCGACGCCTTCGCCTACCCCGCGTTCGAACAGCTCCTGTCGCATGTGGCGAAGATGCGCAACCGCACCAGGGGCGCGATGCCGCTGCCCCTCACCGTGCGCGTGCCCTACGGCGGCGGGATCGGCGGCGTCGAGCACCACAGCGACTCCTCCGAGGCGTACTACATGGCGACCCCGGGGCTCCATGTCGTCACCCCCGCCACGGTCGCCGACGCCTACGGCCTGCTGCGGGCCGCCATCGCCTCCGACGACCCGGTCGTCTTCCTGGAGCCGAAGCGGCTGTACTGGTCCAAGGCCGACTGGAACCCGGACGCGCCGCAGACCGTTGAACCGATAGGACGCGCGGTGGTGCGGCGCCCCGGCCGCAGCGCCACGCTCATCACGTACGGCCCGTCGGTGCCCGTCTGCCTGGAGGCGGCCGAGGCGGCGCGCGCCGAGGGCTGGGACCTCGAAGTGCTCGACCTGCGGTCGTTGGTGCCCTTCGACGACGAGACGGTCGCCGCGTCCGTGCGGCGCACGGGCCGGGCGGTCGTCGTGCACGAGTCGACCGGTTTCGCGGGCCCCGGCGCGGAGATCGCCGCGCGGGTCACCGAGCGGTGCTTCCACCATCTGGAGGCGCCGGTGCTGCGGGTCGCGGGGTTCGACGTCCCCTATCCGCCGCCCATGCTGGAGAAGCACCATCTGCCGGGCGTCGACCGGATCCTGGACGCGGTCGCGCGGTTGCAGTGGGAGGCGCAGAGCTGATGGCGCAGGTGCTGGAGTTCAAGCTGCCGGACCTGGGCGAGGGGCTGACAGAGGCCGAGATCGTCCGCTGGCTGGTCGAGGTCGGGGACGTCGTCGCCGTGGACCAGCCGGTCGTCGAGGTCGAGACGGCCAAGGCGATGGTCGAGGTGCCGTGCCCCTACGGAGGCGTGGTCACCGCCCGCTTCGGCGCGGAGGGCGCGGAACTGCCCGTCGGGGCACCGCTGCTGACGGTCGCGGTGGGAGCGCCGGCCGAGGCCTCCGCACCCGGGGTCCCCGTACCCGAGGCCTCCGCACCCGGGGTCCCCGTACCCGAGGCCTCCGCACCCGGGGCTTCCGCACCCGAGGAGCCCGCCGAGCGGGCCCTGCAGACCGCCGCGGAAGAGGCTTCGGGAAACGTCCTGGTCGGTTACGGCACTGCGGCCGCCCCGGCCCGCCGCAGAAGGGTGCGGCCCACCCGGCACGCCGTGGCGGCGCCGTCCGAGGAGCCGCGCCCGGAACAGGGACGCACGCGCGTGGCCGGTCCGGTTCCGGTGATCTCCCCCCTCGTGCGCAGGCTGGCGCGGGAGCACGGGGTGGACCTGCGGGCGCTCGCGGGCTCGGGCCCGGAGGGGTTGATCACACGGGGTGACGTCGAGGCGGCCATCGGCGGGGGCGGGACGGCCGGGCGCGCCTCCGCTACGACGGAGCGTGCCGCCACCACGACCGAGCACGCCGCCGTCGGGGCGCAAGAGGCGCGTCGGGGCGCGGAGGCCACGGCGGCGGTCCGCGCGGACGACGAGCTGGTCCGCGCCGGGTCCGCGCAGGCGCGGCGCCAGGTCGAGGCGGGGCAGGAGCCCACGGACGCGGGACGGGAGTCCCGGCACGCGCTGACCGGCATCCGGGGCCTCGTCGCGGACAAGATGGCCCGCAGCAGGCGCGAGATACCCGAGGCCACCTGCTGGGTCGACGCCGACGCGACGGAACTGCTCGCCGCCCGCACCGCCATGAACGCCGCGACGACGGAGGGCGACGGCCACAAGGTGTCGCTGCTCGCGCTGTTCGCCCGCATCACGGTGGCCGCGCTCACGCGCTTCCCGATGCTGAACTCCAGCGTGGACATGGAGGCGCGGGAGGTGCGGCAGTTCGCCGACATCCACCTCGGATTCGCCGCGCAGACGGAGCGTGGCCTGGTCGTGCCCGTCGTACGGCACGCGCAGGCGCGCACCACCGAGTCGATCAACGCCGAGCTGGTGCGGCTCACGCAGGCGGGGCGGGCCGGGAGGCTGACCCCCGGGGAGCTGACCGGGGGGACGTTCACGCTGAACAACTACGGGGTGTTCGGGGTGGACGGTTCCACGCCGATCATCAACCACCCCGAGGCGGCCATGCTCGGCGTCGGCCGGATCGTGCCGAAGCCGTGGGTGCACGAGGGGGAGCTGGCGGTGCGGCACGTGGTCCAGCTGTCGCTCACCTTCGACCACCGGGTGTGCGACGGCGGCACGGCGGGCGGCTTCCTGCGGTACGTGGCGGACTGCGTCGAACAGCCGGCGGTGCTGCTGCGCTCGGTGTGAACCTGCCGGGGGGAGCCGGGCGGGCGCGCCGGATGGCATGCCGGGGGCGGCGTCCAAGTAGCGGAAGTCCCTTGCGCCCGGGGTTGTTCGCGGGGTGGCGATGATCCCGCGTAGGGACATACTCGGGGGGTGACCGCGAACGAAGGTGGCGTCCACGACGCCGTGGTGCTCGCCGGCGGCGGTGCCGCGCGGCTCGGCGGCGCCGACAAACCCGGGGTGCGCGTGGGCGGCCGGACGCTGATCGACCGGGTCCTGGCCGCCTGTTCCGGCGCCGGGACCACCGTCGTCGTGGCCGCGCCGAGACCGACGGCCCGGCCCGTGGTGTGGGCGCGCGAGGACCCGCCGGGCGGCGGGCCGCTGGCCGCGCTCGCCGCCGGGCTGCGGCGCACGACGGCGGAGCGGGTGCTGGTGCTCTCCGCCGACCTGCCGTTCCTGGACGGGCGGACGGTGCGCCGGTTGCTCGACGCGCTGCGGGACAGTGGTGCGGACGGGGCGCTCCTCACCGATCCCGGGGGGCGTGACCAGCCGCTCGTGGCGGCCTATCGCAGCGCGTCGCTGCGGCGGAGGCTCGCGGAGGTCGCGCAGACGCGCGCGGGTACCGGCGCGGACACGGGCGAGGGTGGCGGGCTCGACGGGCTTCCGCTGCGCCTGCTCACCGCGCGGCTCGATCTGACCCGGGTCGCGGACCCCGTCGCCGCCTTCGACTGCGACACCTGGGACGACATCGCCGCCGCACGGGCGCGGATCAGGGAGCATGGGCACGTGTTGGATGAATGGATTTCCGCAGTCAAGGACGAGCTCGGCATCGAACTCGACGTCGATACCGGCACCCTCCTCGACCTCGCCCGCGACGCCGCGCACGGCGTGGCCAGGCCCGCGGCACCGCTGACCACGTTCCTCGTCGGCTACGCGGCGGCTCAGGCCGCCGCGTCGGGCGGGACGGGTGGCGGCGCCGAGGCGGTGGCCGAGGCGGCGCGCAAGGCCGCGGCGCTCGCGGCACGCTGGGCGCAGGAGGCTCGCCAGGACACGAAGGACGACGGCACGCCCGCCCCCGACGCCGCGTCCGATGCCGGATGACCGGGCAACCCGCTCCGGACGCCGAACTCGACGAGGCGCTTGCCCTGGTGAACGAGTGCCGGGACGGCCGCAGAGCCGTGCCCCACTCGGCGTCCCCGGCGTCCCCGGCGGCCCCGGCCTCTACGCCGTCCTCGGCCTCCCCCGTCTCCCCGCCGACGCCTCCGTCCGCCCCGTCCCACACGCGGCCCGGCACGTGGGAGCAGGCCCCAGAGGGCGGGGCCGCGCACGTCGGCGTCACCTCATGGCCCGCCGCCCGCGCACGTGCCGCGCAGGCCGTGCCCCGGGCGGGAGGCGAGCCCGTGGCCGTCCCCCTGGACCAGGCGCTCGGACTGACCCTGGCCGCCCCGCTCACCGCCCTCACCGACCTGCCGTCCTTCGACACCTCCGCCATGGACGGCTGGGCCGTCGCGGGGCCGGGCCCCTGGGGCGTACGGGAGGACAAGGTCCTCGCCGGGCACGAGGGGCCCGAGACCCTCGGGGACGGTGAGGCGGTCCGGATCGCGACGGGTGCCCGCATCCCGCGGGAGGCCACCGCCGTGCTGCGCTCGGAACACGGCCGACTGGACGCCAGGGGCAGGCTGCACGCCCTGCGCGAGGTGGTGCAGGGCCAGGACATCCGGCCGCGCGGCCAGGAGTGCCGTTCCGGCGACCAGCTGCTGCCGGCCGGCTCCCTGGTCACGCCCGCCGTGCTCGGTCTGGCCGCGGCGGCGGGGTACGACACACTCGCCGCGCTGCGTCGGCCCCGGGTCGACATCCTCGTACTCGGTGATGAGCTGTTGACCGAGGGCCTGCCCCGCGAGGGCCTCATCCGGGACGCGCTCGGCCCGATGCTGCCGTCCTGGCTGCGCGCGCTCGGCGCCGAGGTCACCGGCGTGCGGCGGCTGGGCGACGACGCCGACGCGCTGCACGCCGCGCTCACCGACTCCGCCGCCGACCTGATCGTCACCACCGGCGGCACGGCGGCGGGCCCCGTCGACCACGTCCACCCCACGCTGCGCCGCATCGGCGCCGAACTGCTCGTGGACGGTGTCGCCGTGCGGCCCGGGCACCCGATGCTGCTGGCCCGGATCCGGCCCGGCCGGCATCTCGTCGGGCTGCCGGGCAATCCGCTCGCCGCCATCTCCGGCCTGCTCACGCTGGCCGAACCCCTGCTGCGTACGCTCACCGGACGCGGGTCCGGGGCCGCCACCACGTACGCCCCACACGCCTCGCCCGCCGCCTCGCCCGCCGCGTACACCGCGCCCGTACGCGAGGACGTGCAAGGGCACCCGCACGACACCCGCCTCGTCCCCGTCACCCTGCGCGCCGAGCACGCCGTGCCGCTGCGGTTCAACGGCCCGGCGATGCTGCGGGGCATCGCGGGGGCCGACGGGCTCGCGGTGGTGCCGCCCGGCGGGGCACGCGGGGGCCAGGTGTTGGAGATCCTGGACCTGCCCTGGCGTTCGACCGACGGCGGGGTGTGTTTCACGTGAAACTTCCCGGCCACGACGTGATCGCCCGCCAACCCGACGAACACCATGTGACCCACCGGATCAAGCTGCCCCAGCGGGTGGTCGAACGGCCGTTGCGCCAGGTCACCCGGCGGCTGGCGATGGCGTTGCTGGTGCTTGCCCTGACGACGTTCCTGGTGTGGATCGACCGGAGCGGCTACCACGACAACTCGGATGAGCGCGTCGACTTCCTCGACGCCGCGTACTACGCCACCGTGACGCTCTCCACCACCGGGTACGGCGACATCGTCCCGTACAGCGACAGCGCGCGGCTCACCAACATCCTCCTGATCACGCCGTTGCGCGTGCTCTTTCTGATCATCCTGGTCGGTACGACCCTCGAAGTGCTCACGGAACGTACGCGCGAGGAATGGCGTCTGTCCCGCTGGAGGTCCAACTTGCGTGAACACACTGTCGTCGTCGGCTTCGGCACCAAGGGCCGTTCGGCGATCCAGACCGTCTGCGCCACCGGTCTGAAACCGGAGCAGATCGTGGTGGTCGATCCCAGCGCGAAGGCCATCGAGGCGGCGACGGCCGAGGGGTACGCGGGTGTCATCGGTGACGCGACGCGCAGTGATGTGCTGTTGCGGGCGGAGGTCCAGCGGGCCCGGCAGATCATCATCGCGACGCAGCGCGACGACACGGCGGTGCTGGTCGCGCTCACCGCGCGGCAGTTGAACCGCGGGGCGAAGATCGTGGCGGCGGTGCGCGAGGAGGAGAACGCGCCGCTGCTGCGGCAGTCCGGTGCCGATGCGGTGATCACCAGTGCGAGCGCGGCGGGACGGCTGCTCGGCCTCTCCGTGCTGAGCCCTAGCGCGGGCATGGTCATGGAGGACCTGATCCAGCAGGGCACGGGGCTCGATCTCGTCGAGCGGCCGGTGATAAAGGCCGAGGTGGGGCGGGGGGTGCGGGAGACGGATGACCTCGTGGTGAGTGTCGTACGCGGGCATCGGGTGCTGGGGTACGACGATCCGGCCGTCGGGAAGCTGGAGTTGACGGACCGGCTGATCACGATTGTCCGGGCGTCGCCCGCGTCGGTGGTCGCGCCCGACGCGAGGCCGTTGCCGGCGGATTGATCTGGCCCGGGGGCCTTGGGGGTTCGCCCCCGGGGCGGGGGCGGGGCCGGCTCCGGGCCGTGTGCCGGGGGTCGGGGTGCCGCCGGGGGGGGTGAGGTCGCTGTTCTCGTGGCGGTGTGTTGTGGCTTGTCGCGCAGTTCCCCGCGCCCCTGGTGGGGCGCCCGTGGCTGTCCGTCGAGAGGTGCACGCCCGTGGGGTTTCCTTGGTGTGGGGGGCGGCGGGAGTAGCCTCGGCCGCATGTATGCGATCACGATCCCCGAACCCGGCGGCCCCGAAGCGCTCGTGTGGGCCGAGGTGCCCGATCCCGTGCCCGGCGAGGGCGAGGTGCTGGTCGAGGTGGTGGCGAGCGCCGTCAACCGCGCCGACCTGCTCCAGCGCCAGGGCTTCTACAACCCGCCGCCCGGCGCGTCCCCCTACCCCGGTCTGGAGTGCGCGGGCCGGATCACCGCCCTTGGACCCGGCGTCTCCGGCTGGGCGGTCGGCGACGAGGTGTGCGCCCTGCTCTCCGGCGGCGGCTACGCCGAGCAGGTCGTCGTCCCGGCCGGGCAGCTGCTCCCCGTGCCCGAGGGCGTCGACCTCGTGACGGCGGCCGCGCTGCCCGAGGTGACCGCGACCGTCTGGTCCAACGTGTTCATGATTTCCCACCTGCGGCCCGGTGAGACGCTGCTCGCGCACGGCGGTTCCAGCGGCATCGGCACCATGGCGATCCAGCTGGGCAAGGCGGTCGGCGCGAAGGTCGCCGTCACGGCGGGCAGCAAGGAGAAGCTGGCGTACTGCCAGGAGCTGGGCGCCGACATCCTCATCAACTACCGCGAGCAGGACTTCGTGGAGGAGCTGGCACGCGCCACGGACGGGGCCGGTGCCGACGTCATCCTCGACAACATGGGCGCGAAGTACCTGGACCGGAACGTGCGCGCCCTCGCGGTGAACGGGCGGCTCGCGATCATCGGCATGCAGGGCGGCGTCAAGGGCGAGCTGAACATCGCCACGCTGCTCAACAAGCGCGCCGCCGTCACCGCCACCTCGCTGCGGGGGCGGCCCGCGGCCGAGAAGGCGTCGATCGTCGCGGCGGTGCGGGAGCACGTCTGGCCGCTCATCGGCGCGGGGCATGTGCGGCCGATCGTCGACCGGACGGTGCCGATGAGTGACGCGGCCGAGGCGCATCGGGTGCTGGAGGAGAGCGGGCACATCGGGAAGGTGCTGCTCACGCGGTAGCCGTCACACCCTCTTGGGCGCGATCGAGGTGCCGGGATGGTCATGCCATGTGAGTGTTGTGCCTGGCGTGATGTTCCTCTTGACCTTGGGTGTCCCGACTGCGGGAGGCGACCGGCGCGGTGACTGTTTCGTGGCTGGCTCTGCGTGGGGTCCTCGTGACGACGCTGCTCACCGTCCTCGGGACGGTCGCGTCCCTCGGGTCGGTTCCGTCCGGGCTCGTGTCGTACGTGGCCGAAGCCGGGCCCCGGGGCCCCGTCACCAGCGTCGACGAGACGCCCCGGGCCGGCAGCCGTCCGGGTGAGGGCCGCGCGCGGCCGGGGCGCGCCGATGCGCCCATCCCCGATCCGCCGGCACCGCCCTCGCCGCCGCCGGACGTATCCCCGCCGCGACCCGAACGGGTGTCGGTGACCCTCCGGGACGGCATGAGCGACCCGAAGGAGCCGACCTCCACGGAGTCCGTGCTGCCCGGGCCCCGGGTGCTGCCGCTCGGCGGCGGCCTGGTCCTGATCGGCCTCGGCCTTGGTTTCCTCGGCCTGCGGCTGCGGCGTGACTGAGCGGCGGCGGAGGGGGTGGCCGAAGGGATGGTGGCCGAGGGGTGGTGCCCGAGGTGTTCGCGAGGGTGGATCACCGCCGTATGGGGGCACCACCGACGTGTGATGTACGGGTGCGAGACAATGGCGGCATGGAGATGCCGAGGAACGAACGGTCGCCGGAAAGCCCCCAGGTCCTGGTCGTTGGCCAGGACGGAATGGCTCTCGGTGGTGGCGGAGACGACGAATCCCGCGAGGTTCCGGTGACGGAGATGGTCGAACAGCCGGCCAAGGTCATGCGCATCGGCAGCATGATCAAGCAGCTGCTTGAGGAGGTGCGGGCGGCTCCTCTCGACGAGGCGAGCCGAGTGCGGCTGAAGGAGATCCACGCCAGCTCGGTCAAGGAGCTGGAGGACGGTCTGGCGCCCGAGCTGGTCGAGGAGTTGGAGCGGCTCTCCCTGCCCTTCACGGAGGAGGCGACGCCGAGCGACGCCGAACTGCGCATCGCCCAGGCCCAGCTGGTCGGCTGGCTCGAAGGCCTCTTCCACGGGATCCAGACGACGCTGTTCGCGCAGCAGATGGCGGCGCGGGCCCAGCTGGAATCCATGCGCCGGGCGCTGCCGCCGGGCATGGGCGGCGACGACGAGGAAGAGGGCGGCATCGCGGGCCGCACGGGGGGCCCGTATCTCTAGGGGCCTCTAGGATCGCGGCCAGTACGTGACGAGGGCCCGGTACGCGACACGCGTACCGGGCCCTCGTCGTGTCGAACCAGAGGATCGGCTCAGAGGATCGGCTCAGAGGATCGGCTCAGGCCGGGTTGCCCGTGGAGACGTCGAACTGGATGTCCACGTTCTTCGGGTCCACGTCCGAGCCCTCCTTCGGGGTCTGCCGCATCACGGTGTCCTCGCCGTAGGCGTTCTCGTCGATCGAGCGCTTGTCGTAGCTCCACCCGGCCGCCTGCAGACAGGACAGCACCGACTTCCAGTCCTTGAAGGTGAAGTCAGGGACCTTGATCTTGTTCTCGTCGTTGTACGAGGTCTCCGGCTCCTTGCACTTCTCGACCTCGATGGTGTTGCTGCGCTCGGGCCCCTTGTGCCCCGCCACCGGCTGCTTCGACTTGTCGTCCGACGCTTCCTTGTCGCCGTCGCCGCCCAGGGTGAGTGCGGTGATCAGGCCGCCGATCGCGAGGAGCGCCACGACGATCGAGCCGACGATCAGCGGGATGTTCCGCCGCTTGCCGCCGCCGGGGCCCCCGGTGGCCGCCGTGACCGGCTGCGGGGAGAGGTTGTAGGGGGGCGGGGTGTGCGCGCCCTGCTGCTGGGGGTAGCCGTAGCCCTGCTGCTGCGGCGGGTAGCCGTAGCCCGGGGTCGGCGCGGGGGTCGAGGGGGCGTAGGGGCCCGGCTGGTACGGCGTCTGCACGCCGCTGCTCTGCTGCGGGAGCGAGGAGTCGACCGGCGGGAAGACCGCCGAGCTGACGCCCGCGCCGCTCGCCGTCGGCGCGCCCGGCACGATGCTGGGGGCCGCCGCCTGGAGGGACTGGGCCACACGCAGGCACTCGTCGCGCATCGCGTCGGCGGTCGGGAAGCGCTCGTTCGGGTTCTTCTTCAGCGCGCGGGCGACGATCGCGTCGACCGCCGGCGGCAGCGAACGGTTGATCGAGGACGGAGCGACGGGCTCCTCCTGGACGTGCGCGTACGCGATCGCCAGCGGCGAGTCCGCCTCGAACGGCAGGCGCCCGGTGACCAGTTGGAAGAGCATGATGCCGACCGAGTACAGGTCGGAGCGCGCGTCGACGCCGCGGCCGAGGGCCTGCTCGGGCGAGAGGTACTGCGGGGTGCCGACGACCATGCCGGTCTGGGTCATCGAGGTGACGCCGGACTGCATGGCGCGGGCGATGCCGAAGTCCATGACCTTGACGACGTCGCGCTTGGTCATCATGACGTTGCCCGGCTTGATGTCGCGGTGCACCAGGCCCATCTCGTGGCTGATCTCCAGCGCCGCGAGCACATCGGCGGTGATCTTCAGCGCCTGACCGGTCGGCATCGCGCCGTACTGCGTGACGGACGCGTCGAGCACGGAACCGAGCGGCTTGCCCTCGACGTACTCCATGACGATGTACGGCATCGTCGTGCCGTCGAGCTCGTCCTCGCCGGTGTCGAAGACCGACACGATGTTGGTGTGCGTGAGCTTCGCCACCGACTGGGCCTCGCGGCGGAAGCGCTCGCGGAAGGACTGCTCGCGCCCCAGCTCGGTGTGGAGCGTCTTGATCGCGACTTGGCGATCGAGAACGGCGTCGTACGCGAGGTGGACCGACGCCATGCCGCCTTCGCCGAGCAGATCGCGCAGTTGGTAGCGGCCACCGGCCAGCGAACGCCCCGCGTACCGCCCCTGTGCGCCGTCCTGGCTGCTCATCTCGTGCGTCCCCCATCGGCGCGGTGGCCGGACGGCTCCGCGGCTGGTGATCGATTACCCGCTATTCCTGGCCAAGTCTGCCCGAGGACGATGACGCGTCAAGCTCGGTGCCCGTTCCGTGACCGTACGCGCAAGAAGCGTCTCGGAAGCGTTACAAGTTTGCGCGTGAGGACCCGTGAACGCTTTTATGTCCGGTCCACGTCGAACCGGCAGGTGGCGTGAAGGCTGTAGCGTGGCCCGTCGGAGTACCCGTGCGACGGCGTGCTCAGCACCAAGTACCACGACCAGAAACGACGGCGAGGACTGATGGCACAGACGCAGCGCGCTCAGGGCCCGTCCGACCCCGACGCGACTGGCGGCGGAATGTCAGACGCGCCTGAGTTGTGGGGCAATGGCGGGCTCGTCGGAGACGGCCGCTATCGGCTCACGCATCGGCTCGGCCGGGGCGGCATGGCCGAGGTGTTCGCCGCCGAGGACGTACGTCTGGGCCGCACGGTGGCGGTCAAGCTGCTCCGCTCCGACCTCGCCGAGGACCCCGTCTCCAAGGCCCGCTTCACGCGTGAGGCCCAGTCGGTGGCGGGCCTCAACCACCACGCCGTGGTGGCCGTGTACGACTCCGGTGAAGACGTCGTCGGGCCGAGCGTCGTCCCGTACATCGTCATGGAGATCGTCGAGGGCCACACGATCCGCGATCTGCTGCTCAACGCGGAGGCGCCGGGTCCCGAGCAGGCGCTCATCATCGTCTCCGGGGTGCTGGAAGCGCTCGCGTACTCGCACCAGCACGGCATCGTGCACCGTGACATCAAGCCCGCGAACGTGATCATCACCAACACCGGCGCGGTGAAGGTGATGGACTTCGGCATCGCGCGCGCCCTGCACGGCGCGCAGTCGACGATGACGCAGACCGGCATGGTCATGGGCACACCCCAGTACCTGTCGCCCGAGCAGGCGCTCGGCAAGGCCGTCGACCACCGCTCCGACCTGTACGCGACCGGCTGTCTGCTCTACGAACTCCTCGCGCTGCGGCCCCCGTTCACCGGCGAGACACCGCTGTCGGTGGTCTACCAGCACGTCCAGGACACGGCCGTGCCGCCCTCCCAGGTCTCGGACGCGCCGCCGGAGCTGGACGGGCTCGTCATGCGCTCCCTCGCCAAGGACCCGGACGACCGGTTCCAGACCGCCGAGGAGATGCGCGGCCTGGTCCAGTACGGGCTCCAGATGCTGCACGAGCAGGGCAGCCACACGGGCACGTGGAACACCGGGCCCGTCGAGACGCACGAGGGCGGCGGCACCCCGGCGATGGGCGTCGCCGGTTCGGGCGCCATGGGGCACCCCGACTCCGGGACCGCGCAGATCCCGGGCCCGATGCTGCGTCCGCCGGGCGGCGACGACGGCGGCTTCGAGGGCGGGCAGCGCGGCGGCAAGGGCGGCCGGGGCAGGATGTGGATCGTCGCCGTCCTCGCGGTCATCGCGATCGCGGTGGGCGTCGCCGTCGCGCTGAACTTCAACGGCGACACGAAGCACAAGGAAAAGCCCCCGACGACTCCGACGACGAAGCAGTCGCAGGAGAAGAAGCCCAGCAAGAGCCCGGACAAGGACGAGACGAGCGGGGCGACGGAGCCCGGCGGGGGCACCGGGGGCCAGACGGACTACCCCCCGCAGACGAACCAGCCGACCGGCCCCACCCGGCCGACCGGCAACCCGACGCGGCCCACCACGGACCCGACGACCGACCCCACGACGGATCCGACGACGGACCCGACGACCGACCCCACGACGGACCCGACCGACGATCCGCCGGTCACCACGGACCCGACCGAGGGCGAGGGTGACCAGGGCGGCACCGGCGAGGACCCGGGCGTCTGATCCGGGGGCTCCCCGCGTCTGATCCGGCGGCTCAGCGGACGCGCTGCGGGCCGGGGGCGCGGCCCGTGCCGCGGACCCGGCCCGTGCTGAGGGTGTGGACCTGGGTCACCTGCGGCTGTATCCGCAGGTAGACCGGGTCGAACAGCTCGCCGTCCGCGAAGTGCGGGGCCGGCCCGAACAGCTCCAGCTCGGCGTTGGTCGGCTCGACCGCCTCGCAGACGCCGACGCACTGCACGCTCCACCGGTCCTCGTGGGCGCCCGCCGTGTCGGCGTTGTCCGCGCCGTAGGCGACGACGCTGCCGGCGCAGGCCTGGTGGTAGCCGTATCCCTGGTGCATGCGCAGCAGGATGCCGCCGCCGACGACGATGTGCCGGGCCACCGCGAGGAAGGGCAGCGCGCGCATGCTGGTCGCCACCCGGCCGTGGTCCGTACGGCGGAGCAGCTCGAACGCGAGCCGGTCGTCGGCGGAGTCGGCGGCATCAGTGGCAGCGGGGACGTCGGAGGACATGGCCTCACCTTCGTCCAGGGGCCAGGGCTCATAAAAGAGGCCCCCGCCCCCTTGAAACGGGACGTAAGTCCCGTCGGTGCTGCTCCAGTCCCGTCAGTGCTGCTTCTCCGCCTGCATGCGCGCCACATACGCGGCGGCCTGCGAGCGGCGCTCCATGCCCAGCTTGGAGAGCAGGCTGGAGACGTAGTTCTTGATCGTCTTCTCGGCCAGGTGGAGCCGCTCGCCGATGACGCGGTTGGTCAGGCCCTCGCCGATCAGGTCGAGGATCTTGCGCTCCTGGTCGGTGAGGCCGGCGAGCCGGTCGTCACCCTTGGCGTTGTTGCCGTCGCGCAGCCGCTCGAGGACCCGGGCCGTGGCGACCGGGTCGAGCAGGGACCGGCCGGCGGCGACGTCGCGCACGGCGGTGAGCAGTTCGTTGCCGCGGATGGCCTTGAGGACGTAACCGGACGCACCGGCCATGATCGCGTCGAAGAGGGCCTCGTCATCGGCGAAGGAGGTGAGCATCAGGCACTTGATGTCCTCGTTCTGCGAGCGGATCTCGCGGCACACCTCGACCCCGCTGCCGTCGGGCAGGCGTACGTCGAGCACGGCCACGTCGGGCCGGGTCGCGGGGATCCTGACCAGGGCGTCCGCCGCGGTGCCGGCCTCGCCGACCACCTCGATGTCGGACTCCACGGAGAGCAGCTCATGGACTCCACGCCGGACCACCTCATGGTCGTCGAGGAGGAAAACCGTAATTTTTCCGTCTTCGCGCACGGAGCCAGTCTCACACACGATCACTTTTGCCGCCCGGGAGGAACCCTTCTCGTGCGGCCCTTCCCGAGCCCGGGGTGGCCGGGATAACGTGCCCGTGTTCCGGCCCCCTGCCAGGCTGTGATCAGTGCTGTGACCAGGATGTGTTCCCGCTTTTCTCGAACTACTCGGATTTCCCAGCAGTCGACGCATGGTCGTTTACTTGGAAATCCAAGCAAATTCGCAGGTCAGATGGGGTTTCACAGAATTGGGAAGCACTGGGTAACGTGCATTGTGCAGGGCGCTCGCCGGGGCACCTGTCACGCCTGTTCCCGGCCGAGCCGCACCCACCCCGTGCGCGGGCGGACCAGGCGAGCCGTACTGGCTCACCCGGTAATCCCGGGAGCCGGACCGACGGAGGAGCACACGTGACCGTGGAGAGCACCGCCGCGCGCAAACCGCGCCGCAGCAGTACCGGCGCCGCCAAGCGCGCGAGCGCCAAGAAGGCCGCGCCGCAGAAAAGCACGGAGCCCGAGCTCGTACAGCTGCTGACGCCCGAGGGCAAGCGCGTCAGGAGCGCCGAGAACGCCGTGTACGACGCGTACGTCGCCGACATCACCGGCGAGGAGCTGCGCGGCCTGTACCGCGACATGGTCCTCACCCGTCGCTTCGACGCCGAGGCCACCAATCTGCAGCGCCAGGGCGAGCTGGGCCTGTGGGCCTCGCTGCTCGGCCAGGAGGCCGCCCAGATCGGCTCGGGCCGGGCCACCCGTGACGACGACTACGTGTTCCCCACGTACCGCGAGCACGGCGTCGCCTGGTGTCGGGGGGTCGACCCGACGAACCTGCTCGGCATGTTCCGCGGCGTGAACAACGGCGGTTGGGACCCCAACAGCAACAACTTCCACCTGTACACGATCGTCATCGGCTCGCAGACGCTGCACGCCACCGGCTACGCCATGGGCGTGGCCAAGGACGGTGCCGACTCGGCCGTGATCGCGTACTTCGGTGACGGCGCCTCCAGCCAGGGCGACGTGGCCGAGTCGTTCACCTTCTCCGCGGTCTACAACGCCCCGGTCGTGTTCTTCTGCCAGAACAACCAGTGGGCGATCTCCGAGCCCACCGAGCGCCAGACGCGCGTGCCGCTCTACCAGCGCGCGCAGGGCTACGGCTTCCCCGGTGTGCGGGTCGACGGCAACGACGTGCTCGCCGTGCTCGCCGTCACCAAGTGGGCGCTGGAGCGGGCCCGCGCGGGCGAGGGCCCGGCGCTGATCGAGGCGTTCACGTACCGCATGGGCGCGCACACCACCTCCGACGACCCGAGCAAGTACCGCGACGACCAGGAGCGGGTGGCCTGGGAGGCCAAGGACCCGATCCTGCGGCTACGGGCCTACCTGGAGTCCGAAGGCCACGCGGATGAGGGATTTTTCGCGGAACTCGACGACGAGAGCGAAGCGTTGGGCAAGCGAGTGCGAGAGGTGGTGCGGGCGATGCCGGATCCCGATCTGATGGCGATCTTCGAGAACGCGTACGCGGACGGGCACGCGCTCGTGGACGAGGAGCGCGCCCAGTTCGCCGCCTACCAGGCGTCGTTCGCGGACGGCCCCGCGGCCGGGGAGGTCAAGTAACCATGGCTGTCCAGAAACTGCCCATCGCCAAGGCGATCAACGAATCGCTGCGCACGGCGCTGGAGAACGACCCCAAGGTCCTCGTCATGGGCGAGGACGTCGGCAAGCTCGGCGGTGTCTTCCGGGTGACGGACGGGCTGCAGAAGGACTTCGGCGAGGAGCGGGTCATCGACACCCCGCTCGCCGAGTCGGGCATCGTCGGCACCGCCATCGGGCTGGCCCTGCGCGGATACCGCCCCGTGGTGGAGATCCAGTTCGACGGCTTCGTCTTCCCGGCGTACGACCAGATCGTCACGCAGCTCGCGAAGATGCACGCCCGCGCGCTCGGCAAGATCAAGATGCCGGTCGTCATCCGCATTCCGTACGGCGGCGGCATCGGCGCCGTCGAGCACCACAGCGAGTCCCCCGAGGCGCTGTTCGCGCACGTGGCGGGCCTGAAGGTGGTCTCCCCGTCGAATTCCGCGGACGCCTACTGGATGATGCAGCAGGCCATCCAGAGCGACGACCCGGTGATCTTCTTCGAGCCCAAGCGGCGGTACTGGGACAAGGGCGAGGTCGACAAGGAGGCCTTCCCCGGGCCGCTGCACAAGGCCGTCGTCGCCCGCGAGGGCAGCGACCTGACCCTCGTGGCGTACGGGCCGATGGTGAAGGTCTGTCTGGAGGCGGCCGCGGCCGCCGCGGAGGAGGGCAAGTCCCTGGAGGTCCTGGACCTGCGCTCCATGTCGCCGATCGACTTCGACGCCGTGCAGGCCTCGGTGGAGAAGACGCGGCGGCTCGTCGTCGTCCATGAGGCCCCGGTCTTCCTGGGCACGGGCGCGGAGATCGCGGCGCGCGTCACCGAGCGGTGCTTCTACCACCTGGAGGCCCCGGTGCTGCGGGTCGGCGGCTATCACGCCCCGTACCCGCCGGCCCGCCTCGAGGAGGAGTACCTGCCGGGTCTCGACCGGGTGCTCGACGCCGTCGACCGCTCGCTGGCGTACTGAGGGAGAGGGTCGTGACGACGATGACAGACACCGCTCTGGCCGAGTTCAAGATGCCCGACGTGGGCGAGGGACTCACCGAGGCCGAGATCCTCAAGTGGTACGTGGCGCCGGGTGACACCGTCACCGACGGCCAGGTCGTGTGCGAGGTCGAGACGGCCAAGGCCGCGGTCGAACTCCCCATTCCGTTCAACGGCGTCGTGGCCGAGCTGCGCTTCCCCGAGGGCACGACGGTCGACGTCGGCCAGGTGATCATCACCGTGGACGTGTCCGGCGGAGCGGGCGCCCCGGCGGCGCCCGCCCCGGCCGCGGCGCCCGCCACGGCCGCGGCGCCGGAGGCCGTGCCCGCCGAGGCCGTGGTCTCCGGGGCCCCGGTCGCGGAGGGCAGGACTCCCGTGCTCGTGGGGTACGGCGTGGCCGAGGCCTCGACGAAGCGGCGGGCCCGCAAGGGCACCGTCGTGGAGCAGGCCGCCGTCACGGAGCAGGAGCCGGCGCCGGTGCCGGCCCCGGTGGCTCCGCAGAACGGCAGCGTGAACGGCCACGGCGCCCGCCCGCTGGCCAAGCCGCCCGTCCGCAAGCTCGCCAAGGACCTCGGCGTGGACCTCGCGACGGTCACCCCGTCCGGACCCGACGGGATCATCACGCGCGAGGACGTGCACGCGGCGGCGGTGGTGACGGCCCCCGCCGAGGCCGCCGCACCGCAGCCGACACCGGTACAGGCACAGGCACCGGCGCAGCAGGCCGCCCCCGCGCAGCCCCAGGGGCAGGCACCGGCCCCCGTGGCGGGCGCCGACGCCCGCGAGACCCGTATCCCCGTCAAGGGCGTCCGCAAGGCGACCGCGCAGGCGATGGTCGGTTCGGCGTTCAGCGCCCCGCACGTCACGGAGTTCGTGACGGTCGACGTGACGCGCACGATGCGGCTGGTGGAGGAGCTGAAGCAGGACAAGGCGTTCGAGGGGCTGCGGGTCAATCCGCTGCTGCTCATCTCCAAGGCCCTGCTGGTGGCGATCAGGCGCCATCCCGAGGTCAACGCCGCCTGGGACGAGGCCAACCAGGAGATCGTACAGAAGCACTACGTGAACCTCGGCATCGCCGCGGCCACCCCGCGCGGTCTGATCGTGCCGAACATCAAGGACGCGCACACCAAGACCCTGCCCGAACTGGCCGAGGCGCTCGGCGAGTTGGTGGCGACGGCGCGCTCGGGCAAGACGTCGCCCGGTGCCATGCAGAACGGCACGGTCACGATCACGAACGTCGGCGTCTTCGGCGTCGACACGGGCACGCCGATCCTGAACCCCGGCGAGTCCGCGATCCTCGCGGTCGGCTCGATCAAGCTCCAACCGTGGGTCCACAAGGGCAAGGTGAAGCCGCGTCAGGTGACCACGCTGGCGCTCTCCTTCGACCACCGCCTGGTGGACGGGGAGCTGGGCTCCAAGGTGCTCGCCGATGTGGCGGCGATCCTGGAGCGGCCCAAGCGGTTGCTGACCTGGGCGTAGCACGCAAGAGAAGGGGGCCCGCCGCGCGGTGAGCGGCGGGCCCCCTTCTCGTACTGCCGGCGCGCCTGGTGTCAGGCGACCTTGAAGCCGTAGTCCATCAGCTTCTTGGCGTCCGAGAGGCGGTTCGCCGCCGAGGACGAGGTCAGGACGGTGCCGATGACCGTCTTGCCGTTGCGCGTCGCGGCGAAGACGAGGCAGTACTTCGCCTCGGGGCCGGAGCCCGTCTTCACGCCGAGGGCGCCGCTGTAGGAGCCGAGGAGCTTGTTCGTGTTCTCCCACGCCATGTTGCGGTAGCCACCGGACTTCGTGGTGACCTTCTGGGTGGTCGCCTTGGTCTTCACGACCGTGCGGAACGTGGAGTACTTCATCGCGTTGCTCGCGAGCTTCGTCAGGTCGCGCGGCGTCGAGTAGTTCTGGCCGTGGCCGATGCCGTCGAACGAGTCGAAGTGGGTGTTGGTCAGGCCGAGCGACCTGGCCGTGGTGTTCATCTGGCCGATGAAGTTCTTCACGCGGGCCGCGCGGGTGGTGCCCTTGCCGAACTTGTCGGCGAGCGCGTACGCGGCGTCGCAGCCGGAGGGCAGCATCAGCCCGTACAGCAGCTGGCGGACGGTGACCTTGTCGCCGACGATCAGGCGGGCCGAGGAGGCGTAGTTGTTGGCGACGATGTAGTCGCTGTACGCCTTCTGGACCGTGACCTTGGAGTCGAGGTTGAGGTTCCGCTGGCCGAGCACCACGCGCGCCGTCATGATCTTCGTCGTGGAGCCGGTGGACCGGCGGGTGTCGGCGGACTTGGTGAAGAGGCTCTTGCCCGTGCCGTTGTTCATCACATAGCCGCCCTTGGCCGCGATGGACGGCTTGGGCGGTGCGGCCGCGTGGGCCGGGGTGGTGAGGACGCCGCCGGCCAGTATCGCGCTCGCGGTGAGGGTGACGACCGATACGCGGCGTACGTCCTTGATGCCGGTTTTCAAGATCTCTGCTCCAAATGCCCCTGGATTGCGGCCACATGGAGGGGCCGCCTCTTTCGTAAGACGAGCGAGAGGGGGCAATGGATGTGCCGACGGGCCGAGAAATCTGCCCCGGACCCGAGAAATCTCGCGGGGACCCGTGAGGGCTCATGGAGCGCGCGGGGGTCCGTCATGTGGACGGGGGATTCTCGCGTATACGTGTTGTATCTATGCTGTGCGCATGCCAGCCCCCACCGCCGCGACCACGCCCACCACCCCCACCACTCCGGCCCCCACCACCTCCTCCGCCACCCCCACCGCCACCGCGCCCGCCGGCAAGCGGCCGCCCGCCGCCGACCGCGTCTACGCGCACGTCAAGCGAGCCGTCCTGGAGCGCCGCTACGAGGGCGGCACGCTGCTCACCGAGGGCGAGCTGGCCGAGGCCGTGGGCGTCTCCCGCACGCCGGTGCGCGAGGCGCTGCTGAAGCTGGAGGTCGAAGGGCTGCTGCGGCTCTACCCCAAGAAGGGCGCGCTCGTCCTGCCCGTCTCCGCGCAGGAGATCGCGGACGTCGTCGAGACGCGGCTGCTCGTCGAGACGCACGCCGTGCGCAAGGCCGTACCGGCGCCGGCGGGGCTCGTGGAGCGCCTCGCGGCGCTGCTGGCCCGCCAGCGCGAGCAGGCCGCCGCCGGGGACTTCGCCGCGGCCGCCGTCACCGACCGCTGCTTCCACGCCGAGATCGTGCGCAGCGGGGGCAACGAGATCCTCTCGCGCCTCTACGACCAGCTGCGGGACCGGCAGTTGCGGATGGGGGTCGCCGTGATGCACTCGCATCCGGACCGGATCGCGAAGACGCTGGCGGAGCACGAGGAGATCCTCGCGGCGCTGCGCGAGGGCGACGCGGAGGCGGCGGTCGCCGTCGTCACCCGGCACGTGGGGTGGTTCCAGCACCTGGCCCGGGGTGAGGTGCGGTGAGTTCCCCGTCCGCCCCCGCCGTCCTGCCCGGTGATCCGCCGGGCGGCGGGAAGGCCGTGGTCGTCTGGTCGATCGGGGTCGCCGTCTACTTCGTCGCCGTCATCTTCCGCACCTCCCTCGGCGTCGCCGGACTCGACGCCGCCGACCGGTTCCACGTCAACGCCTCGGCCCTGTCGACGTTCTCGATCCTCCAGCTGCTCGTGTACGCGGGGATGCAGATACCCGTCGGCCTGCTGGTCGACCGGCTCGGCACCAAGAAGGTGCTGACCATCGGCGTCGTGCTGTTCACGGTCGGGCAGCTCGGCTTCGCGTTCTCCCCCTCGTACGCGATGGCGCTCGCCTCCCGGGCCCTGCTGGGCTGCGGCGACGCGCTCACCTTCATCAGCGTGCTGCGGCTCGGCACGCGCTGGTTCCCGGCCCGGCGCGGCCCGCTGGTCGCCCAGCTCGCGGGGCTCGTCGGCATGGCGGGCAACCTCGTCTCCACGCTCGTCCTGGCGCGGCTGCTGCACTCCGTCGGCTGGACCGCGGCCTTCGCGGGCAGCGCGCTGTGCGGTGTCGTCGTCCTGGTCCTGCTGACGCTGTTCCTCGAGGACCACCCCGAGGGCCACGAGCCGAAGCCGGCCGAGCGCACCGGGGCGGCCTTCGTGCGCGAGCAGATCACCCTGTCCTGGCGCGAGCCCGGCACCCGGCTCGGGCTGTGGGTGCACTTCACCACGCAGTTCCCCGCGATGGTGTTCCTGCTGCTGTGGGGGCTGCCGTTCCTCGTCGAGGCGCAGGGCCTGTCCCGGGCGGCGGCGGGCGAACTGCTCACCCTCGTCGTGCTGTCCAACATGGTGATCGGCCTGGTCTACGGGCAGATCGTCGCCCGGCACCACGCGGCGCGGCTCCCGCTGGCGCTCGGCACGGTCGGGGCGACGGCCACGGCGTGGGCGGCGACGCTCGCCTGTCCGGGGGAGCACGCGCCGTTGTGGCTGCTGATCGTGCTGTGCGCCGTGCTCGGCGCCTGCGGGCCCGCCTCCATGATCGGCTTCGACTTCGCGCGGCCCGCCAACCCGCCCGAGCGCCAGGGCACGGCCTCCGGCATCACCAACATGGGCGGCTTCGTCGCCTCCATGACGACGCTGCTGGCGATCGGCCTGCTGCTGGACGCGACCGGTGAGAACTACCGCGTGGCGTTCTCGGCGGTGTTCGTCCTGGAGGCGGTGGGGCTCTGCCAGATCCTGCGGCTGCGGAAGCGGGCGGTTCGCCGGGAGCGGGAGCAGCTTGTCGCCTCCCGGGTCGAGGCCGTGCACGTCCCGGTGTGAACCGCTTCGGGGGCGTCTGGGACGCCGGACGGGCGGCTCTGCTTCACGGCGTCACGACGTCATGGAGTCACGACGTCACGGAGTCATGACGTCACGGAGTCATGACGTCACGGTGTCACGGTGTCACGGCGAAGTTGCGCAGGATGGCCTCCGCGAGGTCGTGGTCGCCCTCGGTCTTGACGCGGTCGGCGACGGCCCCGTACGACACGCGTCCGCAGGCGAGCCGGAAGTACGTCTCCCAGTCCAGGGCGATGGTGGCCAGCGGGCCGAGCGAGGGGGTGTTGTCCACGGTGCCCTTGCCCTCGGCGTCCACGCGTACCGTGCGCAGGAACTCCACGGGGCCGCTGACGTCGAAGACGACCGCGCTGTTCGCGGGCGCGCCCGCCTCCTTGGCGACGACCTTCGCCAGCCCTTGCAGGAGCAGGTCGCGCGCCACGTACGCCCCGGGGGAGTCGAGGTTGCCGGGCTTGCGCAGCGCCGTGCGCAGGTCCTGCTCGTGCACCCATACGTCGAACGCCCGCAGGCGCATGGACTGTTCGAGGGTCCGCTCCGAGCCGAGGGGGCCGCGGACCTTGGTGCTCGGGTCGCGCGACTCGTTCCGCAGCTGCCGGGAGCGGCGGATGATCGTGTACTCCAGCTCGGAGGTCATCTCCGGTGCCGTGTGGTGGCGCCGCACGTCGACCTGCATCTCCATGTACCGCTGGCCCTCGGTCCGCACGTGGTACAGGTCGCGGGGCAGGGAGTGGATGGGTCGCGGGTCGCCCAGCATCTCGCAGTCGAGGCCGATGACATGGGAGACGATGTCACGCACCGACCAGCCGGGGCACGGGGTGGCCCGGTTCCACTCGCCCTCGACGAGCGGTGTCACCAGCTCGGATATCGCTTCCACGGAGTGGGACCAGGCATCGGCGTAGGTTTGCAGGCTGGGATGGAGACTCACGGGACCCCTCGGCGGTCGTACGCGGGCGGTGGGTGTCGGTGGGGCGTCGTGGGGGTCCGGGGGGCTCCCCCGGAAAATCACAGTACGCTGCCCGCAGGCACCCCGGCAGTGCTTTCGTGTGACGATCGTAGGCTGTGCTTGACGGTGATGACGGATCGAATGCCAGGACGGTGGTAGTGTGCGCGCCTCTCTCATCCAGATCGCCGTGGACGAGGACGAGCCGGTCAATTCCCGTAGGGAGCGCGTCTCTTCGCTGGTGCGGGAGACGGCGGCACGGGAGCGGCCGGATCTCGTGGTGCTGCCCGAGCTGTGGACGACGGGCGCCTTCGCCTACGAGGCCTTCGCGAGCGAGGCCGAGCCGCTGACGGGTCCCACGTACGACGCGATGTCCGAGGCCGCGCGGGACGCGGGCGTCTGGCTGCACGCCGGTTCCATCCCCGAGCGCGCCGCGTCCGAGTCCGACGACGGCTCCGGAGCGGGGGACGGTGGCTCCGGCGCGGGGGACAGCGTCCTCTACAACACCTCGCTCGTCTTCTCCCCGGACGGTGAACTCGCCGCCTCCTACCGGAAGATCCACCGCTTCGGCTTCGACCAGGGCGAGGCTGTGCTGATGGACGCCGGCTCGCGGCTCGTGACGGTCCGCACGCCGGACACCACCCTCGGCCTCGCCACCTGCTACGACCTGCGCTTCCCCGAGATGTTCCGGGGTCTTGTCGACGCGGGCGCCGAGATGTTCGTGGTGTCCGCCGGCTGGCCCGAGCGGCGGCGCGAGCACTGGCTGCTGCTGGCCAGGGCGCGGGCGGTCGAGGACCAGGTGTACGTCCTGGCCTGCGGCACCGGCGGCACGCACGCGGGCGTACCGCAGGCCGGGCACAGTGTCGTCGTCGACCCGTGGGGCGAGGTGCTCGCCGAGGCGGGCGACGGTGAGGAGGTCCTCACCGTCGATCTCGACCCCGCGAAGGTGGCGGCGACACGCGAGCAGTTCCCGGCGCTGAAGGACCGGCTGCTGGGGATGGACCCGCCGCCCGGACGCTGACGCGCCCCGCCCACGACGCCGGAACCGGACGCCGTCAGTCGTCCGAGCGCTCCTTCTCCGCCAGGTGGATGACGCAGACCGTGACGGCGACCAGCAGGGCGGGATCGGCGTCCTCGCGCACGACGTGCAGGCCGTACGTCTCGCGCACGCTGAGCCAGCGGCGCGAGATGTCCGCCAGCAGCTCACCGTCGTACTCGACGGCGAACTCCCGGTCGAGGATCTTGCCGCTGACGTCCAGCTCCGTGCCGTCGACGAGCGAGACGCGGTAGTGGTTGCGCAGCAGCGACAGGCGCTTGCGCCGGACGGTGGCGAGCGGGTGTCCCTCCCGCTCGATCACCATCGTGTCGCGCAGGGCGAGCATCTTGGCGTGGATGTCGATGAGGACCCTGCCCTGCGCGTCCTTCAGCTCGAAGGTGTCGCGCAGGCGCATCGCCTTGCCGTCGACGAGGAAGACCTTGCGGCCCTGGTCGTCCTCGATCCAGTAGTCGTCACCGATGCCGAGCAGGCGGTCCCGTACGAGAAGTCTCATGACCCATGACTACCCCGAACCGTCGCACATCGGACATCGGACATCCGGCATCGATGATGTGGTGCGTCGGCGGGTCAGTAGCCCCTGCGCTCCTGCTCGGGGTCGACGACCGTGTTCGGCGCGACCGGTGGCACCACCGCCCGCCTGCGGCGCGCGATGCTGGTGAACGCGGCGACGCCGATGAGGCCGACCGCCATCATGACCAGACCGGCGACGGTGAGGTTGAGGCCTTCCATCTTCCAGTCGGTCGCGAACGTGAGAATGGCGCCCACGGCGATGAGAATGATGCATCCGCCCAGGCCCATATGGACCGCCTCCCTGTGGTCGTGGCTGCGATGCACCGTGTACCCGGATGGGCCACGACCACACGGGACTTGACGCCTCAGCCCGCCAGGAACGCCACGAGGGCGTTGGCCAGCATGTGCGGGTCGTCCGCGCCGCACAGCTCGCGGGCGCTGTGCATCGACAGGATCGCCACGCCGATGTCGACCGTCTTGATGCCGTGCCGGGCCGCGGTGATGGGGCCGATGGTGGTGCCGCACGGCATCGCGTTGTTGGAGACGAACGACTGGAACGGCACCCCCGCCTTCTCGCACGCGGCGGCGAACACCGCCCGCCCGGTGCCGTCCGTGGCGTAGCGGTTGTTGACGTTGACCTTCAGGATGGGGCCGCCGTTGGCGCGGGGGTGGTGCGTCGGGTCGTGCCGCTCCGCGTAGTTGGGGTGCACGGCGTGGCCGGTGTCGGAGGAGAGGCACACGGTCCCGGCGAAGGCGCGGGCCCGGTCCTCGTAGGAGCCGCCGCGCGCGAACACGGACCGCTCCAGGACGCTGCCGAGCAGCGGGCCGTCGGCGCCGGTGTCGGACTGCGAGCCGTTCTCCTCGTGGTCGAAGGCGGCGAGGACAGGGATGTACGACAGGTCGGCGCGGCCCGACACGGCGGCGAGGGCGGCCGTCGCCGCGTGCACGGACAGGAGGTTGTCCATCCGGGGGCCCGCGACCAGCTCGCGGTCACGGCCCAGGAAGGCGGGGGGCTCCACGGAGTACGTCATGAGGTCCCAGCCCGTGACGTCGCCCTCGCCCAGACCGGCCTCCGCCTCCAGGAACCGGATCAGGTCGCCCTCGTGCACGTCGTCGCCGAGCCCCCAGATGGGCTGCATGTGCTTCTGCTTGTCGAGCTTCAGGCCCTCGGAGTGCACCGAACGGTCCATGTGGATGGCCAGTTGGGGCACGCGCAGCAGCGGCCGGTCGATGTTCACGAGCCGCGTCGTGCCGTCGCGCAGCGAGAGCCGGCCCGCGAGGCCGAGGTCGCGGTCCAGCCAGGAGTTGAGCAGCGGGCCGCCGTAGATCTCCACCGCGATCTGGCGCCAGCCGTGGGCGCCCGCGTCGGGCTGCGGCTTCACGCGCAGGTTCGGGGAGTCGGTGTGGGCGCCGACGATGCGGAAGGGGGTGTGCGGGTCGGCGCCCTCCGGGACGTACCAGGCGACGATCGCGCCGCCGCGCAGCACGTACTTGCCGCCGGTCGTGCCGTCCCAGGCGTCGGTCTCCTCGACCCGGCGGAAACCGGCCTTCTCCAGCCGCTCGCCGGCGCTCGCCACGGCGTGGTACGGCGTGGGGCCGGCCGCCAGGAAGGACATGAGGTCTTCGGTGTGGCCGCGGTCGAAGGGGCCGGTGGATGTGCGCATGGCTGCCAGCCTAGCCAGAGCGGGGGTGGGGTGGTGTGGGTCCCCGGGGCGGGGGTGGTGCCCCCCTGCGGGGGTGGGGTGGGTTTGACGGGGTCTGGCCGGGGGCCGGGGGGGGGTGGGGGGCATCTCCTGCCCCGCCGCTCCGCGGCGGATGTTTCCCACCCACCCGCCCGTTTACCCGGCGTCATCCCCTGGCCCGCCGCTTCGCGGCGGGAGCTTGTTCGGTTCCGGGGCGATGCGGGGCAATCGGGTGGGTGGGTGGGAAACCATCCGCCGCGAAGCGGCGGGCCAGGACCGCCCTCCCGCCGCACGGCCCGGGGCGGGGCGGGACCCCACGCCGCACGGCCCGGGGCGGGCCGGAGCCTCACGCCGCACGGCCTGGGCCGGGGCCCCACGCCGCACGGCCCGCCCCCGGGCCCACGCCGCACGGCCCGCCCCCGGGACGGGGACAGGCCGTGGTGCCCGGCGCGGGGGCCGGGGAGAGGCAGGAGAGGCGTGGGGCTAGAACGCCGCCTCGTCCAGCTCCATCAGCCCCAGGTCAACGCCTTCGGCGAGCTTCCGCTCGGCGGCGACCCCCGGCAGAACCGTCGTCGCGAAGAACTTCGCCGCCGCGATCTTGCCCTCGTAGAAGGCCTTGTCCTTGGCGGAGGCCGTCTCCAGCTTCTCGGCGGCGACCGCCGCACCCCGCAGCAGCAGGTAGCCGACGACGACGTCGCCGGACACCATCAGCAGGCGCGTGGTGTTGAGGCCCACCTTGTAGAT
This sequence comes from Streptomyces sp. NPDC005898, assembly GCF_040629635.1. Lineage (NCBI taxonomy): Bacteria > Bacillati > Actinomycetota > Actinomycetes > Kitasatosporales > Streptomycetaceae > Streptomyces > Streptomyces sp. NPDC005898. The sequence continues at coordinate 340,785 of NZ_JBEXWC010000002.1, read as the reverse complement.
GGACTTGACGTCCTGCTCGGTCGCCGCGAGGTCCGTCAGCATGACGCCGACGATGGCCTCCAGCTCGACCGCGGCCTTGGCCAGCTCCTCGCGGGCGGCGGCCAGCGTCTCGCCGCCCGTGCCGACGGCGAGGAACTTCTTGATCTCCTCGGCGAGGCCGTTCAGCGCGGCGCCCTGGTTGCGGACGATCTTCCGGAAGAAGTAGTCCTGCCCCTGGATGGCCGTCGTGCCCTCGTAGAGGGTGTCGATCTTGGCGTCGCGGATGTACTGCTCCAGCGGGTACTCCTGGAGGTACCCCGAGCCGCCGAACGTCTGGAGCGACTGCGCCAGCAGCTCGTACGACTTCTCCGAGCCGTAGCCCTTGACGATGGGCAGGAGCAGGTCGTTCAGGGCGTTGAGCGCCGACGCGTCCTCGCCCGCCGCCTCCTTGACCTGGATCTCGTCCTGGACGGCCGCGGTGTGCAGCACGAGCGCGCGCATGCCCTCCGCGTAGGCCTTCTGCGTCATCAGCGCGCGGCGCACGTCCGGGTGGTGGGTGATCGTCACCTTGGGCGCGGTCTTGTCCATGAACTGGGCGAGGTCGGGACCCTGGACGCGCTCCTTGGCGTACTCCAGGGCGTTCAGGTAGCCCGTGGACAGCGTCGCGATGGCCTTCGTGCCGACCATCATCCGCGCGAACTCGATGATGCGGAACATCTGGCGGATGCCGTCGTGCTTGTCGCCGATCAGCCAGCCCTTGGCGGGGTGCTGGTCGCCGAAGGTCATCTCGCACGTGTTGGAGGCCTTCAGGCCCATCTTGTGCTCGACGTTGGTGGCGTAGACGCCGTTGCGCTCGCCCAGCTCGCCGGTCTCCCAGTCGAACTCGTACTTCGGTACGAGGAAGAGGGACAGGCCCTTGGTGCCGGGGCCGTGGCCCTCGGGGCGGGCGAGGACGTAGTGGAGGATGTTCTCCGACATGTCGTGCTCACCGGAGGTGATGAAGCGCTTCACGCCCTCGATGTGCCAGGAGCCGTCCGCCTGCTGCACGGCCTTGGTGCGGCCGGCGCCGACGTCCGAGCCCGCGTCGGGCTCGGTGAGGACCATCGTGGAGCCCCACTGCTTCTCGACGGCGATGGAGGCGATCTTCTTCTGCGCCTCGTTGCCCTCCTCGAAGAGGATGCCGGCGAACGCCGGGCCGGAGGAGTACATCCACACGGCCGGGTTCGAGCCGAGCAGCAGCTCCGCGTAGCCCCAGATCAGGGAGCGGGGCGCGGTGGTGCCGCCGATCTCCTCGGGCAGGCCGAGGCGCCAGTACTCGGAGTCCATGAAGGCCTGGTAGCTCTTCTTGAAGGACGCCGGGACGGGCGCGGTGTTGGTCTTCGGGTCGAAGACCGGGGGGTTGCGGTCGGCGTCCGCGAAGGACTCGGCCAGCTCGTTCTCGGCGAGGCGGCGCAGCTCTTCGAGGATGCTCTTGGCGGTGTCGACGTCCATCTCCGCGAACGGGCCGGTGCCGTACAGCTTGTCGCGGCCGAGCACCTCGAAGAGGTTGAACTCGATGTCGCGGAGATTCGACTTGTAGTGGCCCATGGCGAAGGCTCCGTAAGCAGAAAGGGATGGAATACCAGTAAGTAGCTACGATGATGCTACCCGTCGGTAATAAGACGCAACCCCTAACCGGCCATCTGTGACTCAGTAGGCTTCCACCCATGTACGGCTACGACCAGAACCCTGGCGCCCAGCAGCAGTACGCCCCGCCGGGCGCGCAGCCGCCGCCGCAGCAGATGCAGGGCATGCCCGGCGGTGGGTACGGCCAGCAGCCGCCGCTCTATCCCGAGCCCTCGCCGCCGTCCCTCGCGGACGCGGTGCGCGCCTTCACCACGGGCACGCTGTCCGCCGAGGACTTCCAGCAGATCTTCGCGACCTCGAAGGTCTACTGCCCGCGCGGCGACAACCCCGGCTTCCTCGCGCTGCACAACACCCAGCAGCCCGTCATCCCGATGTTCACCTCCCTCAAGGAACTGCGCCGGTACGCCGGCAAGGACTCCAAGTACTTCGTGATCACCGGCGCCGAGGTCATCGACCTCCTCCCCACCGGGTACGGCTTCGTCCTCGACATGGAGGGCGAGCACCGCATGGTCTTCGACGCGAAGGCCGTGGAACAGATGGTCGACTTCGCCATGCGACGCATGTACGGCTGACCCACCCTCCCGGCCCGCCCGTACCCCGGGCCTCGGGTCGTGCCCCGGGTGCCGGACCGTGACCCCGCTCGTCGGGTCGTGACCCGGGCGTCGGGCCGTAGGCCTCGGGCGCTGCTCTGTGGCCCGGGCTGTCGGCCGTGACCCCGGTGTCGGGTCACGATGCCGGCCGCCGGGTCGTGGCCGGGCGCTGGACCGTGACCTGGCTGTCGAGCCGTGCTCCGGCCGCCGGGCCGTGACCCCGGTGTCGGCCGGCGTCCGGGGGCCGCCGGACGGGTAGCGCTCAGATCGTCGCTTCAGGTGAACGGCGGGCGGGGCGCGGCCGGGTCGGGGACCGCGCGGAGCGGGGGCACGGATGCTCACGTCCATGCCCTCCTCGTCACCCTCCTCGCCGTCGCCCTCGCCGTCACCCTCCTCGCCCTCGCCGTCACCCTCCTCGCCTTGGTCGTCGCCTTCGCCGTCGCCCTCTTCCTCGGCCCCGTACTCCGCCTCGCCCGAGCCCTCGCCCCCGCGCTCGTCCCCGCACTCCGCCTCGCCCGAGCCCTCGCCCGCGCCCTCGTCCCCGCGCTCCTCCTCGCCAGGGAGTGTGCGTCGCGCCCTCGCCGACCCGGGCAGGGGGCGGCTCGCCGTCCTCGTGACCTTCGCCGTGTGCGCGGCGCTGCTCGGCGCCGCGTCCCCGGGTACGAGAGCGGCCGCGTCCCCGGGCACCAGGGCGGCGGCGCCCGCCGGGGCGCCGGAGGCGGCCATGAGGGGCCCCGTCTCCGCCCCCGGCCCCCCGCCCCCAGCGGCCCCCGCACCCCCCGCGAACCCGCCCCCTCCAGCAGCCCCACCCCCTCCAGCCGCTCCGCCCCCTCCGGCGGACCCCGCACCCCCCGCCAACCCGCCGCCCCCTCCGGCGGACCCCGCAGCCCCCGCCAAGCCACCGCCCCCCGCCGCCCCTCCGCCCCGGACGGACGCCGCCGCCCCCGCCCCCCGTACCGACTCCGCCGGCCCCGGCGAGACCCCCGCCGATCGTGCCCTCCGCGCCTTCCTCGATCACGGGCCCAGGGCCGGGGTCATGATCGCCGCCCACCGGGGGCAGTGGCGCAGGGCCCCCGAAAACAGCCTCGCCGCCGTCCGGGCGGGTTTCGCCGACGGTGCGGAGATCGTCGAGGTCGATGTCCGGCTGACCAAGGACGGGGTGCCCGTCCTGATGCACGACGAGAGGGTGGACCGCACGACCGACGGCACCGGTCGCGTCGCCGACCTCACCCTCGCCCAGCTGCGCGGCCTGCGGCTGCGCGCGGGACTGGGCGGTCGCCAGGCGGCGGTCACCGGTGAGCGGGTGCCGACGCTCGCGGAGGTCATGGGCGCCGCCCGCACCCTCGGCCTCGTCAATCTCGACCAGGCCTGGAAGGACCGCGAGGCAGTCTGGCGGGTGCTGGAGCAGACCGGCACCGTGCGCAACGGCCTCTTCAAGTCCAGGGCACCGGCCGCGGAGGTACGGGCGTTCCTCGACCGGCATCGGGGCGCCCTCTACATGCACCTGGTGGACGACGCCAACGCCGCTTCGGTGGGGGATTTCGGCCAGAACCGGCCGCCCGCGTTCGAGGTCGTCTTCGACGACGTCCGCGACAAGGTGGCCGCCCCCGCCTTCGCCGAGGGACTGCGGGCGACCGGCCGCGTGTGGTTCAACACCATGCGCAACGGCTACGCGGCCCGGTTCACCGACGAGGCCTCGCTGATCGACCCCGCGCGCGGCTGGGGCGCGCTCATCGCCCGCCACAAGGCGACGATCCTCCAGACCGACAACGTCCGGACGCTGAAGTCCTACCTGACCACCGGCGCCCCCGACCCCGTGCCGGCCGGGGCGGTCCGCGTCCAGGCGGAGAACTACGCCCCCGGCGGCGAGGGCAGGGCCTACCACGACATCGACCCCGGGAACCGGGGCGACGGACCGGGGCGGCGCGGCGAGAACGTCGACGTGTGCGACCACGACGGCGCCGTGGTCGTGTGCTGGATGCGCGGCTCGGAGTGGCTGACCTACGGATTCGACGTGCCGAAGGCCGGCCGCTACACCCTCAAGGCCCGCGTCTCGTCCCCGTACTCCCCCGCCGGCACCTACCGGCTCGCCTTCGACCGCGCCGGCCCGGGCAGGCCGGTGCCGGTCGCCAACACGACCGCCCATCACGCCTTCGACCTCCAGGACAGCCGCGATCCCCGGGAGCTGGCCGCCGGCCACCACCACGTCCTGCTGTCCCTGGACGCGGGCGCGTTCCAGAACTGGAACCTGGACTACCTCCAGCTGGAGCCCGTGCGTCCGTAGCCCGTGCGCCCGTAAACCGTGCGCCCCTAACCGGAACAGATCAAGCCACCCGTGGGACCCGGAGGGAATGCCCTCCGGGTCCCGTTCGTTCAGATGGCAGAAAGTTCTATGTTCAACTAAAGTGAGCGCACAAGGAGGTCCGACCATGCCTGCAGTGACCGTCGAGAACCCGCTGACCCTGCCCCGAGTGGTGGCACCGGCCGACGCCGTGGCCCGCCCCGTGCTCGCCGTGACCACCGCGCCCAGCGGCTTCGAGGGCGAGGGCTTCCCGGTGCGCCGGGCCTTCGCGGGGATCGACTACAAGTACCTCGACCCGTTCATCATGATGGACCAGATGGGTGAGGTGGAGTACGCCGCCGGCGAGCCCAAGGGCACCCCCTGGCACCCGCACCGCGGCTTCGAGACGGTCACCTACCTGATCGACGGCACCTTCGTCCACCAGGACTCCAACGGGGGCGGCGGCACCATCCGCGGCGGCGACACCCAGTGGATGACGGCCGGCAGCGGCCTGCTGCACATCGAGGCGCCGCCGGAGGAGCTCGTCCTGTCCGGCGGCCTCTTCCACGGCCTCCAGCTGTGGGTGAACCTGCCTGCCAGGGACAAGATGATGGACCCCCGCTACCAGGACATCCGCGGCGGCCAGGTCCAGCTGCTCACCTCCCCCGACGGCGGCGCGCTGCTCCGCGTCATCACCGGTGAGCTGGACGGGCACGAGGGCCCCGGCATCACGCACACGCCGATCACGATGATCCACGCGACCGTGCGGCCCGGCGCCGAGGTGACGCTGCCCTGGCGCGCGGACTTCAACGGACTCGCGTACGTCCTCGCGGGCCGCGGCACGGTCGGGGCCGAGCGGCGCCCCGTGCACGTGGGGCAGACCGCCGTCCTCGGCGCCGGTTCCGCGCTGACCGTCCGTGCCGACGAGCGGCAGGACGCGCACGCACCCGACCTGGAGGTCGTCCTGCTCGGCGGGCAGCCGATCCGCGAGCCCATGGCGCACTACGGGCCGTTCGTGATGAACAGCCGGGCCGAACTCCAGCAGGCCTTCGAGGACTTCCAGAGGGGCCTCCTCGGCAAGGTCCCGGCCGTGCACGGCATGTAGCCGTACTTGACCGGCCTGGCAGGTAGGGGCACATGACCTGCCCGGCATGTAGCCGTACATGAGCAGCCCGGCATGTAGCCGTACATGACGTGCGCGGCGCCCGGCCCCGTGCTCGGGTAGGAGAGGTGGAGACCCTCCTGCCCGAGCCCGCCCGCCGCGCCGCCGCCTGGTGCGTCGTCGTCCTCCTGGTCACCGGCGTGGCCGCCGTGGGGGTCTGGCTCTGCGTCACCTTCAAGACGGCCGTCACCCCGGTCCTGCTCGCCCTGCTCGGCACCGCGCTGCTGGGCCCGCTGTACCGGCGTCTGCTCAAGATGCGGGTGCAGCGTTCCCTGGCCGCCGGGCTGACCTGCGCGGCCGTCGTCGCCGTCGTGGGCGGGGCGACGTACATCGTGGTCAAGGCGCTCATCGACAGCGGCGACCAGATCATCGCCTCCCTCAAGCAGGCCGCGAGCGACCTGTCGAAGTACTTCGGGGCGGCCGGCACCTCGCTCGACGACATGGCGTCCAACGCCAAGGAGCTGTTCGGCAAGTTCGGCGGCACGGCGGCGTCCGGGGTGATCAGCGGGCTCAGCACCGTCGGCGAGATGATGGCGATGGCCGTCCTCGCGCTGCTGCTCGTCTTCTTCTTCCTGCGCGACTCCGGGCGCGCGCTGAACGCGCTGCGCTCGCTCGCCCCCGGCGACAGCGCCGACACCGCCGAGGTCATGGCGCGGCGCGCCTTCGAGGCCATCGAGGGCTTCATGCGCGGCACGACGATCATCGCGTTCATCGACGCCCTGTGCATCACCGTAGGCCTGCTGGTCCTGCGCGTCCCGGGCGCCCTCGGGCTCGGCGCGCTCGTCTTCGTCGGCGCCTACATCCCCTACCTCGGCGCGTTCCTGTCCGGCGCGGTGGCGATCCTCGTCGCCCTCGCCGACCGGGGCTTCGCCATCGCGCTCTGGGCGCTCGGCGTGGTCCTGGCCGTACAGGTCCTGGAGGGGCACCTCCTCCAGCCGATGATCCAGAGCCGTACCGTGCAGATGCACCCGGCGGTGGTCATGCTGGCGATCACGGCGGGCGCGTCCGTCGCCGGAATCCTCGGGATGCTCCTCGCCGTACCCCTGACGGCGGCGGCCTTCGGCGTCCTGTCGGAACTGCGCTCCCGCTACTCCGGTACGGCGTAGCGCCCCAAAGGGGCGCGGGGAATCGCGCGCCCAGCCCACGACGACCCGCGCGTATCGGCCCCCGCCGCTGCCCCGCCACTCACTCCCCCGCCTCACCGCCGGCGGCATTCGCGTCCTCGTACAGCTCGAACCAGATGCTCTTGCCGTCGCCGCGCGGGTCCACGCCCCACGCCCCGGCGAGCAGCTCCATCAGGACCAGGCCGCGCCCCGACGACGCCATCTCGCCCGGCCGGCGCTTGTGCGGCAGGTCGTCGCTGCCGTCCGCGACCTCGGCCCGCAGCCGGCGCGCGCCGGGCTCGCCGGTGACCTCGGCGACCAGCAGGGCGTCGCCGTCCGTGTGCACCAGGACGTTCGTCAGCATCTCCGAGACCATCAGGACCGCCGAGTCGACCTGCTCGTCGTCCGCCCAGTCGTGCAGCAGGTCCCGCAGATGCCTGCGGGCGCCCGCGACGCGCTCCGGTTCGGCCTGCGCGACGGTGAGGACGGTGCGGCGGGCGTCCGTGCGCTGCTCGGGGCGCCCGGTGCGGCTCAGCAGCAGGACGGCCACGTCGTCCTCGCGGCGGTCGGCGAGCGGTCCCGTGGTGTAGTGCGAGGCGGGCCCGTGCACGGCCTGTACGAGGCGGTCGGCGAGGAGTTCCAGGCCGTCCTGCTCGTCCTCGCCCAGGTACCCCTCCAGGATCGACCGGATCCGGGACCAGCCGCTGTCCAGGTCGTGGCCGCCGGTCTCGATGAGACCGTCCGTGCAGATCAGCATGGTCTCGCCGGGTTCCAGGACCAGGCGTGTCGTCGGATAGTCCGCGTCCGGGTCGATGCCCAGCGGCAGACCGCCCGCCGTGGGCCTCAGCAGAACCGTTCCGTCACTCATGCGTATCGCGGGTTCGGGATGGCCGGCGCGGGCGATCTCCAGGACGCCGGTCGCCGGGTCGGCCTCCACGTACAGGCAGGTCGCGAAGCGCGGGTCGTACACCGTGGACTCGTCGGCGCCGTGGCCGCTGGAACCGTACGTGATCGACTCGGTGATCCCCGACAGGAACCGGGTGGCCCGCGACAGCACCGCGTCCGGGCGGTGCCCCTCGGAGGCGTAGGCGCGCAGGGCGATCCGCAGCTGCCCCATCAGGCCCGCCGCGCGCACGTCGTGCCCCTGTACGTCGCCGATGACGAAGGCGATCCGGCCGCTGGGCAGCTGGATCATGTCGTACCAGTCGCCGCCGACCTGGAGCCCGCCGCCGGTCGGCACATAGCGGGCCGCCACGCTCATCCCCGGGATCCGCGGCCCGAGCATCGGCAGCATGGAGCGCTGCAGGCCCTCCGTCAGCTCCCGCTCGGACTCGGCGACCCCGGCCCGCGACAGCGCCTGCGCCAGCATCCGGGCGACCGTCGTCAGGACGGAACGCTCGTCGGGCGTGAACGACACCGGATACGCGAAGGCCGCCATCCACGCGCCCATCGTGCGGCCCGCCACCGTCAGCGGCAAGAACGCCCACGACTGCCGCTCGAAGCGCCGGGCCAGCGGCCAGGCCGCCGGATAGCGGCGGCGGTAGTCCTCGGGCGAGGAGAGGTAGACGGCACGGCCGGTGCGCACCACCTCGGCGGCCGGGTAGTCGGTGTCCAGCGGCATCGCCGAGAAGGGCCCGTCGTCGCCGGGCTGGTGGCCGTGGTGCCCGATGATCGAGAGCCGGTCGCCCGCCACCCCGAAGACCGCGAGCCCGTCGGGCGAGAACCCCGGCATGGACAGGCCCGCCGCGACCCGCAGCACCTCCTCCGTGGAGCGCGCCTCGGCCAGCGCGCGACCCGCGTCGAGCAGGAACGCCTCCCGGGAGCGGCGCCAGTCGCCGGTGACGGGTGTGCGGGCGGCGGTGCCGGGCGCGGGCTCGCTGACCTCCTGGAGGGTGCCGATCAGCTCGTACGCCTCGGTCGCGTCGTGCAGGACGGGCTTGGAGCGGCTGCGTACGGTGCGCAGGACGCGCCGTCCCGTGTCGTCCATGATCCGCAACCGGGCCTCGGCGAGGGTGCCCTCGGCGACGGCGAGCTGGACCGTTCCGTAGATCTCGTTCCAGTCGACCGGGTGGAAGCGGGAGCGAACCGCCGCCTCCGTCAGGGTCTGCGGGCGGGCGGGCAGGCCGAGCAGCCGGGCGGCCTCGGCGTCGAGCGTGACGGTCCCGGACGCGTTGTCCCAGCGCCACAGGCCGGTCGCGATGGCGGCAAGGACGTCCCGTATGGGAGGCAGGGAGTCGCTCCCCGCCTGCGAGAGGGGATCGTCGGTGCGCATTGACCCACTTTATGAAGATGGAGGGGAAAGCCGCCACCGAGCCCGGTTCCCGGAACGGGCCCTTTCCCGGCCCGCAAGAGGTCCGGGGGGAGCACGGAGGGGCGGCCACCGGCGGATATCCGGAAACCGATCTTCGCCCGGACGGTAGCCTGGGGAGCGTCTGCTCTCTCCCCTATTCGCGAAGACTGGATGAACGACGATGCATCGGTACAGGTCCCACACCTGCGGCGAGCTCCGCGCCTCTGACGTCGGCACCGACGTCCGGCTCAGCGGCTGGCTGCACAATCGCCGAGACCTGGGCGGCATTCTGTTCATCGATGTCCGCGACCACTACGGCATCACGCAGCTGGTGGCCCGTCCGGGCACCGCGGCGGCCGAGGTCCTGGACAAGCTGTCCAAGGAGACGGTGGTCCGCGTCGACGGCAAGGTCGTCTCGCGCGGCGCCGACAACGTCAACCCCGAGCTGCCCACCGGCGAGATCGAGATCGAGGCCACCGAGGTCGAGGTGCTCGGCGCCGCCGGCCCGCTGCCCTTCACGATCAACGCCGAGGACGGCGTGAACGAGGAGCGGCGTTTGGAGTACCGCTTCCTGGACCTGCGTCGCGAGCGCATGCACCGCAACATCATGTTGCGCAGCGCCGTGATCGCCGCGATCCGCTCGAAGATGGTGGCCCTCGGCTTCAACGAGATGGCGACGCCGATCCTCACCGCGACCTCCCCCGAGGGCGCCCGCGACTTCGTCGTCCCCTCCCGCCTGAACCCCGGCAAGTTCTACGCCCTGCCGCAGGCCCCGCAGCAGTTCAAGCAGCTGCTGATGATCTCGGGCTTCGACCGCTACTTCCAGATCGCGCCCTGCTTCCGCGACGAGGACGCGCGCGCGGACCGCTCGCCGGGCGAGTTCTACCAGCTCGACGTCGAGATGAGCTTCGTGGAGCAGGAGGACGTCTTCCAGCCCATCGAGAAGCTGATGACGGAGCTGTTCACGGAGTTCGGCGGCGGCCGCGAGGTCACCTCGCCCTTCCCGCGCATCCCCTTCCGCGAGTCGATGCTGAAGTACGGCAACGACAAGCCGGACCTGCGCGCCAAGCTCGAACTGCACGACATCACGGACATCTTCGCGGGCTCCGACTTCAAGGCCTTCGCGGGCAAGCACGTGCGCGCGCTGCCGGTGCCGGACACCGCCGGGCAGTCCCGCAAGTTCTTCGACGGCCTCGGTGACTACGCCGTCGAGCAGGGCGCCAAGGGCCTCGCCTGGGTGCGCGTCGCCGAGGACGGCTCGCTGAGCGGCCCGATCGCCAAGTTCCTGACCGAGGCGAACGTGGAGGAGCTGACCAAGCGGCTCGGCCTCGCCGCCGGGCACGCCGTCTTCTTCGGCGCGGGCGAGTTCGACGAGGTCTCCAAGATCATGTCGGCGGTGCGGGTCGAGGCCGCCAAGCGGGCCGGGCACTTCGAGGAGGGCGTCTTCCGCTTCTGCTGGATCGTCGACTTCCCGATGTACGAGAAGGACGAGGAGACCGGCAAGATCGACTTCTCCCACAACCCGTTCTCCATGCCCCAGGGCGGCATGAAGGACCTGGAGGAGAAGGACCCGCTGGACATCCTCGCCTGGCAGTACGACATCGTCTGCAACGGCATCGAGCTGTCCTCCGGCGCCATCCGCAACCACGAGCCCGAGGTCATGCTGAAGGCCTTCGAGATCGCGGGCTACGACGCGGAGACCGTCGAGCAGGAGTTCGCGGGCATGCTGCGCGCCTTCCGCCTCGGCGCCCCGCCGCACGGCGGCATCGCGCCCGGCGTCGACCGCATCGTCATGCTCCTCGCGGACGAGCCGAACATCCGCGAGACGATCGCCTTCCCGCTCAACGGCAACGCGCAGGACCTGATGATGGGCGCGCCCACCGAGCTGGACGAGTCGCGGCTGCGGGAGCTGAACATCTCGCTGCGCAAGCCGGCGGCGCAGTAGCGGCCCGAAAAGGCCCCCGGAACCATCGGTTCCGGGGGCCTTTTCCTGTACCTGTTCTTCTACTTCTTCTACTTCTTCTGTTTCTTCTGTTTCTTCTTCGTCGTCGGGTCGTGGAGTCCGTGTGTGCTGTCAGGCGGCGTGCGTGGACGAGGAGTTGGCCTCGGCCTCGGCCCATTCGGTGACGAGCTGCTCGTACACCCGTCGCTCGTCGGGCCGCAACCGGCCGCCGGCGCCCAGCCACAGCGCACGGATCTCCTCGTTGACCTCGTCGGCGGTACGGCGCCGGTCGGGGGAGTGAGTCGTGGCCATGTCGTGAAGCTTACGTAGTCGCGTGTGAAGGCGCCGTCAGATTAAGCCATCACCCCGCATGACTTAGCTCACCGTGAGCTGAGCACAGCGCGCCGTCACCCGTGCGGCGTGTGCTCGGGCCCCGTGTCCTCGGCGAAGAGCTCCTCGACGCTCCCGACGGTGAAGGCCAGGTCCAGCCAGCGGCCGAGGGTGTCGAGGTCGGTGCAGGACGCGACGCGTTCGCGGGCGTCGTCGGGGAGGGGTGCGAGACGCTGTTCGAGAAGGCGGACCACGGCATGGGCGGCCATGGCCACAGCCTCGGCCGCACCCTCGGCTTTCCCTTCCGCTTTCCCTTCCGCTTTCCCTTCCAGGTAGGCCTGCTCGCGAAGTGTGCCCCGGCCCGGGAAGTAGCTGACGAACGTCATGAGTTCTCTCCATTCCGCTCCGGCCGGGGTGTTACCCAGGCCGACGTCCAAAAGGTCGCTGTAGTAGTCGGCGGACTTTTTGTCGGTCACTCGCAGGGCACGAGCCAGGGCGTCCAGTATGGCGCCGATGTCCTTGCTCCGGCCATGTGTCAGGGCCGAGAACGCCGCCATCGCGAGGTCTTGCGCCGCCACGGACGGGTCGGTGACGACGGGTACGTTCTCGGGGCCCAGGACGAGCGGATGTGTGCTGAGTGCCGTCCACCCCAGTGCGCCGCACGCGAACGGCCCCACCGCCCAGCTCGCGGTCGCCTTGTCCTGGCAGACCACGAGCAGCAGTACCGGCAACCGGTACTTCGCCTGCAAATACGCGATGTAGTAGGCCCAGCTCGTCTCCTTGTCCGCGTCGCGTCGCCCCTGGGCTTCGATGGCGAGGAGGAAGCTGTCACAGCCGTCGGACGGCTCGACGCGGAGCACGCTGTCGACGCGGCGTTCGATGGGGCGGATCTCCGTGGCGTCAGGGGTGAGGACTTCTACGACGGCTTTGGACGGTGGAGGGACGCCGAGCAGTCCGAAGACGGGGCCGAGGATCTCCGGGCGTTCCTGGAAGATCCGGTGGGAGGCCTCGTGGCGGGAGGTGACCATGGGACAGAGCCAAGCGGATTCGGGGTGGGGAAATCCGATGAACGGTTGGTGATCACTCTTTCGGGGACTTCAGGAGTTCCACCGCCGAGCTGAAGCTGTCCGAGCCGTGGCCCGCGGCCACGACGCGGCGGAACAGGTCCTGGACCGCCTCCGGGAAGGCCGTGTCCACGCCCGCGTCGCGGGCCGTGTGGACGACGTGGTCGATGCTGGCCAGGCCCATCGCGGTGCGGTCCACGTCGCCGGCGTGGTTGCCCGCGTCGATGCGGGGGGCGTAGAAGTCGATGAAGTGGCCCATGCCGGCGAAGTTCTTCGCGGCGTAGGGCGCGATGTCCGTGGCCGTGAGGCCGTGGGCGGCGGCCACGGCCACGGCCTGCCAGTAGGCGATCATCGACGGCCAGAAGATGGCCATGTTCAGTTGGTACATGAGCGCGGCCAGGCCCGGGTCCTCGCCCCGGTGGTCCGTCCTGCCGGTGATCACTTCGAGGGCCTCGCGGTGTGCCTCGTACGCCTGGCGCGGGCCGCTGTAGAACGTCGACGCGTCCGGGGTGCCGATCAGGGGCGGCGGGCACAGGACGCCGCCGGTCAGGTGTGTCCCGCCCCGCTCCGTCACCCAGCGGGCCCCCGCGAGGACGATCCGGCCCCGGCCGTCGAGGCGTGCGCCGCCGACCTGGCGGTCGCGCTGCGGGAATCGGGCTGGACCGACGGCTGCCCCGTCACGGCCGCCGCCCTGGAGACCCTCGGCACCGACTCGCAGATCCAGCGGGTGTGCGCGCAGGCCCTGCGCAACTGGGAGCGCGTCGTCGCCGGGAAGCTGCTCGCGTCCGGCTTCACCGCCGAGGACGCGGCCGAGGTCGCCACGACCGTCATCAGCACGCTGGAGGGGGCGGAGGTGACCGCCCAGGTCACGCGCAGCGAGGAGCCCCTGCGGGCGGCGGGCCGGCAACTGGCCCGGCTGCTGCGGACGTACGCCTGAGGGCGCACGCGAAAGGGCCGGGACCGCACAGCGCGGTCCCGGCCCTCGGGCGTAGGTACGTCAGGCCTTCTTCGGCTCCTCCAGGCGGGGGAACAGCACCGCGCCCTTCGTCACCGTCGAGCCCGCGGGCAGCCGGCCCCACGTGCCCGCGTCCTGGACCCGCTGCTCGGCCAGCGCGCCCAGCGAGGCCTCCGCGCCGAGGGACTCCCACAGCTTCTGGGACGTCTCCGGCATGACGGGGTTCAGCAGGACCGCGACGGCGCGCAGCGCCTCGGCGGCCGTGTAGAGGATGGTCGCCAGGCGGGCGCGGCCCTCCGCCGACTCGTCCTTGGCCACCTTCCACGGCTCCTGCTCCGTGATGTAGCCGTTGACCTGCTTGACGAAGGCGAAGATGGCGAGGATGCCGGCCTGGAAGTCCAGCTCCTCACCGATCGCGCGGTCGGCGTCGGCGACGGCCTTCGCCAGGCCGTCCTCGACCGCCTTCTCGGCGTCGCCCGCCGCCGTGGCCTCGGGCAGCTCGCCGCCGAAGTACTTGCCGACCATGGCCGCGAGGCGGGAGGCGAGGTTGCCGTAGTCGTTCGCCAGCTCGCTGGTGTAGCGGGCGGAGAAGTCCTCCCAGGAGAAGGAGCCGTCGCTGCCGAAGGCGATGGCGCGCAGGAAGTACCAGCGGTAAGCGTCCACGCCGAAGTGCGAGGTCAGGTCCTGTGGCTTGATGCCCGTCAGGTTCGACTTCGACATCTTCTCGCCGCCGACCATCAGCCAGCCGTTGGCGGCGATCCTGCCCGGCACCGGCAGGCCCTGCGCCATCAGCATGGCGGGCCAGATCACCGCGTGGAAGCGCAGGATGTCCTTGCCGACCAGGTGGACGTCGGCCGGGAAGGTGGCGTCGAACTTCTCCTGGTTGGCGCCGTAGCCGACGGCCGTGGCGTAGTTCAGGAGCGCGTCGACCCACACGTAGATGACGTGCTTGTCGTCCCACGGGACCTTGACGCCCCAGTCGAACGTCGAGCGCGAGATGGACAGGTCCTGCAGGCCCTGCCGGACGAAGTTCACGACCTCGTTGCGCGCGGACTCCGGCTGGATGAAGCCGGGGTTCGCCTCGTAGAGGGCGAGGAGCTTGTCGCCGTACTCGCTGAGCTTGAAGAAGTAGTTCTCCTCCTTGACCAGCTCCACCGGCTTCTTGTGGATGGGACAGAGCTTCTGCCCCGCGAACTCGCCGCCCGCTTCGCCGTCGATCAGGTCGCCGGGGAGCTTGTACTCCTCGCAGCCCACGCAGTACGGGCCCTCGTAGCCGCCCTTGTAGATCTCGCCCTTGTCGTAGAGATCCTGGACGAACTCCTGGACCCGGTCCGTGTGACGCTTCTCCGTGGTGCGGATGAAGTCGTCGTTGGCGATGTTCAGGTGCTCCCAGAGGGGCTTCCAGGCCTCGGTGACGAGCTTGTCGCACCACTCCTGGGGGGTGACGTCGTTCGCCTCGGCCGTGCGCATGATCTTCTGACCGTGCTCGTCCGTGCCGGTGAGGTACCACACCTTCTCGCCGCGCTGACGGTGCCAGCGCGTGAGCACGTCCCCTGCAACGGTCGTGTAGGCGTGGCCCAGGTGAGGAGCGTCGTTTACGTAGTAGATGGGGGTCGAGACGTAGAACGCCTTCGCGTTCTCGTCCGCTCCCTGCTTCTCGGATCCAGTGGCCGCCATGGTCGAAATCCTAACGGCCCCGTGAAGATCCACTCACCTCGGTTTCACCGGCCGGACCAGGGCGCCAGGACGCCAGCAGGCCCTCGTACAGCTCCTTGTCCGTGAGCTCGCGGGGGGTGGGGCCCGCGTGGAAGAACGCGGCGTTGTCCGCCTTCATCCTGCGGAGGTAGTCGAAGGCCTTCGCGTCGTGCTCGCCGAAGGCGACGAACTGGAAGAAGAGGGGGTGCGCGGCGGCCTCCGCCAGGGCCTGGGTCGCCGGGCCCTTCGCGTCGGGGGCGCCGTCCGTCTGGAAGATCACCAGGGCGGGTTCGCCGGCGCGGTCCGACTTCTCGTGGTGCGACTCGTAGTGCGCGACGACCTCTTCGATCGCGCGGTGGTAACTGGTGCGGCCCATGTGGCCGGCGGCGGCGTGCAGCTCGTCGATGCGGCCCTCGTGCTCGGGGAGCGTGAGGGTGCCGGTGCCGTCGATGTCGGTGGAGAAGAAGACGACGTGGACGGTGGCCTCGGGGTCCGTGTGGGCGGCCAGCGCGAGGACCTGCTCGGCGAGGCTCTGCGCGGAGCCGTCCTTGTAGTACGGGCGCATGGATCCGGAGCGGTCCAGCACGAGGTACACGGCCGCGCGCACCTCGTCCAGCCCCCGCTTCTTCAACACGCCCCCGGCGGCCTTGTAAGCGGCCACCAACCCAGGAGCCACCGCCCGAACCCCGGCCACCCCCTTGCCGACAACACCGCCCCCGGCCTTCTCGCCCCCGGCCTTCTCGGCTCCGGCCTTCGCCTCGTCCTGCCCCTTGGCCTCGGGCTTCGCCTTGTCGGCCTTGTCGGCCTTGTCGGCCTTGGCGCCGGACGCGGTTGCGGGCTTCGTCTCCGCGTCGGCTTCGGGTTCGGCCTGCCCCTTGGCTTCGGTCTCGGCTTCGGCTGCGGGCTTCGCTTCGGACGTGGCTTCCGCCTTGGCCTCAGACTTCGCTTCGGGCTTTGCCTTGGCGCCGGGCGCGGTTGCGGGCTTCGTCTCCGCGCTGGCTTCGGGCTTGGCCTGCCCCTTGGCCTCGGGCTCGGCTGCGGGCTTGGCCTCGCTCTTGGGCTTGGCCTTGGCCGTGGCTTCGGGTTCGGCCTGCCCCTTGGCTTCGGCCTTGGCTTCGGGCTTCGCTTCGGACGTGGCCTCCGCCTTGGCTGCGGGCTTCGCTTCGGGCTTCGCCTTGTCCTTGGGCTCGGCTGCCGGCTTCGCCTTGGTCTTGGGCTTGGCCTCGGCCTTCGCCTTGTCCTCAGGCGTCGCCTGCACCTTGGCCTCGCGCTTCGCCTCGGCCTTGGGCTTCGCCTCGGGTTCGACTTCGGCCTTGGCCTCGGTGTCGGCCTTGCCCTCCGTCTTGTCCTCAGGCTTGTCCTTGGCCTTCGTCTCGGTCCCGGCCTTGGCTTCGGGCTTGCCCTCGGGCTGGGCCTCTGGGTCCGCCTCCGCCTTGCCCTTGGGCTCGGTCTCAGCCGCAGGCTGCGCGTCGGCCTTCGCCTTGGCTGCGCGCTCCGGGCCGTCCTCGGCCGCAGTGTCCTGGGCGGTGGCTGCCTTCGGGGCGGGCTCGGCCTTGGCTTCGGGCTTCGCCTCCGCCTTGGGGGCAGTTTCACCCGCAGGCTGCGCGTCGGCCGTGGTCTTCGGCTCGGCGTCGGCCTTCGCCTTGGCCGCGCGCTCCGGGCCGTCCTCGGCCTTCGGGGCAGCCGCAGTGTCCTGGGCAGTGGCCGCCTTCGAGGCGGGCTCGGCCTTCGCTTCGGGCTTGCCCTCGGTCGTGGCCTCGGGCTGGACCTCTGGCTGCGCCTCCACCTTGGCCTCGGCCGTGGGCTCGCCCTTGGGCTCGGTCTTGGGCTCGGTCTCAGCCGTCGGCTGCGCGTCGGCCTCCGACTCTGCCTTGGGCTCGGCGTCGGCCTTTGCCTCGGCCGCCCGCTCCGGGGCATCCCCGGGCCTCGGCTCGGTCGCAGGCGCCTCGGCGGCGGCAGTCTTCGGCGAACCGTCAGCCGCAGGCTTCGTAGCGGCGTCCGACTTCGCCTTGGGGCCAGTTTCAGCCGCAGGCCGCGCGTCGGCCGTGGTCTTCGGCTCGGCCTCCGCCTCGACCGCGTGCTCCGGGGCGGTCTCCGCCTCGGGCGCGCGCTCCGGGGTGGCCTCGGGCTTCGGCTCGGTCGTGGGGGCCTCGGCGGGGGGCGCGGGGTCCGGTTCGGGGTCCGGAGCGCGGCGCTTGACCTTGTCGAACGCCGCCGCGACCAGGTCACTCACCGTCGAGGCCGACGGTTCCGGACTCGGGGACGGGATCGTCGCCCGGGTGGGCGGCGTCGGCTCCGGTGACGGGCCGGGAAGCGAGACACCCTGTGAGGAATCCGATCCCTCCGCCCCCGGTTCAAGCGCTGCCGCAGACTCACGCGCCTCAGGAACGTTCCCCTTGCGTGACCGTCCGAACGCGTTCCGCAGGCGATCCAGAATGCCCATGTGCGCAACCCTTCGCGTGAGTTGATTCCCGAAATCCCTGGCCAGGGCGGACACGTAAGGTTAGCCGCCGCCACGGACGATCTTGGGCAGGGTCGCCACTCGTCACCCGCCCGCGCCACCGCGCGGCGGCCCGCACGTCAACTTCCTCCCGGGCGTCGCGGATTCACCGGCCGTTCACCCGCAGGCCGCCGCCGTGCCGGAACCCCCGCCTAGCCTCACGGCGGAAACAAGCCACGCCACGACGACGGAGGATCCGTGCCCAAGCTGCTGCCGATCATCACCTCGCATCAGGGGAGCGGCGGCCGTTCCGCCCTGACCTGCCGCTTCCGCTGCGGCGACGCCTGCTTCGGCGAGGTGCCCAACACCAGCGCGAACGAGTACGTGGGTGACGTCATCGCCGGTGCGCTCAGCCGCCGTTCGCTGATGCGCGCCGCCGCCGTCGTGACGGTCGCCACCGCCGCGGGCGGCGCGGTCATGGCGGGCCCCGGCGCGAGCGAGGCCGCCGCGGCCGCCCCCGCCGCCCCCGGCACCGGGAAGGGCGCCAAGGAAAAGGGAGCGCGCGGACTGAGGTTCGCGCCCGTCGCCCCGAACACCACGGACGCCGTCACCGTCCCCGCCGGCTACGAGCAGAACGTCGTCATCCGCTGGGGCGAGCCCATCCTGCGCGGCGCCCCCGCCTTCGACGCGGACCGGCAGAGCGCCGCGGCGCAGGCCGGCCAGTTCGGGTACAACAACGACTTCCTGTCGCTGCTGCCGCTCCGGTCCGAGCACGGCCGCCAGGTCCTGGTCGCCAACCACGAGTACACGGACGAGATCCTGATGTTCAAGGGGTACGACCCCCAGAACCCCACCCGCGAGCAGGTGGAGATCGCGTGGGCGGCGCACGGCCTGTCCGTCGTCGTGGTGGAGGGCGAGCGCAGGAGCGGCAAGCTGCGTGCCGTCGGCCGCCACCACCTCAACCGCCGGCTCACCGCGACCAGCCGCTTCCGGCTGTCCGGGCCCGCCGCCGGCAGCGAGCTGCTCCGTACGAAGGCCGACCCGCGGGGCACGACCGTCCTCGGCACGCTCAACAACTGCTCGGGCGGCACCACGCCGTGGGGCACCACGCTGCACGGCGAGGAGAACTTCAACCAGTACTTCGCCAACGCCGCGAAGGTGACGGACGCGACGGCCGCCGCCCGCCTGAAGCGGTACGGCGTCACGGGCGAGGCCTCGGAGCGCAAGTGGGAGCGGTTCGACGACCGTTTCGACCTGGCCAAGGAGCCCAACGAGGCGAACCGCTTCGGCTGGGTGGTGGAGCTGGACCCGTACGACCCGCACTCGACTCCCCGCAAGCGCACCGCGCTCGGCCGCTTCAAGCACGAGGCCGCGCAGCCGCGCCTGACGCGCGACGGGCGTCCGGTGGTCTACATGGGCGACGACGAGAAGTTCGACTACTTCTACAAGTTCGTCAGCAGCAAGCGCATGGCCAAGGGCGGCTCCCGCGCCGCGCACGAGCACAACCTCACGCTGCTGGACGAGGGCACCCTGTACGTGTCCAAGCTGACCGGTGACTCACCGGCCGAGGAGATCGACGGCAAGGGCACGCTGCCGCGGGACGGCGAGTTCGACGGCGGCGGCCGGTGGATCCCGCTGGCCACCGCCGGACCCGGCGGGAAGGCGGTCAGCCACGTCGAGGGCATGACGGCCGAGGAGGTGTACGTCTTCACGCGCCTCGCGGGCGACAAGGTCGGCGCCACCAAGATGGACCGGCCCGAGGACATCGAGCCGTCCCCGCACACCGGCAAGGTGTACGTGGCGCTGACCAACAACTCCGAGCGGGGCAAGCCGGGCAAGGCGGGCGCGGACGAGGCCAACCCGCGCAACCTGAACAAGCACGGCCAGATCCTGGAGCTGACCGAGCACCGCGACCGCGCCGACGCCACGACCTTCGGCTGGTCGCTGTTCCTGGTCGCCGGCGACCCGAACGACCCGGCGACGTACTTCGCGGGCTTCCCCAAGGAGCGGGTCTCGCCGATCTCCTGCCCGGACAACGTCGCCTTCGACCCGCACGGCAACCTGTGGATCTCCACGGACGGCAACCAACTGGGCTCGCACGACGGCCTGTTCGGGGTCGCCACGCGCGGCGACCGGCGCGGTGAGCTGAAGCAGTTCCTGACCATGCCGACCGGCGCCGAGACCTGTGGGCCGCTCGTGCAGGACCGGCGGGTCCTGGTCTCCGTCCAGCACCCGGGCGAGGTCGACGGGGCGTCCGTCGAGAAGCCGGCGAGCACCTGGCCCGACGGCCCGGGCAAGATCGTCCGCCCGTCGGTCGTGTCGGTGTGGCGCGAGGACGGCCGCGACATCGGCGTGTGACGTCCAAGGGGGGCGGCGGTCCGGGAGACGGGAGAGAGGTGGGGGGTCACCGGCCGGCCGGGACCAGCGTCCCGCCGCCCGCCCCTCGCGGGTCACCGGCACGCAGCAGCCACTGCGCGTAGGCGGGGGACTGCCGGGCCGCCTCCCAGTAGGCGGCCTCCAGCTCGCCGTAGACCGCGTCCAGCTCCTCCTCGGCGCGGGCCGCCACGAGCAGGCGTACGCCGAGGGGATCGCCGTGGAGGGGCCGTACGGCCATCTCGGCACGGCCCCGCGAGGTGGGCTGGCAGAGGGCGACGACCTCGCCGGTGGCGACGAGGGACGCGGCGGTGAGGTAGTCGCCGTGCAGGACGGGCGGGTTCAGGCCGGCCGCCGTCAGGACGCGGCGCAGGCCGTCCCACTCGCCGTCGACCGTGGGGTCGACCATCCAGCGGTCATCCGCGAGGTCGCCGAGCCGTACGACGGGCCGTCCGGCCGCCGGATGGTCCGCGGCGAGGGAGACGAACTGCGGCTCGCGGTCGAGGAGCACCCGTCTTCGCAGGTTCTCGGGCATCCGCAGCGGGCTGCCCTCCACCTCGTGCACGAACGCCACGTCGAGCTGCGCCGCGTCGACCATGCGCAGCAGCGCGTTGGCGGAGACGTCCATCTGGAGCGAGATCTCGGTGCCCGGCAGGCGTATCCGCAGCCGGCGCAGCCAGCCCGGTATGGCCCGGCTCGCGGTGGAGCCGATGCGCAGCCGGGGGCCGTCGGCGGTGCGGGCGGCGGCCGCCCTGGTCTCGCTGACCAGGGACCGCATCTCCGTGACGAGGGGCCGGGCCCGGCTCAGGACGATCCGGCCGAGCGGGGTGGGGCGGCAGCCGGTGCGCTCGCGGGCGAAGAGCTGGCCGCCGAGGGCGTTCTCGATGCGGCGCAGCTGGGTGGTGAGCGAGGGCTGGCTCATGCCGAGCTGGCGCGCCGCCTTGTGCAGGCTGCCGGTGTCGGCGATGGCGCACAGCGCGCGGAGGTGCCTGACCTCGAGCTCCATGGTCGTTGAGCGTAGAGCCGCTACGGCCGGCGCACCAGACACCCAAACCCCATGAGAACCAGCCGTTCTGGGCAGGCCGGGAGTGGGTGATAGCTCCGTGCTATCGCGAGTTGCCATCATTCCCAGGCGCCCCGGGCTCCCCGAGACTCACTGCCACCGAAAAGTTCACCCTTCATCGACCCCCACGGTCGGTCGAACGAGTAGGGAGCCCCCCACCCATGAGCAAGCGTTACCTGTCCGTCGCGGCTGTCCTCGGTCTCACCGTCGCCGGACTCGGCGCCACCTCCGTCACCGCGTCGGCCGCCCCGGTGGCGCCCGCCGGGCACTCCGCCGCTCCGTCGTACGACCGGTACGCGGGGTCGGCGCAGGAGGCCAAGGCCAACAAGGCGTTCTTCGAGGCCGTCGTGAAGGCGGTCGCCGAGAAGCGCGCGGCGAACCCGGGCGCGACGTCCGTGACGGTCGTCTACGACGCCTCCAGGGCCCCCAGCTTCGCCCGTCAGATAGCCAGTTCGACGTCCATCTGGAACTCGTCGGTGTCCAACGTCAAGCTCCAGCAGGGCAGCTCGGGCGCGAGCTTCAGCTACCGCGAGGGCAATGACTCGCGCGGCTCGTACGCGAGCACCGACGGGCACGGCCGGGGGTACATCTTCCTGGACTACGCGCAGAACCAGCAGTACAACTCGACGCGCGTGACCGCCCATGAGACGGGGCACGTGCTGGGCCTGCCGGACACGTACTCGGGTCCGTGCAGCCAGCTGATGTCCGGCGGCGGCCCCGGCCCGTCCTGCACGAACGCGCGGCCGGACGCCACGGAGCGCGCGAAGGTCGAGCGGCTGTGGGCCAACGGCCTGGCGAAGGCGCTGCAGAAGGTCCGCTAGCGCGGGGCCACGGAGCGGGCTGAGCGGCGGCTCGGCCCGCGGTCCGCGGCGGCCCTACGGGGCCTGCTGGCCGCTCGTGGGCCAGACGAGGCCCTGATCGGTCCAGATGACCCCCTTGTTGCGGCAGAGGCAGAAGGGGTGGCCGACGGGGTCGGCGTAGACGCGAAAGCCGTAGCCGTTGGGCCCGACGCAGTCCCGCATCAGGGTCGCGCCGAGGGCCAGGACGCGGCGCTGCTCGGCCTCGATGTCGTCCACCTCGAAGTCGAGGTGGAACTGCTTGGGGTGGTCGCTGTCGGGCCACTGCGGGGCGCGGTAGTCGGCCACCGGCCAGAAGGCCAGCTCGATCTCGCCGAACGTGATGCCGGCCCAGTTCCCGTCGCTGCCCTCCTTGACCGGGCGCCCCACCATCTCGGAGTAGAAGGCCGCCAGCTCCATCGTGTCCGGGCAGTCGATGATGAAGTCCGTCAGTCGTAGCATCCCGCGATCCTGCCACAGCCCGAAAGAGCCCCCGCGCCCCCAACAGGGCTGCTACGCCTTGGGGGTGGCGATGGCCCTGGCCGCCGCCACCTCCTGGCGCAGGGGCTCCAGGACGCTGTCCTTGGGCCCCACGGTGAAGTCGGGGCGCACTTCCTCCAGTACGTCCGAGGCGCGCAGGCCCGCCGCCAACTCCCGCAGCTCACGGGCGATCTCGGTGATCTCGTCGGCGGCCGCCGGCGGGGCGCCGTGCCGGATGCGCACGCGGGCCGCGGTCGTGGCGTCCAGGATCCGTTCGACGGCGACGACCAGCGGCCACCAGGCGGCGGCCCGGGTGCCGGTCGGCGGGGGCTCGGTCAGCGCCCGCTGGAACTCGGAGCGGATGACCGACAGGTCGCGGTACAGGCGCCGGCGCTGGCGGGCCCGTTCGGCGGCGCCCGCGGTGTCGCCGAAGGCGCACTCCACGTACCCGGCGCTGTCCGCGACGGCGTCGGCGAGCCGGTCCCCGATGCGCGTGCCCCAGCTCTCCGGCCAGAGCAGATAGCCGGCGACGAGGGCGATGGCGCACCCGAGCAGGCTGTCGACCAGGCGGGGCACGACCAGCCCGAGGCCCTGGTGGTTGAGGATGTCGGAGAGCAGCAGGATGACCGGGGTGATGGCCGCCGTCTGGTAGCCGTAGCCCCGGGTGGTCAGGGCCGGGATGAGCGGGGCGAGGAGCATCATCACGGGCACGTCCCACCAGCCGTGCGGCACCTGCGTGAGGACGGCCGCGGCGACGACCAGGCCCGCGGCCGTGCCGAGGGCGCGCAGGACGGCGCGCGAGAAGACCGAGCCGAAGTCGGGCTTGAGGACGAAGGTGACGGTGAGGGCCACCCAGTACGACCGGGGGACGTCGATCAGGGAGACCAGGGCCTGCGCGATGCCGATGCACAGGGCCAGGCGCAGGCCGTAGCGCCAGGAGGCGCCGGACAGGACGACGTTGCGGGCGGCGCGCCGGGCGCGTACGCGCAGGGCGGCGGGCTTGCCGAGCCGGTCGTCGCTGTCGATGACGGCGAGCGGGTCGGGGTCGCTCAGGGTCTCCGCCGCGTGCCGCACGGCGTGGTCGAGGGCGCGGGCGGCGTGGTCGCCGGGCTCGGGCAGCCGGATCACCTCCGGGGCCGGGGCGGGCGGTTCGGCGTGGCCGCCGTGCTCCACCGCCTCCGCCAGGGCGCGCACCGCGCCGGGGACGGCGCAGGGGAGGCGTCCGCAGGTGTGGCGGGCGCCGAGGTGGGTGGCGGGGGCGGCCTCGATGATCGGGGTGAGGGCGTTCAGCTGGGCGACGAGCCGGACGAGGTCGGGGTTGCGGCCGTGGTCGCGGGCGCGCCGGGCGAGGACGAGGTCGTAGCTCTGGTTGAGCGAGGCCGTGACGGTGGCGCGGGCGTCGTCGTAGGCGTCGGTGCCCGCCGCGTCGAGGAGGGCGGCCACCGCGCGGTAGGAGGCGGCGACGGCGGCGCGTTCGGGGATGCCGGAGCGTAGCGGCCAGGCGAGCAGGCCGAGCGCGAGGACCAGCAGGCCGCCGCCGGTCATCAGGGCCGGGGCCAGCCACCACGGGCCGGGCATGGGCAGCCCGGCGCCGACGACGCAGTTCAGCAGCAGGAGCAGCCCGCCGACGGAGGCGACGGCCCCGATCGTCGACATCATCCCGGAGACGAGCGCCACGAACGTGACCGCGCCGACCGCCACCCAGCCGTGGCCGAAGACGAGCGAGCCGAGGGTGACGCCGAGGGCGCCGAAGAGCTGCGGCACGGCGATGTTGAGGACGCGCATGCGGTAGGCGTCGGCGGTGTCGCCGATGACGCCGGAGAGCGCGCCCATCGACGCGAGCGCGCCGTACGCCGGCCGCCCGGCGAGGATGCCGGCGGCGAGGGGCAGTGCCATGGCGACACAGGCGCGGGCGACGGCCGCCCAGGGGATGGGCGCGGACTGCGGTCTGAGGGAGCGGACCAGCCAGTCGGGCGGGGTCAGCGGGCGCGGGGGCCGGGGGCCGCGTGGAACCGGACGTGCGCTGGGGGTCTCACGAGGCATGAGCCCATTATCGGTGGAGCGTGAGAGTGACGACGAGCGCGCGGTGGTCGGTGGCGCCGAGCTCCAGGAAGCGGGTGTCGCGGGCGGCGAAGTCCGGGGTGACCAGGACGTGGTCGATCTGCGCGCCGAGCGGTGCGGGCAGGGTGGTGGGCCAGCTGGGGGTGCGTGAGGCGCCGTCGAGCCGGGCGGCGTCGCGCAGGCCGCCGCCGTGCAGGAGCGAGCGGAAGGCGGCGTGGTCCTGGGTGGCGTTGAAGTCGCCGGCGACGATGGTGGAGCGGCCCTTGCCGGCGGCGGCGTACTTCTCGATGGCCTTCAGCTCCTTGCGCCACAGGTCCACGTGGCGGGGCATCGGGGGCATGGGGTGCGCGAGCTGTACGCGTACGGGGTGGCCCTGTACGTCGGCCACGGCGCCGGGCATGCCGAGGGTGGCGTCGATGCCGGGCGCGGGCTTCAGGGGGACCTTGGCGAGGAGTACGGAACCCTCCGGGCCGTACGCGTCGACCGACTCGCGGTAGGGGTAGTCGGCGCGGGGCAGCTTCTCGCGGAGGGTCGCGGAGCAGGCGTGGTCGCACTCCTCGACGAAGAGCAGGTCGGGCTGCTCCGCGCGGACGGCGCGGAGGAGCCCCGCCGTCTCGCGGCCGTACTCGATGTTGGCGGCCATGACGCGCAGCTCGGCGACGGCCTTCCCCTCCGGGGGGTCGGAGGTGCCGTAGGGCTCCATGTACCAGGCGAGCAGGGCGAGTACGGCGACGCCCCACACCATGCCGGTGCGCCAGCGGGCGAGGGCGGCGAGGAGGAGGCCGGCGGCGGCGGGGGCGAGCAGCCAGGGCAGGAAGGCGAGGATCTGGGGTACGGGGGTGAGGCCGTCGGAGTCGGCGACGCGGAAGCCGAGGATGGCGGTCACGCCGAGCAGCAGCGCGCCGCCGAGCCATGCGGCGCCTCTTCCTCGCCGGGGGGCGTCTGCTTCCCCCGCGTCCGGATCGGCGTCACGACTGACGACCACGCTGCGCAAGCTCACCCTCTCCTCACCCCCGGCGGTTCACCCTGGGCATCTTCCCTCATGAGCGCTGGAGCCGATCACGCGCGTGCGGATGCGTGGGTGACCGCCCGCACAGTTCCCCGCGCCCCTGGAGGCTCCGTCTGCCGCGCGCGGGTTCATGGGTGGCCGTTCGCGCAGTTCCCCGCGCCCCTTAAAGGGCCGTCTGTCGTGTGCGGCTCGTCGGTGGCTGTTCGCGCAGTTCCCCGCGCCCCTTAAAAGGCTGTCTGTCGTGTGCGGCTCGTTCCTGGTTGCTCGCGCAGTTCCCCGCGCCCCCTACGGGGGTGACGCCCCACCAGTAACGCGGGGAACGACACCTCCACCCCATCGAAGCCGCAGACAAGGGACGGGCCGAGCCCCCACCAGGGGCGCGGGGAACTGCGCGAGAACCACAGCGATGCCGCAGGTGAAAGACGGGTCGGGCCACCCTCCAGGGGCGCGGGGAACTGCGCGAGAACCACAGCGATGCCGCAGGCAAGAGACGGGTCGGGCCACCCTCCAGGGGCGCGGGGAACTGCGCGAGAACCACAGCGGAGCCGCAGGTAATAGACGGGTCGGGCCACCCTCCAGGGGCGCGGGGAACTGCGCGAGAACCACAGCGCAGCCGCAGGCAAGAGACGGGTCGGGCCACCCTCCAGGGGCGCGGGGAACTGCGCGAGAACCACAGCGATGCCGCAGGCAAGAGACGGGTCGGGCCACCCTCCAGGGGCGCGGGGAACTGCGCGAACGACCACAGTGGTGCCGCAGGTAGAAGGCGGGGCGGGGCCCTGTCAGGGGGCCTGCGCGACACTCACCCGCCTGCGCGTCGCTGACGGAAGGCGGGGGAACCGGGGGGACAGCCACCCCCCGACCCCCACCAGCACCCCCACTCCCACCACCGCCCAGGAAGACCTCCGCAGGGACGCCGTCAGCGCGTCGTACACCGCCCCCGCCGCCCCCCGCGAGACATCCGACGGAAGATCACCCAGCATCAACCCCCGCCCCACCCCCACACCCCCCAGCAACAGCCCCGCCGCAAGCGCCACACCCCCCGCCACGGCGACGACCGCCCGCCGCCGCGACCGGGCGAGCAGGACACCGGCGACCGCGAGGACGACCGCGCCGGCCGGCACCCACGGCCCCGCCCCCCGCAGCACCGTGAAGACCTGCCGCAGCCACCCGAGGTCGTCGGAGGACCGCAGCACCGTGACCTCGGCGTGCCGCACGGGAATCCGCGAGGCGAACGGCACCCCGTCGTCCGAGAGCTGCCGCTTGATCCGCTGCGTGATGGGCGCGAGGTCGATGGTGACGGCCCCGTCGGCGTCGCCCCGGGCCCGCCGCACGGCGTCGTACGCGGCCCGGTTCGCCGCCTCCCAGGCGGTCCGGTAGGCCGCGGTCCCGGTGAAGGACCCCGCCGCGTCCCGTACGAACGTCGTGACCGTGCCCTGGAGCGGCCCCACGTCGACCTCCGCCATGACCGCGCCGGTGACCGCGTCCGCGACCGCGGCCCGCACCGCGGGGTCGGAGGCGAGCGGCGCCATGGTGGCGACGTAGTTGTCCTCGTCCCCGATCTCGTACCGCGTCCAGGTGGAGAGCGCGCCGAGGGGGACGAGGAGGCAGGCGAGGACGAGGAGGACGGCGGACAGGGGACTGCGGACGCTGCGGGGCACGCCTTCCAGGCAAGGCCCCACCCCTGAGGGGCGCGAGCGGTGCGACTGCATATGGGGCAACGGCGTCAGCCCCCGGGGCCGACCGTTCCGGTGGAGCACTCGGCCGAACGGGTGTTTCCTGGATGAGGGGACGAGGAGGCCGATCATGCGAATCGCTCTGACCCTGGGGGCGGCCTGCGCGGCAGCCGTACTGACCGCCGGAACCGCCGCGACCGCCACCACCACCGCGACCGCCGCCACCCCGGGAGCACCCGTCACCGTCACGACGGCACCCGCCACGAGCCCCGCGCACCACCACGGCGGAGTCATCTGGGGCACCGTCGTCTCCGGACCCGACCTGAAGGTCCGCGACGAGCCGAACACCGGCGGCCGGATCGTGGAGAAGCTGCCGCCCGGCAGTCAGGACCGCGTCGAGTGCGCCACGCACGGCACGGTCGTGCACGGGAACCCCGACTGGTACTGGCTGACCGGCGCCCGTGGCTGGGTGAGCGCGGCGTACGTCGACACCGGTGGCCGCCACGTACCGAGCTGCTCCGCCCCCGAGGACCCGTGCCCGCAGTGGCGCGACCGGGACTGCCACCACGACCCGTGCGTGAACCGCGACCACTGACGCGCCCGTACGCACGTACGTACGCACACGCAGCCCCGCAGACACCCAGCACGTAGAAGGGAACCGTCATGGCACACGCCGCTCCCCTCCGCCCGACGCGCCGACCGGGCCACTCGGGCCGTTCGGGCCGCTCCAGGGCGGCCACGACCCCCACCGCCCGCTGGGCGGGCCTCGCCCTGCTCATGGGCGTCGTCTACGGCCTGTGGGCCTGTGCGATCGACCGCGACGGAGGACCGATCACGACGGGGAACGTCCTGCTCGGCGTGGTCACGGGCCTTGTCTTCGCCGCGCTGATGTTCGCCGTGCACCGGATGGCACACGCGCTGCCCCGCGAACTGCGCTCCCTGTCCTGGGCGGTGTTCGCGGGGGTCACGTTCGGCTTCCTGTGCAGCCTGGGCGGAGTGGGCGTGCTGCGGTGCACGGTGCTGGCGCTGCTGATCGCCGGAGGGGTCTTCGCGGTGACGTTCTACCGCTACTACACGACCGAGTGACCGGCGCCGCCCGACCGCTCCGCCCGCCCCAACCGGTACGCGGCCACCAGCGCCGCCGCGAGGACCAGCGCCGCGTTGACCGCGACCGCCGCGCCCACCCCGGAGAGCACCGCCCCCGGCGAGGCACCCGCACCGGAGCCGCTCCCCGTCCGGGTGGCGACGATCGCGCTCATCACCGGGATGCCGAGGGTGATGCCGACCTGCTGGGTCATCGTGGCGAGCCCGGTCGCGAGCCCCTGCTGGGAGTCCGGCAGCCCGGACGTGGCGGTGACCATGAAGGCGACGATCAGCAGCATGTTGCCGACACCGCCGACGAAGGTCGCCGCCAGCAGCAGCCAGATCCAGCCGCCGGAGGTGCCGAGCGCGACGAGGGAGACGGTGGCGGCGGCCTGGACCGCGCCGCCGCCGAGGATCGTGGCCCGGCCCCCGAACCGGCTCACCACCCGCCCGCCGAGCAGCCCGCCGGCCACCGTGCCGAGGCCGAGCACGCCGAAGGCGAGTCCGGTGGCGAGGGCGGAGTGGCCGAGGACCCGCTGGAGGTAGAGCGTCAGGAGGAACACCAGCGAGGTCTCCGTGGCGAAGGCGACGAGGCCCGCCGCGTTGCCCCAGACGACCGTGGGGCGCCGCATGATGCGTACGGGCACCAGGGGCGCCGCCGAGCGCCGCTCCACGCGCCAGAAGGCGACGAGCAGCACCGCCCCCGCGCCCAGCGCGGCGAGGGCCACGGGGTCGCCCCAGCCGCTCTCGCCGGCCCTCGTCAGCCCGTACACGAGGGCGAGCAGTCCGCCGGTGACGGTCACCGCGCCGGGCACGTCGAGCCGGTGCCGGCACACGATGCGCGAGTCGGTGAGGAGGGCGGGCGCGAGGGCGACGACGGCCGCCGCCACCGGCACGTTGACGAGGAACGCCCAGCGCCAGGAGAGCAGGTCGGTCAGGAGCCCCCCGAGGAGCGCGCCGGTGGTGAAACCGGCGGACATCAGCGCGCCGTTGAGCCCGAGCGCCCGGTCCCGCTGGGGCCCCTCCCGGAACGCCGTGGTGAGCAGCGCGAGTCCGGCGGGGGTGACGGCCGCCGTGGCGAGGCCCTGCAACACCCGGGCGGCGAGCAGGACTTCGGGGGTGCCGGCGAGGCCGCCGAGCGCCGAGGAGAGGCCGAGGAGCGCCATGCCGCCGATGAAGAGCCGCTTGCGCCCGAAGAGGTCGGCCACCCGCCCGAACAGCAGGGTGAAGCCGGCCGCCGCGAGGGCGAAGGAGGTGGCGATCCACTGGAGGTGGGTGAGGGAGAAGCCGAGCCCCGCCCCGACGGCGGGGAGGGCGACGTTCAGGATGGAGAAGTCCACGGCGACCATGAACTGCGAGCCGAGCAGCAGGACGAGCACGAGCCGCTGCCGCCGGGTCATGCCCCCGTCCCCCCGTCCGCCTCCGCCCCCGCCCCCGGACAGCACCCCCTCACCGACACCGGCACCGGCACCCGTACCGGCGCTCACAGCTCCCCCAGCTCGACCGCACGCGCCATGGCCCGGTAACCGGCGTCGTTCGGGTGCAGGTGGTCGCCGCTGTCGTACTTCGGGGCGATCCGCTCGGGGTCGCCCGGGTCGGCGAGCGCCTTGTCGAGGTCGACGTACGCGTCGTACTCGCCGGACGTACGCACCCACGTGTTGAACGCGTCGCTCACGGCGGCGGCGTGCGGCCCGTAGTGGTCGGAGCCGCCGAGCGGCAGCAGGGTCGCGCCGACGGCCTTCACGCCCTTGGCGTGGGCGGCGCGGATCAGCTCGCGGTGGCCGTCGATGAGCTGCCGGGCGGAGACGGTCGGGGCGGGCTTGTAGGTGGGCTCGTCGGTCTCGCTGAAGCCGATGTCGTTGACGCCTTCGAGGACGAGGACGGTGCCGACGCCGGGCAGGTCGAGGGCGTCCCGCTGGAACCGGCCGAGGCCCTTGTCGCCGTACCAGGCGGAGTCGTTGAGGACCATGTTGCCGCCGATGCCGGAGTTGAGGACGGGCCGCTGGTCGCCCGCCTCGGTGAGGCGTTCGGCGAGGGCGTCGGACCAGCGGCGGTTCCGGTCGGTGGTGGAGGCGAAGCCGTCGGTGATGGAGTCGCCGAAGAGGACGACGCCGTCGCGCCGGGCGGGCCCGGGACCGCTGACGTCCACGCCGGCGAGGTAGTACCAGGACTCGGTCGACTCGCCGAAGGCCTCGCCGCCCGCGTCGGCGGCGTGGTCGCCGTCCGCGCGGTAGCTGGTGGCGAAGGACTGCGCGTGGAAGGTGGCGGGCCCGGTCGTGCCCGCGAGGTGGAGGGTGACGGTGACGGACTCGAAGGGGTCGAGCCGCAACCCAGCCGCGTCACTGGCCAGTTGGCCCCCGGCGGGCACGGATGCCGAGCGTTTCCCGTCGAAGGTGAGCCGTCGGACCGAGCCCTTGTCGACGGCCGCTCCCTTCGTCGTACGGGCGACGGTGGCGCTCGCTATGCGCAGCGGCGAGGCGCCGTAGGCGTTGGAGAGCCGGATGCGGGCCCTGGTACCGCCCTCGGTGACGCGGACGACCTGGCGCACGGTCTGGCCGTCGAATCCGGCCTCCGACCAGTTGCCCTTGAACCCGGCGCTGGGCCGCTGCGGGGAGGCCGCCCAGGCGGCGCTCCACCCGGCGGCCTGGCCGCTCGTGGCGGGCGCGGTGGCGTAGGCGGTGGTGTGGGTGGTGGCGTGGGCGCCGGTCAGGACGGCCCCGGCGGTCAGCGCGAGGGCGGCGGTGGTGGCGACGGCGGTCATACGGGCACGCGAAATCATGGCGATCTCCGGGGTGTTGGGAGGAGGGGACCCGGTCCGGCACCGCGCCGGACCGACACCCCAAAGATCCGCCGACCGTGATCGCCCATCAAGGGCGATCCATGGAACGATCAACGCGCCTGCGCTTATCGACGCAGGTCACAGGGGGTACCGCGCACATGGGGGCAGGGGCGACATGATGGAACGGCAGGAGCTGGAGACTTTCCTGACGCTGGCCGAGGAGCTGCACTTCGGCCGCACCGCCGAACGCCTGCTGCTTTCCCAGGCCCGTGTCAGCCAGACGCTGAAGAAACTGGAGCGCAAGATCGGCGCCCCCCTCTTCGAACGCACCAGTCGAGTCGTGCGGATGTCACCGCTGGGACGGCAGTTGTACGAGGATGTGGCGCCGCTGCACGCCCAGCTGGAGGCGGCCCTGGCGCGCGCGAAGGACGCCGCGCGGGGCGTCGAGGGCGAGCTGAACGTCGGGTTCCTCGGCTCGGGCGCGGGTTCGCTGACCGCGCCGATCCTCGCGGCGTTCCGCGCGCGCTGCCCGGGGTGCGCGGTGACCATGCGGGAGACGCAGTTCAAGGACCCGCTGGGCGCGCTGCGCGGCGTCGACGTCGACCTGCTCTTCACCTGCCTGCCCGTGCGGGAACCGGACCTCGCGGTCGGCCCCGTCGTCATCGAGGAACCCCGGCTCCTCGCCATGCCGCTGGGCCATCCGCTGGCCGGGCGGACGTCGGTCTCCCTGGAGGAGATGGCGGGCGAGACGTTCTTCGGCGTCGTCAACGGCGCGCCCGCGTACTGGTGGGACTTCCACGTGCCGCCGCGCACGCCGAGCGGCCGGGAGATCCGCCGGGGGCAGGCGGTCGCCTCGTTCCAGGAACTGATGACGCTGGTCGCCACCGGGCAGGGCATCTCGCCGGTGGTCGCCTCGGTGGAGCGCTACTACGCCCGCCCCGACATCACCTTCGTGCCCCTACGGGATGTCCCGCCGGCGGAGGTGGCCCTGATCCACCGGACCGGCACGACGAGTGCCCGCGTGGACGCGTTCGTCCGGACCGTCGCGGATGTCGTCGCCGGGAACGGAGGGCCCGCGCGGTTCTAGGGGCCGGCGCTGTCAGGGCGGTCCGTGCACAGCGCCCAGATCACGAAGACGCCGAGCGCGATCGAGATCAGCGCCCACAGCGGGGTGTACGGCAGCCAGAGGAACTGCGCGACGATGCCGAGCGCCGCCAGCGCCACGCCCGCCGCCTTCGCCCAGCTCGCGCCGGTCAGGATGCCCCATCCGACGACGGCGATGATGATGCCGAGGACCAGGTGGATCCAGCCCCACGTGGACAGGTTGAACTTGTACACGTAGTCGCCGATGCGTTCGTACACGTCGTCCTTGGCGATGCCCGCGATCCCGGCGAACACGCCGAGCAGGCCGTTCACCAGCATCAGCACACCGGCGAACACCGTGCCGCCGGTCGTCCACACCGCTTTCTGGCCGCCGCCGCGATGGTCCGGCTTCCCGTGGTCGGTCACGCTGCTCATGGCCACCCCACCTTTCGCTCTCGGAACCCACAGCGTGTGCCGGGCCCCCGGGCGCGGCGACCGGACGTACTCCGAACGAGTGACCCGGGGGTTTGCGGATTCCCGCCACCGGGCCGGAGCGGCGTGGTTACGCTGGGCGACAGCGTCAGTACGCCGTGTCCGTGCGTCCGAGCCTGGGGGAGTCCGTCCCATGGTCCACAACACCGAACTCGACCCCAGCGCGTCGCCGCTGGACTACTACGGCGCGGAACTGCGCCGCCTGCGCCAGTCCGCAGACCTCACACAGGCGGAGCTGGGCGGGTGCCTCTTCTGCACGGGCTCGCTGGTCGGCCAGATCGAGACGGCGAGGAGGGTCCCCACCAGGGACTTCTCAGAACGGGCAGACGCCGTGCTGGACACGGACGGCCACTTTTCCAGGCTCGTGGGCCTTGTGCTGAGGAGCCAGTTGCCGCACTGGTTCCAGGCCTATGCGGAGATGGAGGCGCGGGCCGCGTTCATCTCCACGTATCAGGCCCAGGTGGTGTACGGCCTCTTGCAGACGGAGGCCTACGCGCGGGCGGTCCTCGGTACCGACCGCCCGGAGAACCTCAATGACCTCGTAGCGGCGCGACTTGATCGCCAGCGCATCCTGACGCGGGAGCATCCGCCTGCGGTCTGGGTAATCCTGGACGAGGGGGCGCTGTACCGGGAAGTGGGCAGCCGGGACATCATGCGGGCACAGCTCGCCCACCTGTTGAGTTTCCGTGAGCACCAGTGGGCGCAGGTCCAGGTGCTGCCCTTCTCCACAGGCCAACATTGCGCCACGCGCGGTTCGTTCAACCTCCTGCGTTTCGACGACGACCCGGACCTGTTCTACGCCGAGAGTTACGACGTGGCGCACATGACCGCCAATCCGCAAGTGATCAGGGAGCGTTCGGTCAGTTACGCTCGCCTGCAGGCCGCTGCGCTCTCCGTAGAGGACTCAGCGGCGCTGATCGCCCGCGTAATGGAGGAGCGCTATGGAGATCACCCGGGAGCACTCGCAGGTGGAGTGGCGTAAGTCGACCTACAGCGGCTCCGGAGGTGGCGACTGCATTGAGTGCGCCCCCCTCGACGGAGTCACCTGGCGCAAGTCCTCGTACAGCGGCAGCAGCGGCGGTGAGTGCGTCGAATGTGCCCCCTTCGGCAACGAGGCCTGGCGTAAGTCGACATATAGCGGCAACACAGGCGGCGACTGCCTCGAATTCGCTGCCGCCCAGTGCAACGGCACCGTTGCCATACGGGACAGCAAGAACCCCGGGGGCCCCGCCCTCACCATCGCGACCCCCGCGTTCACGCGATTCGTGGGCGCCGCCGCTAACGGAGATCTGCCGCGACCCGCGAGGTAATCGCGGAGGCCATGCGGCGGACGCCCGGCGACCGCGTCGGGCAGGGCCGGGACTTGGGCGTGGTCGGCGCCAGACAGAAGTGCAGGTAGTCGTCGCCCCGGTGGAGCGCGGTGCGGCCACGCGCGGGGTCCGTGCAGTACGCGGGGTGCTTCACCTCGTACGAGGTGCACGGCAGCGTCTCGGCCCACGTGTACCGCGAGGACGCCGGGGCGACCGCCTTGCCCGCGTCGGCGAGGAGCCCGCCGCCCGCGTGGACCTGCGCCTCGTAGAGGCCGTTGACGCGGCGCACGCGGTCGGGCGTGATCGGGTCGGGGCCCTGGAGGACCCACACGACGCGCGGGCGCCCGCTCCCACCGCCGGCGGAGGCGATCTGCGCGGCCAGCGCACGCGCGTCCGCCGCGTACCGGTCGAAGTACTTCTCGCGGGCCTCGGCGTACGTGATGCCGTCCATGCACGGCGTGTAGCCCCACGCGTTGCCCCAGAACTGGAGCACCACGTAGTCGGGCCGCTCGGCGCGGACCAGGACGGCGGCCTTGTCCCGGTCGGGGACGAGGGAGTCCTTGCCGGTGCCTTCGAGGTAGTCGCAGAGGGTGGTGCCCGAGTAGGGGGCGCTGCGGTAGCGGGCGCCGAGGCGGTCCTTGAGCAGGGCGCCGAGGACGTCCTGGTTCTCCATGGCGAGGGAGTCGCCGAGGTAGAGCACCTTCGGGGCCTCGCGCCGGGGTTTCGCGGCGGCGCCCCGACGGGGAGCGGGGGCCGGGTCACCGGCGTCGGAGGGCCCGGCATGGGCGGAGCGCCCGGAGTGCCCGGGGTTCCCGGGGAGGGGCGCGGCGGCCCGCGTCTCGCCGCCGGACCCGGGATCCCCGCACCCGGCCAGCAGCAGCGCGCCCGCCAGCACCCCCGCGCCCACACCCGTGCCCCACAGCCTTCGCACCCGCGACTCCCGCCCCAGACAGCCGAAACGGCCCCCAGGCAAGCACACGGGTGACGCCGGTGGAAGGCGTCGGCCCGCCAAGTACGGTCAGCTGCGCGCGGCCGGTTCCGTCCGCTGGGCGCGTTCGGCGCGTTCGGCGCGCGCGAAGTGGCGTGCCAGCGCGTGGAAGGACTCCTTCGGCTCCCAGTGCCAGCGCGAGGCGGGGTCGTCGGGGTGATCCCGTACGGATTTGGTGATGCTGTAGCCCGCCATGTCGAGGTCGTGGAGCCGGTCGGGGTGGTGCGGGGAGTCGGGGGCGACGAAGGTGTAGACGAGGGCGGCGTGCAGCGCCATGGACTCGAAGGCGCCGAAGACGTCCAGGAGATACGCGGCCTGCGTGCCCTCGCTGCGCTTCAGGTCCCCGATGATCTCCGGGGGCTCCTTGGTGTAGTCCACGACGTCGTGCCAGCCCATGCCGCCGCGCTCGGGCGCGCCCTCGTACGTGCACGTGCCGCACTCGGTGATCGCCACGGGCTTGCCCCAACGCCCGTACGGGGTGAGTTCCTTGACGTAGGCGGCGCGGTCGCGGTGGTAGGCGTAGTAGTTGACGCTGACGATGTCGAAGAGGGACCAGTCGACGTCGTCGTCCTGCGCGGCGCCGTAGGTGAGCGGCCCGTGGAAGACGGAGCGGCCGGCCCGGGCGGCCCGCGCGATGAACTCACGCAGCTTGCGGACCATGTGCGCGGGGTCGTAGTTGCCCTTCAGGATGTTGTCGACGCGCTCCAGGGCGTTGGCGCCGGGCACGATCCCGGGCACGTACAGCAGGAACTCGCAGCCCACGCTGAGGTACACGCGCGCGCCCTGCCGGCGCAGGCGTTCCGCGTGGCGGCCGGTCTCCGCGAGGTGGTCGAGGATGTCCCGCTCCGGTACGTCGCCGAGGCGCGGCTGGAGCCAGACGTGCAGACCGCGTTCGGCGGCCTCGGTGGCGGTGGCGGCGAGGCGCTCGACGCCGTTGCCGAAGACGGAGACGGTGTTGGCGTGCAGGTCCTCGCGGATCGCCCGCAGGTCGGCGCGCATGCGGGGGGCCGTCCAGCGGGTGGCGCGGGACTCGCCGTCGCCGACCTCGTAGCAGACGCCCCGGTAGGTGAGACCGCGCGGCTTCGTGGCGGGGGCGGCGGGTGTCGCCGGGGTAGCGGGTGATGCCGGTGGGGCCGTTCCGGTGGCCGCGCGGGCCGGGCGGGTGGTGACCGTGGCGGCCAGCGCGCCGCCGGCCGCCACCGCCCCCGCCGCCGTCATGAACCGGGCCCTGCTGATCGCTTCGTTCCGCACTGTGCCTCCCGTGGTGTCGGGCCACCAGCCTGGCGGCCCGCCCCCACGCCGCCCTACGGCCGAAGGTTTATCCCCCGTCGCCGAAGGGCTGCCCGCGACGGTCCATGCGTCGCGGGACCGTCGCGGAAGGGCCGTACTAGCGCGCCACGAACTGCGTCAGGATCGCCTGGACCTCGTAGATGTCGACGCCCTTGGTGAACGTCTTCTGGAGCGCCGTCGGGCTGCCGGAGATCCAGATCTTCAGCTCCGCGTCGAGGTCGAAGTGCCCGGCCGTCTCCACGGAGAAGTGCGTGATGCTGCGGTACGGCACCGAGTGGTACTCGACCTTCTTGCCCGTTATCCCCTGCTTGTCGACCATGATCAGCCGACGGTCGGTGAACAGCATCGTGTCGCGGATCAGCAGGTACGCGGCATGCACCTGCTCACCGTGACCGAGCAGCCGCGCGTACTCGCCCTGCGCCTTGGACGGATCGACGGTGTGCGCGTTGCCGAAAAGTGCCATGTGTGGCCCCCCACTGTGTGGACCCACCAGCCGGTGGGTCTTCCTTGCCCAAACCCTAACCGGGGCCCGGCCGCGGCCCGGCGGAAGTCCCGTACCCCCGTTCGAACGCCTCGGTGAAGCTCTGCCCACGGCTTGGCGGTGGGTCTGCGATGATCAGGGCCCGTACGAACGGGCCTGCGAAGGTCCCGGCCAGGTGGGTGGGATGGCGATGATGATGTTGCTGCTCGGCGCGGGGGTGCTGATCGCGGCTGCGGGGCTCGGCGCCGTCGTGTGGGCGGCGCGGGGCGGCCCGCGCTGGGTCCACGGGGTGGCCCGGGCCACGACCGTGGCGGCGGAACTGGCCGCCACGGCCCGGAAGAGGAGCCACCGGGGCGGCAGTTACCACTCCGGGGAGTAGCCGGCTCCGGTGAGTTGATCGCCCGAGCCCTACGACCCCGTGGACGCGCCGCCGACACGCATACCGTCACCGTCACCGTCACCGGCGCCGTCACCGGCGCTGACGCGGTCACCCGTTTCGTCGTTGCGGCCGTCCTCCCGGCGGTGGAGGGCGAGGCCACCGGCCGCACCCGGCGCCTCCACCCCCGGCAGCAGCCGCATGGCGTGGTCGTAGTCGCCGCCGGTCAGCGAGCGGAAGGGGACCGGGGCGTCCGTGAAGAGGGCGTCGAGGCGCTCCGCGTACGCCCGCCGCGCCGCCGCGAACCGCTCCTCGGACAGGACGTTGGCGTCGTAGAGCGCGAACGGCGGGAGCGGGGCCATGCCGGTGAACCAGAACAGCCCGTGCTGGAGCGGGAAGAGCACGTCCGCCAGTTCCCCGTGGATGCCCCGGTCCGAGAACGCCGTCTCCCGGGCCCCCGCCGTCACCGAGACCAGCGCCCGCCGCCCCCCGAGCACTCCTTCGCCGTAGGGCGGCGGCAGGGTGGGACCGTAGGCGAAGCCGGCCGTGAACACCCGGTCGATCCAGCCCTTCAGGATCGCGGGCGCGCCGAACCACCACAGCGGGAGCTGCAACACCACCGCGTCCGCCCAGCGCACCTTCTCCTGCTCGGCCACGACGTCGGGCGTCAGCCGCCCCGCCAGGGTCGCCTCCTGCGAGGCGGCCATCACCCGCAGCCGCGCGCCGTCGGCGTCCTCTGCGGGGCCGCCGTCCGGGAAGTCGTCGGCGTCGACCGTGGCCTTCCACTTCATCGCGTACAGATCGGACACCCGCACCTCGTGCCCGGCGGCCCGCAGATGCCCGACCGCGAAGGCGGCCAGGGCGGAGGTGAGGGAGCGGGGGTCGGGGTGGGCGCTGACGACGAGAACCTTCTTGGCGTTCATGCCGCCACGCTCTCCCGCACGCGCCCGGCCAACCAGCCCTCTGTCCGTGGCGGGAACCCCGTTCCTGGTACTGCCGGACCCCCCATCGCCCCGCTCGGGTCCCGTCTCCCGCCGGGCTGCCCATACTTGGGGACATGAGCGACGACGATGACGACCGGGGTGCGGGCCCCGGCCGGACCGCCACCGGCGTCACGGTTGGCTCCGGTACGAGTGCCGGGACCGGCGTCACGGTTGACTCCGGAACGAGTGCCGGCACCGGCGCTACCGGCGCCACCCCCGGTGACCGGGCCCTCGGGGATTTCCTGCGGGCCCGCCGTGCCCGGGTCGCGCCCGAGCACGTCGGGCTGCCCGCGGGGCCCCGCCGCCGGGTGCGCGGGCTGCGGCGCGAGGAGTTGGCCCTGCTGGCCGGCATCAGCGCCGACTACTACGTACGTCTCGAACAGGGCCGCGCCACCCAGCCCTCCCCCGAAGTGCTCGACGCCCTCGCCCAGGCGCTCGCCCTGGACACGGCGGAGCGCACGCACCTCACCACCCTCGCCGCCCGCACCGCCCTCCCCGCGGCCGAGCGCGGCCGACCCGCGCCACGCCCCCGCGTCAGCCCGCTGCTGCGCCGCGTCCTGGACGCCGTCGGCACCGGGTTCCCGGCCTTCGCGACCGACCACCGCCTGGACGTCGTCGCCTGGAACGCGCTCGGCGCCGAGCTGCTCGGCGGCCTGGCCGACCCCGCCCGGCGCGACCGCAACAACGCCCGGTTCCTCTTCCTGGACCCCGCCGCGAGGGACGTACACCCGGAGTGGACCGACCGCGCGGCGGAAGCCGTGGGCCAGCTGCGGGTGGCCGCCGGACGCCACCCGCACGACGCCCGACTGTCGGCGCTCATCGCCGAACTGACCGCTCACAGCGCGGAGTTCCGCCGTATCTGGGACAGCGGCGAGGTGGTGATGTGCGCGGCCGGCCGCAAGCGGCTGCGCCACCCCGTGACCGGCGCCCTCACCCTGGACTTCGAGTCCCTGCACGTACCGGCGGCGCCCGGGGAGACGGGCCTGGTGGTCCACGTGTTCGGCGCGGCGGAGGGGAGCCGGGAGGCGGCCGCACTCGCCCGCCTCGCCGCGACGCTCGACGCCCGGGAGGCGCCGGCCCCGCCGACCGCTCAGAAGTCGTCGGCGCCGTTGCGCAGCTCGTACGTCCAGTAGCCGGTGGCCCACTTCGCCGGGTCCACGGCGACCCCGCCCGCGCCGGGCGCCCTGACGGCGCTCATGCCGCCGCCGCCCTGCAACGTCACGGAGAAGTCGGTGACGACCTCGGTGCTCTCGTCCCGCCCGCCGTCCGACAGCCTGACCAGGGCGTACGCCGGGGCTCCCGCCTTGAGCACGACGGGCGCGGCGGGCTTGCTCTTGGCGACCGGCGGCACGATCTCGCGGTGGCTCTCCAGGAACTGGATCTCCGGGTGCCCGGTCAGCTCGCAGGCGTGCCCGGAGGTGTTCTTGGCGGTCAGCACGAGGTGGGTGTAGGGCGGGCCGCCGTGGCGGGCGGCGCTGAGGGAGACGTCGTTGGTGGTGCAGACGGGGGCGGTGGCGCGCGAGGAGGAGGAGGGGGCCCCGCCGGCCTTCGCACGGGCCCCGGAAGCGCCGGAAGCGCCGGAAGCACCGGAAGCACCGGAAGCACCGGAAGCACCGGAAGCACCGGAGGTGCCGGAAGCGCTGGGGGTCGCCCCCGACTTCCCGGCCTTGGACACCGAGACGGAAACGGTCTCGCCGGCCTCGCCCGCCCCCGAGGACTTCACCCCGGTGCCGCCCCCGCCACACGCACTGAGGGACAGCGCGAGCGCGGCCGCCCCGGCGGCGACGACGACGGCGGAACGGGCACGGGCACCGGTGCGGGTGCGGCTGTGGAACGTGGGCATGGGATTCCCCCGAGAGCTAAGGATGACGACCGTAGGAGCGAGCCGACCCGACCGGGAAACCCCGCCTGACCTGCTGACACCCCCGAGTCTGCCGCCCCCCGCTCACGCCTCGCTGCCACCCGGCTCACGTCCCGCTGCCGCGCTTCGCGGGCCCGTACAACGGAGTTCTCACGTGATTGCGGGAGAGGCCACGGACGGCCCGTACGGGCGGCTAGGGTGCCGCTGTGCGATCAGTGTGTGACGCACCACACAAGGGGCGGCGCGCGACCAGGGGCGGCCGGCGCGCGCCTGACGGGCGCTATGGGGGCGGAACATGTACGAGTTGACCAAGGGCGCCAACGTGGGCCTGGCGGCCCTGAGCGAGAGCACCGACGCGGTGATCGTCGCCCTGGACTGGACGAGCCCGTCGGGCGAGGGCGACGCGGACGTCTCCGTGCTGCTGCTCACGGCGGACGGCAAGGTCCGCGACGACGGCGACTTCTACTTCTACAACAACCCGGTGGCCGCCGACGGCAGCGTGCAACTCCTCGGCAAGACGCCGACCGGCGGCGGCGACAAGGACCGGATCAGCTTCGATCTGACCGCCGTTCCGCCGGACATCGACCGCATCGTCGTGGCGGCGAGCCGATACGGCGGCGCCCACTTCGGGGAGCTGGACGATCTGCGGCTCACGCTGGCGGACGGTTCCGGCGAGGAGCTGGTCCGTTTCACCATCGGCGACACCGGATCGGTCAGCGCGTTCATCTTCGGGGAGATCTACCGCCGGGGCCCGGAGTGGAAGCTGCGGGCCGTCGGACAGGGGTACGCCACCGGGCTGGCGGGCCTGGCGACGGACTTCGGCGTCGACATCGACGACGACGCCGCGACGGAAGAGGTGCCCGAGGGCGGGCCGTCGGAAGAGTTGCCGTCCGACACGGTGACGGCGGAACTGCCGGTC
The DNA here is from genome assembly GCF_040629635.1 of Streptomyces sp. NPDC005898. Classification (NCBI taxonomy): domain Bacteria; kingdom Bacillati; phylum Actinomycetota; class Actinomycetes; order Kitasatosporales; family Streptomycetaceae; genus Streptomyces; species Streptomyces sp. NPDC005898. The sequence goes on along the minus strand of NZ_JBEXWC010000002.1, from coordinate 300,188 downwards.
CGTGCGGCGACGGGGCAGGCGGCGGCCGCACCGGACGCCGAGGCCCTGGTTGCCGACGGGCGGCCAACGGTGTCGCCGCAGGCCATTCCGACGCCCCGTCGGCCGGACGCCGATGGAGGGCCGAAGAAGGCGGCCCCCCGGCCTCGTACGGCCAAGAAGAAGGTCACTCTGCCGAAGGTGGCCAAGAAGTCCTTGGCGGAGAACGACTCGTGGAAGGGGGCCAGGCTCTTCCCCGTCTCCGTGCTCAAGAGCGACCGGGACCGTGAGACGCGGGCCACCTCGGTGCTGTTGTCGGTGATGGCGCAGATCCCCGAGTTCGGCCGCCGGCTCACCGCCGCGTTCGGGGCGCCGGCGGGCCGCATGGAGACGTTCGCGGAGGTCCAGCTGCCGCACGGCGAGACCCCCCGGCGCCCGGACGGCGTGATCCGCGTCGAGCGGGCCGGCAAGCTGTGGACGGCCTTGGTCGAGACGAAGACCAACGGCAACGCGCTGAAGGCCGATCAGGTGCAGGCGTACATGGACATCGCCGCCCGCCGCGGCTACGAGGCCGTGATCACGCTGTCCAACGACGTCGCCCTGGAGGGCAGCCCCCTGGTCGACGTCAAGGTCGACGGGCGGCGCAAGCACAAGGTGGCCCTGTGGCACCTGTCCTGGGCCGAGGTGGCCCACCAGGCGCAGATGCTGATCCGCCATGAGGGCGTGGGCAACGCGGCGCACGCCTGGCTGCTCCAGGAGCTGCTGCACTACCTCCAGCACGAGAACTCCGGCTGCCACGGCTTCCAGAACATGGGCGCGGCCTGGGTCCCCGTACGCAAGGGCATCGACGACGAGACGCTGTGCCAGGGAGACTCGCGCACGCTTGAGGTGGTGGAGAGCTGGGAGCGGCTCATCCGCCAGGTCTGTCTCGGGCTGGGCGGTGAACTCGGGCAGAAGGTCCTGCCCGTGCAGCGGGCCAGGCGGGGGTCGGGCCCCGCGGAGCGCCGCTCGCGGCTGGCGGACCAGCTCTGCCTCGAAGGGAGACTGCACGCGGAGATGCGGATCGAGGACACGCCGGGCGTGCTGGCGATCACGGCGGATCTGCGCACCGGCAAGCTGCGCACGTCGATCGACATCCCGGCGCCCGCTCAGGGATCCCCGCTGACCTGGGTCAAACGGCTCGTCCGCCGCCTGTCCGACGCACCCGCCGACCTCCACATCGAGACTCTGGTGGAGGGCGAGGCGGGAGGCCCACGAGGAACACTCGAACGGCTCCGCCCCGAGCCGGCGGACATGCTGCCGAAGAACGGCGCTCGGATCACCGGCTTCCGCTTGTCCCTCTTCAAGGGGATGGGAAGCGGCCGCGGCAACGCGGAGACGGGCTTCATCCGCAGCGTGGACGACGCGGTGCACCGGTTCCACGCGTTGGTGGCGGCGCAGCTGGCGCATTGAGCAGCGCTTCTCGGCGCGAGGGAGGCGCGCGGGAAAGCGGCGAGGAATGTTGAGGGGCCCTGGTGCGGTAAGCACCAGGGCCCCGAAGGAACTACAACACCATCTGCCGACCTAGAACTGCGTCGGCCCTCTGTGTCCGCACGGCCGCCCGAAACGCTGACGGGGGTGCGGGGATCGGATATGCGTGACCGGAGACCACCTGCCTATCGATGTCCTGCGGTTGCGGTACCCGGGATCAGACGTCGACCCGGGCGATCCTGATGGCGCGCGCTTCCTCCGTTCTTCCCTCTGACGAAACTACGTACTGCCAGGCAGGACGTCCTGTCCCTGCCCTTCTGCGGGGTACTGCTCGTACTGCTGTGTACTACCTACTGCTGGCGGCGGCCCCTGATCACTGCGGGCCACCCGGTCCGGCGGTCAGCCTCGTCACCGTCATGCGACAACCCTGGCTCCGAGACTCCACCACCGCACCGTCATGCGGGTACTTCTGCCCGGCAGTTCGTGTCTGCCGGGCCCTTGCTCGATCTCGACTACAAGAGAAACCATAACGAGGAGACGACCCAATGTCTACTCCCATGACGACAGATTTCTGTGCGCTCGCCGATGAGATATTCCGCGCCGCGGCTGGCCGCCGCGAGGGCGCCGGAGGCGTCCGCACCGCACCCTGTGCATCCACCACGTGCTATGCCATACCCAATGGCATAGTCGATGTGTGACTGACGACGAAGGGGACTTCCCACCCGGTGAGGGCCCCACCAGTGGCATCTCTGTCACCCTGACCGCCGGAACTCTGCATGCGATCCGTGAGCGGGTCGGCAAGCGAGGTGTCTCGGCCTGCCTGGAGAAGGCCGCCCAGCGACAGATCGAGCGGGAGAACCTGGACGAGCTGATCGCGGACTTCGACAAGGTGCACGGCCCGGCCGGCCCCGAGGCCGTGGCGGCCAAGCGCGCCCGGCTGGCCGGAGGCGCCTCGGACGCTGGGACGGCCGCGTGAGCGGTGCCCTGGTCCTGGACAGCGAGGGCCTGGCAAAGGCCGTACAGCGTGACCGGGAGATCCACGAGTGGCTGACGGCGGCTCGCGACGCGGACCTGCCGGTGATCACCTCGGCCGCCGTGCTGGTCGAGGTGATCCACCCGAAGATCGACGACGCCGCACTGAAGTGGACCCTCTCCCGCTTGACCGTCGAGCCGGTGACCCAGGCCGTCGCGCAGGCCGCTGCCGCCTTGCTGCGCGCAGCGGGACTGCACGGCCGCAAGTCCGCCATCGACGCCATACTGTGCGCGACCGCCCTGCAACATCCCGGCCGGGTGACGATCCTGACTTCGGACGTGGAAGACATCGAACTGCTCACCGCCGAGCACCCCCGCGTGAGTGCTGGCACGCACACCGCCCCGGCCCCGCACAGCAAAAAGGCCCAGGTCTCCGACCTGGGCCTCAACTGTGGAGCGGGTGACGAGAATCGAACTCGCACTCTCAGCTTGGGAAGCTGATGTTCTACCACTAAACTACACCCGCGTAACGCGCCGCCAGAAGCGGTGTCGTAACGTCGCACACTGTACCTCATCGCGGGCCCCCGGCGCTGTCGCCGCGGGGCCCGTGTGGCGTTCGGGGTGGGGTCCGGCCGTGCGGGGGGAGGGAGTTGGGGCGTACCGTGGGCGCACCGCCGATGGGTCGCCGAGTGGGGTCGTGCCGCCTGGAGCGGCGTCCCTTTCGTGCCGTAATGTGTGCCTTCGTCGTCGGCTTCAGGGGCGGGACAGCAGCCTCGCGGGCCCGGCCGGCAGGACGAGTTCACACACGGCTTTGGGGAAGGGACTCGAGGACTTGATGGAGCGCACCGTCGTCCGATGTGCCGAGGGGCACGTGTTCAGTACCGCTTCGTTCCCGATGCAGCAGGCCGGCCGGCTCGGCCCCGGGCGGCTCATCCGCTGTCCGCGCTGCGCCCGGCTCCGGCACGCCGTGCCGGTGGTCCTGCAGAAGCGGTGAGGGGTGGCGCAGCGCGCGGGTCCGTCCGATTGGGGCGGGCCCGCGCGCTCTGCGTATCCTCGGTGCGTGCTTCTCTCAGACAAGGACATCCGGGCCGAGATCGACTCCGGACGAGTGCGGATCGAACCGTACGACGAATCCATGGTGCAGCCCTCGAGCATCGATGTGCGGCTGGACCGCTACTTCCGGGTGTTCGAGAATCACCGCTACCCCCACATCGACCCCTCCGTGGAGCAGGCCGATCTGACGCGGCTCGTGGAGCCGGAGGGCGACGAGCCCTTCATCCTGCATCCCGGGGAGTTCGTCCTCGCCTCGACGTACGAGGTCGTCAGCCTGCCCGACGACCTCGCCAGCCGGCTTGAGGGCAAGTCCAGTCTCGGGCGGCTCGGGCTCGTCACGCACTCCACCGCCGGGTTCATCGACCCGGGGTTCAGCGGGCACGTGACCCTGGAGCTGTCGAACCTCGCGACCCTGCCGATCAAACTCTGGCCGGGCATGAAGATCGGGCAGCTGTGCCTGTTCCGGCTGACCTCGCCCGCCGAGGAGCCCTACGGCTCGGAGCGGTACGGGTCGCGTTATCAGGGGCAGCGGGGGCCGACCGCCTCCCGGTCCTTCCTCAATTTCCATCGGACACAGGTGTGAGCAGCGGTATGAGTGACGTGCGCGAGAACCTTACGTACGAGAAGTTCGGCGGCGCCGTGCGCGAGCTGGCGCAGGCCGTCGCCGACGACGGGTACCGGCCCGACATCATCATCTCCATCGCCCGCGGTGGCGTCTTCGTGGCCGGCGGGCTCGCCTACGCCCTCGACTGCAAGAACATCCACCTGGTGAACGTCGAGTTCTACACGGGGGTGGGGACCACGCTCGACATGCCGGTCATGCTCGCGCCCGTCCCCAACGCCATCGACTTCACCGACAAGAAGGTGCTCATCGCCGATGACGTGGCCGACACCGGCAAGACGCTGAAGCTCGTGCACGACTTCTGCCTCGACCACGTCGCCGAGGTGCGCTCCGCCGTCATCTACGAGAAGTCCCACTCGCTCGTGAAGTGCGAGTACGTGTGGAAGCGCACCGACGAGTGGATCAACTTCCCGTGGAGCGTCGAGCCGCCCGTCGTCAAGCGCGCGGGGCAGGTTCTCGACGCCTGAGCCACGTCCCCCGATGAGCCACGTCCCCCGAAGTGGGGGAAGGGCCCGTCCGACGCTTCGTCGGGCGGGCCCTTCCTCGTGCGCGGGCGGGCGCTGGGCGAGCGCTAGAACGTGCCCAGTTTGATGATCGACAGGATCGCCAGGAGCTGGATCGACGCCGCTCCCAGCGCCTTCGGCCACGGCAGGTCGTGCGACTTGGCCACCATCGTCGTCAGCAGCGCGCCCGCCGCGATCCAGGTCGCCCAGCCGAGGAGCTGTACGAAGCTCTGGCCGCCGCCCAGGAACATCGCCACGACGACACGCGGCGCGTCCGTCATCGACATGATCAGCATGGACAGGCCGACCGTCGGCTGCCAGGCGCCGTCGCCGCCGAGCTGGCGGGCGAGGGTGTGCGTGACCACGCCGAGGACGAAGGCGCTGATGGTGATCGCGACGCCGGTGGTCAGGACGTAGGGCACCACGGACGACAGCGGCGCCTTGAGCGCGTCCGAGCGGGCGCCGTCGAAGCCGAAGATCGCGAGCAGGCCGTAGACGAACGTGACGACGACGGCCGGGGCCCACATCGCGTAGTCCCGCATCTGCAGGAAGGTCGGGCCCGGGCGCAGCACGATGCCGCGCAGCAGGTCCTTCCAGTGCAGGCGCGGACCGATCGGCGCCGCGGCCGCCTGGCCCGCGCAGTAGGTGTCGCCCTGGGTGTAGTGGTCGTCCCCGATGGAGAAGGCCTGGGTGTGCCCCGGGTTGTTGGCCGCGTACGGGTCGGGGCCGGCCTGGGGGCCGTGGCCGTGGTCGCCCGGCCCGCCGAAGTACTCCGGCTCGCCGTGACCGCCGTCGGCCTGCGGCCACTGCGGGCCGCCGCTGCCGGGCTGCGGGCGCCCGCCCCCGTACGGGGCACCCCCGCCGTACTGCGGGCCGCCACCGTGAGGGCCGCCCCCGCCGTACTGGGGGCCGCCACCCTGAGGGCCGGCCCCGCCGTACTGCTGTTGGCGCGGGTTCGGCGACACGGGTGGGTAGCCGTACGGCTGCTGCTGACCCTGGGGGGCCTGCTGTCCGTACGGCTGCTGCCGCGGTTGTTGTTGCGGTCGCGATTGCGGGGCGCGGTTGTCCCGGCCGCGTCCGTTCCTGAATCCAGCCACGAATCGAACGTACCTGGTCTTACGGGGCGGGGTCGTCCCTCCTTGGGAGGAGAGCCGCTTTGCGGCCGACCTGTGACAACCCCTAAGGGAACCCTGAGGGGGCCGACACCCCCCGCACCCTCCGCGCCTCCTACGCCCCCCGTGCCCCCTGTGACCCCGGTGGCCGCCCGATCAGCGGCCCAGCACCGCCCCGTACGCGTACGGGTGTGAAGAGGCGGGCAGGCCGATGGACTTGGGGGTGATGACCCGCACGCCGGACGGCTGGACGGCGGGCAGCTCCCAGACGCCGCCCGCCGAGGCGTTCTCGCCCGGCGCGGCGACGGACAGGTCGAGGCGGCCGTCGCCGTCGTGGTCGGCGGTGAGGAGCGCCGCACCGAAGGCGTCGCCCTTCTCGGCGCCGCCCGGGATGCCGGGGGAGTTCTGCTGGTACGCCACCGCGCGCGCCGCCCCCGACGCGTCGAGGATGCCCTTCGGGCCGCCCTTCAGGACGGTGACGGCGCCCGCGCCCGCCACGTCGCCGATCGCCTCGCCGGGGGCGCCCGCGATCAGGTCGTCCTTGCCGTCGCCGTCGATGTCCGCGACGGCGAGGGCGTTGCCGAAGTCGTCCCCCGTCTCGGCGACGCCGGGAACGCCCGGGGTGTCCTGGTTGAGGGTCTGGCCCTCCCAGATCGGCTGCTCGCCGCCCCCGTAGTGGATGTGGATGCCGCCGCCCTTGGCGCGCTCCTCGGGGCCGCACGGGTCGTCGATGTTCTCGTCGGCGATCTCGCGGCAGTTGCCGAGGGCCAGGTCGTCCAGGCCGTCGCCGTTGAAGTCGCCGACGGCCAGCGCGTTGGCGGCGCTGTTGTCGCTGCTCCAGGTCATGTCGAAGCGGGTCTCGTCCTTGAGGTAGCGGTAGAGCTGGATGTGGGACTGGGTGTGGGGCTGGTTCTGCGTGTAGTAGGCGACGGTCAGCTCGGGGCGGCCGTCGGAGTCGAAGTCGCCGGTCGCCATGACGGGGGCGCGGCCGCCCATGGGGCGGGCCATGACGGGCTCGGTCCGGGCGGCGTACGGGTTGAGGTTGGCGACGACCTTGTCCTTGGCGCCGATCGCCAGGTCGACGTCCGTGTCGCCGGTGAAGTCGGCGGCGGTCAGGGACATCCCGTACGCGTCGGACGCCTTCTCGCCCCGGGCGGCGGTGTTGGCGAGTGCGAAGCCGTCGCCGGTGCCGTACAGGACGGTGACGGAACCGGCGTCGGCCTTGCCGGCGATGTCCTCGCCGGGGGCGCCGATGACGAGGTCGGCGTACTTGTCGTCGTCCACGTGCGCGGTGGTGACGGCGGCGCCGAAGCGGTCGCCGGCCTCGGGGGTGCCGGGCACCTCGACGGTGGCCTGCGTGATGCGGCGCACGCCGTTCGTGCCGGGGCCGTCCGCGCCGCCGAAGACGACGCTCACGTAACCGGCCCTGGCCTTGCCGTCGACGGTGCCCGAGGGCACGCCCACGGCGAGGTCCGCGTAGCCGTCACCGTTGAAGTCGCTGGTGAGCGGCGCGCGTTCGGACGCGGTGGCCGGGGCCGCGAGGGGCAGGGCGAGGCCGGTGGCGGCGAGGGCGGTGGCGGCGGCCAGGGCCAGGGCGCGGGGGCTCGGGCGGGTGGGTACGCGGGGGCGCATAGGGGCTCCAACTCTGCGGGGTCGGTACGTCGGTTCCGGGGACAGCGGCGGCGGGACCGGCCGGCCGCGCCGCTCGTACGGGGAAGGGGGCCGGGCCCGCACGTGTGGTGCGGGCCCGGCGGTCAGGCCGGCCGGGGGAGGGGCGAAGGCGGGTCAGTCCGCGAAGTTGTTGCCGAGGCGTGGCGTGCCCGCGCCCGAGATGCCCACGGTGGAGGTGTAGACACCGGAGGTGCCCGAAAGCGTGCCGTCCGCCTTGGAGTCCAGGATGTAGAAGGCGCCGTTGGAGGCGTTCTCGCCGGCCGCGCCGATCACGACGTCGCCGCGGCCGTCGTCGTTCAGGTCGTCGACGTGGACGTCCGAGCCGAAGAAGTCGTTCTTCTCGTTGGTGTTGGGCACGCCCGGCGTGTTCTGGGTGAGCAGGACGGAGCCCGCCGTGGTGAGGCCGGAGCCGTCCGCGGCGCCGTAGATGACGGTGACGGAACCGGCGTCGGTGACCCCGTCCAGGTCCTCGCCGACGGTGCCCACGACCAGGTCGAGGTGGCCGTCGCCGTTGATGTCGCCGAGGTCGAGCTCGGAGCCGAACTCGTCGCCCTTCTCGGCGCTGCCGGGTACGCCCGCGGTGTCCTGGGTGATGACCTGGCTGTCGCCGTAGGGGCCGGTGGACTTGCCCTTCACGACGTACACGCTGCCGCCCTTGTGGGCGCCGGCGATGCCGTCGTCCCAGGTGAGGCCGATGATGATGTCGCCGTAGCCGTCGCTGTCCGTGTCGCCGACGTCCGTGATGTAGCCGCCGGGCAGGCGCTGCACGCCGGTCGTCGTGATGCCGTTCGAGCTGCCGGGCAGCCACAGGTTGGCGTTGTAGTGGTCGCCGGAGGAGAAGCCGTCGACGATCAGGTCGTCCTTGCCGTCGCCGTTGACGTCACCGGAGTGCAGGTTGAACGGGCCCGCGCTGTCGCCGCTGAGGATGGGCGGGGTGACGGTGTAGTGGCGGCCGGTGCCGCCGGCACGGGTGAAGCCGCCCTCGTAGACGTCGAGGGTGGCCGCGCCCGAGCTGGAGCCGATGGCGAGGTCGTCCTTGCCGTCGCCGTCGAAGTCGCCGGCCTGGATGGGGCCGCCGAAGAAGTCGTGCTTGGTGGGGCGCGGGTCCTCCAGCGTGGTGCCGCCGGACAGGCCGTTCTTGGAGCCCCACAGGATCTGTACGGTGCCGCCGTCGACGTCCGTGCCGACGTCCTCGCCGATCGCGGCCACCGCGAGGTCGTCGTAGCCGTCGCGGTTGAAGTCGCCGTAGGCGGTGTCGCTGCCGAAGCGGTCATTCTTCTCGGCGGCGCCGGGCACGCCGGCGCTGTTCTGGCTGTACGTGGTGTGGTGCCGGTCGCCGCCGCCGTACGTCACGGTGACCTGGCCGGCGCCGTCCTTGCCGGCGACGTTGGCGCCGGAGGCGGAGGTGGCGAGGTCCGCGGCGCCGTCGCCGTCGAAGTCGGCGTCGGGCTGCGTGGCGGGGGACGGCGCGGCCGACGCGGTGACCGCGGTGGCGGTGAGCAGCCCACCGGAGAGCGCGGCAGCGACGGCCGTCGCCGCGGCGAGGCGGATGCGGCCGGGTCTGCCGGCGGTGGTGCGCTTGTGCTGGGCCATGCGGTTCTCCTGCGGCATGCGGGGATGCCTGCGGGCATCCGCCTTCGATGGGGTGCGGAGCAGACGCGTTCACCGGGCATTGGCCCTGGCGTCACGCCGTGGTCGGCGAAGAGGAGACCACCGGTGAGGCCCAAGGGTTGTACGGGACAGGGGAGTTGGGGCGGCTTGACGGGTTTCGGCACGTTTGGCGGGGCCCCGGGGGGAACGCCGGCCGGGCCCGCTGATGGCGGACCCGGCCGGCGGAACGCGACAAGCCCCTGGGGGGAACTCAGCCGGCCCGGCCGGGGAACTCGACAAGCCCGTCCGGCGTTTGCGGACGGACGCGGTGGAGCCGGTGGCTCACCGCCCCAGGATCGCCCCGTACTCCACCGCTCCGGTCAGCCCCAGCTTGCCCGGCGTCACCGAGGTGACCGGCAGGTTCGGGCCGTCCTTCTGGGTCGGGTCGTACCAGACGCCGCCCTTGCCGTCCTCGCCGGGCGCGCCGACGGCGACGTCCGGGTAGGTGTCGCCGTTGTAGTCACCGGTGGCGACGGCCGCGCCGAGGCGGTCGCCGGCCTCCGCGGTGCCCGCGACGTCCGGGGAGTCCTGGTTGAAGGAGGGGCCCGCGAGGGCCTCACCGGTGCCGAGCGAGGCGAGGACCCAGTAGGCGCCGGCGCTCTTCGCGGTGCCGACCGCCTCCGTGTCGGCGCCGACGATCAGCTCGTCGATGCCGTCCTTGTCGACGTTGGCGACCGCCAGGTGCGCGCCGAAGTTGTCCTCGGCCTCCGCGTCGTCGGCGACCGACGGGCTGTTCTGCGTGGTGCAGGAGTCGCCTCCGTCGCCGAGCTTGCCGCCCTTCTTGTTGTAGACGGTCAGGACGGCGCCGCCGAAGCGGTCCGCGCAGGCGGTGTCGTCGGCCTCGGGGTTGGGCCGGACGTTGCCGACGGCGAGGTCCGTCGTGCCGTCGCCGTCGAAGTCGCCGGCGGCCAGGGCGGTGTTGGTGGAGTCACCGGTGGACCACAGGCCCTTCCACTCGCCCGACTTCCGGCTGACCACCTCGGTGCCGCTGATCTCCGTGCCGGAGTAGGCCAGGGCGATGTCGTCGCCGCCGTCGCCGTCGAAGTCGCCGCTGGTGACGACGCTCGGGCCGGCGAAGTGCCAGCTCCGGATGGTGGAGAGCGTGGCGGAAGAGCCCGCGGTGAAGGGGCCCGGCCGCATGCGCAGGGCGCTGGATTCGTCGAAGTGGGTGTTGAGGGCGATGTCCTTGTCGCCGTCCTTGTCGAAGTCGCCCGTGGTGAGCAGCGCTCCGTAATCGCGGGACTCGCCCTCTCCGGTGGTGGCGGTGAAGCCGCCCTTGAAGCCGCTCGCGGAGCCCCAGACGACGGTGACGCTGCCCGCGTCCAGGGTGGTGCCCATGTCCTCGCCGGGGGTGCCGACGACCAGGTCGCTGTAGCCGTCGCCGTTCATGTCGTTGGAGTCGACGGCCTTGCCGAACCTGTCGCCCGCCTCGACGGTGCCGGGCACACCCGCGGTGGACTGGCTGACCGTCGTCGAGCCGTGCTTGCCGAGGCCGGACGCGCCGCCCCAGACGACGTTGACGTAACCGGCCTTGGCCTTGCCCGCGACGGTGGCGCCCGGCACGCCGACGGCCAGGTCCACGTAGCCGTCGCCGTTGTAGTCGGCGCGCAGCTTGGAGGGGGCGGGGGTGGCGGACGCGCTGCCCGCGGTCAGGCCGGTGAGGCCGAGGGCCGTGGCGGCGCAGACCGCGCCCGCGGCGAGGAACTTGTTGCGCGCGGTCCTGCGCGCGATCGTGCGCACGTGCTGAGTCACTGAGGAAGTCTCCAACCGGGTGATGACATGGACGCCGAAGCCAGAAGTACGGGGCAGGGCGTCTGCGGGCTCGACGTGAGCCGCTGGGAAAGATCGTTTCCGTGGGGTGTGACTCGTGAGGCGTACGAAGGGTTGTGCGCCGGGGGCGGCGGAGTGAGCGCCGGGTGAACGGGGCGCCACGGTGCCGTTCGCGGCACGAACGCGTCAGGCCGGCCCCGCCCCGAAGGGCGGAACCGGCCTGGGCGTCGTTCCGGGACGCGGACCGTCGTATCCGTAGGCGCTACTTGACCGGCTCGGGCTCCGGCGCGTCCGTGGACTCCTCGTCGTCCGCCGGGTCGGCCGGCGTCTTCACGGAGTCGAGCAGCAACTGCGCGACGTCGACGACCTGGAGGGAATCCTTCGCCTTCCCGTCGTTCTTCTTGCCGTTGACCGAGTCGGTGAGCATGACCAGGCAGAACGGGCAGGCGGTGGAGACGATGTCGGGGTTGAGGCTGAGTGCCTCGTCGACCCGCTCCGTGTTGATGCGCTTGCCGATGCGCTCTTCCATCCACATGCGCGCGCCGCCGGCGCCGCAGCAGAAGCCGCGCTCCTTGTGGCGGTGCATCTCCTGCTGGCGCAGGCCCGGGACGGCGGACATGATCTCGCGCGGGGGCGTGTAGACCTTGTTGTGCCGGCCCAGGTAGCAGGGGTCGTGGTAGGTGATCAGGCCCTCGACCGGGGTCACCGGGATCAGCTTGCCCTCGTCGATGAGGTGCTGGAGCAGCTGGGTGTGGTGGATGACCTCGAAGTCGCCGCCGAGCTGCGGGTACTCGTTCGCGATGGTGTTGAAGCAGTGCGGGCAGGTCGCGACGATCTTCTTGGCCGACTTCGGCTTCTTGGTCGACTCGTCCTCGTCGTCCTCGCCGTACGCCATGTTCAGCATCGCGACGTTCTCCTGGCCGAGCTGCTGGAACAGCGGCTCGTTGCCCAGGCGGCGGGCGGAGTCACCGGTGCACTTCTCGTCGCCGCCCATGATCGCGAACTTGACGCCCGCGATGTGCAGCAGCTCCGCGAAGGCCTTGGTGGTCTTCTTGGCGCGGTCCTCCAGGGCGCCCGCGCAGCCGACCCAGTAGAGGTAGTCGACCTCGGTGAGGTCCTCCACGTCCTTGCCGACGATCGGGACCTCGAAGTCGACCTCCTTGGTCCACTCCACGCGCTGCTTCTTGGCGAGCCCCCAGGGGTTGCCCTTCTTCTCCAGGTTCTTGAGCATCGTGCCCGCCTCGGACGGGAACGCGCTCTCGATCATCACCTGGTAGCGGCGCATGTCGACGATGTGGTCGATGTGCTCGATGTCCACCGGGCACTGCTCGACGCAGGCGCCGCAGGTGGTGCAGGACCACAGGACGTCCGGGTCGATGACGCCGTTCTCCTCGAGGGTGCCGACGAGCGGACGCTCGGCCTCCGCGAGGGCGGCGGCGGGGACGTCGGCGAGCTGCTCGGCCGACGCCTTCTCCTCGCCCTCCATGGTCTTGCCGCCGCCCGCGAGCAGGTAGGGCGCCTTGGCGTGCGCGTGGTCGCGCAGCGACATGATGAGCAGCTTCGGGGAGAGCGGCTTGCCGGTGTTCCAGGCGGGGCACTGCGACTGGCAGCGGCCGCACTCGGTGCAGGTGGAGAAGTCCAGCAGGCCCTTCCAGGAGAACTGCTCGACCTGGGAGACGCCGAAGGTGTCGTCCTCGCCCGGGTCCTCCCAGTCGATGGGCTTGCCGCCGCTGGTCATGGGCTGGAGCTCGCCGAGGGTGGTGGAGCCGTCCGCGTCCCGCTTGAACCAGATGTTCGGGAAGGCCAGGAAGCGGTGCCAGGCGACGCCCATGTCGGTCTTCAGGGCGACCGTGATCATCCAGATGAACGAGGTCGCGATCTTCACGCCGGCGAAGAAGTACGTGAGGTTCTGCAGCGTGGAGACGTCCAGGCCCTCGAACGCGGAGACCAGGGGGTACGAGATGAAGAACGAGGCCTCGTAGCCGTCCACGTGGTGCTGGGCGCCCTCCAGGGCGTGCAGCGTGAAGATGCAGATGCCGACGATGAGGATGACGGTCTCGACGAAGTACGCCTGGCCGGTGTTCGAGCCGGCGAAGCGGGACTTGCGGCCCGGCTTGTCCGGCCGGTTCAGCTGCCGGATGACGATCAGCGTGGCGATGCCGAGCACGGTCATCGTGCCGAGGAACTCGACGAAGACGTTGTACGGCGCCCAGTCGCCGATGACCGGCAGCATCCAGTCGGCCTGGAAGAGCTGGCCGATGGCGTTGACGATCGTCAGCAGCAGCGAGAAGAAGCCCACCGCCACGAACCAGTGCGCGACGCCGACGATGCCCCACCGGTTCATGCGCGTGTGGCCGAGGAACTCCTTGACCACGGTGAGCGTGCGCTGGACGGGGTCGTCGGTCCGGGTGCCGGCGGGGACGGGCTGGCCGAGCCGCATGAACCGGTAGATCTGCACGATGGCACGGCCGAACAGCGCGACGCCGACCGCGATTAGGACCAGCGACACGATGATCGCGGCGAGTTGCATTGGGGGGCTCCTCGGGCCTGCGAGGCGGGACTCGTCGTAGCGGACTAGGGCTGATTACTAAGCGGTAACTTATGCAGTCCGTCTGAGACTACCCACTTACCCGGTCGCACTGTAGCCAGCAAGGCGGTGATCTGCGTCGCTCAGGCAACCCTTCCCCGGCGCGCCGCGGTACCGGGGGGTGCGCCCCGAAGGGGCGCGGGGAACTGCGCGCCCAGCCGCATATGACCCGCAGCCGGGGCTCCGGACCCCCGGGAGGCAACCGACTTGCGCGTAAGCACGGGATAAGAGTTGAGCCCCCTCGACTCACATCTGTTGACGCAAGCGCAGCGCTCATGCATCCTTGAGCCAGATCCACTCAAGAAGTACCTCTGGAGGAATCGAAATGGCACGTGCGGTCGGCATCGACCTGGGCACGACTAACTCCGTCGTCAGCGTTCTGGAAGGCGGCGAGCCCACCGTCATCACCAACGCCGAGGGCGCCAGGACCACGCCGTCCGTCGTCGCCTTCGCGAAGAACGGCGAGGTGCTGGTCGGCGAGGTGGCCAAGCGCCAGGCGGTCACCAACGTCGACAGGACCATCCGGTCGGTCAAGCGCCACATGGGCACCGACTGGAAGGTGGACATCGACGACAAGGGGTTCAACCCCCAGCAGATCTCCGCGTTCATCCTCCAGAAGCTGAAGCGCGACGCCGAGGCGTACCTGGGCGAGAAGGTCGCGGACGCGGTCATCACCGTCCCGGCGTACTTCAACGACTCGGAGCGCCAGGCCACCAAGGAGGCCGGTGAGATCGCGGGTCTGAACGTCCTGCGCATCGTCAACGAGCCCACCGCCGCCGCCCTGGCCTACGGCCTGGACAAGGACGACCAGACCATTCTGGTCTTCGACCTCGGTGGCGGCACCTTCGACGTCTCGCTCCTCGAGATCGGTGACGGCGTCGTCGAGGTGAAGGCCACGAACGGCGACAACCACCTCGGTGGTGACGACTGGGACCAGCGCGTCGTCGACTACCTGGTCAAGCAGTTCAACAACGGCCACGGCGTGGACCTCTCCAAGGACAAGATGGCGCTCCAGCGCCTGCGCGAGGCGGCCGAGAAGGCCAAGATCGAGCTGTCCTCCTCCACGGAGACCACGATCAACCTCCCGTACATCACGGCCTCCGCCGAGGGCCCGCTGCACCTGGACGAGAAGCTCACGCGCGCCCAGTTCCAGCAGCTCACGTCCGACCTCCTGGAGCGCTGCAAGACGCCGTTCCACAACGTCATCAAGGACGCGGGCATCCAGCTCAGCGAGATCGACCACGTCGTCCTCGTCGGCGGCTCGACCCGCATGCCGGCCGTCGCCGAGCTCGTCAAGGAGCTGACCGGCGGCAAGGACGCCAACAAGGGCGTCAACCCGGACGAGGTCGTCGCCATCGGCGCCTCGCTCCAGGCCGGTGTCCTCAAGGGCGAGGTCAAGGACGTCCTGCTCCTCGACGTCACCCCGCTGTCCCTCGGCATCGAGACCAAGGGCGGCATCATGACCAAGCTCATCGAGCGGAACACCACGATTCCGACGAAGCGCTCCGAGATCTTCACGACGGCCGAGGACAACCAGCCGTCGGTCCAGATCCAGGTCTACCAGGGCGAGCGCGAGATCGCGGCGTACAACAAGAAGCTCGGCATGTTCGAGCTGACGGGCCTGCCGCCGGCCCCGCGCGGCGTCCCGCAGATCGAGGTCTCCTTCGACATCGACGCCAACGGCATCATGCACGTGACCGCGAAGGACCTCGGCACGGGCAAGGAGCAGAAGATGACCGTCACCGGCGGCTCCTCGCTGCCGAAGGACGAGGTCGACCGCATGCGCCAGGAGGCCGAGCAGTACGCGGACGAGGACCACAAGCGCCGCGAGGCCGCCGAGTCCCGCAACCAGGGCGAGCAGCTCGTCTACCAGACGGAGAAGTTCCTCAAGGACAACGAGGACAAGGTCCCGGCCGAGGTCAAGACCGAGGTCGAGGAAGCCGTCGGTGAGCTGAAGGAGAAGCTCAAGGGCGAGGACACCGCCGAGATCCGCACCGCCACCGAGAAGGTCGCCGCCGTCTCGCAGAAGCTGGGCCAGGCCATGTACGCCGACGCCCAGGGCGCGCAGGCCGCGGGCGGCGCCGAGGGCGCGGCCCCCGGCGGCGAGCAGGCCAAGGAGGACGACGGAGTCGTCGACGCCGAGATCGTCGACGACGAGAAGGACCAGAAGGGCGGCGCCGCCTGATGACCGAGGAGACCCCGGGTTTCGGCGAGAGCGCCGACAAGCCTGACGTCCCCTCCGGCGCCACCCCTGACGACGCGGCGCCCAAGGCCGCCGAGCCCTCCACCGAGGAGGGCCCGGCGGCCCCGGCCGGGGACAAGGACAGCAAGACGTCCGCCCAGGACGTGGGCCTGACCGCCCAGCTGGACCAGGTGCGCACCGCGCTCAGCGAGCGCACGGCGGACCTCCAGCGGCTGCAGGCCGAGTACCAGAATTACCGCCGCCGCGTGGAGCGGGACAAGGTGACGGTGAAGGAGATCGCCTCGGCGAACCTCCTCTCCGAGCTCCTGCCGACCCTCGACGACATCGGCCGCGCCCGTGAGCACGGGGAGCTGGTCGGTGGCTTCAAGTCGGTCGCCGAGGCGCTGGAGACCGTCGTCGCCAAGATGGGCCTGCAGCAGTTCGGCAAGGAGGGCGAGCCCTTCGACCCGACGATCCACGAGGCCCTGATGCACAGCTACGCACCCGACGTCACCGAGACGACGTGCGTCGCGATCCTGCAGCCGGGGTATCGCATCGGCGAGCGCACCATCCGCCCCGCGCGGGTGGCCGTCGCCGAGCCCCAGCCCGGCGCGCAGCCGGCCAAGGGCGAGGAGGCCGCCGAGAAGGCCCCCGAGGGGTCCGCGGCCGCCGAGGGATCGGACGAGAAGGAGACCGGTGGCCCGGACGAGGGCTGACGGCGACGACATGAGTGAGGAGGGACGTCGGGGATGAGCACCAAGGACTTCATCGAGAAGGACTACTACAAGGTCCTCGGCGTCCCCAAGGACGCCACCGAGGCCGAGATCAAGAAGGCGTACCGGAAGCTCGCCCGCGAGAACCACCCGGACGCCAACAAGGGCAACGTCAAGGCGGAGGAGCGCTTCAAGGAGATCTCCGAGGCGAACGACGTCCTCGGTGACCCCAAGAAGCGCAAGGAGTACGACGAGGCGCGTGCCCTCTTCGGCAACGGCGGATTCCGTCAGGGCCCCGCAGGCGCCGGCGGCACGTTCAACTTCGACCTGGGCGACCTCTTCGGAGGCGGCGCCCCGGGTGGCGGTGGGGCGGCCGGCGGCGGCTTCGGGGGCGGTCTCGGTGACGTCTTCGGGGGCCTGTTCAACCGCGGCGGCGCGGGTGCCGGTACCGGCACGCGTACGCAGCCCAGGCGCGGCCAGGACATCGAGTCCGAGGTCACGCTGAGTTTCACGGAGGCGGTGGACGGCGCCACGGTGCCGCTGCGCATGTCCTCCCAGGCCGCCTGCAAGGCCTGTTCCGGCACCGGCGACAAGAACGGCACGCCGCGCGTGTGCCCGACCTGCGTCGGCACGGGCCAGGTCTCGCGGGGCGGTGGCGGCGGCTTCTCGCTGACCGACCCGTGCGTGGACTGCAAGGGCCGGGGCCTGATCGCCCAGGACCCCTGCGAGGCCTGCCACGGCTCGGGGCGCGCGAAGTCCTCCCGCACCATGCAGGTGCGCGTCCCGGCCGGGGTGAGCGACGGCCAGCGGATCAGGCTCCGCGGCAAGGGCGCGCCCGGCGAGCGGGGCGGCCCGGCCGGCGACCTGTACGTGGTCGTGCACGTCGACGCCCACCCCGTGTTCGGCCGCAAGGGCGACAACCTCACGGTCACCGTGCCGGTGACCTACCCCGAGGCGACGCTGGGCGGCGAGGTCAAGGTCCCGACCCTGGGCGGACCCGCCGTCACGCTGAAGCTGCCCCCGGGCACGCCCAACGGCCGTACGATGCGGGCCCGCGGCAAGGGCGCGGTCCGCAAGGACGGCACCCGGGGCGATCTCCTGGTGACGGTGGAGGTGTCGGTCCCGACATCTCTGTCGGACGCCGCCAAGGAGGCCCTGGAGTCCTACCGCGAGGCGACCGCGGGGGACGACCCGCGGGCAGAACTGTTCCAGGCCGCGAAGGGAGCATGAGATGGACGGCCGCCGTCGACAGTCCGGATTCAGTAGGGCGTACCAACTCACCGACGAGACGCCGGTGTACGTCATCTCGGTGGCCGCCCAGCTCAGCGGCCTGCACCCGCAGACCCTGCGCCAGTACGACCGCCTGGGCCTGGTCTCCCCGGACCGCACCGCGGGCCGCGGCCGGCGCTACTCCGCCCGTGACATCGAACTGCTGCGCACGGTGCAGCAGTTGTCGCAGGAGGAGGGCATCAACCTCGCCGGCATCAAGCGCATCATCGAGCTGGAGAACCAGGTCGCGGCGCTCCAGTCGCGCGTCGCGGAGCTGTCCGCGGCCGTGGAGGGCGCCGCCGCGGCCATGCAGCAGCGCGAGGCGGCGGTGCACGCCTCCTACCGCCGTGACCTCGTCCCGTACCAGGACGTGCAGCAGACGAGCGCGCTCGTGGTGTGGCGGCCCAAGAGGACGCACGAGCAGTAGGGGCACCGAGGCATAACCGAGGGCATAGGGGACCGGCGGCGGTTCGCAGGGCCTGAGTAGGCTGACGCGGGGGCCGGGAGGTGGCAACCTCCCGGCCCCCGTTCGCTGTTTTCCGCTGTTGGTTTTCCGCTGTCGAACGGGGAGTTGAGCCGGCCATGGCCATGGTGGGGCTGTTCTGGATCGCCGAGGGCGATGTGTACGTGGGCGCGAAGCCGTCCGGGCTCGCTCCCGGGGTGCGGCTGACGCCGGAGGGTGTGGCGGCCCTCGGGGACCGGCAGTCGGCGTTCTGGCCCTGGGCGGACGTCCACACGCTGAGCATCGACGACGTACCGGTGAAGTCGTTCAGACGGCATGTGGGCGTGGCCGTCGACCTCGTGCTGACGGTCGGCCTCGGCGGCCAGGACGAGGCCCCGACGATGACGGTGCGGATCGGCGGCGCCACGGGGGAGACGGAACTGACCGCGTACACCGCCGCGGCGGTGGGCTACTCCGCGACGGAGTACGACCTCTCCCGCGCGCTGCTCGGCCGCCTCACCCAGGGCGCGGCCACCCTCCTGACGACGCTGTCGGCGATGGCCGAGTGGGGCCGCCGGCACGAGGGGGGCTCGCCGCGGGCGGCCGCGCGGGAGGCGCTGCTGCGCGAGTGGCTGGCGGTGGCGGACGCTACTGGTCCCGCTCCAGGAGCCCCGAGCGGCCGATGAGGTAGCCGAGCTGGGCGCGGCTGCCGCTGCCGAGGGTGGCGGCGAGCTTGGCGATGTGGACGCGGGCCGTACGGATGTTCATGCCGAGGCGGTCGGCGATCTCGGCGTCGGTGAGGCCTTCGACGAGCAGGCCCGCGATGGCCCGCTGACGAGGTGTCACGCCGCCCTCGGAGACCTGCGGGGCGGCCTGCGGCCACATGGGCGTGGCCAGCCGCCACAGCCGCCGGAAGGTGGTGGTGAAGTACTCCACGAGGGCCGGGTGGCGCACCTCCAGGGCGATGCTGCGGTCCTTGCTCGCCGGGATGAACGCGACGGTCCGGTCGAAGACGAAGAGGCGGTCGGTCACCTCGTCCAGGGTGCGGGCCTCGGCGTCGCCGTGCAGCTGCTCCAGATAGCCGAGCACGGGCAGGGAGTGGCGCGTCGTGTGCTGGTAGAGGGTCCGCATCCGGCAGCCGCGGCTGAGGATCGCCTGGTCGCGCGGGAAGGCCTCGGCCAGCGTCTCCGGCGGCCGGGTACCGCCGGGCTGAATGGCCAAAAACTCCTCCCTGACGTCGTTCATCGCGCGGTCGATGGCCGCGTTGATGCGGCCGACGCCGTCCAGGACGGTGATGTGCGCCTCCGGGAAGGAGGCGCCCGTGACGTCCTCGCCGCGGATACGACCGGCGCGGAGGGCCCGGCGCAGGTATACGGCCGAGCCCGCCTCGCAGAGATCCGTCACTGCGTGCGTCGTGAGTTCCCTGGCCATGTGTGCTCCCTCCCGCTCGGTTGAAGCGCGGCGATTCTATGCAGAGGGTGCGGGCGCGGACCGTCCCGCCGTGATTGAAGTGTCCACTTCTGGCGGCTGGTTCGGGCGGCTACTTCGGGCGCTCCGGGCTGAGCTTCGCCTGGTCGAGGATTCCCGACTGGGCGATGAGGTAGCCGAGCTGGGCGCGGCTGCCGCTGCCGAGGGCCGCGGCGATCTTGGCGATGTGGGCGCGGCAGGTGCGGACGTTCATGCCGAGCCGGCGGGCGATCGCCTCGTCGACGTGCCCCTCGATCAACAGCTTGGCGATGGAGCGCTGGACGCCCGTGATGCCGTTGGGCGCGATGTCGTAGGGGACTTCCTCGGTCAGCGGGACCGCGCGCTCCCAGAGCTGCTCGAAGACCTTGCTGAGGTACTCGACCAGGCCGGGGTGGCGCAGTTCGAGGGCCACGCGCCGGTCGTCGCTCGCCGGGATGAAGGCCACGGTCCGGTCGAATATGATCAGCCGCTCGATCAGCTCTTCCAGGGTGCGGACCTGCACCTTGCCGCCCGAGATGCGGTCCACGTAGGCCAGCGTTCCCTGGCTGTGGCGGGCGGTGTGCTGGTAGAGGGTGCGGATGCTGACGCCGCGGTCGGTCAGGGGCCGGTCCCGCTCCAGGGCCTGGGTCAGGGCGTCCACCGGGCGGCCGCCGCCGGGCTGGATGGTCAGCACGGAGGTGTTGCACTCGGCGGTGGCCGAATTCAGCGCGGCGTTGATGCGGTCGAAGCCCTCGAGGACGGTGATCGCGTGGATGTTCGCGGGGCTCTGGGCGCTGATCGTGACGAACTGTTCGAAGGAGTCCGTCAGTTCGATGGCGAGCCGCCTGCGGTCCTGGATCTCGCGTTCCAGCGGGTGCAGACGCTGGGCGAGGGCGACGGAGGGAGGAACCGGACGGAGCCAGTTGGCGTCATCCGGATCCGGGTGCAGCAGTGCGAATTCCACGAGGCAAGGGGCCAGTTCCGCTTCGACACGATTGATGCGTCCGGAACGCAGCGCGTTGGCGTAAAGCCGTGCCCCCTCGTCGCACAGGTCAGTGACAGCATGGGGATGTGTCGGTTTTGTGTTGCTTGTGGTCATATCTCCACCCCCCAGGGTCCTGAACGTGCAAGAACATGATGCATCGCTCCTGTGGCGTTGACATGCCTGAATGAGCCATCGTCTTCATGGCCGGGGGAGAGGAATCCATCAAGTGAGGACGAAGCCGACTATGCGCGTGAGAATACTTGGCTCAGTGCTTGCCGCGGTCTTCTCTGCCGCTGTGGCCCTCGGTGCCCAGAGCGGCTCGGGCCTTGGCAGCGGAAATTCCGCGGTGGCGAACCCGGCGGACACCGGTTGGACCAGCGTGCAGGCGCTTCCGGTGGACACCGGTTGGACCAGCGTGGACGCGCTCCCGGCGGGGGACACGGGCTGGACCGTGGGCCCGAAGGGTGCGCACACATGAGCACTCCTCCTGACGACCGCACCTTCCGCCGCGAGATGGCCACCGCCTATCGCTCCGGATGGCACTTCATCGATCTCGTGACCGCGATCCCGCATCGCGGCGACTCGCTGATGGTCACCCTGCTCGGCGAGCCGATCGTCGTCACCCGCGACGACGAGGAGGAGATCCGCGCCTACCGGTGCCTGCGGCGGCCGCGAGGAGCGCCGCAGCCCGTGCGGTGCGCCATCCGGTACGGGATGGTCTTCGTCAATCTCGACCGCCGCGACCACCAGGTGGTCGGAGAGGGCGAACAGCAGGACCCGGGGGCCATGACGAGCGCCCCGGACAGCATCACAGCCACCCCCCGCAGCGCCTGACGCGATTCCCCCGTCGTTGTAGATCGCGCAGGTGCTTCCCCCAGCAGCGGCGTCACCGTGGACCTGAACACGGTGGCGCCGCTGTGGCGTGCGCGGCCGGTGGCGCGTACGTCGCGTGCGCGGCCGCCGGCGCCGGGTCCGCGCCGGCTCAGGCCTTGCCCAGGGCGCGGGTGACCTCGATCTCGATCAGGACGCGGTCGGGGTTGGGCGAGGGGCGCCGCTCGTAGCGCGCCTCGTAGCGCGTCTCCGCGTCCTCGATCCGCTCCGGTTCCGTCCTGATCGTCGCGCGGCCCTCCAGCGTCGCCCAGCGCCGGCCCGCGAACTGGCAGACCGCCACCCGCGCCCCCGGCCCGTCCGGCGCGCCCGTCGCCGCCAGGATGTGCGCGACCTTCCTGCTCGTCCTGCGCGCGAGGACACGGGCGGTGCCGGTCTCGGGGTCGTAGGTCACGCCGACCGGCACCACGTGCGGGGTGCCGTCCGGGCGCAGGGTGGTCAAGGTGCACAGGTGCC
Organism: Streptomyces sp. NPDC005898; assembly: GCF_040629635.1. Lineage (NCBI taxonomy): Bacteria > Bacillati > Actinomycetota > Actinomycetes > Kitasatosporales > Streptomycetaceae > Streptomyces > Streptomyces sp. NPDC005898. The sequence goes on along the minus strand of NZ_JBEXWC010000002.1, from coordinate 278,421 downwards.
GTTCGCGCCAGAAGCTGAGGTAGGGCTCGGGCGGATGCCGCGGATCTATCGGCGCGGATGCGTGGCTGCTCATGGACCGGAACATAGCCGCCCCGCCTTCCGACCGCTGCCTTGAGTGGAATAGACTCAACTTTGTGTACGTTGATTAAGTCAGCGTGAGAGGGAAACCCGGCCGTCGGCCGAGTTCAGGACCCGTACCCCGTTCGGTCCGTAAGGAGGACAAGCGCACGTGGACGCAGAGCTGACCAACAGGAGCCGCGCCGCCATCAACGCGGCCGGTGACCGGGCCGTACAGGACGGCCACCCCGACCTGACGCCGGGACATTTGTTGCTCGCCCTCCTGGAGGGCCAGGACAACGAGAACATCACCGACCTGCTCGCGGCGGTCGACGCGGACCAGGCGGCCGTGCGCGCGGACACCGAGCGGGCCCTGGCCGCGCTGCCGAGCGTGACCGGGTCCACCGTCGCGCCGCCGCAGCCCAACCGCGAACTGCTCGCCGTCATCGCCGACGCCGCGCAGCGGGCGAAGGAGCTGGGCGACGAGTACCTCTCCACCGAGCACCTGCTCATCGGCATCGCCGCCAAGGGCGGCCGGGCCGGACAGGCCCTCGCCCAGCACGGGGCCACCGACAAGAAGCTGCTGGAAGCATTCGAGACGACAAGGGGAGGGCGCCGGGTGACCACACCCGACCCCGAGGGTCAGTACAAGGCGCTGGAGAAGTTCGGCACCGATTTCACCGCCGCGGCCCGGGAAGGGCGCCTGGACCCCGTCATCGGGCGGGACCAGGAGATCCGGCGGGTCGTGCAGGTGCTCTCGCGCCGCACCAAGAACAATCCCGTGCTCATCGGTGAGCCCGGCGTCGGCAAGACCGCCGTCGTCGAGGGCCTCGCCCAGCGCATCGTCAAGGGCGACGTGCCGGAGTCGCTGAAGAACAAGCGGCTGGTCTCCCTGGACCTCGGCGCGATGGTCGCGGGCGCCAAGTACCGCGGCGAGTTCGAGGAGCGCCTGAAGACCGTCCTGTCCGAGATCAAGGAGAGCGACGGCCAGATCATCACGTTCATCGACGAGCTGCACACCGTCGTGGGCGCCGGCGCCGGCGGCGACTCCGCCATGGACGCGGGCAACATGCTCAAGCCGATGCTGGCCCGCGGCGAGCTGCGCATGGTCGGCGCCACCACCCTGGACGAGTACCGCGAGCGGATCGAGAAGGACCCCGCCCTGGAGCGGCGCTTCCAGCAGGTCCTGGTCGCCGAGCCGTCCGTGGAGGACTCCATCGCGATCCTGCGCGGCCTCAAGGGGCGCTACGAGGCGCACCACAAGGTGCAGATCGCCGACAGCGCCCTGGTGGCCGCCGCGACGCTCTCCGACCGGTACATCACCTCCCGCTTCCTGCCGGACAAGGCCATCGACCTCGTGGACGAGGCCGCATCCCGGCTGCGCATGGAGATCGACTCCTCGCCCGTCGAGATCGACGAGCTCCAGCGCGCCGTGGACCGGCTGAAGATGGAGGAGCTGGCGCTCAGCAAGGAGACCGACCCGGCGAGCAAGCAGCGCCTGGAGAAGCTGCGGCGCGACCTCGCCGACAAGGAGGAGGAGCTGCGCGGGCTCACCGCGCGCTGGGAGAAGGAGAAGGAGTCCCTCAACCGCGTCGGCGCCCTGAAGGAGAAGCTGGACGACCTGCGCGGCCAGGCCGAGCGCGCCCAGCGCGACGGCGACTTCGACACCGCCTCCAAGCTGCTCTACGGCGAGATCCCGACCCTGGAGCGCGACCTCGAAGCCGCCTCCGAGGCCGAGGAGGAGGCCGTCCAGGCCAAGGACACCATGGTCAAGGAGGAGGTCGGCCCCGACGACATCGCCGACGTGGTCGGCTCGTGGACCGGCATCCCCGCCGGGCGCCTCCTGGAGGGCGAGACGCAGAAGCTGCTGCGCATGGAGGACGAGCTGGGCAAGCGGCTGATCGGCCAGCACGAGGCGGTGCGCGCCGTCTCCGACGCGGTGCGCCGCACCCGCGCCGGGATCGCCGACCCCGACCGGCCCACCGGCTCGTTCCTCTTCCTCGGCCCCACCGGTGTCGGCAAGACGGAGCTGGCCAAGGCCCTCGCGGACTTCCTCTTCGACGACGAGCGGGCCATGGTCCGCATCGACATGAGCGAGTACGGCGAGAAGCACAGCGTCGCGCGGCTCGTCGGCGCCCCGCCGGGCTACGTCGGCTACGAGGAGGGCGGCCAGCTCACCGAGGCGGTGCGGCGGCGTCCGTACAGCGTGGTGCTCCTGGACGAGGTCGAGAAGGCGCACCCGGAGGTCTTCGACGTCCTGCTCCAGGTCCTCGACGACGGGCGCCTGACCGACGGGCAGGGCCGGACGGTGGACTTCCGCAACACCATCCTGGTGCTGACGTCCAACCTCGGCAGCCAGTACCTGGTCGAGCCGCTGACCTCCGAGGAGGAGAAGAAGCAGCAGGTCCTGGAGGTCGTGCGGTCCTCGTTCAAGCCCGAGTTCCTCAACCGGCTCGATGACCTGGTGGTCTTCTCCGCGCTCACCAAGGACGAGCTGGCGCACATCGCGGAGCTCCAGATCGGCCGGCTCGCCAAGCGGCTCGCCGAGCGGCGCCTGACCCTGGAGGTCACGCCCGAGGCGCTGGCCTGGCTGGCCCTGGAGGGCAACGACCCGGCGTACGGCGCGCGTCCCCTGCGGCGCCTGATCCAGACGTCCATCGGCGACCGCCTCGCCAAGGAGATCCTCGCGGGCGAGGTCAAGGACGGCGACGTGGTCCGCGTGGACCGCTCCGAGGACGGCCTGCTGGTCGGCCCCTCACCGGCCGCGCCGGGCAAGCAGCTGTAGCCCCCAAGGGGCGCCGGGAACTGCGCGAGCGGCCACCGCGTGTCCGCAGACGGCGAACGGCGGAAACCCGGCAGACGAGGTGCCGGGCTTGCCCCCGAGGGCCCCTCCTGGGAGAGGATGGGCCCATCCATACGAAGGGACAAAGCACGTGAGCATCGACCCGTCCTCGATTCCGAATTTCGGGGGACAGCCCGAACCGCAGCAGGGCGCAGGACCGGCGGGCCCCGTCGTCCCCGACCAGGACCTGGTGAAGCAGCTCCTGGACCAGATGGAGCTCAAGCACGTCGTCGACGACGAGGGTGACCTCGCGGCGCCGTGGGAGGAGTTCCGTACGTACTTCATGTTCCGTGGCGAGGACGACCAGCAGGTCTTCTCGGTGCGGACGTTCTACGACCGCCCGCACCAGATCGAGCAGAAGCAGCAGCTCCTGGAGTCGATCGACGACTGGAACCGCCGCACGCTGTGGCCGAAGGTCTACAGCCACACGCACGACGACGGCACGGTCCGCCTCATCGGCGAGGCCCAGATGCTGATCGGCACGGGTGTCTCCCTGGAGCACTTCGTGTCGTCGACGGTCAGCTGGGTGCGCGCCGCGATCGAGTTCGACCGCTGGCTGGTCGAGCAGCTCGGTCTGGAGTCCGAGGTGGACTCCGCCGAGGGCGACACCGGCGAGCAGCCGGGCGACGAGGCCTGAGGGCCCGTACACCCACGAGAGCCCGGCCGGGACGACCCGAGAGGTCGCCCCGGCCGGGCTCTTCGCCATGGCCCGTGAGGCGCGTGCTCAGACGGGTGCCTGGGCCAGGGCCTGCACGGCCGACGGGTCGCTCGTTCCGGTCGCGTCCCAGGCGCCCAGGGTGATCTCGGCGGTGATGCCGGGGCCGAATCCCGCGATGACGCCCGAGGCGGCGTGGTCGGCGCCGCCGTCCTGGAAGAGGCGTTCCAGGGCGTCGAAGATGACCGCGCTGGCGATGTTGCCGCGTTCGGTGAGGGTGGCTCTGCTGTAGCGGAACATCGTCGGCGGCAGTCCCAGGTGGGTGCTCAGGTCGTCCAGGATCCTGGGCCCCCCGGCGTGGATGATGTAGAAGCCCAGGTCCGAGATGTCCCAGCCGCGCAGCGCGGCCATGTCGCGCAGGGCGGGCGCGAGGTCGGCCATGGTGCCCGGTACGCGCTTGTCCAGCAGGAAGTGGAAGCCGGTCTCGCGGACCGCGTAGGAGATCCATTCCTCGGTGCGCGGTACCAGGTGGGAGCCGTTGTGGTGCAGCTGTACGCCGGTGCCTCCCTGGCCGCGGACCACGGCGGCGGCGATGGCGTCTCCGAACAGGCCGTTGGAGAGCAGGTTTCCCACGAGCAGGTCCGTGGGCTGGTAGCACAGTGAGCAGAACTCGCAGGAGACGATCAGCACGTTCGCCCGCGGGTAGGCGGTGCAGAAGTCGTGGGCGCGGTTGATGGCCGCCCCTCCGGCGGCGCAGCCGAGCTGCGCGATCGGCAGTTGCCGGGTCTGCGGTCGAAAGCCCAGGGTGTTGATGAGCCAGGCGGTCAGCGAGGGCATCATGAAGCCCGTGCAGGACACGTAGACGATCATGTCGATGTCTTCGGGCGTCAGCTGGGCGTGCTCCAGCGCCCGGTGCACGGCTTCGGGGACCCGTGCCTTCGCCTCCGCCTCGTACAGGGCGTTGCGTCGGGTGAGGCCCGGGTGGCGCAGGGTGTCCTCGATGGGTTGCACCAGGTGGCGGGTCTGGACACCGGTGTTGGCGATGAGGCGCAGCGCGAGCTCCAGCTGCGGGTGGCCGGCGTGGAGCTCGCGGGCCAGGCTGAGGGTCTGCTCCCGGGTGATGACGTGTTCGGGCACGGCGATGGCGGGTCTGCACAAAGTGGCCATGGTCAGCTCCTCACCAGACGACCGGCAGGGTCAGTGGATAGCGCCAGATCGACACGGTGTTCCACCGCACGTCCTGCGCCGGTACGGCCAGCCGCAGTTTCGGGAACCGGGCGATCAGGGTGCCGATGGAGACCTGGAGGACCATACGGGCGAGGTGGGAGCCCAGGCAGTGGTGGCTGCCGTACCCGAAGGTCATGTGCGGGGCCGGGTCCTTGCGCTCGAAGTCGAGGGCGTCGGGCTGTTCGTAGACCGTGCCGTCGCGGTTGGCGGTCAGATAGGACACGTGCACGATCTCCCCCGCCTTGATGAGGACGCCCGACAGTTCGACGTCCTCCAGCGCCACCCGTGGGATGCCGACGCCCTGGCGGAAGGGGATGTGGCGCAGCAGTTCCTCCAGGGCCTGGTGCAGCAGTTCGGGGCTGTCCCGCAGCCGGCGCAGATGTGTGGGGCGGGTCAGCAGCGTGTAGACGACGTTGCTGATGTCGTAGGTGGTGGTGTCGTGTCCGGTGACGACCAGGAGCATGGCCAGAACGGACAGCTCCCCTTCGTCCAGCATTTCCGAGCCGATGCGTGCGGTCGCCAGTGCGCTGATCAGGTCGTCGCCCGGGTCACGGCGCCGCGCGGCCGTCAGCGCGTCGAAATAGGCGCGCAACCCCGCCTTCGCCTCGGCCGCCGACGAACGGTCGGCGGCCCTCATGGACATCATGGCCATCGCCCAGCTGCGCAGCTGCGGCCGGTCCTCCTCCGGCACGTCCATGAGCTGGCAGATCGTCATCAGCGGCAGCCGGTCCGCGAGATGAGCGACGATGTCGGCGGGCGCGCCACCCGCCTCCATCTTGTCCAGCAACGTGTCCACGGTGCGCTGCGTCCAGGGCCGCAGTGCCTCGACCTGGGGTGTGGTGAAGGCCTTGATGACCAGCCGGCGCACGCGATTGAGCGCGGGCGGATCCATCAGGTTGATCGCCTCGCGCTGGGCGATGGGGGCCGGGGTGATCCGGGGGAAGTCGCGGTCGACGAGCGCGGCACGGCTGAAGCGCCGGTCGGAGGTCACCGTCCGCACGTCCTCGTAGCGCGTCACCAGCCAGCAGTCGCCCTCCCCGTAGGGCATGCGGACCCGGGCGACGGGCGACTCGTCGCGCAAACGGGCCATGACCGGATCCGGTTCGAGGGCGTCGTCGTGTCGGAAGGGACACGTCGGCACGGCGTCGGCAGCAGTCATCCTGGCACTCCCCTTGTGGCTGGACCCGGCCCACGCGTGTCCTTGGCATATTCCTGCCCACGTTCAGCAGGAAAGCATCTCATTGCCACCTTTATGGAGTAATAACCCGACTATCACACTTAGGGTCATCACCCACGCGGGCCGTCCCGGGGTTACCTCCCGCGGACCGTCAGCCGCTTGAGGCGGGTGACGGCCTCCTCCAGGACGGAGACCTTCTTGCAGAAGGCGAAGCGGACGAAGGGCGCGCCCGCCTCGCGGTGGTCGTAGAAGACGGCGTTCGGGATGGCGACGACGCCGGCCCGCTCGGGCAGCGAGCGGCAGAAGGCGAAGCCGTCGCTCTCGCCGAGGGGGCGGATGTCGGTGGTGACGAAGTACGTGCCGGCCGGGCGGTAGACGTCGAAGCCGGCGGCGGCGAGGCCCTCGGCGAGCAGGTCGCGCCGGGCCCGCATGTCGGCGCGGAAGCCGTCGAAGAAGGAGTCCGGCAGCGCGAGCGCCTCCGCGACGGCGTACTGGAAGGGGCCCGAGGAGACGAAGGTGAGGTACTGCTTCACCGAGCGGACCGCCGTGACCAGTTCCGGGGTGGACGTCAGCCAGCCGACCTTCCAGCCGGTGAACGAGAACGTCTTGCCCGCCGAACCGATGGTGACCGTGCGCTCGCGCATGCCGGGGAAGGAGGCGAGCGGGATGTGCTCGGCGTCGTCGAAGACCAGGTGCTCGTAGACCTCGTCGGTGATGACGAGCAGGTCGTGCTCGACCGCCAGTTCCGCGATCCGGGCCAGTTCGGCGCGGGTGAGGACCGTGCCGGTCGGGTTGTGCGGGGTGTTGAGCAGCAGCAGCCGGGTGCGGGGCGTGATCGCGTCGCGCAGCTCGTCCAGGTCCAGGCGGAAGCGGCCGTCGCCGGGCCGCAGCGTGACCGGCACCCGCGTGCCGCCCGCGAGCGCGATCGAGGCGGCGTACGAGTCGTAGTAGGGCTCCAGCGCGACGACCTCGTCGCCCGGTTCGACCAGGGCGAGCAGCGAGGCCGCGATCGCCTCGGTGGCGCCGGCCGTCACCAGGACCTCGCGGTCGGGGTCGTAGGTGAGGGCATAGCGGGAGAGCTGGTGCGCGGCGATCGCCGTGCGCAGCTCGGGGACGCCGGGGCCCGGCGGGTACTGGTTGCCGCGACCGTCGCGCAGCGCGCGCACCGCGGCCTCGCGCACGGACTCGGGTCCGTCGGTGTCCGGGAAGCCCTGACCCAGGTTGATCGCGCCCGTCGACACCGCGAGCGCGGACATCTCGGCGAAAATCGTCGTACCGAACTCGGCGAGGCGGCGGTTGAGCAGCGGGCGCCCGCTCCCGGTGGTGGAAGTCATGGCCGCCATCCTGCGCCGAACCTCTGGACTTCCTCAACTCTGCTTTGGGCCGCGACGGCGAAGGGCATCCCCCTGTCACGCGAGGAGCGAGGCCCATGGGGGGACCGCGTCGCGGGGGAACGGAAGGAGCGTGGTGGTCGTGATCGTGGCCTTCGTCTTCGCAGGAGTGATCATGTTCGTCGTGGCCATGGTGGCCGGTTCCCGGGGGAGCGCCAAGCGCCGCACCGGTTCGCGGTGGAGCTCGGGCACGGCGTCGAGCACGGCGGGTGGCGGCAGTTGGTGGGCCGGGGGCGGTGACTCCGGGGGCGGCCACCACCACGGGGGGCACTCCTGCGGCGGCGGCTCCTCGTGCGGGGGCAGTTCCTCGTGCGGGGGCGGCTCGTCGTGCGGGGGCGGGGGCGGATGCGGCGGAGGCAGCTGACACGGGGCAGCTGGTCCACCGATTCGCCGGGGCGCCCGGCGGGAGGCAACTCCCGCCGGGCGCACTGGTGTTGCGTTCGGGCGTGCGAGGCGAGGGGGCGTGCTCCGGCGGACGGACGGTTGTGAATCATTGAACAGTTGAACTGTGCAACCCCCAGGGGGATGGAAAGCGCACGAAGTTGGGTAAAAACGCTGTGGCACTGTCGCCGACCATGATTCCCTCTTAACCGCCCGTACCGCCCTCGGACGTCCCTCACGGGTTTCCCGGACGCAAGCCCGGAGACCCGACCGGTGCCGTTCACGTGGGCACGAGCCGGTATTCCGACCTCCCGGTCACGACCCTTCCGGGCCACGACCCGGGTGCGCCGGCCCCACCTCCATTGCGTGTTAGCGGAGCCGACCCATGCTCACGACCCTGAAGACTGTCTACACCGACACGCGCGCCGCGGACCTCGCCTGGGCCCTGGGGCGCGAGCCGCTGCCCGCGCTCGCCACCCTCGACGTGGAACTGTCCGACGCGAGAATGCAGTTGAGACTCCTCGGGGCCTCCCACCAGGTGCTCCTGGAGGACGAGCAGGGCAGCTGCTCCGAGACCGTGGCCTGCATCCCCGGCAGCAGCACACCGCTCCCGCTGGGCGTCTCCAAGCGGGTGGGCGACTGGGAGTACGAGTTCGCGGCGCGCGTCGAGACCCTCTCGCGCGGCCAGTTCGCGGGCCGCGCCCAGGAGTTGCTGGCTCTGGTGACCGAACACCCGCACGGCCTCGCGGGGGTCTTCCCCGGCAGCCCGCACGCCTTCACCGCCCTGCTGGCCCAGCGGCACGAAGGCTCGGTGATGTGGCGCACCTGGCACGCGTATCCGCAGGACGGCCAGTTGGTCGCCACGCGGTCGCGGGTGGGGGTGCGGATGCCGCTGCCCGCGCCGCTGTGAGCGGGGCCGCCACGCCCGACGGGCCCCTTTTGCACCCTTGCGGGTGACCCGGAGTGAGACCGCAGTGACGTAGCGTGCTGTCGGTGCTCGACTCGACGGTCCGGTTGCCGGTCTCACCCCGGGCAGGACGGTTCCTCGTTCTGGTCGGCGTGTTCGTCTGCGCTGCCTGCGGGCTCGTCTACGAACTCGAACTCGTCGCCCTCGCCGCCTATCTGATCGGCGACTCGGTCACCCAGGCCTCCGTCGTGCTCTCCGTGATGGTCTTCGCCATGGGCATCGGGTCGCTGCTCGCCAAGCGGCTGCGGCGCCGCGCCGCCCTCGGGTTCGGCCTGATCGAGGCCGCGCTCGCGCTGGTCGGCGGGTGCAGCGCCATGGCGCTGTACGCGGCGTTCGCGTGGACCGGCGACCGGGGCGAGGTCTGGGCGGGCGGCTCTCGCCCTCTCGTCGTCGCGTTCTCGCTGGCCATCGGCGTCCTCATCGGCGCCGAGGTGCCGCTCCTGATGGTCCTCATCCAGCGCATCCGGCGGCAGGACGCCGGGGGCGCCGTCGCCGACCTGTTCGCCGCCGACTACGTGGGCGCGCTGGTCGGCGGCCTCGCCTTCCCCTTCCTGCTGCTGCCGGTCTTCGGGCAGCTCACGGGCGCCCTGTTCACCGGCGCGGTCAACGCGGTCGCGGGCGGCGCGCTCGTCCTCGGCCTGTTCGGGCGGGACCTCGGCGTGCGCGAGCGGGCCGCGCTGATCGCCGCGAACGTGCTCGTCCTGTCGGTGCTGGCCACGGCCGCCGTCTTCGTCGGCGACTTCGAGCGGGCCGCGCGGCGGGCGGTGTACGGCGCGGACGTGCGCGTCGCCGTCCAGACCGAGGTGCAGGAGATCGTCCTCACCGGAGGGCGGCGGCGCTCCCTGGACCTCTACCTCGACGGGCGCCTGCGCATCAGCGGCCGCGACGAGCGCCACTACCACGAAGGGCTGGTCCGGCCCGCGATGCGCGGCCCCCACGCGCGCGTGCTCATCCTCGGCGGCGGCGACGGCCTCGCGGCGCGCGAGGTGCTGCGCCATCCGGGGGTGCGCCGCGTCGACCTCGTGGAGCTGGACGCGGGCGTCCTCGCCCTCGCCCGGCACGACCCGGCCCTCGGCGAGCTGAACGGCCACGCCCTGCGCGACCCGCGGATGCGGGTGGTGCGCGCCGAGGCGTTCCGCTGGCTGCGCGCGGAGCGGGCCGCGTACGACGTGGTGATCTGCGACCTGCCGGACCCGGGCGTCACCGCGAGCGCGAAGCTGTACTCCCAGGAGTTCTACGGCCTGGCCACCCGCGTCCTGGCCCCCCGAGGGCGCCTCGCCGTGCACGCGGGCCCCGTGTCGGTGCGGCCGCGGGTCTTCTGGACGGTGGAGGCGACGGTGCGGGCGGCGGGCCTGCGGACCGTGCCCTACCGCGTGGGCGGCCGGCGCTCGGGGTTCGCCGCCGGGCCCGACCGCGCATCGGCGGGGGCGCGGGCGCCGCGCGACTGGGGGTTCGTGCTGGCCTCACGGGCGCGTCCCGTGCTGCTGCGCGCGGCCGGGTCGCGGACGGTGCGCGCCGGGGTGCGCTCGGCCGCGCCCACCCGGGTGCCCGGCCTGGTGGCGTCCACCCTGGTGCGTCCGCGTTACGCGGACTGACGTACACGGTCCGGTGAACCGGCGCACATAGTCGCGAGTGCGTGGGTAGGCTCCACTGCCATGGAGCATGAGGTCTTCGTCCCGGTCGCCGCAGAGCGTCTCCGGCAGGTCCTGGCCGACCCCGAGCGGGTCGCCGGGGCGGTGCCCGCGCTCCAGCGCGACGCGCGGGAGACGGCGGGGCCGATCTCCGGCCGCCTCAAGGTGCGGGTCGCGGGGCACACCATCACCTACCGGGGCGCGGCGCGGACCGAGGGTCGTGCCGACGGGGCGTACGTGATCGCGGGCGAGGGGACGGAGGCGCGCGGTTCCGGTTCCGTGCGGCTCACGCTGACCGTGCGGCTGCTGCCCGTCTCCGCGGGAACGAACATCGCCTTCGAGGGCGCGGCCACGGCCGACGGCCGGATCACGGAAAGTTCTCCACAGGCTGTGGAGACCGCTGTGCGCAGACTCCTCGAACGGTTCGCGGAGGCCCTCGCGGCGGCGGCGCCCGCGGACTCCGGCCCGGCCGGGGCACACGCCACGACCCCGCAGCCCGCCCCGCGAGCCCCCGGGGCGGAGGATGACGACGACGATGACGACGACGTCGAGGGCATGGACGACCTCGACAGCGCCGACGACCTCGACGACGAAGATGATCTTGAGGGTCTGGGCGACATCGACATCGACATCGACGACGACGTGAGCGACATCGACGTACCGCCCGCCGAGGCCGCCCACGCCCGCCGCACGATGATCGGCCGCAGCGCCGAGGAGGTCGACCACGCCCCGCCGCGCGGCCGGTACGCGCCGGCGCCCGTCCCCGAGACGCTCTCCGCCGGTGCCACGCTCCGCTGGGCCGCGCCCGCCGCCGCCCTCGCGCTGGCCTCGGCCGTCGTGGTCGGCCGCGCCCTGCGCCGCCGCCGGTGACCGCGTACACCGTAGGGTCGGCCGGATGAGTACCCAAGACGTGACTTTGACCGCGGGCGACGCGGAAGTGACCGTGCGGCCGGGCAGCGGCTGCCGCATCGGAAGTCTGCGCATCGGCGGCGTCGAGCTGCTGCGCCAGGGGGAGCGGTACGGCTCCTTCCCGATGGTGCCCTGGTGCGGCCGGATCGACCGGGGCCGGTTCCGCGACGGCGCGAGCGTCCACCAGATGCCGCTGAACTCCCCGCCGCACGCCATCCACGGCTTCGCCCGCGACGCCGCGTGGCGCACGGCGCGCACCTCCCCGACCGAGGCCGTCTTCACGTACGACCTCACCGAGCCCTGGCCCTACCCGGGCCGCGTCACCCAGATCGTGGAACTGACCGAGGACGCGTTGACGCTGCGCCTCGGCATCGAGACGTACGGCGACTCCTTCCCCGCGCAGGCGGGCTGGCACCCCTGGTTCAACCGCTCCCTGGACGGCGGCGGCGAGCCCGCGCGGATCGACTTCGCCCCCGCCTGGCAGGAGGAGCGCGGCGACGACCACCTCCCCACCGGCCGCCGCGTCGAGCCGCGCCCCGGCCCCTGGGACGACTGCTTCGGCATGCCCGACGGCGTCGACGTGACGCTGACCTGGCCGGGGCGGCTCGCGCTGCACGTCACGAGCCGCGAGCAGTGGGTCGTCGTCTACGACGAGCAGGAGGCGGCCGTGTGCGTGGAGCCGCAGACCGGCCCGCCCAACGGGCTCAGCACCGCGCCCCGCCTGGTCACCCCCATCGAACCGCTGGAGACGGCGACGACCTGGACCTGGACGCGGCTTTAAGCTGACAGGCATGACTGACGACGTACGTGGCGCGCTGCTCCAGCAGATCAAGGACAAGGCCGTGGTGCACGGCAAGGTGACCCTCTCCTCGGGTCTCGAAGCCGATTACTACATCGACCTGCGCCGCATCACCCTCGACGGCGAGGCCGCCCCGCTGGTGGGCCAGGTGCTGCTCGACCTCACCGCCGACCTCGACTTCGACGCCGTGGGCGGCCTGACCATGGGCGCCGACCCCGTCGCCGGCGCGATGCTGCACGCCTCCGCCGCGCGCGGCAGGCGCCTGGACGCCTTCGTGGTCCGCAAGGCCGCCAAGGCGCACGGCATGCAGCGCCGCGTCGAGGGCCCGGACATCAAGGGGCGCCGCGTGCTCGTCGTCGAGGACACCTCCACCACCGGCGGCTCCCCGCTCACCGCCGTCGAGGCCGTCCGCGAGGCGGGCGCCGAGGTCGTCGGCGTCGCCACGATCGTGGACCGGGCCACCGGCGCCGGCGAGAAGATCACCGAGGGCGCCGGCGTGCCGTACCTCTTCGCGTACTCCAAGGACGACCTCGGTCTGGCCGACTGACTCCGGCACGTCTGGAAAGATGGGGGCGACGATGTCGTCGCCCCCAGGTCAGGGTCAAGCAGCACAGCATCCCACCCGCACATCACAAGGAGCGGACACATGCCCATCGCAACTCCCGAGGTCTACAACGAGATGCTCGACCGGGCGAAGGCAGGCAAGTTCGCCTACCCGGCCATCAACGTCACCTCCTCGCAGACCCTGCACGCCGCGCTGCGCGGCTTCGCGGAGGCCGAGAGCGACGGCATCATCCAGATCTCCACCGGTGGCGCGGAGTTCCTGGGCGGCCAGTACAGCAAGGACATGGTGACCGGCGCGGTCGCGCTCGCCGAGTTCGCGCACATCGTCGCCGCCAAGTACGACGTCACCATCGCGCTGCACACCGACCACTGCCCGAAGGACAAGCTGGACGGCTACGTCCGCCCGCTGCTCGACGTCTCCGCCGAGCGCGTCAAGGCCGGCCGGAACCCGCTCTTCCAGTCCCACATGTGGGACGGCTCCGCCGAGACCCTCGCCGACAACCTGGCCATCGGCCAGGAGCTGCTCGCGAAGGCCGCCGCCGCCAAGATCATCCTTGAGGTCGAGATCACCCCGACCGGCGGCGAGGAGGACGGTGTCACGCACGAGATCAACGACGAGCTGTACACCACCGTCGACGACGCGCTGCGCACCGCCGAGGCGCTGGGCCTCGGCGAGAAGGGCCGCTACCTCCTGGCCGCGTCCTTCGGCAACGTCCACGGCGTCTACAAGCCGGGCAACGTCGTCCTCCGTCCCGAGCTGCTCGCGGACCTCCAGGAGGGCGTCGCCGCCAAGTACGGCAAGCAGTCGCCGTTCGACTTCGTCTTCCACGGCGGCTCGGGCTCCACGGCCGAGGAGATCGCCACCGCGCTGGAGAACGGCGTCGTGAAGATGAACCTGGACACCGACACCCAGTACGCGTTCACGCGGCCCGTCGCGGACCACATGTTCAAGAACTACGACGGCGTCCTGAAGGTCGACGGCGAGGTCGGCTCGAAGAAGACGTACGACCCGCGCACCTGGGGCAAGCTCGCCGAGGCCGGCATGGCCAAGCGGGTCACCGAGGCGTGCGCGAACCTGCGCTCCACCGGCACGAAGCTGAAGTAGCGCCCCGCGCTCCACGTGACGAAGGCCCCGGGTCGGTGACCCGGGGCCTTCGCCGTACCGCCATGCAGCACACTGAACCCATGGCCATTCACAAGGATCTGCTCGGGGGACCGCCCCCGACCCACCTGCCCGACGACCCGGAGCCGCGCGAGCTGCTGGCGAACGGCACGGCGCCCGCCGACGTCGCCGCCAAGTACCCCACGTCCTCGCTCGCCTGGGCGCAGCTCGCCGACGAGGCGTTCGAGCGCGGCAGCGTCGTGGAGTCGTACGCGTACGCCCGCACCGGCTACCACCGCGGCCTGGACGCGCTGCGCCGCAGCGGCTGGAAGGGCCACGGGCCCGTCCCGTGGGAGCACGAGCCCAACCGCGGCTTCCTGCGCGCGCTGCACGCCCTGGCGCGGGCGGCGCAGGCGATCGGCGAGCAGGAGGAGTACGAGCGCTGCGCGGGCTTCCTGCGGGACTCCTCGCAGACCGCGGCGACGACGCTGGGCTGACCTTGAGCGGGCCCGCGTCGCTTGCGTCGCGGGCCCGCGCGGCTCTTGGGCAGGCGGGCACTGGAGCGCCCCTTCAGGGGCGCGGGGAACTGCGCGACCAGCCAACCACGCGCCCGCGGGCGAAGAACTAGCGCAGCCGGCCCAGCTGCGCCACGTCGTACGGCACCGCTTCCGCCAGGCGTCCCGTCACCGCCTTGTTCGCCCACTCGGGGTCACCGATCAGGGAGCGGCCCACCGCGATGACGTCGAACTCGTCCCGCTCCATGCGGTCGAGAAGCAGGTCGATGCCGGTGGACGCGGTCTCCTTGGCCCAGCCCTGCGGGCCGACGAACTCCTTGTCGAGGCCGACCGAGCCCACGGACAGCGTGGCCCTGCCGGTGAGCTTCTTGACCCAGCCCGCGAGGTTCAGGTCGCTGCCGTCGAACTCGGGCAGCCAGTAGCGCCGTGTGGAGGCGTGGAAGGCGTCGACGCCCGCGTCCGCCAGCGGCGCGAGCAGCGCCTCCAGCTCGGCCGGGTCGGTGGCGAGCTGAGCGTCGAAGGCGTACGCCTTCCACTGGGAGAGGCGGAATATCACCGGGAACGCCGGCGAGACCGCCGCCCGCACCGCTGCCACGACCTCCCGCGCGAAGCGGGTGCGGGACGCGAGGTCGCCGCCGTAGCCGTCGGTGCGGCGGTTGGTGGTCCCCCAGAGGAACTGGTCGATCAAGTAGCCGTGCGCGCCGTGCAGTTCGACCCCGTCGAAGCCGATCCGCTCGGCGGCCGCCGCGCTGTCGGCGAAGGCGGCGATGACCGCGTCGATGTCCGCGCCGCTCATCGTGTGGCCCTTGGCCGCGCCGTCCAGGCCGATGCCGGAGGGGCCCACCGAGGGCGCCGAGGGGATCGGGCCCTGGCCCTCGTCGCGGGTCACGCCCACGTGCCAGAGCTGCGGGACGATTCTGCCGCCCGCCGCGTGGACGGCCTCGGCGACCCGCTGCCAGCCCGCGAGCGCGGCCTCGCCGTGGAAGTGGGGGACGCGGTGGCTGCTGCCGGCCGAGGGGTGGTCGACGTAGGTGCCCTCGGTGACGATGAGGCCGACGCCGCCGGCCGCGCGGCGGGCGTAGTACTCGGCGACGTCCGTGCCCGGCACGCCGTCGGGCGAGAACTCGCGGGTCATGGGGGCCATGGCGATGCGGTTGGGCAGGGTGAGGCCGTTGATGTCGAAGGGGCGGCCGAGAACGCGTGCGGCGCGTGTGTCGCCCGTTCCCGCCGTGGCGTTGGCTTCCGGCGTCGCTTCCGGCGCGGTGTCCGGCGTCGCTTCCGTGGCTTCCATGCGGCCCTCCTGGGCTCTCGGTCCGGCGTGGCGTCCTACGCTGCTGACAGCACTGTATGCCTTTTGCTGGTGTCGCCTTGGGGGCGGGTACCGTGAGAGGCATGAACTGGCCAGCGACCGAGCGCCACTGTCTGAGTCCCGCGCCGGGCGGCCTCGCCCTCGTCCAGGAGCTCCTGAACACCGCGCCGGCCGCCCGGCCCGCCCCCGCCGACCTGCCCGACCTGCTGGCCGACGGGGCGCTCGGCGCCGCCCAGGAGTGGGCCGACGGGGCGGTGCGCGGCTGGGCCCGCGAGACGGGCCGGGCCGACGTCCAGCTCGTCCTGACCGCCGACGACCTGCCGAAGCTCCGGTGCCTGCGGGACCAGGTGCGGCGCGCGCTGGCCGCCGGCGACCGGGGCGGGGCGGCGGTGCGCTTCACCTCCGCGCCCGTGGTCGTCGGGCTCGCGGGCGACGGCACGCTGACCGTGGAACCGGAGGGCGCGGGGGCGCGCTGGCTGGCCTCCGCCGTGCTCGCCGAGTCGCTGCTGGCCCAGACCTCGGGCCTCTGGCGCCGCCTGAAGATCTGCCGCAACGCCTCCTGCGCCGCCGCGTTCTACGACCGCTCCCGCAACAACAGCGGCGTCTGGCACTCGGTGCGGGGCTGCGGGAACGCCGCCCATCTGCGGGCCTGCCGGGAGCGGCGCCGCGTACAGGACGGTGTCGGCGACAGCAGCGTACGGCTTTAGCCCGAGTCCCGAACGGGTGTGCCTTGCCGATTCGGGGAAAGTTGCGGAGGATGCCGGTGGGGACCGGGGCCCCCGTGCCGGTACCGGCAGGGGCGGACCGCTACCCGGAGTACGTACGAGGAGACAGCGATGTCCCCAGAGGCGCATGAGACGCCCGCCGAGACGCACGAGGCCCCGAACCTCGACTTCGCCGGCACCACCCCGTACGAGGACTACGTCCAGGCGGACGTCCTCACCCACCTCCAGCACCTGCGGTCGGACGACCCCGGCGAGATGGTCTTCCTGGTCACCACCCAGGTCATGGAGCTGTGGTTCACGGTGATCGTCCACGAGTGGGAGACCGCCGCGAGCGCCCTGCGCCGCGACGACGTCCCGGTCGCCGTGGCCGCGCTCAAGCGCAGCATCCGCGAGCTGGAGGCCCTGAACCACTCCTGGACCCCGCTGGCCGGGCTGACCCCCGCGCAGTTCAACTCCTACCGGAGCTCGCTCGGCGAGGGCTCCGGGTTCCAGTCCGCGATGTACCGGCGCATGGAGTTCCTGCTGGGCGACAAGTCGGCGTCCATGCTGGTCCCGCACCGGGGCGCCCCGCGCGTCCACGCGGAGCTGGAGAAGGCCCTGCACGAGCCGAGCCTGTACGACGAGGTGCTCAGGCTCCTCGCCCGGCGGGGGCACGCGATCCCGGACGCCGTCCTGGAGCGCGACCTGACGAAGAAGTACGAGCCGTCGCCCGAGGTCGAGGCGGTCTGGACGGCGCTGTACTCCGGCGACGAGAGCGCCGAACTGGCGCGGCTCGGCGAGACGTTGACGGACGTGGCCGAGCTGGTCTGGCGCTGGCGCAACGACCACCTGGTCGCCACCCGCCGCGCGATGGGCTCCAAGACGGGCACGGGCGGCTCGGCCGGCGTGGCCTGGCTGGAGAAGCGGGCGACGAAGAACGTCTTCCCCGAGCTGTGGACGGCGAGGAGCCATGTCTGACCTGCGCAGCGAGGCCGAGGTCTGGGACGCGAAGGACGAACTGGCCGCCAAGCGCGCCGAGTTCGTCCTGGACGACACCGTCTATCTGGACGGCAACTCCCTGGGCGCCCTGCCCGCGAACGTGCCGGGCCGTGTCGCGGACGTCATCGCCCGCCAGTGGGGCGAGCTGCGCATCCGCTCCTGGGGCGAGAGCGGCTGGTGGACCGCGCCCGAGCGCATCGGCGACCGCGTCGCCCCGCTGGTCGGCGCCGCCCCCGGCCAGATCGTGGTCGGCGACTCGACCAGCGTGAACGTCTTCAAGGCGCTGGTCGGCGCCGTGCGACTGGCCCGCGGCGAGGGCGGCGACCGCCCGGACGGGGGCGACCGCCACTCGGACGGGGGGCGCGACGAGATCATCGTTGACGCCACGACCTTCCCCACGGACGGGTACATCGCGCAGTCCGCGGCCCGCCTCACCGGCTGCCGGCTGATCCCGCTCGCGCCCGCCGAGGTGCCGGCCGCGCTCGGTCCGCGCACGGCCGCCGTCCTGCTGAACCACGCCGACTACCGCACCGGCCGCCTGCACGACCTGCCCGGTCTGACGGCGGCCGCGCACGCGGCGGGCGCCCTCGCCGTCTGGGACCTGTGCCACACGGCGGGCGCCCTGCCCGTCGGCCTGGACGAGCACGGCGTGGACCTCGCGGTGGGCTGCACCTACAAGTACCTGAACGGCGGCCCCGGTTCACCGGCCTACCTCTACGTGCGCGAGGAGCACCAGGAGCGGTTCGACTCGCCGCTGCCCGGCTGGAACGCGCACGCCGAGCCCTTCGGGATGCGCCCCGACTTCGAGCCCGCCCAGGGCGCGGTGCGCGGGCGCGTCGGCACGCCCGACATCCTGTCCATGCTCGCCCTGGAAGCGGCCCTCGACGTCTGGGACGGCGTCTCGGTCGACGCGGTACGGGCCAAGTCGCTCGCCCTGACGGACTTCTTCCTGCGGTGCGTCGAGACGTACGTACCGCCCGGCCTGGTCGAGTCGCTCACCCCGGCCGCGCACGCCGAGCGCGGCAGCCAGGTCGCGCTGCGCTGCGCGGACGCCGGCGACGTCATGAAGCGCCTGATCGACCAGGGCGTGGTGGGCGACTTCCGGGCGCCGGACGTGCTGCGCTTCGGCTTCACCCCGCTGTACGTCTCCTTCGCCGACGCCGAGCGGGCCGCCCGCGTCCTCGCGCGGACGCTGGCGGTGTGATGCCGGGGCGCGCGCCGGGCTGGTAGCGTCCGGCGGATCTTGGTCCCGTTCCCCCGCGCCCGGGGGGACGGGACGCCCGCCAGCCGCACTGCCGTTGAGAGGTTGCCGCATGCCGGACGACGCCGCCGTGGCCCGCGATGCCGCCGAGGCCGAAGCCGCCTTCTCGCACCCCGCCGTGGAGCCGGACGCCACCGCCGCCTACGGCGCGCACCCCGACCAGGTCATCGACTTCTACGCGCCCCGGGGCGCCACCCCCCGGCCCGCGCCGCTGGTCGTCACCCTGCACGGCGGCGCCTGGCGCGCGCCGTACGACCGGTGGCATCTGACGCCGTTCGCGGACTTCCTGGCGCGCCGGGGCTTCGCGGTGGCCAACGTCGAGTACCGCAGGGGCAGCCCCATCCCGGCCCAGGGCGGCACGGCCCCGGTGGCCGGGCGCTGGCCGGAGACCTTCGACGACGTGGCCGCCGCCTTCGACGCCCTCTTCCCGCTCGTACGCGAGGCCCTGCCGTCGGCCGACCCGCGCCGCACGGTCGTCACCGGGCACTCCGCCGGCGGCCACCTCGCGCTGTGGGCGGCCGCCCGGCACCTGCTGCCCGCCGACGCGCCCTGGCGCACCGAGCGGCCCGCCCCGCTGCGTGGCGTCGTCGCGCTCGCGCCCATCGCGGACTTCACGGCCGCCGAGGAACTGGACGTGTGCGGCGGCGCCTGCGCCCAACTCCTGGGCGGCAGCGCCAGGTTCGCGGACCGGTTGCCCTACGCCGATCCCGCCTCGCTGCTCCCGACGGGCATCGCCACCGCCCTCGTGCAGGGCCGCGACGACATCGTGGTGCCGCAGGCCGTGGCCGAGGCGTACGCGGACGCGGCGGCCGCGGCGGGCGAGGTCGTGGGCCTCACCCTCCTCGCGGACGTGGGCCACTTCCCGCTGATCGATCCGGCGGCGGACGCGTGCGCGGTGGTCGCGGAGGAGATCGCGCAGCTGGCGTTCTGAACGGGCCCCGCGCGGCGGCCCGGGGAATACCCGTCATACCTGAGAGCTACGCGGCGGGTGCGTACCCCGGTGTGATGCGGGTGACAGAGCCCGGTCCCTAACTTCCCTTCCATGGACGCGAGTCGGAGCACCGGCCCGCGCGGTGGAAGGGAAGCGCGATGAGGATCAGTGCCGGGCGGCTGCGCCGCACTCTGCTGGCGGCCGGGGTCACCGCGGCGGTGGTGTTCCCGCTGTCGGGCGCCGCCCGCCCCGAGATCCCGGCCCCCGCGCCCGCCGCCCTCGGCCACGTCACGGCCCGGGAACTGCCCGCCGCATACGAGGCGAACAGGGCGAACGCCGCCGAGGCCGCCCGCATGGCCGAGCGGTACGGCGCGCGGGAGCGGGCCGCCGGACTGCGCGCCATGGCCGCGCCCGGCCGGCACTTCCTCGCCTTCGACGGGCGGGGCGCGGGCCGCACCGCCGAGGTCTTCGGCGACCTGGCGGACGCCGGGCGCGTCGCCGTCCTGGTGCCGGGCTCCGACACCTCCCTCGACACCTACGGCAGGCTGCGCGCCGGCGCGCTCGCCCTGCACCGCGAACTGGGCGCGGGCACGGCGGTGGTGGCCTGGCTCGGCTACGAGACGCCGGGCACGGTCAGCCCCGCCGTGCTGACCACGGGCCGCGCGGACGGCGCGGCGCCCGCGCTGCGCTCCTTCGTCGCCGACCTGCGCGGCGTCAACGCCCGTGCGCGGGTGTCCCTGCTCTGCCACTCCTACGGCTCGGTGGTGTGCGCGAGCGCCGCCTCGGGGTCGCGCCCCCTGGACGTCGCCGACATCGCGCTCTACGGCAGCCCCGGCACCGGCGTCGACCGGGCCGCCGACCTGAACACGAGGGCCCGGATCTGGGCCGGCCGCGGCGCGGACGACTGGATCGCCGAGGTGCCGCACACCAGCGCCGACCTGTTCGGCACCACGGTCGGCTTCGGCACCGACCCGCTCTCCGCCGACTTCGGGGCCCGCGTCTTCCCGGCCGGGGACGGCGGCCACAGCGACTACCTCAGACCGGGCTCCGTGTCGCTGCGCAACCTCGCCCGGATAGTGCGCGGGGACGCCCCGGAGGCCGGCCATGCGTGACCTGGTGCGGCGGATCGAGGCCGGTACGCCTCCCGGGCGGGACCGCGCCGTCGACGCCCTGCGGGCCCTGGCCATCCTCGGTGTGGTGGGCGGCCACTGGCTGGTCACGGCGCTGGTGTGGGACGGCGGAGCCCTGCACGGGGAGAGCCCGCTGCGGCACCTGCCGTGGCTCGCCCCGATCTCCTGGGCCTTCCAGACGCTGGCCGTGTTCTTCCTGGTGGGCGGCCAGGTGGCGGCGAAGAGCCACGCGTCGGCGCGGGCGCGGGGCATCGGCCACCTCCCGTGGCTCGCGGCCCGGCTCGGCCGTCTCTTCCGGCCCGTCGCCGCCGTGCTCGCGGTCTGGGCCGCCACCGCGTGCGCCCTCCTCCTGACGGGCACGGACCCGGACACGGTGCACACCCTGCTGAAACTGGCGCTCTCCCCGCTGTGGTTCCTGCTGGTCCTCGCCGCGCTCACCGCGGTGACCCCGCTGGTGGCGCGGCTCAACCCGCTGTGGCCGCTGGCCGTCGTCCTCCACGTGGATCTGCTGCGGTTCGGTTTCGGGGGCCCGGCCTGGCTCGGCTGGATCAACGTGGCGGCGGGCTGGCTCGTGCCCTACACCCTCGGCACGGCCTGGGCGCGGGGCGGGCTGACGCGCGTCTGCGGGCGGGTGCTGCTCGTGGGCGGCGCGGCGGCCACCGCCGTACTGGTCCTGTGGGGCGGCTATCCCGCCTCGATGGTCGGCGTCCCCGGGGCGGCGGTGTCGAACCTCGATCCGCCCACCCTGGCCGTCGTCACCTTCGGCCTCGCCCAGTGCGGGCTCGCGCTGCTGCTGCGGGAGCCGTTGCGGCGGTGGACGCGCGCGCCCCTCGCCTGGGCGGCGGTGGCCCTCGCCAACCTCTCGGCGATGACGGTGTTCCTCTGGCACCAGACGGCCCTGATGGCGGTGACCGCGCTCGGCCTGCTCGCCGGCCGACCGCTGCCGGGACTGCACACGGTGCCGGACGGGCTCGGCTGGGTGCTCGCCCGCCTGGCCTGGCTGCCGGTGTTCGCGCTGGCCCTCGGGGTCTGCTGGGCGGCGTTCCGCACGCAGGAGCGCGGGGGTCCGCGGCGCGGCGGGGGAGGCTCCCGGGTGGTGCGCGTGCGCCGCGGGGCGGGGGCGGCGCGGGGCGAGGGGGTGCGGCATGACTAGGGTTGATCTTGTGGACGGTGCGGGCCGCGGGGGTGGCGACGGAGAGCGGGCCGACCGGTTCCTGACCGGCGGTCTGCGCGGGCTGCGTGGGCTGCGCGGGGAGCTGTGGAACGCGGCCCTCCTGCCGCTGCCGCCGCTCGGCAGGCCCCGGCGGCTGCGCTGGGCCCCGCACCTCGTGGTCCTCGGGATCACCCTCGCCACGACCGTCAACAACGTCGACCAGCTGGCGCAGGTCTACCGACTCGGCTACGTGCTCGGCTGGTTCCTGAGCCTGGCGCAGGCCGCGGCCCTGCTGCTGGCCCTGTCGCGGCCGGCCGCCGCGTGGTGGCTGTCGCTCGGGGTGAACGTGTTCGTCGCCGCGGCGGCGCGCATCCCCTCCGGGCATGGGGTGTTCACCGCCGCCGGGACCGTCCCGCCCGATCAGGGCGGTGAACCCTGGCCGTGGTCGCCGCCCTCGTTCATCGCGCACGCCGCCGTGACCCTGCTGCTCGCGCTGCGGCTGCCGGCCAGGGCCGCCTGGGCGGCGTACGTCCTCGGTGTCGGGGTGCCGTTCCTGCTGCAACAGACGATCAGGCCGGGGCCGTACGACACGACGGTGCCGCTCTCGGCGCTCGTCTTCGGGGCCGTCACGCTGATCGGCACGCTGCTGCGCGGCCGCCGCGAGACCCGCAGCCAGCTCGTCCGGCAGACGACGCTCACCGCCGAGGAGCGCGCCCGGCGCACGCTGCTGGAGGAGCGCAGCCGCATCGCCCGCGAGCTGCACGACGTGGTCGCCCACCACATGTCCGTGATCTCCATCCAGGCGCAGGTCGCCCCGCACCTGGTCAAGGACCCGCCCGACGAGCTGCGGGAGAACCTCCAAGGCATCCGGGAGAACGCCCTGGAGGCCCTCACCGAGCTGCGTAGGGTCCTCGGAGTGCTGCGCTCGGAGGACCCCGAGGACCCCGACGGCGCCCCGCAGGCCCCCCTGCCCACCCTGGACCGGCTCGACGGCCTCCTCGACAACGCCCGGATGGCCGGACTGACCGTCCACGGCGGCTTTCCGGCCGGCGGGGAGCGGCGGCCGCTGCCGCCCGGCGTGGACCTGTCGGCGTACCGCATCGTGCAGGAGGCGCTGAGCAACGCCATCCGGCACGCGCCGGGGTCGACGGTGCGCATAGCCCTCGCGCACGGCGGGGCCGGCCTGCGCGTGCGCGTCACCAACACCGCCGCGCGGGAGCGGGTCCCGCCCTCGCCGGGCGCCGGGCACGGGCTGCTCGGCATGCGGGAGCGGGCCGCGATGCTGGGCGGTGACCTCGCCGCCGGCCCCCTGCCGGACGGCGGCTACGAGGTGTCCGCCTTCTTGCCGACGAACGTTTCGCCGACGAACGGGGAGAGCCAGTGAGGGACACGATCCGGGTACTGATCGCCGACGACCAGATCATGGTCAGACAGGGCTTCACGGTCCTGCTGAACGCGGAGCCGGACATCGAGGTGATCGGCCAGGCGGTCGACGGGCGGGACGCGGTCGCCCAGGTCGGCGAGCTGACGCCCGACGTGGTCCTGATGGACATCCGCATGCCCGAGCTGAGCGGCATCGAGGCCACCCGCCGCATCACGGCCGCGCTGCCCGAGGTGCGCGTCCTGGTCCTGACGACGTTCGACCTGGACGAGTACGTGTACGAGGCGCTGCGCGCGGGCGCGTCCGGTTTCCTGCTGAAGGACGCCTCCGCGGACCAGCTCGCCGAGGCCGTGCGGGTGGTGGCCGCCGGGGACGCGCTGCTCGCGCCCGGCATCACCCGGCGCCTGATCGCGGAGTTCTCCCGTCTGGACGGCGGCGGGCGCGGGCCCCTCAGGTCCCGCGTCGGCGAGCTGACCGGGCGCGAGACGGAGGTCCTCGCCCTGATCGCGCGGGGCCTGTCGAACGCGGAGATAGCGGCGGAGCTGGTGGTCGCCGAGCAGACGGTGAAGACGCACGTGGGCCGCATCCTGGTGAAGCTGGGCCTGCGGGACCGCACCCAGGCGGCGGTCTTCGCCTACGAGTCCGGGGTGGTGCGGCCTTCCGGGCACCGGTGAGAGCGGGGCCTCGGGGGCCTCGGGGCGGCGCGCAGGGCCCGCGTGTAGTACCTGCGACGGACCCCGCGGAACCCCTCTCGCTGTGGACGACCCGGGCCCGGCGCCCCCGTACCGTCGTCACCGTGACCGATACGACTGAGCAGCTCAGGGGCCAGGGCCCCAAGAGCCCGGAGTTCCATTTCGCGCGGGAGGTCCTCGGCGGCCTGCGCGAGGCACTGTGCCGTGACGCCTTCGCCTACCGGCTGCTGCCCCCGAGGCCGGTGGGCGGCGGGGCGGCCCGCCTGCTCCCGGAGCGGATACGCCCGTACGCCGTCTGGAGCCGTCACGCCCTGGTGGTGGGCGCGGCCCTGATCACCATGTTCATCTCCTACCGGATGGCCCTCGGCGGCGGTGGTGCCCCCTATGTGGCCGTCAGCCTGATCCCCGCGGCAGCCGTCCTGATGACGCTGGTCAGGCCGGTCGGCGCGTTCTGGGTGTCGCTGGCGTCGACGCTGGTCACCGCGGCGTTCGGGAACACCTGGGACGGCTGGCCGTGGACGCCCGAGGCCTTCTTCGCGCACATCGTGGTGATGGTCGTGGTCGCCGCCCGCACCCGCCCGCGCACCGCCCTGTGGATGTGGCTCGCCACGGCGGCGTACGCCCTGGCCGCCGAGGCCCTGCTGGACTTCGGCGCCAACGGCTACGCCGGGTCCGACGCCCCGGCGATGCTGTTCTGCTCGGCGCTCGCGCTGCTCGTCACCACCCTCGCCCATGTGCGCAGCGAGGCCCAGCGCGAGGTCACGGTGCAGCGCACCGTCACCGCCATCGAGCGCGGCAAGCGCACGCTCCTGGAGGAGCGCACCACCATCGCCCGCGAGCTGCACGACGTGGTCGCGCACCACATGTCGGTGGTCGCCATCCAGGCGGAGGCCGCCCCCTACCGCGTGCAGGACCCGCCGCCCGAGCTGGAGCAGGCGTTCGCGACGATCCGGGAGAACGCGGTGGCGGCGCTGACCGAGCTGCGCCGCCTCCTCGGTGTCGTACGGGCGGAGGACTACGAGGCGCCGGACGCCCCGCAGCCCACCCTCGCCGACCTCGACCGCCTCCTGGACAACGTCCGGGACGCGGGCCTGAGCGTCGACAAGGTGATCACCGGGGCGGTGCGGGAACTGCCGCAGGGCGTGGAGCTCTCGGCGTACCGCATCGTGCAGGAGGCCCTGAGCAACAGCCTGCGCCACGCGCCCGGCGCCCCGGCCCGCGTCGAGGTCGGCTACGTCCTCGGCGGCCTCGGTCTGCGCGTCGTCAACGGCCCGGCGACCGGCCTGGTCAAGCCGTCCCCGGGGGCCGGCCACGGCATCACCGGCATGCGCGAGCGCGTCACCATGCTGAACGGCGAGATGACGGCGGAGGCGACGGCCGAGGGCGGGTACGAGGTCACCGTCTTCCTGCCGGTGCCCTTGGCCGACCGGCCCGAGGCGGCGAAGGAGGGGAGCGCATGACGATCCGCGTGCTCATCGCGGACGACCAGATGATGGTCCGCGAGGGTTTCTCCGTCCTGCTGGGCGCCATGCCCGACATCGAGGTCGTCGGGGAGGCGGTCAACGGCCGCGAGGCGGTCGAGCGGGTGCGCGAACTGGCCCCCGACGTCGTCCTGATGGACATCCGCATGCCCGAGCTGAACGGCATCGACGCGACCCGGGAGATCGTCGCGGCCGAGGGCACGTCGAAGGTGCTCGTCCTGACGACGTTCGACCTGGACGAGTACGTGTACCAGGCGCTGCGCGCGGGAGCCTCCGGTTTCCTCCTCAAGGACGCCTCGGCGCGCCAACTGGCCGACGGCGTACGGGTGGTGGCCTCCGGTGAGGCGCTCCTGGCGCCGACCGTCACGCGCCGCCTGATCACCGAGTTCTCCAAGATGGCGCAGACGCCGCGCCTTTCGGCGGCGGTCCAGGCGCAGCAGTACGGCGAGCTGACCGAGCGCGAGACGGAGGTCCTGGTGCTGATCGCGCAGGGGTTGTCGAACGCGGAGATCGCCTCGCGCCTGGTGGTCGCGGAGTCCACGATCAAGACGCACGTCAGCCGGGTCCTGGTGAAGCTGGGGCTGCGGGACCGGACGCAGGCGGCGGTCTTCGCGTACGAGGCGCGGCTGGTCACCCCGGGCTGAGACCGCCCCGGCAACGGGGCGGGGCGTCGTCGGCCGGGCCCCGTAAGGGGCGCGGGGAACTGCGCGACCAGCCACGACGCGACCCGCAGGTCGCCTCTCCCCGGTCCGGCCGCGCCGGCTTCGCGAGCACCGCTGCACAGACGCCGCCGCCCAGGCCCGCCGCCCAGGCGCACGCGGTGTTTCGCGTGCGGGCCGCAGGCCGTAGCGTCGGGCCATGGACGTCACCGCCGTCTTCGCGCCCTCCTCGCCGGAGTTCATCGCGGACCCCTGGCCGGCCTACGCCGAACTGCGCGCGGCCGGCCGGGCCCTCTACTGCGCGCCGACCGACCAATGGCTGATCCCGCACCACGCGGACGTCTCGGCCCTGCTGCGCGACCGGCGCCTGGGCCGGACGTACCTGCACCGCTTCACCCACGAGGAGTTCGGCCGCGCCGCCCCGCCGCCCGAGCACGAGCCGTTCCACGTCCTGAACGACAACGGCATCCTCGACCTGGAGGCGCCCGCGCACCCCCGCATCCGCCGCCTGGTCGCCAAGGCCTTCACGCCCCGCACGGTCGAGCGGCTGCGCCCCTACATCGAGGAGCTGGCCGACGAGCTGGTGCGCGAGCTGGTGGCCGAGGGGGGCGGCGACCTCGCCGCGAAGGTCGCCGAGCCGCTGCCGGTCGCGGTCATCGCCCAGCTGCTGGGCGTCCCGGAGAGCGACCGGCATCTGCTGCGGCCCTGGTCGGCCGCGATCTGCGGGATGTACGAGCTGCGCCCCTCCGAGGAGACGGCGGCCAAGGCGGTCGCCGCCTCCCTCGAATTCTCCGCCTACCTGCGGGAGTTGATCGCCGCCCGCCGCGAGAACCCGGGGGACGACCTGATCTCGGGGCTGATCGCGGCCCACGAGGACGGCCGGTCGCTCGGCGAACAGGAGATGATCTCCACCTGCGTGCTGCTCCTGAACGCGGGCCACGAGGCGACCGTCAACGCCACGGTCAACGGCTGGCACGCGCTGCTGCGCCACCCCGACCGGCTCGCCGAGCTGCGCGCCGACCCGGACGGCCTGCTGCCCACGGCCATCGAGGAGCTGCTGCGCCACGACACCCCGCTCCAGCTGTTCGAGCGCTGGGTCCTGGACGACATCGAGATCGGCGGGGTGCGCATCCCGCGCGGCAGCGAGCTGGCGCTCCTCTTCGGCTCCGCCAACCGCGACCCGGCCGTCTTCACCCGCCCCGCCGAACTGGACCTGGCCCGCCGCGACAACCCCCACATCTCCTTCGGCGCGGGCGTCCACTACTGCCTCGGCGCCCCCCTGGCCCGCCTGGAACTCACCGCCTCGGCCCGGGCCCTGCTGCGCCGGGCCCCCACCCTGCGCCTCGCCGCGGAACCGGTCCGCAGACCGAACTTCGTGATCCGCGGCTTCCAGGAACTGCTCGTGGAGGTGTGACCGCGTACCTTGCACGCACCACACGTCGACCGGCGGACCGGACCGTGCGAGCGGTCCGGTCCGCCGGGAGGGCGGTGTGCTATCTGCCGCCGGTCTGCCAGAGCGTGACCGCAAGCGCCGTGCACGACGTGATGGCGGCCAGGGACGGCAGCGGCCAGCGGCTGCGTTCCAGGGCGCCGAGGCGGTCCTCGTGTTCCGAGAGGGTCTTGTCGGTCTGGTCGGCCCGCTGCAACAGGAGCGCCAGATCCCCGCGCGTGGTCGCGAACCCCACGTCCACGGAGCGCCTCAGCCGCTCCAGCTCCAGGGGGACGCTGCCCGTCTCAACCGCCATCGTCCGCCCCCTCGCCCGCCTGCCCGCGCAGCCACGGGGGCAGCAGCGCCTCGACGGCCGGTACCGACATCAGCCGGCTCAGCCCGGTGGCGAAGGCGACGAGGGCCGCGAGCACCGGTACGTCGGCGATGCCCGGGTCCGCCGCGAGCAGCGGCAGGGCGGCGAGCAGCGTGAACAGCGCCTGTACGGCGGTGCGCAGCGCTCTGCGCGTGGTGTCTTTCTCCATGGTTCTCCTCGGTTCTCCTGGGTTCTCCTCGGTGCTCCTCAGTGCTCCGCAGTGCTTCTTGCAGGAGTCGGCCGCCGTCAGGGCCGCGGTACGCGCAGGCGGTCCCAGCTGGCCCGCCCCGGCACCCCGTCGGCCGCGCCGCCCCGGTAGCCGAGCTTGTGCTGCCAGGCGGCGTACGAGGCCCGGTCGGCCTCGGTCCACACGGGCCCGGGCCCGATCTCGTACCGTCCGCAGCCCTCCTCGACCAGGCGGCGGCCGACCGCCGCGCACAGCGCGTCGCGCCGGCCGACCGTGAAGAACGCCGCGCCGGGGAACGGCGCGTACGTGGGGGAGGGGGTGTGGTCGCCCGGCGGCCCGGAGCCGAGCCGGGCGGCGACCCGGCCGCGCATCACCGGCATGGAGAAGGACGGGTCGATCTTCCTGCGGGTCCACTCCTTGTGGGCGATCACGCTCGCCCCGGTCCAGCCGTGCGCCCGGCACACGGCCGCCGACAGGCGCTCCACCGCGTCGAGCTGGGCGGCGGGGTAGGGGTCGCGGCCGGTGCCGAGGTTCTCGATCTCGAAGCCGTAGAAGCGGGCGTTGCCGTCCACCGCGTCGGGGCCGGGCCGGGACGGTGGTGCCTTCGAGGTGCGGACCGCGTCGAGCACCGCGCTGGAGCCGTTGCCGGCGTGGTTGGTGCGGCCGTATCCGACCAGGTGGAGCGTGCCGTCCTTGGTGATCAGGCCGACGCACAGCGGGCCGGGCAGGTCGGGCAGGCCGTGCCGGCAGACGGCGAGGCTGTCGCGGCCGGCGGTGTGGTGCAGCATGACGCCGTGCACCGGCCCCCAGGGGCCCTTGTGGTTGCGGTTGTGCGTCCTCCAGTCGCCGTGTTCTCTCACGCGGACGCCCTCGCCGCGCAGGGCGCGGACGAGGGCGTCGGGGGTCAGAGGTGTGGCCATGGGGGCCTCCTCGGGTGTGTCAGTTCAGGCCGGTGAGGGTCAGGAAGCGGTTGGTGAAGGTGGCGGTGGCGGCGGTGGTGCGGTAGGCGCCGGTCACGGTGTAGGCGGCGCCCGCGGTGAGGCCGGAGAGCGGGAACTGGCTGCTCGCCGAGACCGGGTTGGTGCCGCCGACGACGGCCGCGCGGTTGTCGGCCGCGGCGAAGACGACCCTGGTGCCCTGCTTCACGGAGGCCGAGAAGTGCGCCAGGCCCGCCGCGCTGTTGTTGATGCGGGCGCCGACCGTCAGGAGCGCGATGCCGGACGGCGGGGCGAGGAAGGTGACGGCGAACGGCTCGGTGACGCCGGTGAGGGTCTCGACGTACGCGGTCGAGGTCGTCGTACCGCTGAGGTTGCTGAACCAGTGCACCGGGCCGGGCACGAGCGGCGCCCACTGCCGGGCGGCGGTGAAGTGGTAGTAGCGGCCCGGGTTGTTGAGCCAGGTGAGCATGCCGGGGATCGGGTCGCTCACCTTCGCGTCGCGGGCCGCGGCGTCGGCGAAGCGCAGCACGGTGCGGCCGTCGACGGCCTCGGCGAGGGACTGGAGGTGGACGGGGATGTTGGCGTTGTCGGCGGGCTGCGGGTAGGGCAGGCTGCCGAGCGGGGTGAGAGCGACCATGAGTTCGATTTCTCCTTGGGGCGGGGCACGGGTGCGGGCACGGGCCCGGGGGGCGGGGGTGGCGCGGCGGGCTCAGCCGTCGAGCGGCGGCGGCAGCGTCTCGTTCGGGTCCATGCCCTCGTCGTCGGCCGCCACGAGGGGGTCGTCGATCTGCACGGGCCCGGGCGGCGGCACGTACGTGCCGGCCGTCCCGGCCTCGTCGGGGCCGTCCTCGTTCATGCGGAGGCTCCCCTCCTCATTCATGGCGAGGCTCCCGTTCATGGCGAGGCTCCCGTTCATGTCGTGGCCCCCGTCGTCGTCAGGAGCGTCCGGTAGCTGAGCGCCGCCGTGGTGAGGGCGTCGAGCGTCGCGTACTGGGCGGTGAGCCGCTGGTACGTCCGCTGCGTGCCGTGGGCGGGGTCCACCGGACCGTCGGGGGTGAGCCCGTCGTCGGCGGGCGCGCCGTTGTACGCGGTGCCGCGCAGGGTGAGGGTCTGCTGCGGGGCGCTGCCCGCGGCGCACGTGGTGCGGATGCCCACCACCCAGGCGAGGGTGTCCAGTTCGGCGCCCGCGAAGTCGCGCACCCGCACCACGTCGCCGAGCTGGACGCGCGGGTCGTGCAGGATCTCCACCTCGCCGAGGAGCGGCACGGGGTAGCGGCCGGCGGCGAGCATGGCGTTCGACAGGGCGGCGGCGCCCGTGGACGTCTGCACCCAGTCGGTGGCGGGCGCCGTGTACTGCTGCTTGCCGTAGTGCTCCTGGCTGGTGGTGTTCCAGCGGGCGTAGGACCGCTGCCTGGGATCGGCCGACCGCTTCAGGGGCAGGACGCGCACGGACGGCTTGCCGTCCTTGGTGACCGTCCACACGCTGGTCGTACCGCGGTTGGAGAACCGTACGAAGTAGGTCGGCCCCTCCCGCCAGCAGCTCACCGACACCTTGCCCTTGACGGCGGTGCCACCGGTCTTCGCCGTGCCGAACCGCACGCCGTGGCCGTCGTAGCTGACGGAGTCGTCCACGACCAGGAGCGGTCCGACGTCGTTCTCGTCCTCGGCCATGGCGTACTGCACGACGACGGCGGTGTTCGGCTTGATCTCCCGCACCACCGTGTCGTCCACCGCCTCGCCGCGCAGCGCCTTGATGCCGGTCCAGTCCTGGTAGGGCTGTTCGCAGTGGTTGCGGCAGGCGTCGATCTCCTCGGTGACCGTGAGCGAGGCGATGTCCCGGTTCGTGGTGACGGTGAGGTCGGGGACGGTCGGCACCGTGGTGAACCGGGAGGGGCCGCGCCAGCGGAAGACGCCCTGTTCGTCGAATTCGGCGGTGGACATGCTGGCCCGGGCGATCTCGGTGATCACGTCCCACTGCGAGCCGGACACCTTGGGGATGTCGTACAGCGGCAGTTCGGGCAGGTCGAGGACCCCGCCCTTCACCCACCACCCCTTCGGCTCCCACTCCTGGTCCGGATAGCTCGCCGTGTCCGTCCACACCCGGTCGGTGACCTGGAGGCACTCGACGGCCATGTCGGTGGTCAGGTCGATCCGGTTCAGCTCCGAGGTGGGCTGGAACGCCGACTCCTGGGTGAACGTGTACTTGCCGCCCACGCGCAGCGAGCCGTCGGGGGCGGTGAGGCGCGGCTGCACGGTCGGGGCGACGACCGTGCCGGTCGAGGAGGTGTCGACCAGGAAACCGAGGTGCCAGTTCCCGCGCAGCGAGGCCAGCTTGTCGATGCCCCAGGTGACCGTGGGGGCGGCGACGCCCGTGGTGCCCGAGGTGATGCCGACGACGCCCGTGGCGATGTCGAACGACGCCTTGATGTAACCGGTCTTGGTGCCGCTCTGGTCGAACACCGCCGACATCTCGATCAGATTGCCGCGCGTGAGGGCCGTGTTGACCCAGCACTCCACCAGGAAGACCTTGCCGGGCATGACGAACCGCGAGCGCGGCATCCAGGAGGCGGTGAGCCCGGTGGCCTTCGGCATCAGCGCGAGCTCGAAGGGCGCGCCCTCCTGGATCCAGTCGTACGCGGACGGGCTCGGCACCTCCTCCGGCTGGCCGTAGGTGGAGTTGAAGCCGCCGTGGAGCGAGGCGTAGAGCACGGTGAACGGCTTCTCGTCCGCCGTGTCGTCCTTGTCGACCAGCGGGGCGCGCGGGGGCGGGCAGGTGTGGATGCCGCCCTGGCGCAGGAGTTCGTCCACGCACCAGGTGGCGGTGGCCACCGGGCGGCCGTAGAGGTAGCCGTGGTAGGGCCGGGGCAGCGAGGCGGGACCGCGCAGCCGCTCGGCCCCGTCCAGGGCCTGCACGGTGACGGTGTCGCTGCCGGAGGCCGCGCCGCGCGAGCGGACCGTGCCGCGGAAGGCGGGCAGGGTGCGCCCGGCGGCCCCCGCCCGGTGGACGACCGACTGGCCGGGGCGTACGACGTCGCCCGTGGCCCGGTTCGCCCAGGCCGAGTACAGCCGTGGCGCGGGGACGCCGTCGGCGCCGCCCAGCTGCACTTCGAGCTGGGCGGACGCGCTGCCGGAGAAGGCCCGCATCGCTTCGGGGAGGTCGGTGGCGTAGGCGCGCTCGACCTTCCACGACTGGACCTGGCCGCCCAGCTCCTCGCCGCCGAGGCGGGTGGAGTGGGCGGGGACGCGCTCGGGGGCGGACAGGGCGTGGTCGAGGGCCTCGTCAGAAGGCTGCACGGCGCACCTCCACGAGGTCGACGCTGACGTTGCGGTACGGCAGGCGGGCCGCCGGGACGTCGCTGTACGCGGTGACGGACATGGCCGGGCAGCCGTCGCCGAGGAGGTGGGCGCCGGGCCCCGTGCCCGGGTCGGTGCCCGGCTCCTCGTCGAGGGTGAGGCAGGCGCCCGCGAGCCCGAACAGACCGGTGGCGCCGGGGCGCCCGACCGGGGTCGCGAAGGCGGCGCCCGCCGGGGCGGTGCCGGTGACGGAGGTCCCGGAGGCGTGGGCGGTGCTCAGATACGTCCCGTCCGCCGCCTTCCAGTCCAGCTGGGCGGTCGCGGTGGCCGGGTCCCAGCCGGCCGGCAGGAGCCAGGACACCCGCATGCCGGGCACCACCGGCCAGCCCGCCCAGGTGCCGTGCACCCAGCCGATGGCGGCGGCCGGGTCCTGGCAGTCGGCGGTGGTGAGGTCCTCGGCGTCGCGGGCGAGCGCGACGGCGCCGTTCATGGTGAACCAGTGGTCCCGGCCGCCGGGGCTGTCCGACTGGCCGGCCGCCTGATGGGGGTCGAGGAGGTTGACGGCGGCGGGGTCGAGCACGACGAGCGGGCCCCGGCCGGTGCCGACGCGGCGGGCGAGGCGGTCCAGGTGCCGGGCGTCGCCGGGCTCCAGCCAGTCGAAGGAGAACTTCAGGCGGCGGGTGGTGCGGGTGGGGGCGAAGGTGGTGACGCGCCCTTCGAGCGCCTTGAACTCGGTGACGTTCAGCTCGGCGGTGCGCTCCCAGCTCTTCGCCGCCTGACGTATTTCCCGGAGCCGGCCGGGGGCTCCGATCCACAGGTTCCTGGCCATGAACTCCTCCTGTTCTATGTGATGCGCGGCGTACGGCGCGCACGAACCAGCGCATACGGCGTACGGGCGGCCTACGGCGTGCCGCATACGGCGTACGGGTCGGCGGCGTGCCGCGCGGTTACCTGCGGGCGAGGGCGCGCTGCCCGGCGAAGACGGCGCGGGCGATGGTCTGCGAGTCGACGTCGACGTGCACGGGCCGCTCGGCGAGCCGCTCCATGACGTCGGCGAGGCGGCGCAGGGCGGCGGTGTTGCCGCCGCCGCGGCCGATCATGCTCTCCAGGCGGGAGAGCGGGATGACGGCCTCGGACTCGCCGGCCTCACCGACGAGGGCGAGGGTGCCGCCGCTCCGCGCCCGCACGACGCCGCCCTGGGCGAGGTGCGGGACGGGCACGTGCAGGCGCGGGAACCCGAAGGACTTGCCGCCCCACTTCGGCACCCAGCTGGGGATGGAGATCTTGATCCCGGCGAGGACGCCGAACACCCCGTTCAGGGCGCCCGCCAGCCCTTGGATGGGCGCCAGGATGAGATTGCCGAGGCCCTTGACCAGCGGCTTGATGAAGTCGACGGCCGAACGGGTGCCGGACTTGATGCCGCTCCAGGCGGCGGTCATGCCCCGCTTGAGGGCGGCGGTGACCTTGTCCATGTTGACGAACTGGGCGATCAGCGGGGCGGCCAGGGTCATGATCAGCCCGAACGGGCTGGCCGCCATGGCGAGGTTCAGCCCCTTCTGGGCCACGCTCGCGCCCTTGAGGCCCTTGCCGAGCCCGCCCATGGACTTGCCGCCCTTGTCGGCGTTCTTGCCGGCCTTGCCGACGGACTTCTCCACGGCGTCGGCCTGGCGCTGCACGTCGCGCAGGGCGGTCTTGGTGCGGTTGGCGGCGCCGCGCAGCCCGTCCAGGGCCTTCTTGAAGCCGTCGCTTCCCTTGCGGGCCTTGGAGAGGGATCCGTCGGCGGTCCGCAGGCCGGTGTTCAGTTGGCGTACGGCGCCGCCGCTGTTGTTGGCGGAGGTGCGCAGCCGTCCCACGGCGGTGGCGGCGGTCCCGGAGGACGTGCCGAGCTTGCCGACGGCGGTGGCGGTGGTGCCGGCCGGCCGGCCGAGGCTGCCGACCGACCTCGCGGCGGTCCCGGTCGACTTGCCCAACGTGCCGATCTCGGACGCGGCTTGACGGGCCGCCCCGCGCAGCCGCCCCAGTTGGGTGGCCGCGGTTCCTATGGACTGGTTCAGTCCCATGGTGTCTTCTCCTCGCTCGCCGCGTCAGAAGCGGGAATTGAGCCGGGTGATCTCGTCGTTCAGGTGCTGCACGGCGGCGTTCGCCTGGGTGGCCTCGCGGCGCAGCGCGCTGACCTGACTGCTCCGCAGCCCTTCGAGCTGACTGTTCTGGCGGCTGTTGGTCTGCCGTACCTCGGAGAGGTCGGCCTTGCGGCGGAGCTTCTGGTCGACGTCGCGGGAGAGGTCGCTCACCCGTCGGTCGACGCGGCCGGCCGCCTCTTTTCCTTCGTTGGCCAGGCGTTTGGCGGCACCGATGTCCTCGGCCAGCTGATCCGGCAGCTGGCGCAGACTCCTGAGCTTCTTCTTCTCCCTCTCGGCCATGAAGTCGTATTCGAAGTTCGCCAGCTTGAAGCCGCCGGACAGCAGGGTGGCCTCGCCCGAGACACCGGTCAGGGACGCGGCCGCACCCGTGGCGGCACCCGCCGCGCCGACGGTTTCGCCCTTGGCCCAGCCGTGTTCGAACTTGGTCGTGAACTCCTGGATCTGCTTCTCAAGGTCTGCCACCCTGTCCTTGATCGGCTTCACGTCACCTTCGCTCATCTGGCATTTCCTCTCGAAAGGTTCCTGAATGTCCGATAGTTCGTCGGGGTATTTCTCCGGACGCGGAAGGGACGAGTTCGACATACCGGCTTCTCGCTCCGGAAAGGTCCTGCTCGCGGAGGCCTGGGGCAGAGCGTTCGGGCGGGGCTTCTCGATCGACGGCGATTGCACGGAGGGCGGCATCACCCTCCGGGAACGCGTCGGGGAGTCCGGGTGGGGAAAGGACCGGGCCCACCTGGTGATTCCGGCGAAATACCACCGGCTCGCCATATCCGACGGCGTGCACAGGCCGGGGCGCTGGCACATATCCCTCGGCGAACTGTCGGACGCGCCCCCGCTGGCGCCGGAGAACGCGGGGAACACGTCCCGCGTCTACGCCCACCACGGGGAAAAGACGGAGGCGGACGTCGATTTCGAGGGCCACGGTTCCGTCTGGCTCTACGACTTCCAAGGGCGCGGGGAAAGGAAGCTGATCGAGCACACGGGCAAGTTCCGCGGCACGATCGTCATCCCGGGCCCGGGACTCGTCGCCGTGGGCGGCGGTCACGGGGGCGCGCTGCGGTGGGGCTCCCTGCCCCCGTGGAAGGTGACCCTGCGCCGTAGGTGACGGGGGACGACCGGTACGGCCGGGCGGGCTTCCGCTCGTCAGGAGAAGAAGGCGGCCAGCTGATCGGCGCTCGGCCTCGCGACGGGCGGGGGCGCTGGCCCGGGGGCGGGGTCCGGGGTGGTGACGGAACCTGTGCCGGGGGCGGCGGCGGGACCTGCGCCGGGACCTGCGCCGGGGGCGGTGGCGGGCTCAGGGGTGTCCCGGGTGGCCGCCGCGTCGGCCGTACCCGGCCGCGGCACCGGCTTCGGCGGCTCCAGGGGATCCGCGTCCTCGTCCCGGTTGACCGTGGCGAACATCCAGTTGGCGTCCGCCAGTTGGTCCACCACATGGGCGAGGAGATAGTCCCCCACCGCCCACTCCGCCGCCTCCCCCTCCGTCTCGCGGGCCACCGCGCTGTCCCGGGGCAGGTGCCGGATAAGGAGCGCGAGGCGGCGCGAGGAGAGCCGGCCCCGGTGCCAGTCCAGCAGGTCGAGGCCGTAGTGGCGCAGCAGGTCCGCCTCAAGGGCCTCGGCGTGTTCGTCGACGAACGCGCCGAGGCTCAGCCTTCCCCCAGGCCGAGCCCGGTCTCCTTGCCGTACGCCTCCAGGATCGCCGCGATGTCCTGCATCGTGACGTCATGACGCTCGAAGCGGGCGAACTGCTGCTCACCCAGGAGCAGTTCGAGCAGACCGTCCACGTCGTTGTCGTCCAGGTCCCGCAGCTCGCGCGCGGTGGCGCGGGTCAGTTCGGTCGGCAGCTCGAAGGTCTCGGCGTCGAGCTCGAAGGTCCAGGCCCGGCCGAGCGCTTCGAGGCGCTGGGCGCGGGCGGCGTTGACGTTGAAGCCGGCCACGGTTGTCTCCTTGGGCAGGGCGACGCCCGGCCGTGCTGGGGGGCACGGGCCGGGCGTCGCGGGGATCCTATGCGGTCGCCTACGAACACGACCGCCGATTGCGCGCCGTCAGCGGGCGTTATGAGCGGGCCACATGTGCCCCGGCCGGCTCACGCGTAGGACGTGGCGAGTTCCTTGATGCGGAAGCTGGCCAGCGGAGCCCGGTCGTCCTTGGCGAGGGCCGTGAAGGTCACGCCCAGCTTCACCGCGCCGGTCCGGGTCAGGCCGATCTCCTCGGTCTCGGTGACCTGGCCGCGCGGCACCACGAAGCGGTACTTCGACGCGCCGTCGACGAACTCGATGCCGAGCGCCCGCTCGTCCGGGGTCGGCGTGTTGGCCAGGTCGTACGAGAACTCCTTGAGCTCGTTCTCCACCACGGTCCCCGGCGCGGTGGTCACCGCCTTCACCTCGCCGCCGCCCATGAAGAAGGCGAGGGTCGCCTTGTTCAGCTGGAGCAGCTGGAACTTCACGGTGAGGTCGCGGTCGGAGTAGATGAACCGCGCCGGGCTCACCGACTGCCAGGTGTCCACCGGGTCGATCTTGTCCTTCTTGTTGAACTTGATGCCGTCGGTCGTGGTGTAACCGAGGTCCGTCCACTTGGTGGTGTCCCAGTCGACGGTGGCGTTGGCCGGGGCGTCGGTGCCGGCGGGGGCGATCAGGACGCGTCCCGTACCGGCGACGCGGATCTCCTTGCCGTTGTTGCCTGCCATGCGTACTCCTCAGGTGGGTGCGGTTGGTCGCGGGACGACGGTCCCGGACACGACGAAGGCCCCGCCGTGATGGGGCAGGGCCTGGAACTGCGTGCGGTGCGTGTGGTGCTCAGGGGGAAGCCGGGGCTCACTGGGGCCGGATCGACACCCGGACCGTCGACAGGTACCGGCTTCCCGCCGGGCGGTTGTGGTCGGGCAGCCAGCGCGGCCCGTCCGTCTCGGTGACGTCGGTGACGACGGCCCCGCCGTACGAGGTGCCGGCCAGTTCGAGCACACAGGCGCGGGCGGCGAGGGAGACGCCGTGCGCGGTGGTCTTGTCCGGACCGTAGACCTCCAGGTCCAGGAGGGGCTGGTCGAGATGCCGGTCGTCGACCCACGCGCCACCGACGCGGGAGACGAGGACGGCCTTCTGGGTGCCGTCGAACCCCGGGGGCGGCCGGTTGTCGACGTCCGAACCGGCTAGCTCCGCCCGGTTCTTGAGGAAGTCGACGACGAGCCGTTCCGCGTCGGGAAAGGTCAGGATGGCCACATGGACACTCCCTGTCATCGGAGGGGATGGGACGAGTGCGGGCAACACAAAGCGGCAGGTCCGCCGCCCCTCGCCGGGGGCGCAGCTCTGCCGCTGCTCCAAGTGTGATCCAGGGTCCCGATTCCCGCAACCGGCTTGTACGGGGCCCGGGTTGACCCGGGTGGAAAGCACGCGAGGGGCTCGCTGCCGATACGCACGAGGGGCCCCGCACCTCCCGGGTGCGGGGCCCCTCGCTCCTACGTTTCTCCACGCGGCTTAGGCGGCTGACGCGGCTTACGTGGGCGGCCGGTCCGCCGCCCGTGCGCGGCGGACGGCACGCTCGGCGGCGAAGACGTCCTCCAGGCGGTACAGGGACCGCCGCCCCTGCCGCCCGGCGGCCTTCAGATGACCGAGCTGCACCCACTTGCGGATGGTGGCGGGCGAGACGTCGGCCTCGTCGGCGGCGAGGTCACCCGAGATCAGCGGGGTGTTCAAGGCGTCTCCTCGTCGAGCACGTGCCGGCACGGGGGGTTCACGCACATCGCGATCCCCCGCTCCGGAAACGCCCGCAGCGAGACGCAGTCGCAGGCCGGGCAGCGTCCGGGGAGCCGCACCAGCTGCTCGGGATCCCCGAGGGCGCGGGCACAGCGGTGGGCCATCCGGCGCGCCTCCTCCTCGACGTGCGCCGCGAGGTCGGGCAACTCCGCCACGGAGTCGAGGAGTTCGCCGAGCCGGCGCAGCCGGACCGGCACCGGGGCGGCGGAGATGCGGCGCAGGCCGAGCCGGTCGCGTACGGCCTCCTCCAGCTCGATCACGCCGTCACCGATGTCGCGCAGGGCGTCGCTGACGTACAGGCGGACGGGCGCGAGGGCGGAGGCGGCGGGTCCGCCACCGCGCACCTCGCGCAGGGTGCGTCCGGTGCCGGGTACCAGCTCCGCGAGGAGCAGGGGGTAGCGGCGGCGCAGGGAGTCGAGCCAGAGGGCGGCGCGGTCGACCGCGCTGTTCGCGTCGCTCATCACGGCCTCCCGGCGGCCGGCTTGTGGGGCTTGACCGCGCGGCCGTTGCGCCAGAGCCGCCCGCCGCTGACGCCGTCGAACCAGCTGTGCGACGGATCGACGACGGCCTCGCACTCGCGCCGGATCGGGCACTGATTGCAGGCGCGCAATACCGGCGCGGCCTCGGCGAGGGTGCGGGTGAAGACGTACTGCTGGGGGAGGTCCACGCAGGCGGCGTCTCTGCGCCAATCGAGAGCTTCGTCCAGGGGGGCTTCCGTACGAGGAAACGCGCTGTTCAGAGCAAGTGCGGGGACAGCTGTCCGTTGAGGCATGCGCAATCCCTCCGCAGGGTATGCGAACGTATGTTCGAAAGGGCGATGCGTGATCAGAGTTCCACGCTGTGTGCGCAGGCGCAACTAAAAATGGCGAGGTGAGTGAGCGGAGTGACGAGAGGGATGGCCAGAAAGAAACGTCCGGCGGGACCCCGTCGGAACTTCCCGGCAACGCGCTGGCGCGCACGTATGTCCGTGCGCGCGCGATCGATACGCTCCCCCTGCGACGAGGGGAGAGCGACGACATGGTGTCCAGCCCGCGGGCCAGCGCCCGCAGCGACCAGGACGGACAGATCCGGGACAGTGGCCGGAATCGAGCGGATGAACTGGAGGAGTTCGCCGAGTGGATCGAGGGTGTGATGCGCGAGCGCGGCTACGACATCGACAGCCCGCGCGGCGGCGGCAAGTCGAAGCTGGCGGACGACGCGGGTGTGCACCGGGCGGCGGTCAGCCGGCTCGTGCAGCGGCAGAGCATGCCGGACCTGGAGACGATGCGGCGGCTGGCGACGGTGCTGGGCGTGCCGCTGCGGGACATGCTGATCCGCTCGGGCCGCCTCTCCGAGAGCGACCTGCCGATCACGGCCCCGCGGGGCGGGGACACCGGCGCCCCCCGACGGCTGAGCCCCGAGGAGGCGGCTCGGCGGATGGGGGTGCCGACGGAACTGCAGGCGGTCTTCGTGCGCGTCACGAAGGCGTTCCTGCCGCAGGACGAATAGCAGGGGCCCAGAAGGAGCGCGAACATGCCGACTGACGAATCGGAGGGACCGTCGGGCCACCCGCGCCGCGACGGCGAACGCGGCGAGGGCCACGCCCGCACGCCGGAGGAGCTGGCGTTCCTCCTCGGCGGACTGCTCGTCGAACTGGGTACGAAGATCCAGGAGGCCGGCGTGGAGGGTGTACGGATCATCACAGAGGCCGAGGCCCAGCAGACCCACCTGCACTGGTTCCGCGAAGGCTGGACCCAACACGCCCAATCCACAAACCCCACCCCCTAGCCCTCCGGGGGCGCGGGGAACTGCGCAAAACCCCCCAACGACCCCGCACCCACCCACCCCAGGGGCGCGGGGAACTGCGCAAAACCCCAACGAACCCGCACCCACCCAAGCACCCCAGCCACCCACTCCCCAGGGGCGCGGGGAACTGCGCAAAACCCCAACGCACCCGCTCCCACCCAACGAGCCCAAGCCCCACCCCCCCCAGGGGCGCGGGGAACTGCGCAAACCCCCCAAAGAACCCCCCGCACCCCCACCCCTCACCGAGGCAACGTCAACCCCCACGCCCCCGCCCGAACCGTCCAGGTCCGCGTCCGCACAGGCCCCCCAACCACCGCATCCGCACAAAACCGAAAATCCGCCCCAGAGACGGTGACCGCCCGCGCCCACACCCCCAGGGCCCCCGCCTCCGCCCCCACAGAGACCGGCCGCACCTCGACCCGCGCCAGCCCACCCTCCCCCGCACTGATCCGCACACCCTCGACAGGCTGGTCCAGGTCGATCAACGTGACCCCATCCGCCTCGACCCGCAACCGCGAAGGCCCCGCCCCCGCCACCGCCGCCACCCGCGAGGGCCGCGCGGCCAGGGTCCGTACGAACGACTGACAGGTCCGAAGCCAAGCGTGCCCCTCACCGGCACCGGCCGGGGACACACCCACGGAAAGACGAGACAGCCCAACCCGCGCACCCGCCCCCGCCCCCGAGGCCGGCACCGCCCCCACCCCCACAGGAGGAATCCGCAACTCCCCCAACACCACCCCATCGCTCTCGTCCACCAGCAGATCCAGCCGCCGCTCGGCCCCTTCCAGGACGGCCCGCGCCGCGGCGACCGCCCCGGCGGGCACCCCGAGCGCCCGCGCGAGCGTCTGCGCGGCCCCGACGGGCACGAGGGAGAGCGTGGCGCGGGCCAGCCCCCGCTCCCGGTGCAAGGCCTGGACGGCCCGCAGCAGCGCACGGTCGTCACCGATCACCACCGGCCGCCGCGCACCCCGCCTGGCCAGCGCTTTCGTGAAGTCCTCGGGACTGTCCGGCAGGCAGATCCGCAGGTTCGCGCCCGCACCGAGCACGTCCTTCGCGATGCGTACCGACTCGCCGTCCGCACGTCGGGCGACCGGGTCGATGACGACTAGGAGCTGGTCGCGAGCCGACAACGTGCTCCCTTTCTTTTAGCCGTTCTTTGAGACCTCGGGTAGCATCTTTGTGCAAGAGCCCCTTGCGCTATTGCGCCAGGGGCTTCGTCTATTCCGGGGCAGCATCCGAGGCACACTCGGGCCGTACACGCCACACCCATACGGGGGCGACGGCCCCTGACCTTGGACATGCCCCGCCCGGAAGGGGTGTACGCCTGTGCCCGCACTTGTGCTGCTCGGTGCTCAGTGGGGTGACGAAGGCAAGGGAAAGGCCACTGACCTGCTCGGTGGCTCCGTGGACTATGTAGTGCGATACCAGGGCGGCAACAACGCCGGCCACACGGTCGTCGTCGGCGACCAGAAGTACGCGCTGCATCTCCTCCCTTCCGGGATCCTCTCCCCGGACTGTGTCCCGGTCATCGGCAACGGAGTCGTCGTCGACCCGTCGGTCCTGCTCTCCGAGCTGAGCGGTCTGAACGAGCGCGGCGTCGACACGTCGAAGCTTCTGATCAGCGGAAACGCCCACATCATCACGCCGTACAACGTGACGGTCGACAAGGTGACGGAACGCTTCCTCGGCAAGCGCAAGATCGGCACGACCGGGCGCGGCATCGGCCCGACGTACGCCGACAAGATCAACCGCACCGGCATCCGCGTGCAGGACCTCTACGACGAGTCGATCCTTCAGCAGAAGGTCGAAGCGGCCCTGGAGATCAAGAACCAGCTCCTCACGAAGCTCTACAACCGCCGCGCGATCGAGGCGGAGCAGATCGTGGAGCAGCTCCTGGAGCACGGCGAGAACATCAAGCGGTACGTCGCCGACACCACCCTGATCCTGAACAACGCGCTGGACGAGGACAAGGTCGTCCTCTTCGAGGGCGGCCAGGGCACGCTCCTGGACGTGGACCACGGCACGTACCCCTTCGTCACCTCGTCGAACCCGACCGCCGGCGGCGCCTGC
The DNA here is from genome assembly GCF_040629635.1 of Streptomyces sp. NPDC005898. Lineage (NCBI taxonomy): Bacteria > Bacillati > Actinomycetota > Actinomycetes > Kitasatosporales > Streptomycetaceae > Streptomyces > Streptomyces sp. NPDC005898. The sequence goes on along the minus strand of NZ_JBEXWC010000002.1, from coordinate 236,541 downwards.
ACGGGCACCGGCGTGGGCCCGACGAAGATCAGCCGGGTCATCGGCATCCTCAAGGCGTACACGACGCGGGTCGGCGCGGGCCCGTTCCCGACCGAGCTGTTCGACCAGGACGGCGAGGACCTGCGCCGCATCGGCGGCGAGCGCGGTGTGACGACCGGCCGTGACCGCCGCTGCGGCTGGTTCGACGCCCCGATCGCCCGCTACGCGACCCGCGTGAACGGCCTGACGGACTTCTTCCTGACCAAGCTCGACGTCCTCACCGGCTGGGAGCAGATCCCGGTCTGCGTGGCGTACGAGATCGACGGCAAGCGCGTGGAGGAACTCCCCTACTCGCAGACCGACTTCCACCACGCGAAGCCGATCTACGAGATGCTGCCGGGCTGGTCCGAGGACATCACCAAGGCCCAGACCTTCTCGGACCTGCCGAAGAACGCGCAGGCCTACGTGAAGGCGCTGGAGGAGATGTCCGGCGCCCCGATCTCCGCGATCGGCGTGGGCCCGGGCCGCACGGAGACGATCGAGATCAACTCCTTCGTCTGATCCGCCCGCCCCGCGAACGGGGCTCAGCTCACTCTCAGGGGTGGGTCGCACATCAACGCGACCCACCCCTTTGCCTTGCCCGGAAGACTGACGGACATGACAGCGAGCGGCGCTACGGTGGGAGAGCATCTCCGTCATGCCCGAGCGAGGAGTAGCCCGATGAGCGCGCAGCCGGTGGGGTCGATCAAGCCGACGGTCACGTATCGGCAGCTCATGGAATTGGCCGAGGAGTACGAGGCCGTGGCGGAGAACCGTGGCCGCGTGGCGCGGGCAGACATCACGAACCAGGAGATCACCGTCCACATGATGTCCCCCTCCAACCCGCATGGCGAGCTCGTGATGGAGATCGGCTTCCAGATCCGGAGCCAGGATCGTGACGCGGTCGCCCTCGCCGAGAATCGAGTGCACCGTCCCGACCTCGGTCTCTGCCGGACGGCAGACCTGTTGGTCCTGACACGTGAGGCCCGCGACGGGCAGCCCGAGGACTTCGCCGTGTTCGCCCCCGACGTATCCATCGCCGTCGAGGTCGTATCCCCCTCGGACCCGGGCCGCGACTACGTCACCAAACTCCGCGACTACCCCCGCATGGGCATTCCCGTCTACGTGATCGTCGACCCCCGGGACGGCACGATCACCGTGCACTCCGGGCCGGACACCTCCGCCGGGGAGCCCCGGTACGTGGACAACCCCCGTCACTACAAGTTCGGCGACACCGTACAGATGGGCGCCTGGTCGGTAGAAACCGGCGACTTCCCCCGCTACCGCACCTGACAGGACCGCTCCCCGGCGGCTACCGCCGGCGCCGGTAGTAGGCGACCGTGAGGATCAGCAGCAGGGGCCCCCACAGCGTCATCAGCCCGCTCACCGTCATGGCGAGGACGTTCCAGCCGTCGGCGTAGGGCCAGGCGTCCGGACCTTCGGTGCAGGCCAGGCGGAGCCAGTCGGCGCACAGCGCACTGAAGAGCAGCCCGGCGAGGGCCCCCGGGACGATCACGGCGGCGGACGGGACGCGGCGCCCGCCGAGCCGGGGGAGCCAGGCCGGGAAGACCTCGCCCCAGGGGCGTACGAGGCCGAGGCTCAGCAGCGCGGCGAGTTCGGTGAGCAGGCTCAGCCCGAGCACGTACGGCGTGTTCCACCATGCCGGGTCCGGGGCTGCCCCGCCCATCCCGTACCCGAAGGCGAACGGCAGCCGCCACACGCAGACGGGCAGGGCGAGCAGGGAGAGGGAGCGGGCGGCCCGGACGGTCCAGGCGGACGCCGGGGCGGCGACGGTGCGGGCGGGGCGCTGATGTGCGGCTGCGGTGGTCATGCCTCCAGCCTCGCGGCGAGCGCGGCGCGGCGGATCACCTCCGTGGCCGGTCCTCCTCCCCCGCGCGGGGGAGCGCTACTCGGCCCAGGAGACGAACGCGGCCCAGGCCCCCGCCGAGACGGCGAGGGAGGGCCCCCCGGGATTCTTGGAATCCCGGACATGCGTGGTCGCGCCGGGGGCGCGGGGGCAGGGGGCGACCTCGACGCAGTTGCCCCCGCCGCTGTCGCTGTAAGTCGACTTGTGCCACTCGTACGCGACTTCCAGGCAGTTGCCGCCACCGTCATCGCTGTAGCTCGACTTGAACCAGTCGTAGGCGACTTCCAGGCAGTTGCCGCCACCGCCGTCGCTGTAGCTCGACTTGAACCATCGCAGGGTGCTGCTCATCGCTGTTTCTCTCCTGCCAACTGCTCGATGAGGCTCAGCGAGTCGTCGGGACTCAGGGCCTGTGCGCGGATCTTCGCATAGCGGTGAGTCAGTTGGGAGACTTCCGCCGGATCGCTGACCAGGATGCTCTGGTCCTCGATCTCCATGAACGCCACGTGCTCGTGGTCCTTGGTCTCGATGAGTTTCATGGGCCCACGATCACCCGCGTACGTCCCACGCAGTCCGCGTGCCAAGGGCAGCACCTGGATGGTGACGTTGGGCCGCTGGGCGTCCTCTGCCAGCGACCGGAGCTGCCCGCGCTGGATTTCCCAGCTCCCGAACGGCCGGCGCAGCACCGACTCTTCCAGGATCAACTCGATCATCGGGACCGGCTGCCGGTCGAGCAGCACCCTGCGCGCCAGGCGCGCCTCGACCAGTTCCTCACACTTCTGCTCGGAAACGGGCGGGTAGCTGCCGGCGATCAGGGCCCGCGCGTACTCCTCCGTCTGGAAGAGACCGTCGACGACGAGGGTCTCGTACGAGAAGAGCGTGAGCGCCGCCGCCTCCATCGCGGAGAAGCCCCGGAACCGGGCGGGGTACTTGTCCATCAGGACGTACTCACGCGCCTTCTCGAAGACACCGAGCCCCGCGCCGATCGTCTCCCCCAATTTGACCAGCATCTGGTCACTCGGCGGCTGCGCGCACGTCTCCATCGCGCTGATCGCCGATCCGGTGTAACCGGTCATCGCGCCCACCTCGGTCTGGGAGAGCCGCTGCTGCTCCCGCAGGGCCCTGGCCAGGGCGGCGACGAGGTGGGTCACGCCGCCCGCCTCGTCCTTGTTCGCGGACCGCGCCATCGAGGTCACCTCCGAAAGTATTCCGAACTCACCGGATCTCAACCGATCTCAACCGGTCTCAACCCCGCTCGGCCCGTTTCCGACCGTGCGCGGCAGTCGACTCAGAGTCATGGAAAAGCTATCCTCGCGCCGCTTGGCTGAACCCATGAACACGCACAACGCGCAGGCCGACTGGATTCCGGCGACCGGCCTCCAACTCCGCAAGGCGGGCGTCCAGTTCGACGCCGTACGAGTCGACGGCGACCGGGGCCGCGCCCTTGCCGACGAGCTGGCGCGGCTGACGGGCGGCGACCCGGGGCCGATCGTGGAGGAGGCGAACGGGCGTCGCGGGGTGTACTTCCTCGTCCCGGTCGGCAGCACGTCGCACCGGCCGTGGCCGGACGGCGTCACGCGCCTGACCGCCGCGCCGGGACACGTGTCGTACGTACCGGTACCGGCGCTGGACGGCCATACCTGGCCCCTGAGTTGGCGCTACCGCCCCAGCGGCGCGGACCGCCGCGTACACACCCTGCTGCTGCACACCGCGCTTAACTCGCACGAGTGAAGATAACGAACGCGACCTGCACAAAGGCCAGTTCAGACTTGCGCCCGGCACTTTGCGTGGGCATAGAGTCGCCGCCAATGGCGCGGCCGGTCGGCGGCGCATGAAGTTGCCCCCACGGTGCGGGAACACCTGGGGGCTCGACACCCGGAGCGAAGACCTCCAAATGCGCATCCATCGTACGACGCCCACGCGCGCGTTCTCCAGCTTCGCCAACTCTCTTCTCCGCGACAGGTCCATCTCCTGGTGCGCGGCAGGCGTACTGATGTACCTCCTCAGCCTCCCGAACGACGCCCGTGCCACGGTCCGTTCGCTCGCCGGACAGCGCAAGGAAGGGCGGATGCGGGTCGCCGCCGCCCTGCGTGAGCTGGAGGAATCCCGCTATCTGCGGCGGGCCGTCCACAAGGACCGCGAGACGGGCCAACTCTTCACCGTCTACGAGGTGTTCGACGCCCCGTACGACGAGGAGCCCCCAGAGGGTGACGCGGAAAAAGTTCAAAACCTGGCTCCCGGCGAGTCGGCGTCCGGGGCGGCGGGCGCTCTCCCTTCGGGAGAAAAGACCAGGGAAGAAAAACCTCCCTCCCCGGAGCCGCCGGCGCAGCGCGGCGCCGAACCCGCGAACGCCGCCGAACCGCTGGGCGTCGCGGCCCAGCTACTGGCCTCGCTCGGCAGGCGGGACCCCCGGCTCGCGCTCGGCGCCGCCGACGCGGTCCGCCTCGCGCCGCTCGTGGAGGAGTGGTGGGCGGTCGGCGCGAGCGACGCGGTGGTGCGGGCCGCGCTGACGCAGGGGCTGCCGTCCCGGGTGTACTCGGCGGCCGCGCTGGTCAAGGACCGCCTGCGCCGCAAGTTGCCCGCGCCGCCGCCTCCGCCGCGTACGCCCCACGCGGGCGAGGAGCGGCGCGCGCCCGGCCAGCCGGGATTCGTGGCGGCGGCGCTGCGCGGCGGGGCGGCGGCGAGAGCGGCGCTGCGGGGCGCGTCGGCCCCGCTCCTGGCCTGACCGGCGGCCATAAGACTCCCGGCCCACGACCGTGCGGCCGGGTCCCCCATCCGAAAGGAAACGAAATGACCACGTTACTGGAGCGGCCCGAGACGGTATACCGTCAGTATACTGTCGTCATGGCTGACACCACCGTCAAGGTTGACCCCGCTGTCCGCGACCGGCTCATGGTGCTCGCCCGCGAGCGCGGCATGACCATGCGCGACCTGATCGCCGAGCTGGCGGGAGCCACTCCCACCAAGGAGGAGCTTCAGAAGCGGTACGAGGAGGCCAAGGCGTACTGCGAGACGCACTTCGGCGTGACGCTGACGGACGAGGACCACGACAGGGCCGAGAAGGTCTGGCAGGACCTGGAGGCCGGTCGGCCCGTGGACAGCCTGTGAGCGGGTCGACGGCGGTGATCTACGACCAGACCGCCCTGCTCGCCCTGGGGTCGGGCAACCGGCTCGCCTCGCAGTTCATCTCCAACACCGAACACGGGCCGACCCGGCACGTCTACGTACCGGCACTGTGCCTCGCGGCGGCCGACGGGATGCGCAAGGGCCTAGCCGATCACGTGGGCGCGTTGCCCGCCGCCGAAATCGTCGAGTTGGACTTCGCCGGGGCCTCGGCCCTGGGCGCGCTCCTGCGTGACGGGGTCGAGTGGCGACTGGGGCAGGCGGTCCACTTGTCCCGGCCGACGCCTGACTGGCCGGACGGCCGGCCCGTGGTGACGACCGAGCCGAGCCTGTACGCGGACATGCCGCTGGTACGGACGATCCGGCTGCCGTAAAGGGCGACGGGGGCGAGGTCTCGGGGTCTCGCCCCCGGCGCGGCGGGCGCTCAGCCGGACCGGTCGTACGTCAGCTCCCCCGTACCGTCCGTGTTGGCGCGCCGCAGCTTCCCGTTGCCGAGGATCGTCACGACGCTCGCCTTGCCGGGCGTGCACGCCGACATCGGCTGCCCCTCCGTGATCTCGGTGGGCCCGATGTGCAGGCGGTCGCCGGACGCGGACTCCAGCTTGCCCTCGAAGACGCAGCGGTAGGTGCCGCCGCCGTCCGTCGGCCCCTCGGCCACCAGCGACAGGGCCGTGTCCCCGGTATCGCCCTGCTGGATGGTGAGACTGCGCGTGTGGTGGCCGGACTTGTTGTCCAGGCCGCCCGACCACGTGCCGACGTACTTGTCCGGGACGGTGCCCTCCTCCTCGGTGGGGGAGGGGGTGGGCGACGTGGACGGGTCCGGCTCCGGGGAACTGGGTCCCGGGGTCCGGGGTCCGCTGCTCGCCGAGTTCTTGGCGTCGTCGCCCCGCTTGGTGTCGTCGTCCTTGTTGTTCATGACGGCGTAGACGGTGCCGCCCGCCCCGATGGCCACTATCAACGCGACGACGATCAGCGCGGCGCTCGAACGGCCGCTGCGGCGCGCCGGTTCGTTCTGCGGCACGGGCAGCGGGGTGTACATGCCCGGACCGTAGGGCGGCGTCGGGCCGAAGCCGGCCGGGGGCTGCTGCGGGTAGCCGTAGGCGCCGGGCTGCGGGTGCTGGTGTGCCTGCTGGGGATAGCCGTACGCCGGGGCGCCCGCCGGCGGCATGGGCGGCGGAGTGGGCGTGTGCGGCGGGGCCTGGCCCCCGACCATGGTGGGCAGATGGTCGAGCGGCGCGGCGCCGGGCGCTCCGGGGGGCGGGGGAGTGGCCCCGCCACCGGCCGCCGCCCCACCGGAGGCCGCTGCCGCCGCGGCTGCCGCCGCGGCAGCCGCGGACACGGCCGCGCCCGCACCGTCGGCCCTCGCCTCGGGGGAGCCGGCCGGGGGCCCGTCCGACGATCCCGCACTGTCCGACGAACCGGCGGCTCTATCTCTGGACCCGTCCGCACCGCCCGTACCGTCCGCTGCGGCGTGTGGGGACCCCTCCGCGGCCACGACGGTCGCCACCCGGGGCTCGTCCGGGTCCTCCGCGTCCAGCAACTGCACTGCGTGCCGCCCGAGTTGGGCGACGAGGGCGCCCGGCAGCCAGGGATCGCGCGTGCGGCCCTCCGCGCCGAGGGTGTCCTGCGCGCCCGTGCGCTCCAGGACGTCGTCGAGAGTGGGCCGGGAAGCCGGGTCCTTGCGCAGGCAGAGCGCGATCAGCTCGGCCAGGTTCTCCGGGAGCCCGGAGAGGTCCGGCTCCTCCTGCGCGATGCGGAACATCAGCGCGTGGACACCGCTGTTGGCCGTGCCGAAGGGCAGCGCGCCCGAGGCGGCGTACGCGAGGACGGAGCCGAGGCAGAACACGTCGCAGGCCGGCGTGATCCGGTCCCCGCGCACCTGCTCGGGCGCCATGAAACCGGGCGAGCCGACCAGCGCGCCGGTGCGGGTGAGGCCACCGTCGGTGACGGTCTCCAGGGCGCGGGCGATGCCGAAGTCGATGACGCGCGGGCCGTCGATGGTGACCAGCACGTTCGACGGCTTGAGGTCGCGGTGGACGATGCCCGCCGCGTGGATGTCCTTCAGGGCGCCCGCGAGCCCGGCCGCCAGGATATTGACGGACCGTTCGGGCAGCGGGCCGTGGTCGCGCGAGACGACGGTCTGCAGCGAGGGCCCGGCCACGTACCCGGTGGCGACCCACGGGATGGCGGCCTCGGTGTCCGCGTCCAGGACGGGCGCCGTCCACGCGCCGCCGACGCGCCGCGCGGCCCGCACCTCCTGCCGGAAGCGGTTCCTGAACTCCTCCTGCTCGGCGAGCTCTTGGCGCACCAGCTTCACCGCGACCGTGCGGCCCCGCCCCGAACGCGCGAGGTACACCTGCCCCATGCCGCCCGCGCCGAGCCGCGCCAGCAGCCGATACGCGCCGATCCGCTGCGGATCTCCGGGACCGAGCTTTTCCATCGCCGCACCGACCTCCCCCATTGGTGTGCAACAGGGTGAGAACTCTACGGGCCGTCCATACGGTCCATCAGACGAGGTCCCACCTACGTAGAGCCCACATCATGGGCGCTTTCTCCGCAGCCGTCGACGGAATCTGTGACACATCCGTGAGACGACCGGCGCCCGCGCCGTGGTCACTCCCCTCACCGGACGGGCCCTGAATCCGACCCCCACCTCACCGAAAGCCGCACCTACGCCAGACCGTACCGTCCCCCCACCCACCACCGATCACGGACCGGTGACGCTTCCTGAACCCTCGTGGCGCGCCGGCCATGACCGGGGGCCTACCGGTCCGTGCGCCGCACGAAGGCGGACGGCTGCGGCCACCTGACGTGCCACCAGACGGCCGTCCCGCCAGCCGAACCGGACGCCCTCGCTCAGGAGCGCAGCGTCCTCATGGCCGCGCGCAGTGCTTTGCCGCCGGGGCAGCGGGTGAGGTCGTCGGCGCACTGCTCACAGCTCTGCGTGTGGTCGAGGAGCGTCCGGTAGACGTGGGCGCGGGCACACGGACGGCAGCTGCGGGGGAACCAGCTGGTGACGTTGCCGTATGCGCTCACCTCGCGCCGTTCCCCGAGGTCGAGGGCGACGGCGGTGTTGAGGCCTGCCGCGCACCACACGCAGCGCCGGCCGCACACCTGATCCTCGGCGAGCTCGGCCCGATCGGGCAACCCAACGGGGATATGCCTCGTCTCGCGCATCTGAACCATCGGCGTCTCCCGTCATCCGCACGGCTGCGACGCCGACTTCCGCCTGGCGGGGGTGAGCCGACGCCGCATCTTGTGGATCACGCTAGGGAGCCGCGCGGCCCCAGCCCAGTGACGGGCCGTCCCAGGTCAGGGATCAGGTGGGACGCAGCGCCCTACCTCAGCATGCCCAGCCGGTCCGCGAGCCCGTGCACTGGTGCGTCGCGGCGTGCGGCACGCCCGCGGAGTTCCTCGACCAGGCGGCGCGAGGTCGAGTGGTAGCGCATCCACTCGGGGGCGTTCTCCTCGGCGGCGAGCAGGGCGCCGACGGCTTGGCGGTCCTTGTCCATCTCGTTGAAGGCCAGAGCGCGATCGACGTGGAAGCGAGCCCGCCATGTCGGGGGCAGGGAATTGAGGTCGGGTACCCGGCGCGCGGCTTGGACGGCCTCGTCGGCACGCTCCATCTCGACAAGGAAGTTCACCCGAGCCACGCCCGCGTTGGTCGGGCCGAAGGGGGTCGCGTACAGCAGGAGATCGCCGTCCATCGTCTCGGCGGCACCCTTCGCCATCCGCAGCAGGCTCAGCACCTGCTCGTGCTTCTTCTGGCGTACGGCGGCGGTGGCCGCCCGCAGGAGCAGGATGCCCCAGAGCGCCAAGTCCTCCTGCGTGCTGCGGAATCCGGGCTCGATGGCTGCGGCCCGGGTCAGCGCGACGCGTTCGGCGTCGGCGAGACGGCCCTGCTTGGTGAGGACGTAGGAGAGGGTGGAAGCCGCCATGGTCTCCAGGCCCGGGTCGTCACAGCTCCGGACGGCGAGCAGCGACCGTTCCATCGCGGTGAACGCGGCATCTTCCTTGCCGAGGCCGGTGAGTGTGACCGAAGCCACCTGATAGGCGAGGGCGAGCACGGAGTTGGCCGCCGCCTTGTCGCTGCCCGTGGAGGAATGCACGACGGCACGGGCGTCCCGGATGAGCGGGGGCAGCAACACGCCGATCTCGGCCATGCGTCCCTCGCGCCGGATGGCCTCCGTGGACCGGAGCGACTCCTGGAGTTCTCGAATGCTGGGAGGGTCCTCGGGGTCGCTCTCCCCGCCGAGCAGGTCGGCCACCGGGGAGATCGCCTGCCGAAGAGCAAGGACCGAGGGTGAGTCCTCTTCCGACATCCCGTGAGTCTCGAACGTGGCGGGCTGACCGACCAGGTGGCTGGGCTCGGTGTCGAGCGCTCGGGCCAGCGCGTTGATGGTGGTGAGCCGGGCGGTCTTCCGGCGCCCTTGCTCCAGCTTGCGCACGACGTCGACCGAGACCTCCGCGCGCTCGGCGAGTTCCTCCTGCGTGAGGCCTCGCCGGTACCTGAGCTGCGCGATGCGATCGCCCATACCTGCATCGAAAGGTGCGGTCACTGATACCCCCGCCGGAAGGTGTTGTCTCCACGCTACTCCTGGCGCCGGATGCCGGACACGACGAACGGCCCCGCCCACCCGGAGACGGAAGGGGCCGTCGCGCCTGCCACTCGCAGCGCTCCGCGAGTCGTACGACGGGCCGCGCCGGTGCTGCCGCGACAGCATGCGCGCGCCCTCGCGTTTGCGGAAGTCCACTTCCGACAGGCGGAACCTTCGATACCGTTCGGGGAGTTCAGGAGAAGACCGCCCGACGCCCCGACGACCCGACGCCCCGACGAGGAACCGCGACGACACCGCACGACCCGGTCCCGCACGATCGCCCCCAGCCGCCCGAAGGAGACCGTGTGAACCCCGCCGTACGCGCCATCGCCCGCGCCGCGCTCGCCGCGCACCCCATCGCGCTGGACGAGGTGAACGCCCGCGCGCAGCTGCTCGCCCGCCACGACAACAGCTACCTCGTGCCCGTCGAGATCTTCGAAGACCTCGCGGCGCTGCTGACCGACCCCCGGCGGCCCCGCGGCCCCTTCCGGGCGCTCAGCATCGGCGGCAAACGCTGCTTCCGCTACCACTCGACGTACTACGACACCCCCGAGCTGGGCACCTTCCACGACCACCGGCAGGGTCGGCGACCCCGCTACCGCATCCGCGAACGGGTCTACCGCGACAGCGGGGAGCGGCAGTTCGAGATCAAGCTGAAGGGCGGCCGGGGCGAGACCGTCAAGCACCGCCAGCGGCTCGAAGGCGCCGACCACGCCCTGGACGAGGCGCGGCAGGGCTTCCTCGCCGGCGTGCTGCGCGGCTCGTACGACATCGAGGCCCCGCGCGGCCTGGTCCGCTCGCTCGTGACCGACTACCAGCGGGCCACGTTCGTCGCCGACGGGCAGCGCGTCACCTGCGACGCGGGGCTGGTCGTCCGGGACACCGCGACGGGCCGCACGGCCGCCGCCGACAGCGGGCTCGTCCTCGTCGAGACCAAGACCAGGACCGAGGGGCACCTGACCGACGCCGACCGGGTGCTGCACCGGTTCGGGGTGCGGGCGGCCGACTTCACGAAGTACTGCGGGGGATACGCGGCGGTCCGCCCCGAGCTGGGGAGCGGCAGGTGGGCCCGAGCGGCACGGACGGCGTTTCCGCGCGGGGCACGGGCGGGGAGGTGAGGGGGAGCGTGACGCCCGCGCCGCGGCCATGGGCCACCGCGCCGGACACCGCCCCCGCCACCGCCCCCCGGCCTTGGCCCCGCCACCGCCCCCTGGCCCCGCCACCGCCCCCTGGCCCCGCCACCGCGCCCTGGCCTTGGCCCCGCCACCGCCCCGGCCATCGCCCCCGGCCATCGCCATGCGACACAGTGTCGGGTTCCGCTTCCCACGTCAGACAGGACGCCCATGTCGTGTCCACTGGGCGGACATCTACCCTCGGCCCCATGACCCCTCAGCCGAACCCGCAGGTCGGCGCCGCCGTGAAGGCCGCTGACCGCGCCCACGTCTTCCACTCCTGGTCCGCGCAGGAGCTCATCGACCCGCCGGCCGTCGCCGGTGCCGAAGGCTCGTACTTCTGGGACTACGACGGGAACCGCTTCCTCGACTTCACCAGTGGCCTCGTCTTCACCAACATCGGCTACCAGCACCCGAAGGTCGTCGCCGCGATCCAGGAGCAGGCGGCGACGATGACGACGTTCGCGCCCGCCTTCGCCGTCGAGGCCCGCTCCGAGGCCGCACGCCTCATCGCCCAGCGGACCCCCGGCGACCTGGACAAGATCTTCTTCACCAACGGCGGCGCCGACGCCGTCGAGCACGCCGTCCGCATGGCCCGTCTGCACACGGGCCGCGCGAAGGTCCTCTCCGCGTACCGCTCGTACCACGGCGGCACCCAGCAGGCGATCAACCTCACCGGCGACCCGCGCCGCTGGGCCTCCGACAGCGGCTCGGCGGGCGTCGTCCGCTTCTGGGCGCCGTTCCTGTACCGCTCCCGCTTCTACGCGGAGAACGAGCGGCAGGAGTGCGAGCGGGCCCTCCAGCACCTGGAGGACACGATCGTCTTCGAGGGCCCGCAGACGGTCGCCGCGATCATCCTGGAGACGATCCCCGGCACGGCGGGCATCATGACGCCGCCGCCCGGCTACCTCGCGGGCGTCCGCGAGATCTGCGACCGGTACGGCATCGTCTTCATCCTGGACGAGGTCATGGCGGGCTTCGGCCGCACCGGCGAGTGGTTCGCCGTGGACCACTTCGAGGGCGTGGTGCCGGACCTGCTGACCTTCGCCAAGGGCGTCAACTCCGGGTACGTCCCGCTGGGCGGTGTGGCGATCTCCGGCGCGGTCGCGGAGACGTTCGCCCGGCGCCCCTACCCGGGCGGACTCACGTACTCCGGTCACCCGCTGGCCTGCGCCGCGGCGGTCGCGACGCTCAACGTCATGGCGGACGAGGGCGTCGTCGCCAACGCGGCCCGCATGGGCGCCGAGGTCATCGGCCCCGGCCTCGCGGAACTGGCCGAGCGGCACCCGAGCGTGGGCGAGGTGCGGGGCGTCGGCATGTTCTGGGCGCTGGAGCTGGTGAAGAACAGGGAGACCCGCGAACCGCTGGTGCCCTACAACGCCACCGGTGAGGCGAACGCCCCCATGGCGGCGTTCGGCGCCGCCGCGAAGAAGAACGGCCTGTGGCCGTTCATCAACATGAACCGCACCCATGTGGTGCCGCCGTGCACCATCACGGAACAGGAGGCGAAGGAGGGCCTCGCGGCACTGGACACGGCACTGACAGCAGCGGACGCCCACACGGTCTGACCCCGACCCCTGGGGAAACCCCACCCGCCCACCCCTGGACCCGGAGCAACGGGCGGGTGGGTGGGAAACACCCGCCCGGGGCCAACCAGGCACCCGGATGCCAGCGGACGGCAGGCCGGACCCCCACCGCGTAGTCTGACGTGCCCACGCCCTCCCAAAGGGCCAGGAAAGACGACCGCACCAGGCGACCACGCCAGACTCCGTGGGGGAACCCAGATGCCCGGCACCGACGGCCCCGCCGTCATCCGCAGCACTCTGCGCCAGCAGATCGCCGACGCCCTGCGCGACGAGGTCCTCGCCGGCCGCCTGGAGCCCGGCCAGGAGTTCACGGTCAAGGAGATCGCCGAGCAGTACGGCGTCTCCGCGACCCCCGTACGTGAGGCCCTGGTGAACCTCACGGCGCAGGGCCTCCTGGACGCCGACCAGCACCGCGGCTTCCGCGTCCACGAGCACACCCTGGACGACTACCGCCGCATGCTGGAGGCCCGGGGCCTGATAGCCGACGGCATGTTCCGCGACCTGGCGCGGCACGGCGACGCCCGCGGCGACATGAGCGACGCGCTGCTCTCCGTACGCCGCAGGGGCGAGGAGGCGGCCCGCGCGGCCTGCGCGGGCGACCTGAACGTCCTGATCGGTTACGACCTGCGCTTCTGGCGCGAGCTGAGCGCCCTCTTCGGCAACCCCCACCTCTCCGACTTCCTGCACCGCCTGCGCGTGAAGTCCTGGGTCTGCGCCGTCACCCACCTGCGCCGCTGGAGCGAGGAGGGCGGCGGCGAGCTGCGCGGCGCGCTGTGGTCCCGGCACACGGAGCTGGTCGACGCCCTGGCCCGCCGCGAGCCCGCCGCCGCGCACGTCATCGTCAGGGAGTACAACGCGCACTCCTTGTCCCTGATAGAGCGGCTGGCCGCGGCATGAGCACCCACGACCTGACGGTCGTCGTCCCCGCGTACAACGAGGAGCACCGCCTCGCCCCCACCCTCACGGCCATAAGAACCCACCTCGACACGCTCTACCAGAACGAAAGCCACGAAAGCCCCGAAAGCCACACCACCCCCCACACCCCCCACAGCCCCGCCGCAGACGCCCGTCCCGCCCCGGCCAAGCGCACCCCCGACGACCCCACATGGGAACTGATCGTCGTGGACGACGGCTCCACCGACCGCACCGCCGAGATCGCCGCCGAGGCCGCCACCGCCGACCCCCGCGTCCGCCTGATCCGCGCGGAGCGCAACCAGGGCAAGGGCCACGCCCTGCGTCTGGGCGTCCTGGCCTCCCGGGGCCGCCGCGTCCTGATCACCGACGCCGACCTCGCCGCGCCCATCGCGGAGCTGGACCACCTCGACAAGGCGCTCGCGGACGGCCACACCGCGGCGATCGGCTCCCGCGCCCGGCCGGGCGCCACCATCGGCGCCCACCAGCACCGCCTGCGCGAGCTGCTCGGCCGGACCGGCAACTTCCTCATACGCTCGGTCGCCGTCCCCGGAGTCCGCGACACCCAGTGCGGCTTCAAGCTCTTCGACGGCGACCGCGCCCGCGAGGCCTTCGCCGCGTCGCGGCTGCGCGGCTGGGGCATAGACGTCGAGATACTCCAGTACTTCCGCCGGGCGGGCTGGCCGGTCGCCGAGGTGCCCGTGCGCTGGTCCCACCAGGAGGGCTCGAAGGTCCGCCCGCTGGACTACGTCAAGGTCCTCGCCGAACTGACCCTCCTCAAGGCCCGCGCGATCCGCCCCCGGCGCGCGAGCCAGGACGCGACCCGCCGCCGCGGCCCTCGCACCCCGCACCGCGCCGACGTCCTGGTCGCGCTCCTCTTCCTGATCCTGTCGGTCGTCCTGTACGCGCAGCGCTGGATCTCGCCGGCCCACCGCTACATCCCGGACTCCATGCAGGACCAGAACCAGTGGGAGTGGTTCTTCGCGGTGACGGCGGACAACGTCCGCCACCTGCACAACCCGCTCTTCACCACCCTCCAGAACTTCCCGGACGGCGTGAACCTCATGGCCAACACGGTCATGCTCGGCCTCTCCGTCCCACTGGCCCCCGTGACCTGGCTCCTGGGCCCCGCCTTCGCCCTGAACGTGGCGATGACCGGCGGCCTGGCCGCCACCGCCGTCGCCTGGTACTGGCTGATTCGCCGGCGGCTGGTCGCCCACCGGGGCGCGGCCGCCGCCGGCGCGGCCCTCGCGGCCTTCGCGCCCCCGATGGTCAGCCACGCCACCGCCCACCCGAACTTCATCGTCCTGTTCATGATCCCGCTGATCATCGACAGGGCGCTGCGGCTGTGCGAGGGCACCAGGGTCGTACGCGACGGAGTCGTCCTCGGCCTGTTCACGGCGTACCAGATCTTCCTCGGCGAGGAACCGCTGCTGCTCGCCGCGCTCGGCATGCTGCTGTTCGCCCTCGCCTACGCGCTGGCCCGCGGGGACGTGGCGCGGCGGTCCTGGCGCCCGCTCGCCCGGGGCGTCGGCGTGGCCCTGGCCGTCGCCCTCCCGCTGGTCGCCTACCCCCTGTACTGGCAGTTCTTCGGCGCCCAGAGCTATCAGAGCGTGCTGCACGGCGACGGCGCGGGCAACAGCCCGCTCGCGTTCGTCGCCTTCGCGGAGCGCTCCCTCGCGGGCGCCGCCGAGAGCGCCGACGCACTCGCCCTGAACCGCACCGAGCAGAACGCCTTCTACGGGTGGCCGCTCACCGCCCTGGCCTTCGCGATCGTCGTACGCATGGGGGAGCGGGCGGTGGTCAAGGCGCTCGCCTGTACCGCGCTCGGGGCGGCGCTGCTCTCGCTCGGCCCAAAGTTCCGGATCCCGCTGACCGACATCGTCCTGCCGGGCCCGTGGGCGGCGATCCGGCACCGCCCGCTCTTCGAGTCCGTCATCGAGGGGCGCGTGGCGATGGTGTGCGCCCCGGCGCTCGGCATGCTGCTCGCGCTGGCGCTCGACCGCCTGCTGGCCCCCCGGGCGGGCGGCCCGCGATCCGCCCGGTACGCGGGTCTCGCCGCCGTCGCCCTCGCCCTGCTGCCGATCGTGCCCGTGCCGCTCGACGCCGTGGACCGGGCCGAGGTGCCGCCGTTCATCGCGCGGGGCACCTGGCGCGCCCACCTCGGCGCGGACGAGACGCTCGTACCGATCCCGGTGCCCGACGCGGCCCACGCGGAGGCCCTGCACTGGCAGACCGTCGCCGGCCTCGGCTTCCGCCTGCCCGGCGGCTACTTCAACGGCCCCTGGGGCCCGGACCGCGTCGGCATCTACGGCCCCGTGCCCCGCAACACCTCCAACCTCCTGCGCCACGTCGCCGACACGGGCCGCGTCCCCAAGATCACCCCGGCCTGGCGCGAGGCGGCCCGCGCCGACCTGGAGTTCTGGCGCGCGGGCGTCCTCGTCCTGCCCCCGCAGCAGCACGACGCGGCCCTGCGCACGACCGTGGAGGCACTCGTCGGACGGCCGGCGCGGTGGGTCGACGGTGTGTGGGTATGGGACCTGTACGAGAACACCGACCGCGGTGACCGGAACGCGCACGGGGGCAGCTAGCGGCCGGGGGGCGGCACTACGCTGCCAGCACGCGAGGCAACGCACAGCTACGCACACACAGGTGCGTCCGTACGTACATACCTGGACATACAGGCGTACCCCGATCCGACCCGAGGAGTCTTCTTGGCCTGCGACCTGTGGCTGGTCCCGCTCGTCGACGTGTTGTGCCACAGCCCCGACAACCCCTTCGCGGAAGAGATCGCCGCCTACGACAAGGCGCTCCACGCGGCCGGTCTGCCGTCCGTCCCCGTTTTCGCGTACATGCCTGGCCTGTCCGGCGACGTCGCCCCGGTCGCGGGTTTCGACTACGACGCGCTGCACTTCCTGCGCCGCGCCTACCTCCTGCGGATCTGCGGCCTGGAGGTCACGCCGGTGGACGCGCTGGGCGGTGACTACGAGCAGCTCCTGGAGATGTTCGACGCCACGGCCCAGCAGTCGCACCTGGTCTGGCACTACGACCACGCCGGCGCGTACGTCCCGGTGGACTTCCCGGCGCCGCTGTCGAACGACGAGCTGCTCGCCGGGGGCGGCCCGCTGGGCTCCTCGCAGGCGCTCCTGCGCGAGCTGGAGTTCGTCGCCCCGTCGATCGGCATAGACCCGGCGAACCCTCCACAGGCCCCGATGCCGCCCGCGGCGCCGACCGCCCTGGAGGAACCGGCGGCGCCCGCCCCCGCGGACGCGAGCCCCTTCGCCCGGGAACGCCATGTCTGGCTGGGCCTGCACGCGGCCACGACCCGCAGCCTCGCCCAGGGCTCGATGATCATCTACAGCTGAGCGCGCGAAGCCGCCGAGCACAGGACACGAGCCGCCGAGAACGCCGAGAACGCCGAGAACGCCGAGAACGCCGAGAACGCCGAGAACAAGGAGCCCCGGGCACTACCGGGGCTCCGGCGGCCGCTGGCGCGGCATGTTCGGCCGCGCCCCGGGCGGCAGCGGGAACCGCCCCGGCACGGCATGGACCTCCCGGGGCGGCACCCCGGGCACCATCGCCTGCATGACCAGCGGCACGGGACCGGCCCGGAACTCCACCATCCAGTCCGAGGTCTCCACGCGCACCAGCTCCGCCAGGTCCTCGGAGAACTTCCGCAGCACCCCGAGGCACCGCTCCGCCGCCTCCCCGGCCGTGCCGTCCGTCGGCCCGAGCACCTCGCGCACGCTCTCCGACGCCCAGTCGAACTGGAACGCCTGCAATCGCCGCTGCACGGCCTGCGCGGTGGCCACGTCCCGCATCCAGCCCGACGTGAGCCCGAAGAACCGGTCGCACCCCACGCACGCCACCCCGGCGAGCAGCGCCACGAACCCCCAGGTGGCCACCCCCGCCACCGCCCCGGCCAGATCGAGCAGCGGCAGCACGCCCGCGCCCACGCCGCCCAGCGCGGCGCCCGCCCGCAGCAGGCGCGCCCCGCGCCGCTTGTGGCCGCGATCGGTGAGATACCACTGCGCCGTCTCCAGGGCGCTGCGCTCCACCCAGCGGTACAGCTCGTCCAGGCGCACGGCGGGCTCGCCCCAGTCGCCCGCCGGAAAGGCCCGCCCGGCCAGATCCCCCAGCCGCCGCCCGTCCGCACCGGCACCGGCACCCGCCCCCTGACCCTCGGGGGGCACCCCCTCGGGCTGCATCTCCGGCTGGCTCACCCGGCACTCCTCTACGAGATCCGTGACTGTTCTCCTGCGGCGACGCAACGTTCCGTACCGATGCGGTGCCCCAAGTCCTACCGCCCAATGGGTGGCCCTGAGCCCCGGTTCACGGCTTTTCCGCCCGGAAGAGGCGCTTGATCAGGTATAGGAGGTCGGCCGTTCTCACCCGAAAGAGTGCTGGGGCGACGGCACCCCTGACCACGTAGGCTCGTTTCAAGCGGAAAACCCCGCCCATGAACCCCTAGCCCCATGAACCCGTAGGAAAGGGAGCTGATCGTGATCCCCGGTGGTGGCCAGCCCAACATGCAGCAGCTGCTCCAGCAGGCCCAGAAGATGCAGCAGGACCTCGCGGCCGCGCAGGAGGAGCTCGCGCGCACGGAGGTCGACGGCCAGGCGGGCGGCGGCCTCGTCAAGGCGACGGTCACCGGCTCCGGCGAGCTGCGCGGCCTGGTGATCGACCCCAAGGCCGTCGACCCGGAGGACACCGAGACCCTGGCGGACCTGGTGGTCGCCGCGGTCCAGGCGGCGAACGAGAACGCGCAGACGCTCCAGCAGCAGAAGCTCGGACCGCTCACCCAGGGCCTGGGCGGCGGAGGCATCCCGGGCCTTCCCTTCTAAGAAACCCCTCGGCCATCTACCGTACGTAGAGAGTCGGCAGTCTCCTCAAGACCTTTCGGAAAGGCGATCCGTTGTACGAAGGCGTGGTCCAGGACCTCATCGACGAGTTGGGCAGGCTGCCCGGCGTCGGTCCCAAGAGCGCGCAGCGGATCGCCTTCCACATCCTCCAGACGGAGCCCACGGACGTGCGCCGCCTCGCGCACGCCCTGCTGGAGGTGAAGGACAAGGTCCGCTTCTGCGCGACGTGTGGGAACGTCGCGCAGGAGGAGTTCTGCGGCATCTGCCGCGACCCGCGCCGCGACCCCTCGGTCATCTGTGTCGTCGAGGAGCCCAAGGACGTCGTGGCGATCGAGCGGACCCGCGAGTTCCGCGGGAAGTACCACGTGCTCGGCGGGGCGATCAGCCCGATCGAGGGCGTCGGCCCGGACGACCTGCGGATACGGGAACTGCTGGCGAGGCTCGCGGACGGCACGGTCACGGAACTGATCCTGGCGACGGACCCGAACCTCGAGGGCGAGGCCACGGCGACGTACCTCGCCCGCATGATCAAGCCCATGGGCCTGAAAGTCACCCGCCTGGCCAGCGGGCTCCCTGTCGGGGGAGATCTGGAGTACGCGGACGAGGTCACCCTGGGCCGCGCTTTCGAGGGGAGACGACTCCTAGATGTCTGACGCCACGCTGCACGCGACCAGCGAGAACCAGAACCCGGACGACTTCGCGGTGCAGATCTCCGACCAGATCGAGAGCTTCATCGTCTCGGTCAGGGAGGTCGCCACGGGCGCCGAGCCGGACTCGGCCGTCCCCTTCCTCCTCCTGGAGGTCTCCCAGCTCCTGCTGGCCGGCGGGCGCCTCGGCGCCCACGAGGACATCGTCCCCGAGGAGCGGTACGAACCGGACCCCGGCCCCGAGCAGGACGTGGACGACCTCCGCGAGCGCCTCGCGGTGCTCCTGGAGCCGGTCGACGTCTACTCCGAGGTCTTCGACCCCTACGAGCCCCGCAAGGCGCCCGTGCCCGCCCGCATCTCGGACGACCTCGCGGACGTCGTGGCGGACCTCTCGCACGGCCTGGCCCACTACCGCGCCGGCCGCACGGTCGAGGCGCTGTGGTGGTGGCAGTTCTCGTACTTCTCCAACTGGGGCGGCACGGCGTCCGCCGCCCTGCGCGCGCTCCAGTCCCTGGTCGCCCACGTCCGGCTGAACCAGCCCCTGGAGGACCTGGACGGCCTGGACACCGACGAGGACCTGACCGAGGACGCGCTCGCCGAGGCGGCCGGCCGGGTCATGGCCGAGGAGATCGCGGGCCCGCTCGGCCTGCACACGGTCAAGCCGGTGCGCTAGGGCCGCCTGTGAGCCGCCCCACTTTCCGGAGTGCGGTGCTCCACAGCGGGCATGTGCCAAGCCGAGCGACCGGAACGTACGACCCGACCAGCGGGCACGTATGCCCTGGGGTGATCGAGCGGTGAGCGGAACATCTCACGATGTGATATCCGCGAGGCGAATTTCGGTCGCTCGTTAAACTGAGCCGACCGCACAACGGATTGAGCGAGGAGCGCACGTGGGCCTTGTCGTGCAGAAGTACGGAGGCTCCTCCGTAGCCGATGCCGAGGGCATCAAGCGGGTCGCCAAGAGAATCGTCGACGCCAAGAAGAACGGCCATCAGGTCGTCGTCGTGGTGTCCGCGATGGGCGACACGACGGATGAGTTGATCGATCTCGCCGGACAGGTATCCCCGATCCCTGCCGGACGCGAATTCGACATGCTGCTGACCGCCGGAGAGCGGATCTCCATGGCCCTGCTGGCCATGGCGATCAAAAACCTGGGCCACGAGGCGCAGTCGTTCACCGGCAGCCAGGCCGGCGTCATCACCGACTCCGTCCACAACAAGGCGCGGATCATCGATGTCACCCCCGGGCGGATCCGGACCTCGATCGACGAGGGCAACATCGCCATCGTCGCCGGGTTCCAGGGCGTCAGCCAGGAGGGCAAGAACATCACCACGCTGGGCCGCGGCGGGTCGGACACGACCGCCGTCGCCCTCGCCGCCGCCCTCGACGCCGAGGTCTGCGAGATCTACACGGACGTCGACGGCGTCTTCACCGCCGACCCCCGCGTGGTCAAGAAGGCGCGGAAGATCGACTGGATCTCGTTCGAGGACATGCTGGAGCTCGCCAGCTCCGGGTCCAAGGTGCTGCTCCACCGCTGCGTGGAGTACGCACGCCGGTACAACATCCCGATCCACGTGCGCTCGTCCTTCAGCGGGCTCCAGGGCACATGGGTCAGCAACGAATCACAGCAAGGAGCCCGCAAGGTGGAGCAGGCCATCATCTCCGGTGTCGCGCACGACACCTCCGAGGCCAAGGTCACGGTCGTCGGCGTGCCGGACAAGCCGGGCGAGGCCGCCTCGATCTTCCGCGCCATCGCGGACGCCGAGGTCAACATCGACATGGTCGTGCAGAACGTGTCGGCCGCCTCGACGGGCCTGACCGACATCTCCTTCACCCTCCCCAAGGACGAGGGTCGCAAGGCCATCGACGCCCTGGAGAAGACCCGCTCGGCCATCGGCTTCGACTCCCTGCGCTACGACGACCAGATCGCCAAGATCTCCCTCGTCGGCGCCGGCATGAAGACCAACCCCGGCGTCACGGCGACCTTCTTCGAGGCGCTCAGCGACGCGGGCGTCAACATCGAGCTGATCTCGACCTCCGAGATCCGCATCTCCGTCGTCACGCGCGCCGATGACGTCACCGAGGCCGTGCGCGCCGTGCACACCGCCTTCGGCCTGGACTCCGACACGGACGAGGCCGTGGTCTATGGAGGCACCGGCCGATGAGCCGAAAGCCGACGCTCGCGGTCGTCGGGGCGACCGGGGCCGTCGGCACGGTCATGCTCCAGATCCTGTCGCAGCACGCCGACATCTGGGGCGAGATCCGACTCGTCGCCTCACCGCGCTCGGCCGGCCGCAAGCTGGCGGTGCGCGGTGAGCAGGTCGAGGTCCTCGCGCTGTCCGAGGACGTCTTCGACGGGGTCGACGTCGCCATGTTCGACGTGCCCGACGAGGTGTCCGCGCGGTGGGCGCCGCTCGCCGCGGCCAAGGGCGTCGTCGTGGTCGACAACTCCGCGGCCTTCCGGATGGACCCGGACGTGCCGCTCGTCGTCCCCGAGGTCAATCCGCACACCGCGCGCGTGCGCCCGCGCGGCATCGTCGCCAACCCCAACTGCACCACCCTGTCGATGATCGTCGCCGTCGGCGCGCTGCACGCCGAGTTCGGGCTGCGCGAGCTGATCGTCTCCTCGTACCAGGCCGTGAGCGGCGCGGGACGTGACGGCGTGGAGACGCTGCGGCGCCAGCTGAAGCTCGTGGCGGGCTCCGAACTGGGCACCAGCCCCGGGGACGTGCGCCGGGCCGTGGGCGAGGACACCGGGCCCTTCCCGGAGCCCGTGGCGCTCAACGTCGTGCCCTGGGCCGGGTCGCTGCGCGAGGACGGCTGGTCCTCCGAGGAGATGAAGGTGCGCGACGAGTCGCGCAAGATCCTCGGCCTGCCGGGGCTGCGCGTCGCCGCCACCTGTGTGCGCGTCCCGGTCGTGACGACGCACTCCCTGACCGTGCACGCCCGTTTCGAGGGCGAGGTCACGGTCGGCCGCGCGCGCGAGATCCTCGCCACCGCGCCGGGGGTCGTGCTGTTCGACGACCCGGCCGCCGGGGAGTTCCCGACCCCCGCCGACGTGGTCGGCACCGACCCGACCTGGGTGGGCCGCGTGCGGCGCGCGCTGGACGACCCGACCGCCCTGGAGCTCTTCGTGTGCGGGGACAACCTCCGCAAGGGGGCCGCCCTGAACACCGCGCAGATCGCGGAACTGGTGGCCGCGGAGTTCACCGGGCGCTGATCCGGGCGACGCGTGCCCCGGTCGTTCTCTCCCCGGAACTGATCGCTACGCGGCCCCGCGACGAACGAGTTTGTGTGATCTGTGTAAGTTCTGTGTCCAACTCGGTGGCCCAGGACGCTTGAACTGGATCATCTCCGCATTCGAAGATTTCGCGTCCGATCATTGCAACCAGCGGCGCGGCGAGGGGCGTCTTTAGCGAGCGCCCTCAGGGGTGACCTGGACGCCGCGAAAAATGGGGCATAGGGGAAGAGCTGGTAGGCATGGGGGCATTTGATGCATCGTCCCGAGCGGTGCGCGCACGACGTGCCGCGAACGCGATGCCGGACGCGTACAACCCTGACGGGGGGAAGCGTGTCCAACATGCGTGGCAGAGGTACTCGACTTCACAGCGGTACAGGCGAGAGGCGCGGCAGCGCTGCGTCCCCCTCGTCGTACCCGCGCGCCCGGCGGCATGCCGGTGATCGCGCCCATGCCCGCAGCGCGCCCCGCTCATCTTCCGGCGCAGCGTGAGGGCGCTGACGACACGATGACCGCGGGCACCACAGTCGACCATCTCACCGAGACCTACCGCGCCCACTACCGCTCGCTGCTCGGCCTCGCCGCGCTGCTCCTGGACGACACGGCGTCCTGCGAGGACGTGGTGCAGGAGGCGTTCATCCGGGTCCACTCCGCGCGCAAGCGGGTGCGGGACCCCGAGAAGACCCTGGCCTATCTGCGCCAGACCGTGGTCAACCTCTCGCGTTCCGCCCTGCGCCGGCGCATCCTCGGCCTGAAGCTGCTCTCCAAGCCGATGCCCGACATGGCGAGCGCCGAGGAAGGCGCCTACGACCTGCTGGAGCGCGACGAGCTGATCAAGGCCATGAAGGGCCTCCAGCGGCGCCAGCGCGAGGTGCTCGTCCTGCGGTACTTCGCCGACATGACCGAGGCGCAGGTCGCCGACACCCTGGGCATATCCCTGGGCTCGGTGAAGGCGTACGGTTCGCGCGGCATCGCGGCCCTCAGGGTCGCCATGGAGGCCCCGGCATGAGCAAGCAGGACGAGCAGGGCGGATTCGAGCGGCATGGCGGGAACGGAAACGTGAATCACGGCCCAAGTCCCAGGGAACCCGGCCGCGAGGCCGCCGGCCCCGATGCCCCTGGCCCCGAGATCCCCGGCCCCGAGGAGAGGGGAGCGGACGACCTCGGCGCCGACGAGCTGGCGCTGCGGCGGCTGATGCGGCAGGCGGTCGAGGAGATCGAGCCGAGCGAGCGCTCCCTCGAACACCTGCGGCGGGCGGTGCCGGCCCGCCGGGCCCACAAGCGCCAGGCCCTCGTCGGCCTCGCCGCGGCGGCGCTCTTCATCGGCACGGCCGTCCCCGCCCTGGTGCACGTCACCAACTCCCGGGGTGATGCGGACGACCGCCCCTCGATCGCGGGCAACAGCCAGGAGGCGCAGGGCGGCTCCGGTCCGGGCAAGGGCCACGCCTCCGGCCCGAAGGACTCCGACAAGAAGCCGGGCAAGTCCAAGGAGAAGGACAAGAAGGGCAAGAAGGGCAAGAAGGACGGCAAGGGGAAGGGCGCCACCGGCGGCGTCGGCCCGGGATCGCCCGACCCCGGCGCCTCCGAGGCCGCCACCTCGCCCGTCTGCTCCGCCGCCCAGCTCGGCGCCACCGGCAGCGCGGGCGCGGCCGACGCGGAGAACAAGGTGTACGGCAGCTTCCGCGTCACCAACATCTCCGCCACCAGCTGCACGGTCGAGGCCGCAGGCGCCGTCGCCGTGACGGCGCAGGGCGCGGCCGACCCCACGAAGGTCACGGTGGTGGACCACACGGCGGGCGACGCGGCGGCCGCGCTGCCCGACCCCTCGCTGGAGGCCAGCCCGCTCGTGCTGCAGCCCGGCTCGGCCTACGAGGTCCGCTTCGCCTGGGTCCCGGCGGAGGCGTGCCCCACCGACGGCGGCGAGCCCACCCCGAACCCGACGCCCACGGACGGCGGCACCACGGACGGCGGCCCGCCCGAGGGAGGCATGGACCCCCAGCTGGGCCGCTCCGAAGGCGGCGTGGTCGACGGAAGCGTCGTGGTCTCCCTGACCGCGGAGGCGGGCGCGCCCTCGGCGGGTGCGACGGTCGCCAACGCGTGCGCGGGCACGGTCTACCGCACGGGAATCCTGCCCGCCTCCTGAATCCGCCCCCGCCTCAGGGGCGGGGCGCGGGTTCCGCGGGGTCGGGCAGCAGGCCCAGGCGCGCGTCGCGGGCGACCTCCGCCTCGCGGCGGAACAGCCGGAACCACATGAAGACGACGAAGCCCGCGAAGACGAACCACTCGCCGGTGTAGCCGAGGTTCTGGAAGGCCTTCAGGTCCAGGCCGGTGTTCTCCGGCGCGGTCGCCGGGACCGCCTTCATGCCGGAGTCGCCCTTGTCGAGGGTGACCCAGGCGTCGTACACGTCGTCGCGCACGAGATTGACCAGCGACGCCGAGCTGATCGCGCCCAGCTGACCTCGGGGCAGGCCGCCGGCCGCGCTGACGCCATTGGCGCCGGGGCTCTCGGAGGCCTGGAGGGCGCCGGTCACCGTGACCTCGCCCTGCGGGGCGGCCGGGGCCTTGGCGGTGCGGGCCTCGCCGGGGAGCCAGCCGCGGACCACGGGCAGCGACCTGCCGCCGTCCGTGCGCAGCAGGGTCAGTACGTAGAACCCGCGCTTGCCGTCCAACTCCCGGCCGGGCACGAGAAGTTGCCTGCCGTAGTGGCCGGTGGCGGTGGCCCGCTCGCCCGAGGTGTCCCGGTCGACCGGGAGCAGCGCGTCGAGCGGCCGGGCCGCGGCCTCGCGGCCGTGCGCGCCCCGCTCCTTCGCCTGCGCCTTGGCGGACTCGTGGTCCTGTACGCGGTCCTCGAAGCGGCCGAGCTGCCAGGACCCCATGAAGACGCAGAACGGGATGGCCAGCGCGACGAAGAGGTTGATCCCCCACCAGCGGGGCGTCAGCAGAAACCGGTACACACCTCCACGGTACGGGGCCCCGCGCCCCGCCCACCCGCGGGGTCGCCCTCGCCGAGCGCCTTCCCGGCCGGGCTCAGCCCCGCCCCGCCACCGCCCCCAGGTGCCTCGCCGCGAAGTCCAGCTCCAGGGCCACCTGCTTGATGCGCTCGTCCACCACCAGCGACCCGTGGCCCGCGTCATAGCGGTACACCTCGTGGACCGCGCCGCGCGCGGCCAGCCGGTCCACGTAGTTGTCGATCTGGCGGATCGGGCAGCGCGGGTCGTTGACCCCCGCCGAGATGTAGACGGGGGCCTTGACCTGGTCGACGTAGGTCAGCGGGGACGAGGCCGCGAACCGCTCCGGGACCTCCTCCGGCGTGCCGCCCAGCAGCGTGCGGTCCATCGCCTTGAGGGCCTCCATCTCGTCGTGGTACGCCGTCACGTAGTCCGCGACGGGCACCGCGGCCAGGCCCACCGCCCAGGCGTCGGGCTGCGTGCCGATGCCCAGCAGCGTGAGGTACCCGCCCCAGGAGCCGCCCGCGAGGACCAGCCGGTCGGGGTCGGCGAGCCCGGAGTCGACCGCCCACCGGCGGACCGCCGCGATGTCCTCCAGCTCGATGAGGCCGACGCGGTGCTTGAGCGCGTCGGTCCACTCGCGGCCGTACCCCGTGGAGCCGCGGTAGTTGACCCGGACCACCGCGTACCCGTGGTCGACCCAGGCCGCCGGGCCCGCCGCGAAGGAGTCGCTGTCGTGCCAGGTGGGCCCGCCGTGCACCTCGAAGACGGTGGGGAGCGGCCCCACCGCGCCGGCCGGCTTCTGGACGAGGGCGTGGATGCGGCCGCCGGGGCCCTCGACCCACACGTCCTGCACCGGGACGGACTTCGGCGCCCGCATGCCGGGCGGGTCCAGGACCACATCGCCCGAGGTCGAGCGCACCACCGGCGGCTCGGCGGCCGAGGACCACATGTACTCCACGGTGCCGTCGGGGCGCGCGGTGGCGCCCGACACCGAGCCCGCCGGCGTCTCGATGCGGACCAGCTCGCGGGTGGCGAGGTCGTAGCGGAACAGCTCGCCCCGCGCCTCGAAGCCGTGGGCGATCAGCAGCGCGGAGCCGTCCGCGTACCACTCGGCGCTCACGTCACCCGGCAGGCCGAGCGCGAGGTCACTCTCCTCGCCGGACGCGACGTCCCACAGCATCGGCTCCCAGCGGCCGCGCCGCTGATGCCCGACCAGCAGCCGCGTGTCCCCGTCGACCGGCGCGAAGCCGAGGACCTCCAGGCCCAGCTCGACGGTGCCGCCCTCGGTGTCGTCCAGTTCGGCGACGGTGGAGCCGTCGGGCCGGATCACGCGGAGCGCGGAGTGCATGGCGTCACCGTGCTCGGTGTGCTCCAGGGCGATCAGCGTGCAGTCGTGCGAGAGGTCGCCGACGCCCGCCGACTCGCGGTGGCGGTAGACCTCGACCACCTCGTCGGGGCCGCCGGCCGGGCCGCGCCCCACGACGTGGATCGTCGAGCCGTCCTCGTCCGTCGAGCGGCCGACGACCACGGTCCTGCCGTCCCTGCCGAGCGCGAGACCCGCGGGATACGAACCGGCGAGGTCCGGCACGGCGGGCTCGTCCGGGCCGCCGGCGAAGGGCTGGCGCATCCACACGCCGAACTCGTCGCCGTCCTTGTCGTTGAACCACCAGATCCACTCGCCGTCGGGCGACAGCACGCCGTCCGTCGTGCCGTTCGGCCGGTCGGTCACCTGGCGCTGGGCGCCCGTCGCCCGGTCCCAGGCGTACAGCTCGTACGTCCCCGTCGCGTTCGACACGAACAGGGAGCGCTGCGGCGCGTCCTGCGCCCAGTCCGGCAGCGACACCCTCGGCGCCCGGAACCGCTTCTCCCAGTCGGGCATGGACTTCGACCCCGTGGCCTTCTCGGCACCCGTCTCGCTCATGCCCCCCATAGTGCCCGCACCCGCCGACAATCCGCTGGCGAGGGTCCCCAGCCTGTGGACAACCGCACGGGAGCTACCGAGCGCCCCCGCGTCCCGGCTCACGGCAGCGGCGACGGCGGCCGCAGCCACCCCTCGCGCCCGGGGTCGAACTCGCCGAGCTTCGCCCAGTCCCAGGCCCGCAGGACCTCCCGCCCCTGCTCGTCGTCCTGCTTGATCACGGCGACGACGACATCGGCGGTGTGCCGCGCCATGAGCAGCGTCCGCAGCCGGGTGGCGACGCCCGTCCCGCGGTGGGCGGGCGCCACCATCAGCTCGCCCAGCAGGAACACCCGCCCCGAGGCGGTCTGCTCCTCGACGCCGGCCGGCAGGATGCCGCGGAACCCCTCCCACCACTCACCGGTGGGAGCGGCGCGGTACCCGTACAGGCAGCCGACCAGGCCGCCCGAGTCGGCGACGACCATGTCGAAGTCGGGCTGCTGGACGTCGTGCTCGAAGCGCCGCAAGAACCCCTGCCGGTCGCGGTACTCGGCTCCGGCCGCGCCCCGATACGCCTCCACGTAGAGGTTGGCGACCGCCTCCCGCTGCTGCTCCGCCTGCCAACGGCTCAGCCGCCGCAAGAACACTTCCGCCATGCACGCCTCCCGCTCCGCCCCCTGAAAAGGGCGACTCCCCCGCATCCCGACTCCGCATGGTGACACCACCGGAGCGCCCAGCGGAACGGTGCGTCGCGGATCAGCGCGTCGAGCCGTGCCCGCGGCCCGTCCGGGAGGGAGGAGGGAACGAGAAAGGAAATCTCTACGTGGCATTCGGGTGAATTTGCCCAGCGGATCAACGGCTCGGTTTCCTCCCTTCCCATCACTCGTTAAGCAGAGCTCAGGTCACGGTGCGGGAAAAGAACTCCCCGCCCGGCCGAAGCCGCCGTCGAGGCGTGACCCGAAAGAAGGGAAAACTGTGCAGCTGAAGAAGAGCGTGACGATCGTCGCCGGTGCCGTCGTTGCCCTCGGCATGGGCGCTCCGGCGTTCGCCGACGCCGGGGCCGGGGGCACGGCGGTCGGCTCCCCGGGCGTGGTCTCCGGCAATGTCATCCAGGTTCCGGTCCACGTTCCGGTCAACGTCTGCGGCAACACCATCGATGTCGTGGGGCTCCTGAACCCGGTCTCCGGCAACAAGTGCGTCAACGACTGACGTAGGGCCCGACTGTCCCAGTCGCGTCCTGGCCGCTTCCTGCGGCACCCGGCCGTGGGGCCGGCTCCCCATTGCACAGAGAAAGACCACTCAATTGCGACAGGCTCTCAGCAAAGGAATGCTCTCCGCCGCGGCCGCCACGAGCATCCTGTCCCTGTCCGGCACCGCCGCGTTCGCGTCCTCCGAGGCGAACGGCCAGGCTCTGGACTCACCCGGCATCCTGTCGGGCAACAACGTGCAGGCTCCCATCCACGTTCCGGTGAACGCCTGCGGCAACACCGTGAACGGTGTCGGTGTCGCCAACCCGGCCATGGGCAACGAGTGCGCCAACACGTCGGCGCCCGGCAAGCACCACTCCCACCCCTCCCACCACTCCTCCTCCCACGGGAACCCGGGCGGGTACGGGGAGCGGAGCGAACACCACTCGGCCGGCGGTGGCGCCACAGCGCACGGTACGACGGCGAACTCTCCCGGCGTCCTGTCCGGCAACAACGTGCAGGCGCCCGTCGAGGTCCCGGTGAACGTCTGCGGCAACACCGTGGGCGTCGTCTCCGTCGCCAACCCGGCCATGGGCAACCGCTGCGCCAACGAAGCACCCGGGCATGACGACGGCCCGCCGCCCGAGGCCGGCAAGCCCGACCCGAAGCCCGGGCCCCGGACCGAGCCGGCGCCCAAGACCCCGCCCAAGGTGGTCCCGCCCCGCGACTCGAAGCACGAGCCGAAGACGCCGCGGTCCGACCGCCCGGAGCGGGCGGAAGCCCCTGAGGGCAGGCTGGCCGAGACGGGCACGGATGTGGCGCTCCTGGGCACGGCGGCCGCCAGTGCCGGGCTGCTGCTCGGCGGCGCGATCCTCTACCGGCGCCGCGGACTCACCGCGTCGGCCCGGCACTAACCCCGGCCGCCCGGAACCGGGCCGCCCGCGCGCACCCCGTGGAAGAACCCCGCTGCCTGCCAGGCAGCGGGGTTCTTCTGACGAAAGGGGCTCCCACGTGCGCCCGGCCCGTACGGGTGCGGGGGCTCTTGTGTGCTCGGAGGCCAACCGCCGGCGGGAAAGTGCGGACGCGAGTGCTTCCCCGCCGGCGCAGGAGGTGGGGCGGCCGACCCGTCGGGGAATGTCGCTCACCCACGGCATGGCTGCCGACGGCTGGCGGGAAGCGACTCGGCCCGTCCCCTGAAGCACTTTCAGTGCACCACCTGAGGGGCCGCGAGTGGGGCACGCTTCACCCGTTCGCCCACCACGTCACTCAGAAGAGCGGCCGGCGCCTGGTGGCCCGGCTTCCGTGGACCATCGCATGCACGGAAGCCGGGCCGGGTGCCGTCTCGGCGTCACCTGGGGCGAGCGTAGGAGCCGCGTGCCGCACACGGGGTTGCCACACCCCGGCAGGGGGGCCGGTTCCACCCGTTCGGGCCCGATCGTCCGTACGGGCGGTATGAACTGACATGGGATTAGAAACCCGATTGGCGCAATAAGAATACATATGACGAAGTCTCGAGGTGGCAAGTCGGCAAGGTGCCAATGAGTTGTGGCTGAGAAAGAGGAGCGGCTATGAATGCACGGCGAAGGTTCGCCGGCCCGATGGGCGGGCGGCGGCGAAAGCGACTTTCCCTCATCGCCGCCGGGGTCGTCTCGGCGGTGGCTCTCGCCGCCGCCCCGGCTCACCCGGCGGGCGTCACACGCGACGGCGATCCGCCGGGCGGTCCCTCCTCTTCGGCCCCCGCGGAAAAGGTCCCCGCCTTTGGCGCCTATCTCGATTACGGGCCGCGCGGTGTCCAGCGCATCGACGAACTGAGCCAGTGGCTCGGCGGGGCCGAGCTGCGGGTCGGGCACACCTATCTCCCCGGTGACCGGTGGAGCAACATCGAGGGCGCCCCCCGCTTCCTGGAGGCGTGGGCGGCCTGGCGCAAGGAGCGGGCCGACCGCTTGTTCGTCCTCAACGTGCCGATGCTCGAACGCAACGAGGAGCGCGTCGGTGACGGCGAGGTGGCGGACCTGCTGCGGCAGGGCGCCGCCGGCCGCTTCGACCACCACTTCCGGGCGCTCGCCCGGCGCCTCGTCGACCTCGGCGTGCCGGACACGGTGCTCGTGCCGGGCTGGGAGATGAACGGCACGACGTACACCCACCGTTGCGGCCCGGACCCGGAGGCCTGGAAGGCGTACTGGAACAGGATCGTCACCGCGATGCGCTCGGTGGCCGGACAGAAGTTCCAGTTCGACTTCACGCCCAGCAGAGGGCGGGACGCCGTTCCCTGGACGCAGTGCTATCCGGGCGACGACGTGGTCGACATCATCGGCATGGACTCCTACGACCAGCCGCGCGGTATGCCCTTCGACGAGCAGGTCACGGAGCCGTACGGGCTTCAGGACCACGTCGATTTCGCGGCGGCGCACAAGAAGCCCATCTCCTATCCGGAGTGGGGCCTTTTCCGCAACGGCGACAACGAGGAGTACATGCGCCGGATGCTGAAATGGATGGACGAGAAGAAGCCCGTGTACAACACGGTCACCGACTACTGCCCGCACGGCATCTGGCAGTGCAAGGAGAATCCCGGGGCCTCCGAGGTCTACCGGAAGGTGCTCTCCGGCCGCGACGACCTCCCGACGGCGCCGGTCCAGCCGCCGGTGACACCGCCCGCGTGCTCGCCCCTGGAACTCGGCGAGTGGGTCGAGCACTGGCTGGGCGGGAAGCTGTGCCTCCGGCTCGACTGGTGGCAGGGCCAGCGGCGCCCCTGAGCCCGTCGCACGCCGCGGGGGCCCTCACTCCGAGGAGGGCCCCCCGCCCTCGCGGCGGGCCGCGCGCTCGCGCAGCCGCTCCTTGGCCCACCGGCGGGCCGAGGCGTCCCAGGCCGCGGCGGCCAGCAGCGGCCGGGTGCGCCCGCGGGCCAGCAGGAAGCGCCGGTTGGCGACGGGTTCGGGGCGCCAATGGTGCTTGTACGGCTCGTTGCCGCGCAGCAGGCTCAGCGCGCGGCGCTGTTCGCCGCCGGTGTGGCGGGTGCACGCGTCGAGGAGCATCGCCGCCACGTCCACCTTGCGCTCGCGCAGGCGTGGATGGGCGCCGTACAGATAGCCGCCGGCCAGCGTGCCGGAGAGCAGGGTCAGGTCGGCGGCCACCACCTCGCCGTCCAGGCGGAACTCGGTCACCACCGCCTCCCCGGCCGTGACCATCGGCCGCATGGCGCGCAGCAGATGCTCGCGGAACCGCGGCCGCAGGTGCTCCGAGGTGACCTTTCTGCCGCTCCACTGCAACTGGTGCAGGTGCAGCAGGGTCCGCACCGAGGCCTCCACCTCGTCGGGGGGCACGATGCGGCTCTCCACCCCGAGTTTGGCCAGCTTGCGCAGCTTGGCCCGGGTGCGCTGGGCCCGGGGGGCCGGCAGCCGCTGGAGCAGCTCCTCCATGGGCAGGCCGGGCAGCTCCAGGCAGGCCGAGTCGGCCAGCGCCCGGCGCGGCCCCCGCCAGCGGGCGTGGACGCCCTCCAGGCAGGCCCCGGGACGGACCTCGCCGAAGTCGATGAGCGCGGTCGCGGCCAGTTCGCCGAGCCCCGCGACCAGCGCCTCGGTCCCGGCCTCGCGCACGGAGTCGTCCACCAGCACGTCCGCGAAGTCGGAGATGGCGCCGCCGAGCGGCTTGAGGGCGGGGAGCGGGCGGTGCACCCGCATCAGCGGCGCCGCCGCGACGAGCCGGTCCCCGTCGCGCACCAGCAGCACCCGCAGCCGCCCGGGGCGCCCGTAGGAACGCCACCAGGACGACAGCCACGCGTGGCTCTGGAAGGGCGTGGCCGCCCGGCAGGCCCGGTGCAGGCGCCCCCACGGCTCGGCCAGCGCGTCGAACTCGTCCTCGTCGACGCACAGCCGCCTCGTCAGCAGGCGCGCATCCGTCGCCGTACTCATGGGGCGCTCCTGGCCAGGGCGGACGCGGGGCCCGGCACCGAGGCGGCGGCCGGTGCCTCCTCCGTACGGGCGCGGGGCCGCACCAGGAGGGCGAGGCCGCCGAGCAGCCCGCCCGCGCAGCCGCCGACCAGGGTCGTCACGCCGGTGGAGAGCGAGGACAGCTCGGTCGGTTCCAGGGCCCGGGAGAACGACAGGAGCCTGACCTGGGTGCTGTCCTTGGCGTGGTTGGCGTTCGTGGCGAGGGACTGGGCCACCGCGTTGGCGGTGACGGCGGCCGTCCCGGGTTTCTCGTCCGCCGCCGAGATCGCGATCATCGGCGCGTCCGGGGAGGTGGCCACCGTGACGCTGTCCCGCAGCTCGGCGGCGGACATCCCGGCCGCCACCTGCGCGTCGCCCAGCACGGCGAGCTGCGTCGCCACCCGGCCGTAGGCCTGCGCGAACCCGAGCGCGGTGGCCGGGTCGGCCTTGGACTGCGGTACGGCGACGACGTAACTCGTGGCCGTGTAGCGCGGTGTCTGGAACGCGCCGTACCCGGCGCCGGCCAGCAGGCCGAGGGCCGCGCAGGCCGGCAGGGGCCACCAGCGGGGCAGCCGCGCGAGGCGGGCGCGCAGGGCGGCGGCGCGCGGGCGCTCGTTCACGGTGTCGCTCATCGGGGTTTCACCTCCGGGGTCGGGCCGGGGACGACGGACGCGTAGACACGCATCAGCCGGTCGGCGCTGCGGGTGATGCTGTAGTGCTGGGCCGCCGCCGGTGGTGCCGAGCGGCGCGGGGGGATGGTGCCGCGCAGGTCGTGGAGGGCCTGGGCGAAGGAGTCCGGGTCGCTCGGGCAGTACGCGGCGGGCGCGCCCCGGGCCTCGGCCGGCAGGTCGTCGACGGCGGGGCAGGACGCGTAGAGCGCCGGCAGTCCGCAGGCCAGGCCCTCGACGAGGGCGAGCCCGAAGGCCTCCTCGGGGGAGGGGGAGGCCAGCGCGTCCATGGCGGACAGCAGCGCGGGCAGGCCCGGCGCGCCCCCGGCGCCCGCGCCCCGGTCGGGGCCGTCCTCGTGGGCGGCCTCGCCGGCGAACCGCACCCGCTCGGCCAGGCCGAGGCGCCGGGCCAGGGCCCGCAGTCCGGGCTCCTCGGGGCCCGCGCCGACCAGCAGCACGGTGACGTCGGTCGGGAGCCGGGCGGCCGCGTGCAGCAGTACGTCGAAACGCTTGCCGCCGGTCAGCCGGCCCACGCCCCCCACGACGAACGTCCCCTGCGCCAGCCCCAGTTGCCGCCGGGTCCTGGCGCGGGCGGCCGGGTCGTACCGGAAGCGGTCCACGTCGATGCCGTTCGGCACCACCCGGATGCGCCGGCGGGGCACGCCCCAGCGGTTCAGCCGCTCCCCGACGGCGGGGGAGACGGCGACCGTCATCCGGCC
Organism: Streptomyces sp. NPDC005898; assembly: GCF_040629635.1. Lineage (NCBI taxonomy): Bacteria > Bacillati > Actinomycetota > Actinomycetes > Kitasatosporales > Streptomycetaceae > Streptomyces > Streptomyces sp. NPDC005898. The sequence continues at coordinate 203,174 of NZ_JBEXWC010000002.1, read as the reverse complement.
GAGGCGCTCCCCGGCGAGGTACAGCGCGCGCACCCCGGCGCTCAGCGGCCTGCCCTCCATCTGGGAGTCGCCGAGCGAGTGCTCGGTCGCCACCACCGCGCGCACCCCGGCCGCGCGGGCCGCGAGGCGCCCGTACAGGCAGGCGCGGTAGAGGTGGGTGTGGACGGCGTCGTACCGGCCGGACCTGATGATCCGGGCCAGCCGGGGCAGCACCGCCACATCGCGGTTGCCGGCCATGCCGAGGTCGGTGACGTGCGTCCCGTCGGCCACGATGCCCCGGGCCACCGCGCCCGCGTCGGTCAGCGTGACCACGTCGCAGTCGGCGGGCAGATGGCGCAGCAGCAGGCGCAGTTGCAGTTCGGCGCCGCCCACCCCGAGTCCGGTGATGACGTGCAGTACCCTCATCCGGCGACCGCCGGACGGTCCAGGGCGCGGTGCCTGAGCCGGTTCGTCCACAGCTTCAGCCGCAGGCGCGCGGCCGTGTCCCGCTGGCCGATGTGGACGCGGGGCAGCGCGAGGACGCCCGCCAGGGGGCCGGGGGAGATGGCGCAGGCGTAGCGGTACCCGGCGTCCCGTACGGCGGCGATCACCCGCTGGTCGACGTGGCCGTAGGGGTAGCAGAAGCCCCGCACCTCGGTGCCCGTCAGGCCGGTCAGCGCCGCCCGGCTGCCGGCGACCTCGCGGCGCAGCACCTCGTCGTCGGCGGTGGTGAGGTCGACGTGGGTCAGGCCGTGCGAGGCGATCTCGACGCCGCTTTCGGCGGCGTGCCGGATGCCGTCCGCGCCCAGGAGCGGCTTGCGGGGGCCCAGCGGGTCCCAGGCGTTGTCGCCGTCGAGGCGGCCCGGCAGGACGAACAGGGTGGCGGAGCAGTCGTGGCGGCGCAGCAGCGGGAGCGCCTGGTCGACGAAGTCCTGGTAGCCGTCGTCGAAGGTGAGCCCCACCAGGTTCTCCTCCTGGCCGCGCGCGCACGCGTCCAGGAGGTGCCGCATCGACACCCCGCGCAGGCCCCGGCGGCGCAGCCAGCGCAGCTGGGCGGCGAGGCGGTCGGGGGAGACGGTGACGCGGTACGGGTCGTCGGTGGGGTCGGCGACGGAGTGGTACATCGCGATCCACGCGGCGGTACGGGGCTGCTTGAGCCGCAGAAAGGGCTCGGCGTCGGTGCCGGAGGGAGAGGGGGACGGGGAGGGGGAGGACGGGGACGGGGTGGTGTCAACGGGCATGGCGCGGCTTTCCTGTGACGGAGCGGAGGAGGGACGGCCAGGGCTGCGCCCGCAGGAGCAGGCCGAGCAGCACGAAGGAGACGGTGACCACCGCGCAGCCCGCCGCGACGGCGGGCACGGGCTGCGCCACCCGCCCCGCGCACAGGGCGCCGAGCACGCTCGCACCCCCGGAGGCGAGCACCAGCCGGCCCAGCTGCCCGGCGACGGCCCGCGTCCTGATGGGCACGGTGCGCGGGCCCATGCCGCGCAGCAGGAGCAGCGCGGTGACGCAGATGCCGGTGGCGTTGGCGGCGGCGATGCCGTGGACGCCCCAGGTGCCGACGCTCAGGAACCCGATCCCGGCCGTCATGACGATGCCGACGGCCATCGAGGAGAGCGGGATCCACGTGGTGCGGGCGACGGCGAAGTGGGCGCGGGCGAGCGCGCCGACCAGCGTGTGGCCCAGCAGGCCGAGCGCGTACACGCGCATGACGGAGGCGGTGGTGGCGGTGTCGGGCGCGGTGAAGGCACCGCGCTGGAAGAGCAGTTCGATGAGCGGGGGCGCGGTCGCGACGATGGCGGCGGTGCCGCCGAGCACCATGCAGCCCACCAGGACGAGGTCGCGCTCGACGCGGTCCCGGGCGCGCTCCGTCTCCCCGGCGCCCAGCGCGCGGGCGAGCGCCGGGAAGGTGACGGTGCACAGCATGAGGGAGAGGACCATCGGCATCTGCGCGACCTTCTGCGCGTAGTTCAGGTGTGAGATGGCGCCGGCGGGCAGCGACGAGGCGAGGAAGCGTTCGATGAGGACCTGCGACTGACGGCAGAGGGCGAACAGCAGGACCGTCCAGATGATCGCCGTCTGCAGCGTCCGGTCCGCCGCCGGGCCCGCCGCGGCCGGTGCCGCGCCCGGCTCCCGCCGCAACTGCCGCCACAGGGAAGGCGCCTGGACGGCCACCATCAGGGCGCCGCCGACCGCGACACCGGCGGCGGCGGCCCGTACGCCCCAGGGCGCGGCCAGCACGAACAGGACGGTGATGATGGCCGCGTTGTAGGCGACGTACACGGCCGCCGGCGCGACGAACCGGTGGTGCGCCCGCAGCGCCGCGCTGCAGTAGCCGGTGAGGCCGAAGGTGAAGGCGCAGGTGGCGGTCAGCCGCGTGCAGTCCACGGCCCGGTGCGCGTCGGGCAGCCCGGGAGCGAGCAGCGCCACCACGTACGGCGCCGCCGCCATCAGCACGAGCGAGGCGGCGGCGAACCACAGGGACATGCGGGGCAGCGACGCCCGCACGAGGTCGCGTACGGGGTCGGTGGCGGGGTTCTCGGCGCGGCGGGCCAGCGCCAGGCTGAACGCCGGCACGAGGAAGAAGGCCAGGCCGTCCTCGATGAGCAGGGTCGCGGCCAGCTCCGGGACGGTCCACGCCACCAGGAAGGCGTCGGTGTCGGTGCCGGCGCCGAAGAAGCGCGCGAGCGCCTGGTCCCGGACGAGCCCGAGGAGCGAACCGGCCACCGACAGCGCGGCCGTGACCAGCGCGGCCTTGGCGAGGAAGGAGCCGCCGCTCCTGTCGGGCGCCGGGCCCGCCTCGGCCGTCCGTGACGCGCCGGAGGGCGGGGGCGGGGCCACCGTCGGCGGCACGGTCGTCATCGCGTGGCCGCCTCTCCGGGCGCGGGCCGTACGCCGAGCGCCCACCACGCCACGACGCCGAGGGCGACCGCCGTCAGGACGGTGGAGGGGCCGCCGATGTCCGCGTAGACGAAGTCGGTCAGCTGCCAGATCAGCAGCCCGCAGGCCAGCAGCGCGCACTCCAGCTCGGGGCCGCCGGGTCCGCCCGGCCGCGCGCACCGGCGCCGCCACCGCAGCAGCCCGCACACCAGGAGCGCCGCCCAGCCGCCGGCGAGCGCGGCGAGGCCGAGCAGCCCCTGCTCGCCGAGGACGAGCAGGTACATGTTGTGCGGGGACAGCAGGGGCTGGCGCACGAAGCCGCTGCCCGCCCCGGCGGTGTCGCTGCCCGAGGACAGGGCCAGCGAGGTGTGGCCGTCGCGGTGTTCGGGGAAGCCCTTGAGGCCCACGCCGGTCAGCGGGCGCTCGCGCCACATGTCGGCGGAGGCCGCCCACATCGTGTACCGGTCGGTGACCGACTGGTCGGGGGCGTCGGTGACCTGGGTGATGCTGCTGAGCCGTTCCTGGAGCATCGCCGAGCCCACGCCGAGCCCCGCGACGAGCACCACGGCGGCCGCCGCCCCGGCCAGCAGCACCCGGCCCGCCCGGCGGGCCCCGGCCAGCAGCAGCACGCCGAGGCAGGCCACCACCGTGGCGATCCACGCCCCGCGGCTGTAGGACAGGGCGAGCGGCACGGTCAGCAGGGCCGCGCAGAGCCCGGCCGCCGCGCGCTGCCGGGGCGCGTGCGGGCGAAAGGCCAGCGCCAGGGCGCAGACGAGCCCGTACGAGACGACCGTGGCCATCCCCATCACGTCCGTGGAGCCGAACGTGCCCACCGCGCGGATGTCCTCGCCCATGTACGAGGCCCCGGTGCCGGTCAGGTTCTGGCGCACGCCGATGGCGCCCTGCCACAGGGCGAGCCCGACGAACGCCCAGCCGATCAGCCGCACGTCGCGCGCGTCGCGCACGAGGACCATGACGGCCGCCGGGACCAGCACGAAGATCTGGAGGTAGCGCGCGGCCCCGGCGACACCGGTCGCCGCGGAGGAGGCGCCGAGGGCGGCCACGGTGACGCCGACGACCGGCAGGGCGAGGAGCACCGCGGCACTCCCGCTCAGCGGCCGCCGGCCGGTGCGGGCCAGCTGGACGGCGCAGTGGCCGACGACCAGGGCGGAGACCGCGTCGGCGAGCGTCCCGGTGCCGGGACCGGCGCCGCCGCCCGAGGCCTGGCCGCCGGCCGGCACCGGCAGGGCGAGCAGCGCGACGAGCAGGACGACCGGCAGGACCGGTGCGCCGCGCCGCAGTTCGCGCAGGACGGCATCGCGTGGGGGCACGGCGCTCAGCTCCCCGTGCGGCGCACGAGGCAGCCGAGCGTGCGCAGCAGGATGCACAGGTCCTGCCAGAAGGACCAGCTGTCGATGTAGGCGTTGTCGAAGCGGCAGCGGTCCTCGATGGAGGTGTCCCCGCGCAGCCCGTGGATCTGGGCGAGCCCGGTGATGCCGGTCGGCATCCGGTGGCGCCGCGCGTAGTCGGGGTAGGTCTGGCTGAACTGCGCTACGAAGAAGGGCCGTTCGGGCCGGGGCCCGACCAGGCTCATGTCGCCGCGCAGGACGTTCCACAGTTGCGGCAGCTCGTCCAGCGAGGTGCTGCGCAGGAAGCGGCAGAAGGGGTTCATCCGGTGCTCGTCGGCCACGCTCCAGCGCGTCGCCGCCTCCTGCGGGTCCGCGGGCCGGTGGGTGCGGAACTTCAGCAGGGTGAACAGCCGCCCGTCCTTGCCGACCCGCTCCTGACGGAAGATCACGCCGGGCCCCTCGGTGACGCGCAGCACCAGCGCGCAGGCCAGCAGCACCGGAGCGGCCACCAGCAGCAGCGCCCCGGCCACCGCGACGTCCAGGGCCCGCTTGCCCACGCTGGTCCCGCGCGGCCCCGCGAGAGCGAGGGGGCGGCAGGCGAACCCGGCCACGTACTGCCGGACGCCGTCCCGCGCGGGCGCCGGCTCCGCGGGGCGCGCCTCGATCTCCCAGAGCTCGCAGCCGCCCAGCGTCGGCAGCCGCCCGGTGAGCCCGGGGGCGCCGCCGGGGACCAGGAGCACGGTGCGTACGTCGTTCTGGATCACGGCACGGTGCACCTCGTCCTCCGTGCCGAGCACCGGCAGTTCGACGGCGGGCCCGGGGGCCGCCTCCGCCTCACCCTGCTGGTCGGTGTCGCCCACCACGCCCACGGGCCGCACGCCGCAGCGCGGCCGCCGCAGCAGGGCCGCGGCCACCGAGCGCGCGTCGGAGGCGGGCCCGGCGACCAGCACCGGCCGGGGTCTGCGCAGCGCGCCCGCCCGCCGGTGCCAGTGCACCAGGCCGCGCCCCCCGACGCCGAGCAGGCACTGGGCCGCGCCGAGGGTGAGCAGCGTCGGCAGGGCGAGCGGCGGCGGGGGCGCGGGCAGGGCGGGGGCGAGGACGGCGGTGAGGGACCAGCCGAGCGCGGCGCGGCCGGCGAGCGCGGGCACCTCGTCCAGCGTCGCGGGCAGCGCGGTGTACGCGTACAGGCGCCCCTGGGCGTTCAGGACCACGACGGCGGCCAGCAGCAGGGGGGTGAGGACGGCGTACCGCCGTGGGTCGTCGAGCAGGAGCAGGGGGAGCAGCGCGGCGGCGGCGTCGACGGCCACCAGCGCCGCGACCGAGCGCCGCCGCCGGGCGGGGCGCCGCGCGCGGTCCCGGGCGGGTGCGCCGTGTTCCCCCCGGGGGGCGATGACGAAGGTGCCGGGCGGGGCGGCGGTGCCCTGCCGGGACTGACCTGACGAGGAGGCAACGGTTCGTTCCGCACTCACGTGGTGGTGCACTCCCTGTACTCGGTGGGCGCCGCGTCCAGCAGTTCGCGGTACACCACGTCGATGGCGTCCGCGGCGTACCGCGCGTCGTGGTGGTCCAGGACATGCCGTCGGCACCGCCGGCCGAGCGCGTCGCGCAACCGCGCGTCCCGCAACACGGTGACCAGGGCCCTGGCCAGCGCGGCGGGGTCCTCCGGCGGTACGAGTCCGTGGGCGCGGGCGGCCGACGGCAGGCTCTCCCGCGCGCCGTTCACATCGGTGACGACGACCGGCCGGGCGCAGGCCATGGCCTCCAGCGGGGCCAGCGCCATGCCCTCCCACCGGGAGGGCAGCACCACCACGTCGGCCGCCCGGTACCAGTCGGCGGCGTCCCGCGCCGCCCCGGCGAACAGCACGGAGGCGTCCGCCCGCCCGCGCAGGAGGGCGGCGTCGGGCCCGTCCCCCACCAGGACCAGCCGGGCGCCGGGCACCCGGGCGGTGACGGCGGGCCAGGCGCGCAGCAGGACGTCCTGCCCCTTCTGCCGGCAGAGCCTGCCCACGCAGACCACGAGGGGGGCGCGGGCGAAGGAGGCGGGCAGCAGCCGGTCGCGGGCCCACTGCCCGGCGCCGGGTGCGAAGTGGTCCACGTCCACGCCGTTGGGGACCACGGCGTAGGAGCCGTCGACGCCCGCGCGGCGGCCGGTGAGCCACTCGGCCTCGCTGACGCAGACGACGCGGGTCGTCCAGCGGACCGCGCGGCGCTCCCAGAGCCTGGCCAGGAGCGCGGTGGCCCCGCCGACGGCCTCGAAGGACCAGGCGTGCGGCTGGAAGACGGTCGGGACGCGCCCGCGCAGCGCGAGCCGCGCGGCGAGCCCGGCCTTGGCGCTGTGGGCGTGGACGAGCGCCGGCCCAACCTCGTCGATGACGCGGCGCAGGTCCGCCACCTCGGCGCGCAGCCGCCGCCCGGGGGAGCGGGACGCCGCCCAGGGGTGGGTGCGCACGCCGGCGGTGGCGGCCAGCCTGCGCGGCAGGGGGCCCTGGTCGGGGCAGGCCACGTGGACGTCCGCCCCCGCGGCCGCCTGGGCCGCGGCCAGGTCGGCGACGACCCGTGCCACACCACCGTCCACGGGCTGGCTGACGTGCAGGATCCGTGGCATGACGGCGTTGGCCTTCCGACGTGTGAAGAGCTCTGACCACAGCGGATATGAGAGGTTCGCATTGAATACGCGGTTTGAAAGCGTATGACTGAAATGCCCATATGGAGGAGGGCAACTGTAACGGCTGGGAGCTGTCGCTCCGTCAACCCGCTTACGTGTGTCGGAATCGCGCGGGGGTGCCCCGGCTCGTGGGCCGCGGGGGCGACACGCGGCACCGGGTGAGCCGGTCCGGCCCGCCGCCTGCGCGTCAACCGGTGTTGCCGCCGTGGCAAACGAAGCCCGCGCACATCACTCGTCCGGGCGCACAACCCCCCGTGGTGATCGGCAGTTGATCCCACGTATGGGCACACCGCCCCTACGGCACACCCTCACAAGGAGCAGTACTCCATGTCGCGTACCACCAAGGCCCTTGCCCTGTCCGCCGTCGCCGCCGCCGCGGTGGCCGCGGGAGCGGGCGTCGCCACCGCCGACGCCGGTGCGCAGGGCGCCGCCACCCACTCGCCCGGCGTGCTCTCCGGCAACACCACCCAGGTGCCGGTCCACGTCCCCGTGAACTTCTGCGGCAACACCATCGACGTCATCGGTGTCCTGAACCCGGCGTTCGGCAACGTCTGCGTCAACCACTGACACGTCGTCCGACGGACGGCCGTCCCCGCGAAAGCGGGGGCGGCCGTTTTTCGTGCGCGGATCGCCGACAGGTGGCACATGCCCCGAACGGCGGCCGCGGCGCCCGCCGGCCGACCCTCCGTCACATCCCTTTCCCACCCGCGCCGGTGAGCCCCCCGCGCCCAGGTACGGGCGCCACGTGCCGCAGCGCTTCGGTTGCGGTCCGACTCGCTCGCTCCCACGGTGATCACAAGATCCGACGCAGCACCGAAAGGGACACCCATGCGCGCTCTGCCCGTACGGCGTATCGCGACCTCCGCTCTGTGCGCGACGCTGGTTCTCGGCACGGCCGGCCCCGCCCTCGCCCTTCCCGTTGACGGCACACCGCGCGACCAGACCTGGACCGCGCACCGTGCGCCCGCCCCGGCCCCGGAGACGATGCTGGCCCAGGCCAGGCAGCTCCATGACGCCGCCGGGGTCATCACTCCGACCACGGAACTGCTCACGGCGGTGCTCAAGGCCCCCGGCCACAAGCTCTCCCCCGAGGACGTCGAGAAGTACTACGAGGCCATGTGGCGGGCGGTGGAGGCCACCGGCGCGAAGGCCCCCGGGGCCCCGGCCGATCCCAAGGCGCCGGCCGACCCCAGGGCGAGCGCCCTGACCGCCCTCCAGAAGGCGAACACCACGCTGCTGGAGGCCACCGCGGCAGGTGACGTCGCGGCCGTCCGGACCCACGCCCCGGCCCTCGTCACCGGCATGGTCAACGTGGTCGCCGCCACCTTGGTCGTCGGGGGTCTGCCCACACCCGACCTGGCGGGCCTGTCACCGCTGCCGAACGCGCCCGGGGCCCAAGCCCCCCAGGGTCTGCCGCCCGCGACCCTGCCCCATTCCCCGGCGGTGCCCGGGACGCCGGCGCCCTGACCCGGCCCGCGGAGGCACGAAAGGCGGCGCTCTTCATTCGAGTGGGCTCGGGGGACGTTTGTGGACCTGGGGGTTTCCGGACCCGCCCGTGCTCGTTGGGTCCGGTGAAGTGGGACGCCAGGCAATCGGTGCCTGAACGGTGCCCCCGAAGGCGACACGAGTTGCCAAAGAAAGGAACATGATGAAGGCCATGAAGGCTGCTGCTGTCCTTGCCGGTTCGATCGCCATCGCCGGTTCCGCCGTGCCCGCGTTCGCCGGTGACCTGACGCCCACCAGCCTGACCGGAGAAGTCGAGTCCCTCGCCACCCAGCCCCTGCTCGATCCCGGGCCGAAGGACGCGAAGCTGATCGACACCGAGAAGGGCGCATCCGCCGTCAACACCGTCGCGGACGCCGCGGGTCGCCTGAACACCCGTGGCGGTCCCATGAAGCTCATCGGTGGCATTCCCGCCGGCCGGTAACGCGCCGGCTCTTTCCCTCCCCCGTCCGGCCCCCCGCGCCCGGGCGGCGCGAGGGCCGGCCACTTCTTCCACGGGCCGACCCTCGCGGGTGTCCGCACGCGTGCGCCACGCGCACGAGGAGTGAAGGCCAGTTCGACCGGCAGGCGTGGCCGGCCCGCTTCGCGTGACCCCATCGTGTGACGGCGGTCCCCGGATCGGCCACCTGGGTGACAACGGAGCCGGCCAGGCCCTCCGACGTCTATACGGTTCCCCCCATGACCTCAGCAGCCGGTGGACAGCACCCTTCCCGAGCAACCGACCGCGGAACGGGCCCCCGCCGATGAGCACCACCGACCTGCCGCGCCGCGTACCGAGCCAGGGAGCCGGGGCGCCCGGCGCGGCAGGCGCCACGCCCCCGGAAGGCACCCACCGCCCGGAGGGGGACCGGTGGTTCGGCCTGCTCCTGGTCCTCACCGGCGCGGCGGGTCTGGTGGCGGCGTGGGTGATCACGCTCGACAAGCTCAAGCTTCTCCAGGACCCGCACTACACACCGGGGTGCAGCCTGAACCCGGTGGTGGCGTGCGGCTCCATCATGAAGAGCGCGCAGGCGTCTGTGTTCGGCTTCCCCAACCCCTTGATCGGTCTGGTCGCCTACGCCGTCGTGACCGGTGCCGGGGTGGGCGTGCTCGCGGGAGCCCGCTTCCCGCGCTGGTACTGGCTGACGTTCAACGCGGGCGCAGGCCTCGGTGTCGCTTTCTGCACCTGGCTGCAATTCCAGTCCCTGTACCGCGTCAACGCGCTCTGCCTGTGGTGCTGTCTCGCCTGGACCGCCACCACTCTCCTGTTCTGGTACGTGACGTCACACACTGTGCGCCGCGGATTCCTGCCGGTCCCCCGCGGACCGCGCGTTTTCCTGCACGAGTTCCCGTGGGCCGCTCCCGTGCTGCACCTGGGCACCATCGGAATGCTCGTCCTCACGCGCTGGTGGGACTTCTGGACCAGCTGAGCCCCCTGAAAGGACGAGACCGGGACCATGTCACCCATGCTGAGCCGGGTAGCCCCGCTCCCCGGCCGGGTCGGCGACGCCCCTCGCCAGGACCCGCCCGCCGCGCCCGACGCGTCGCGGCTCATCGACCGTGTGCGGCGCCGTCATCTCCTCGCCGTCGCAGGCGCGGCGGTGCTCGCCGGCGCCGGGATCTTCCGGGCCGCACGGACGCCGGACGAGGCAAGCGCGCCCTCCGTGCCCGACGACCTGCCGTTCGAGGAGATGTACCGGGGCCGCCACATCCGGGGCGAGCCGGCGGCCCATACGGACGCACACGCCCCGGGCTGGCGGGTCACCGTGGACGGGCGGCCGCTCGGCCTGATGCGTCGGGCGGACGGCGGCTACCTCAGCACGCTGGACCACTTCGCGTCGTACGCGACACCACTCGCCGCCGCCCGAAGCGCCGTCGACGAACTGGGCCCCGTCCAGGCCCTGAGCGGCCGCGGCCACTGAGCCGTATGCCCCACCCCGCACCCGCCCCGCCTCGCACCGCAGAACGGACGGACATGGCCCACACGCGCAGGAACCAGAGCAGCCTCAGCCGGGCCGAGCGGCGCAGATTCGTCGACGCGCTGCTGAAGCTCAAGCGCCGCGGCCAGTACGACGAGTTCGTCCGCATGCACATCGACTACTACGTGGCGGACGGCGAGGAAGGGCTGCGGGTCGCCCACATGGCCCCCTCCTTCTTCCCCTGGCACCGCCGCTTCCTGCTCGAATTCGAACGGGCGCTGCAACGGATCGATCCGGGCGTCACCGTCCCGTACTGGGACTGGACGAAAGAGCGCGGTCCGGTCGCCTCGCTGTGGGGCGCGGACCTGATGGGCGGCACCGGGCGGCGGTCCGACCGACAGGTCATTACCGGCCCGTTCGCACGCCGGAACGGGCACTGGGTCGTCAAGGAGAGCATCACCGACGGCGACTTCCTCACCCGTGACCTCGGACGCCCCCACGATCCCGTCTCCCTGCCCACTGCCGGGGACGTCGCCCTGGCGATGGACGACCCCCGCTACGACGCACCGCCGTGGAACTCCCGCGCCCCCGAGGGCTTCCGCAACAAGCTGGAGGGCTGGACGCGGCCCGGGAGCAAGGTGCGGTGGCGCAACCACAACCGGGTGCACCGCTGGGTCGGCGGCCACATGCTGGGCGGAGCCTCCGTGAACGACCCGGTGTTCTGGCTCCACCACGCCTTCGTGGACCTGCTGTGGGACCGCTGGCGGCGCCGCCACCCCCGCTCGGCCCCCTACCTCCCCGCACGGCCCCCCGGGCCCCGCTCGTCCCAGTACCACCGCGTAGTGGCCCGCCATGAGCCGATGCCGCCGTGGGACGTCAGACCGGACGACCTCTTGGACCACGAACGCCTGTACCGGTACGGCGATTAGCGTGCCCGGGCCCGGCGCGGGGGAGCCCCCGGTGGATCGTCACCGGGGGCTCCGCCACGTGCCGTCAGGTCAGTTGCCGTAACCGTGGTGGTGGTGGTGCTCACCGTCGCTGTTCACGCACTTGTTGCCGAAGCTGGGGTTCAGCGCGCCGATGACGTTGATGGTGTTGCCGCAGAAGTTCACGGGAATGTGGATCGGGGCCTGGATCACATTGCCCGAGACCACACCCGGGGAATTGACGGCCGTGCCCTGCGCACCGGCGTCCGCCGAGGCGAGGCCGGCGCCCCCGAGCACGACGGCTCCGGTACCGAGGGTGAGAGCGGCAACCTTCGCGATGCGAGACATCACGTTCTCCTTTGACTGAGGGAAGACGACTGCGTCCGCGCAGCCGCGTGATCTCTAACGCCGGTTCTCCTGGCCGAGTCACGCGTACGGGCCCCTCTCATAGGACTCAAAGGAGCTGTACCCCTCGCCTGGCCAGGTAGCGGACCGGGTCGACGTCCGAGCCGTAGCCGCGGCGGACCCGTATCTCCAGGTGCAGGTGCGGGCCCGTGGCCCGGCCCGTCGCGCCGCTGCTCCCGACCCGGGTACCGGCGCCGATCGCGTCCCCCTGCTGGACCCGGATGGCGGAGAGGTGGGCGTAGACGGCGTAGTGGCCGTCCCGCATCCGCACCGTCACCGCGTTGCCGTACGCCCCCGACCGGCGCGCCAGCACCACCACACCCGCCCCGACGGCGTACACCGGCGTCCCGCGCGGCACCGCGAGGTCGATGCCCGTGTGGTGCCCGGCGAGCCAGTCGCCGCGGATGCCGTAGCGCGCGCTGACCCGGAAGTCGCGGCGCAGGGGCAGGGTGTACCGGCCACGGGGGGCCAGGGCTTCGGGGAACAGGGCCCGGTCGTCCTCCGGGGCGACGCGGGCGTCCGCCTCGGCCAGGTCCCGCTCGAACTCGGCGTCGTAGCCACCCGTACAGACGTCGTCCGATCGCGCGGTGGCGCGGTGCGCGGTCAGCGGGACCGCGCCGGCGGTCAGGATTCCCGCGGCGGTGAGGCGCAGGGCGCGGCGCCGCGAGGGAGGCGCGAGCGCGTCGGCCATGTCGTGGTCCATGCCCGACAGCTCACTAGCGGCGGGCCCGGCACGCATCCCGTGGCCGCCGGGACTACGCCAGGCGAAGGACACGGGGCACGCGCCGACGTGTCGCGTGAAGGACAGGCGCCGGCGCGTCACATGAAGGACATGCCGCCGCCGACCACGCAGGACCTGCCGTACTTCCAGTCGCACTCGACCTGGCCGCCGACGGAGCCGACCCGGGGGGCGGCGGGGCCGGTGGGCGCGGCCGCGGTGGGCACGCACACGAGCAGCGGCACCAGCACCGCGACCAGCGACAGAAACAGCCTGAGGTGAACCGACACGTCCGTTCTCCTCGTCATCGTCGTATCCCGAGACCCCTCGATCCTGCCCAGATGTCACTCATGATCGCTATTCCGTCACGGGTGGTGACGAAAACGCGGCGCTCGTCCGAGTGGGGGAGGCACCGCCCCGGGGCGGCGACACAGGGGCGTGGGTCGGCCGCCGGGCGGCGGGGGGCGCTTACGTTGGCGGCGTGAAGATCCATTGCGTCGGTGGGGGTCCCGCCTCCCTGTACCTGGCCATCCTCGCCAAGCTGCGCGATCCTGCCCACGAGATCACCGTCCACGAGAGACATCCGGCGGGCGCGAGCCACGGCTGGGGCGTGACGTTCTGGCCCGACCTCCTGGCGGAGCTCCGCGCCCAGGACCCCGTCTCCGCGCGGGCCGTCGAGGAGCAGTCGGTGTGCTGGCGCGGCGGCTTCGCGTACGTGGGCGACAGGACCGTGGCCCACGACGGCGACGTGGGCCACGCCATCGGACGCCACCACCTGCGGACCATCCTCGCGGACCGCGCCCGTGAGCTGGGCGTCCGCCTCGACTTCGGCACCGAGATCCGCGGCCGCGCCGACCTGCCCGACGCGGACCTCGTCGTCGCGGGCGACGGCGCCCACAGCAGGCTCCGCACGGAGAGCGCCGCCCACTTCGGCACCCGGGTGACGACCGGCGCCAACCGGTTCGTCTGGCTCGGCACGACCCGGGTGTTCACCGCGTTCACCTTCTCCTTCGTGGAGAGCGAGCACGGCTGGATCTGGTGCTACGCCTACGGCTACAGCTCCGGGCACAGCACCTGCGTGGTGGAGTGCTCCGCAGCGACCTGGAGCGGCCTCGGCCTCGACCGCCTCGACCACGGCGACGCCCTGCGCCTGCTGGAGAAGCTCTTCGCCAAGATGCTCGACGGGCACGCGCTGCTCGGCCGCACCGACATCGAGAGCCACGCCCAGTGGCAGGCCTTCCCCACCGTCACCAACGAGACGTGGTCGCACGGCAACCTCACCCTGATCGGGGACGCCGCGCACACCACGCACTACTCCATCGGAGCCGGCACCAGCCTCGCGCTGCGGGACGCCGTGTGCCTGGCCCGCGCGCTGGAGTCCACCGGTCCGGCCGAGCTGCCCGCCGCGCTCGCGCGCTACGAGCAGGAACGCAAGCAGGCCCTGCTCCCGGTGCAGAGCGCGGCCCGGCACAGCGCCCAGTGGTACGAGAACCTGCCCCGGTACATCGGCCTGGAGCCCCGGCGGATGTTCGCGCTGCTCGGCCAGCGCCACTCGCCGCTGCTGCCCTATGTGCCGCCGCAGCTCTACTACCACCTGGACCAGACCGTGGGCCGCCTCCCCTCCCTGCGCCGGCTCAAGCAGCGCCTCGGCCCCCGCCTGGCGCGGGCCCTGCAGAGCCGACGGCCACGGGGCTGACGCCGGACCCGGCGGGGCGGGGTGGGGTGCCTGCGCGTTCACCCGAATGGCCCTATCGGGGGCGGGGGGCGAGTGGGCGGCCGGATCGCGGCACGGACCGGGATGGCGCAGGAGCGCGGCGCGTTCTCCGTACGCTGCGTGACTCTTCGCCTTGCGCGGCGGACGTCGGGGGAGCGCGATGGACCTTGAGGCGTGCGTCGTTCCGTGGCGGATCGGTTCCTGCCCGTCGCACGCTCCAAGGGAGTGATCATCCATGACCCAGGGCGAGGCCTTCACCAACCCCGACGCGCTCAAGGGCCTGACAGCCTACGACCGGACCGGCGAAAAGATCGGCAGCATCGAACGGGTCTACCTCGACGACCGCAGCGGCCGTCCCGAGTGGGTGACCGTCAAGACCGGCCTCTTCGGCATGAAGGAGAGCTTCGTGCCGCTGACGGGGGCCCGGCTGCGCGGCGACGACCTGCACGTCACGGCCACCAAGGAGGCCGTGAAGGAGGCCCCGCGGGTGGACGCCGACCAGCACCTCGACCCTGGCCAGGAGCACGAGCTCTACGCCCACTACGGGCTGACCCGGCCCGGCACGGCGGCGACCGGCACCGGCACCGGCACGGCGGGCACCCGTGAGCACCCGCTCACCGGCGCGGCCGGCCTGGCCGGAGCGGGCGGCACCGGAGTGGGCGCGGGCGCCGGGCAGCGCGAGTACGCGACGCGCGCCGGGGCGGGCGACCGGTCCAAGGACCAGGAGATGGTGCGCTCCGAGGAGCGGCTGCGGGTCGGCACCGAGGAGGAGGAGGTCGGGCGCGCCCGGCTGCGGAAGGTCGTCGTGACCGAGGACGTCACGACGTCCGTGCCCCTCTCCCACGAGGAGGTCCGCGTCGTACGGGAGCCGATCCGCGAGGGCGACCGGGTGCGCGGCACCATCGGCGAGGCCGAGACGGAGGTGACCCTGCACTCCGAGCGGCCCGTCGTCAGCAAGGAGACCGTGCCGGTCGAGCGCGTGCACCTGGAGACGGAGAAGGTCACCGAGACCCGCGAGATCTCCGACACCGTCCGCAAGGAGCAGATCGAGTTCGACGACGCCACGGGTGAGCGCGGCATGAAGGGCAAGCGCGGCCTGAAGGGCGAGCGCGGGATGAAGGGCGAGCGCGGCGTCGAGGGCGAGGGCTGGCGCGAGGGGAAGCAAGGCCCGCGCCACTGACCGCGGCACCGCGATCCCGGCACCGAGCGGGTCACGGAGCAGGTCACAGAGCGGGTCACAGAGGGAAGCACTCATCTCCGGGTGCTTCCCTCTGCCGCTGTGCGCGGCCGGTGGCGCGTCCGGGGGCGGCCGCCTCGTCCTCCTGTGACCAACGGCATGGCGAAATGCCCCCTGAGGGGCGGTCCGGCTGCCCTAATTTGGAGGGATGTCCCCGCTCGCCCGCATCACCGCGTCGTACACCCCGCGGTTCGCGGAATTCGCCTTCGAGGCGGCGTTCACCGCCGCCGTCGACCAGCATGTGGCCCATCTGCGGGACCGCCTGGCGGCGGGCGGCCCGGGGCTGGTGCCGCGGGCTCCCGACCCCGAGGTGCTGGGCGACTACGCCCTCGGCTTCCTCGACGCGCTGGCCGAGTCGGACTGGCGCGAGCCGGTCGGCCACGACTACGCGGTGTGCCGCCTCACCGCCATTTCCTGGCTGGTGAGACGGCACGGTCTGCTCTGACGGTCCGTCCCCGAGGGGGCGGGTCCGGCTCAGAAGGGGTCGGTCGGCTCCCGGTCGCGTACCGGCTGGTTGGCCAGCGCGTCCTCCCGCCCGGCCTGGTAGGCGCCGGCGCTGGTGCGGGCCTTGGCGGTCTCCTGCTCGGCCGTGTGCAGCCAGCGCTCCCAGCGCTCCCGCATCGGCCCGATGAGGCCGCCGCCGACACCGACGATCAGGATTCCGGCGACGGAGGCGAGCACCGCGTACAGCACGGGCTGGGTGACGGCGGTGGCGATGCCGGCCTGGCCCAGCGCGGCGATCACGCCGAGCGCCACGATGCAGGCCCAGACCACCGTGCCGACCGTCTTGCCGTACGAGAGCGAGGCGAGGGCGTTGGTGACGATGTCCCGCACGAGGTTCGCCACGGCCATGGCGACCACGATCAGGACGACGGCGACGATGCCGCGCGGCAGCCAGGCGACGATGCCGTCGATCATGGCGCTGACCGGGTTCGGGCCGAAGACGCCGAAGCCGAGCTGGAGCGTGATCAGCAGCAGGGCCGCGTAGACCACCTTGCAGATGATCGCGGTCATGTCGTACTTGGAGCCGGCGAGCATCCGGGAGGCCCCGGCGCGCTCGGCGAGCTTCTCCGAGCCCAGCTTCCTCAGTACCCGGTCGAGCACCCGTGTGATCAGCTTCGAGACCATCCAGCCGATCGCCAGCACGACCAGGAACCCGATGAGCTTGGGCACGAACTGGGCGACCTTCGACCAGGCGTCGTCGAGACCCCGGGTGAAATTCACGGAAAGGGTTATGCCCTGGGACATGAGTGGTCCTCCACTCGCTGTGGCCCGCGCGCGGGTGGCGGCGGGCGTCCGGATCCCCACGAGCGGGGCTCTCGCAACGGCGCCCGCTCCTGCGTCCGTGTCTACCACCGGGTTGGATCACCGGCCGCTCGGGCCGAACCGAACGGATGACGGGCGGGGCGGGCCCCGGGCCGCCGCTTCGGGCCGCCGCCTCGGGCCTTGGTCAGCCGAGCGCGACGGCCAGGACCCCCGACACGACCGCGGCGGTCGCGGCGGACCACAGGACGACCAGCCCGCGCCCTCGCCACACGCCGGACCACAGCCGACGGACGGCCACGGAATCGTTTCTCCTTGCCGCGCGCATATGCGCGGAGGGCGCGAACGCGGCGGGAGACCCGTCAGACCTGTCCGACCCGTCGGACAGGTCTGACGCAGCGGATTTGTCGGCCTGCCGCAGTCGCGCGCACCACTCGCAGTGGTCGAGAGCCGCGTCCAGCTCGCCGGGCCAGGTCACCGCCCCGGGCCAGGCCACCGCGCGGGGCCAGGTCGCCGCGCCGCCCTGAGCGGTGGGCGTGGAAGTGTCGCGGGGGGAGTCGTCGAAAACCGCCATGCAGAGCCCAACGACGTACGAACGTCCCCCGGAACGCCCGAGTCAGCTTCCGCCCCCTGTTTTCACCCCCGGCGAGCGACGGCGGCCTCCGTGGTCGTGCCGGCCGCGCAGGACTGGACCGGGCGCACGTCCAGCACCGTCGCCCGGCGCAGACGCAGGATGCCCTCCGTCTCCGTACGGAGGGACAGGCGGCGGCGGTCGGCGCCGAGCAGCTCCCCGCACGCGACGCGGTCGGCGGTCCTGACCTCGACCAGATGCGTGGGGGCGGTCTCCGTGGTGGCCCAGGCGAGGACGAGCGCGCCCGCCACCAGGGAGACCCCGAGGACGCAGCAGAGGGACGCCCACCCCAGCGCCCGGGTGACCCGCGAGACCTCCCGCTCGGTCCAGCGCCGCAGCGACTGGCCGCCCAGGAGGATCTCGCCGCCCGGGACGCCGTGCGCCGCGCGGACGGCCAGCAGCGAGCCCACCACCAGGAGGACGAAGGCGGTCAGCAGCAGCCCGGTCGCCGTGTGGCGGGCCCAGGCCGGCAGGGCGGTCAGGCTGTCCTGCCCCTTCAGCAGGACGAGCACCGCGAGGAGCGCCGTCAGCCCGGTGAGGCCGGTGCGCCAGCCCTCGGCCTGTCTGCGCAGTTCCGGGAGGCGGGTGAACTCCAGGTCGCGGGCCAGTTCGGCCCAGCGCCGGTCGCGGTGCGCGGTCACCGGCCGAGCCGCCAGCTCGCCCCGCACCCTCGGTACGAGGTGTCCGCGGGGGACAGGGGGTGCGCGTGGCCGCACTCGCAGAAGTGCACCTCGTCGACGAGCGGGTCGGCCCCGGCCGCCGGCCTCGCGGCCGGGCCCGCCCCCAGCAGCCGGCGCAGTACGCCCTTTCCGCCCGTCCCCGGCATGCCCCAGGGGAACAGGGTCCGCGTACGGCCGTGGCAGCGCGGGCAGACCCCGGTGACGAGGACGCCCGCGTCGCCGGGCGCGGTACGCCGGCTGAACGAGGCGGCGTCGATCTCGCCGAGGTCCTCTTCGGCGTACGCCAGGGAGTGGTCGTGGGCGGGGGCGTTGGCGGCGGTGGGGCCGTGCGGCATCGTCATGGCGTTCTCGCAGTCATCGTGCGCCGTTTTCAGGGGCGTCGTTCTCGGGGGCGGCGGGGGACGGCTGGTCCTCGGGGTCGGTTGGATCGGCGGGGTCGGTGGGGCTGTCGGGGGCGTCGGGGTCGTCGGGGGGTGGCGGTTCGATGCCGAACAAGTCGGCGTACGTCGTCAGGCGGGCGCGCACCCAGGCGGGCGTCTCGCCGACCGCCGCCGCGCAGACGGCCAGCCGCTCCCGGTCGACGGGGCCGGCGAGGGCGGGCAGCCGGCCGTCGAGCCGCTCGGAGAGGATCGCCAGGTCCTGCCAGCGGGGCACGGTGTCCGGGACACCGGAGAACGCCGCGGCCGTGCCCTCCAGCGGCAGGTACGGGGCGAGCCGGCGCCAGGTGTCCCGTACGGGTTCGCCGAGCCGGCCCGCGAGGCTGACGAGGTCGAGCGGCACCAAGGGCGTCCCGGCCGCGGAGACGCGGTGCCCCGGGTCGACGACCGCCACGTCGTGCGGCCCGGGCACGCCGTCGGGGAGGGCGGCCACGGCCTCGGCGGACAGCTCCGGGACCAGGGCGCCGATGGCGCGCAGCGGGGCCAGCGCCTCGAAGGCGGCACGGACGCCGAGGTGGCGGGCGCGGGCGTAGGCGACCAGGTGCCGCGCGGTGAGGGGCGTCCAGACGGGGCTCTCGCACCACTCGTAGTCACTGTCCTCCTCCCAGCCGTACTCGACCAGGGCCGCGGTCTCGTCCGAGGTGGGGGAGAACTTCTTCAGCCCCTTGGGGAGGGCCGGCGCGATCAGTTCCGGGCCGAGCCCGAGGCGCTTCGCCTCCTGGCGGGCGGTCCGCCACAAGTACGAGAGTTTCTCGCGCAGTTGCTCACTCGCCACGAACAGCACGGCCGAGGTGGCCGGCACCGGGTAGTCGGCGGCGTCGAGGGCCGGGTCCATGCCCGAGAACGCGTACCGGCTCGGTGTCGGCAGGTCGTCCCACGCCTCCAGGAGGGGGGCGGCGTCGGGGGTGTCCACCCCGGCGGCCCGCAACTCGTCGGCGTACCAGGAGAGTTCGACGCGGGACATCTGGTGGGGCTGCACGTAGGCCAGGTCCCGCAGGGAGACACCGTCCTCCAGGCGTACGCCGGCGTCGTGCAGCCAGTGCGTCAGATCGCCGGCCTCGGGCGAGGGCACCTCGTGGCGTCCCGGCGCGCCCTTGCGGTACCGCCGCCGGTGGCGCAGGCCGAGGAGCCGTGCCTGCTCGGCGAGGATCCGCTCGGCTTTGCGCAGCGGCAGCTCGTGCTCCGCGGCGAGGGCGACGGTGGCGGCCCACGGGAGTGCCGCGCCGCCGTCGTCGTCCGCCACGACGTAGCGCCACAGGACGGGGAAGAGGTCGTCCGGCACGGCGGCCCAGCGGCTGGTCAGGACGGGGTCGGGGACGGGCCGCAGCCAGTCGAAGTCCGCCAGCCGCCGCCAGGCGTCGGCGGGGGCGCAGCCGATCCGCTCCGCCGCCGCCCGCACGTCCCACGGCGTCGTGGTGGGCCGCCAGCTGTGCTTGTCCACCTTGAGGTAGAGCAGGGCGAGGTCGTCGTCCGTGCAGACGTACTCCTGGTGATGGGCGGGGGCGCTGGGCGGTGCGGTGGCCAGGAACGGGGCGAACTTGGCGCACTCGTCCGCCAGTTCACCGAGCGCCCGGCGCCACTTGGCGGAGGTGCGCACGATGCCGCTGAGGTCGTCGGGCGCGTGCCGGTAGTAGATCTTCCGCCCGGAGTCCCGCGAGGCCGAGAGACGCCCCAGGACCGGGCCGGGGGAGGCGTCCATGGGATGGGGCTCGGGGCCGAGGAGACCGGCGACGATCTCCAGATCGAGGAAGCCCGGCCGCCATTCCAGGCCGTCGCCGGGGGGCGCGTGGGGGGCGTCCGCCGGGGGGCAGGGCGGGGGGTGCGGGGCGTACACGGCGGGGGCCGCCAGGCGGGGGTGGGCGATGCGCAGGCCCCGGGCCGCGCGTACCGCCTCCGACACGGTCATCTTGTGCACGTTGGCGAGCCGGACGGCATTGCGCCAGTCGCCGTGGACGCCGCTCGCGATGTCCGACCAGCCCGGACCCGGCACCGGGTGCCCTTCGAGGGACAGGGGGACCGCTTCACGCTGCGTCGTGGGGTGGGTGGGGGTGGCGGGGCCACCGGGGTTGCCGGTGCGGCCGGGGGCGCCGGGGCCGGCGGGGTCACCGAGACCGCTCGGTCCGCCGGGGCCGCCGGGTCCCCCCATGCCGCCAGGGCCGCCGGGTCCACCCATGCCGCCAGGGCCGCCGGGGCCGGCGGGTCCACCCATGCCGCCAGGGCCGCCGGGGTCGCCGGGACCCCTCGCGCCGCCAGGTCCACTGAACCCGCCGAGCCCGCCGCCGGACCCCAGGACCGCGTTGCGCCAGGGCCGGACCGCCCCCTTCACCCAGTCGTCCTCGTACCGTCCCGGAACGCGTCCGCCCAGGAACGCGTCCAGCTTGAACCAGCCGACCTCGTCGAGATCGACCGTACGGCCGAAGTCGGCCAGGGCCCGGACCCCCTTCCCCCGCCACTCCTGCCACAGGATGCGGGCGATCGCGGGGTTCCTGGACTCCATGCTGCGCAGCCAGGGCAGGCTCAGCCCGGGACTCGCGGCGAGGGCGGCCGCGCCCCGCCGGATCTGCCGGTACTTCCACCGGAAGTCGTAGTCCTCCAGCTTGTTCCGGTTCACGCTGAGCCTGCCCGCGTGCGCGCCCGTCAGATTGAGCACGTACCCGAAGGTGCGCTGGTCGCTGACGATGCCGTCGCACACGATCGCGCCGTCGTCCGGAACCCACCACAGGACTCCCGGCACCGCTTCGAGCGCCGACTCCGCACCGACCTCGAACGCGCCCCCGCCCGCCTGGAGCGACCGCGGCGCCCAGACATGCGTCTGCCGCTCCTCGTCACCGCCCCCGCCCCCGCTCCTGCCCTCCACCTCAAGCCTGAACTCGCTGTACAGGACGAGGGACTTCAGGGCGGCGAGGCACGCGTCGCCGCTCAGCGCACCGGGCTCGCGAAGATGGAGACGTACGCGGGTACCGCCCTCCGGAAGGACGGCGCCCTCGCGTTCGTCGGCCTCCTGGACCCGGAACAGGCTGCCGCTCACCGGGATGTCCACGCGCAGGGCCCGTCGGGCGGGGCGTCCGTCGGGGCCGACCGGCCGGGTGACGACGGTCATCTCGTCGGCGAGCATGAAGTAGCTGAACACCCCGATGCCGAAACGGCTGTTGGGGTAGAGACGCAGGGCCCGGTCATGACGTAGCCAGGCGGCCTGCTCGCGCCGGAAGGCGTGGGATTGGTCGAACCGGCGCCCCGCCCGGGTGAAGGTGTTCCTGAGCTGGTCGACGGTCATGCCGACGCCGTTGTCGAGACACTCGACGTAGCGCCCGCGCTCGTCCCGGCCGGTGCTGATGCGGATGTGACCGGCCCAGGGCCTCGGCTCCTTGCCGCAGCCGCGCAGATAGCGGACCCGCATCTCCCGGTAGCGGCAGGCGTCCAGGGCGTTCTGGTACAACTCCCGCAGCGCCAGGGACCGTTTGCCGTCGTAGAGCTGCTCGCCCATGAGCAGTCGGCGGATCTCCGTCTGCGCGAGGGAGAAGTGCGCGAGCGGTATGTCGTACGCGCTGAAGCCGTCGACCTCGTCCGGACGCAGCCGGTGGTCGGTCAGCCGGGCGGGCACGCTCCGCAGCAGCGCGGCGTCGTCGGCCGGCAGCCGCGCCGCCGCTTCCTTGAGCGCGTGCCCGAACTCGTCCGCGTCCTCGACCACCGAGGCGAGCGCGGCGTGGATGGAGGGGTGCGGGCAGACGGCGTCGAGGTGCAGGTACGCGGGGGCCGCACCGTCCCGTTCGAGATCCCACGTGGCGTCCCGGAAGACGGTGATCACGTCGCGCGGCACGACCGGATCGGAGACGGCGAGATGCTCGGCGAGGACCTCGGGCAGCCGCCGGGCATCGAGGGCGAGCAGCCCGGCCAGGCGCAACAGCGCGGCGAGGGGACGTACGCGCAGGCGCTGCGGACTCTTGCACATCGCCTGCCCGGCAGGGGAGTTCGGGGACGCGGGGAGGACATGGCGGTCCGGGAGCGCGAGCCGTTGCTCGTCGGGCGGCGCGCCGAGCGCGAGACCGGCGGCGATGGTCCGCAGGGCGAGAGACAACTGGCCGGCGCGGCCGCTGAGCGGGGACGGAGCCGAGGCTCGCCGGCCCGCACCGTCCTGACCGGCCCCCTCGCCGGTGGGCACGCCCGACCCGGACGGCGCCACCTGAGGCTGGAGCAGCCGGGTGACGAACGCGTCCGCCCAGGCCGCGGGCACGGCCTCCTCGTCGGTGGCGAACCGCTCGCCGATCCAGCGGTGCACGAGCCAGAGCATGACGGCGTTGCGCTCGTCCGAGGGGCCGGTCCGCCACCAGTGCCAGCCCCCGAGCTTCTCGGTGACCTGGGGGTGCTGCTCGGCGATCTGCTCGTAGTGCCGCCGCTGGGCGTCCGCGTCGGACCGGCGGTCGGTGCGGTGCGGGTGGAGCTCCGCGGCCTGGCTCAGCCGCTCGGCCCAGGCCGCCTCGTGCAGCAGTACGCCCGCGATCAGCGCAGCGACCTCCAGCGCGGACAGCTCGGCGCCCTTCGGGAGCACCATCGGGAGCCGGTCACGCAACAGTCGTACGGGAAAGTCGTCGTCGGCCCACGGGTCGGGCAGCCGCTCCTGGGCGCGATGCACATGGCGGGCCACGTCCCCGGCGAGGGCGCCCAGGCAGTCCTGGAGCCGGGCGACGGTCTCCGCGTCGCCCGCCGGCACGTGCTGCCAGAGCGCCGGCGTCCGCACGGCCTCCCGCCAGGTCTCCAGCAGCCGCCGGCCCTGGGCGACCTGCCGGCCACGGCACTCGGCCTCCAGGTCGCTGCCGTACCGGACGAGGACCCGCTGCGGCTCGGCCCGGGCCCGCCGGGCCAGCGTCCGGGCCTCGCGCCGGGCCACTTCGTACACCTGCTCCACCGTGGTGGCCTCGGTCAGCGGGTCGAAGGCGTGCGCGAGGGCCAGCGAGAAGAAGCTGCCCGTGTCGGCGAAGCCGCTGCGTTCGCCGGGGGCGCACCCGGTCATCATCGCGAAGCGGGCGTTCGGCGGGCCCGCGACGACCCGACTGCCGAACGCCGTGTCCCCGCCGTCTCCGCCGTCTCCGCCGTCTCCGCCGTCTCCGCCGTCCCTGCCGTCCCTGCCGTCCCTGCCGTCCCCGCCACCCGCGGCCGAGCGACAGGCGTCGATGAGCCACAGCACGGTGTCGGCACGGCACCGGCCCAGGTACTTGCTGATGTCGGCGCCGAGCAGCGACTCACGGACGTGCGGCTGGTCCCAGCGGTCGGCGGGGGCACGGGTGGGGATGCTGGCGGCTGCGGCGGCTTGGGCGGTTTCGGCGGTTTCGGTGGGGGCATCGGCGGCGGGCCCGGCGGCTCCGGTGAGGGCATCGGTGGTGGCCCCGGCGGGCCCGGCGTCCCCGGTAGGGGCATCGGCGGCGGGGGCTCGGGCGTCGGCGGGCACCAGGTAGTCGGTGTCGCCGATGCGTACGCCGTGCCCGGTGAAGTAGAGGAGCAGGGTGCTGCCCGGGGGCGCCTCGGCGGACAGGGCGGTGATGCGTTCGGTGATGGCGTTGCGCGTCGGGTCCCGCAGCACTTCCACCGCGTAGTCACTGCCGCGGAGCGCGGCGCTCATGGCCCGCAGATCGGCGTCGACGGCGGCGGAGAGCGGCCGCAGGTACTGCTCGACGCCGGGGCTCTCCCCCACCCCGATCAACAGCGCCTTCCGCACGACGCGCTCCATCCGCCCTCCCCCGGGCCCTGGGCCACCCACCGCCTCAAGGCCACAAGGGCCACGTGGGCCACATGATTTCACCCCGCCCGGCGCCCGCCGCCCGCCCGTGGCGGAAAGCGGGAGGGCCGGTACGGAAACAGCGAGGGCCGGTACTGGAATCAGTACCGGCCCTCGCTGCTGCTGTTCCGATCAGACGGCCACGGCGGCCACGGCGGCCACGGCGGGCACAGGGGCCACAGGGGCCACGGAGGCGCCCAGCATGGCGGACGCCCGCTGGAGCGGGCTGAGGACGGCCGAGGGGACGACGGCCGGCACGCGGACGGGAGGCGCGGCACGGCAGGTGAAACCGAGCTGCGCCATGGACCGGAGCACCTCGCCCGCGCTGAAGTCGCGGGGGTCCTGGCGGGTGATGACCCGGCCGACCTGCTTGACGGGGTAGTGGCGCCGCCCGATGATCACGGACTGCCCGGTGACGGGTTCGGGCTTGACGCCCTTCATCGTCTCGAGCACGCCACTCTTGGTCAGGTCGAACGGGAAACGAGCGATGACACAGCGCATGGGACCTCGCAGGGAGAGGGTGGCGACGATGAGTTGTTTCAGACGGCGAGGGCGTCGGCAGCCCTGAGGGCACCGACAGCCCCAAGGGCCCCGAGGGCACCGATGTCGCGCAGGCGGACCCGATCCGTGTACCCGGAAGCGGACCGGACGGCGGTGAGCCCCACCCACGTAACGACGTCCGTACGCTTGCCGTCCTCGTCGCAGACGACGAGGCGGCTGACGCGAGCGCCGGCCATGACGCACAGGGCGTCCTCGACGGTCATGTCGGCCCAGACCCGCGGCTCGGCCTCCTCCGCGGTGTCGTCCTGCGAGGTGAGCACGGACCCGGCGTTCATGGGGCGGACCAGCGTCTGAACCAGCGTCAAGGGTGCTCCTACGGAGAGGGGACGGCTTCGGGGGACGAGAGCTACGCGGCGGTCACGGCCGCGGCGGCCACGGCGACCGGCGCGTCACCGGCGCTCCGCTGCTGCTGTACGTGCGCACGCCGCGCCGCCGAGATGGGACGGCGACGGCCACGGGCGGCACCGGCACGCTTGGGGCGCTGGGTCACCGGCGCGGTGATGACGACCGGGATCCCCGAGGGGGCCTGGGCGCCGGTGATGCGGTGCAGCTCCTGCTCGCCGGAGCGGACCTGGGTGATCTGCGGGCTGATCCCGGCGTCCGACATGAGGCGGACCATGCCGCGACGCTGGTTCGGGGTGACCAGCGTGACGACGCTGCCGGACTCGCCGGCGCGGGCGGTGCGGCCGCCGCGGTGGAGGTAGTCCTTGTGGTCGGTCGGCGGGTCGACGTTGACGACGAGGTCGAGGTTGTCGACGTGGATGCCGCGGGCGGCGACATTCGTGGCGACGAGCACCGTGACGTGCCCGGACTTGAACTGCGTCAGGGTGCGGGTGCGCTGGGGCTGCGACTTCCCGCCGTGCAGCGCGGCGGCCCGTACGCCGCTGTTGAGCAGGTCCTGGGTGAGCCGGTCGACGGCGTGCTTGGTGTCCAGGAACATGATCACGCGGCCGTCGCGGGCGGCGATCTCGGTGGTGGCCGTGTGCTTGTCGGCACCGTGGACGTGCAGGACGTGGTGCTCCATCGTCGTGACGGCGCCGGCCGAGGGGTCGACGGAGTGGACGACGGGGTCCGTCAGGTAGCGGCGCACGAGCAGGTCGACGTTGCGGTCCAGGGTGGCGGAGAAGAGCATCCGCTGGCCCTCGGGACGTACCTGGTCGAGCAGCTCGGTGACCTGCGGCATGAAGCCCATGTCGGCCATCTGGTCGGCCTCGTCCAGGACGGTGATGCCGACCTGGTTCAGCCGGCAGTCGCCGCGGTCGATGAGGTCCTTCAGCCGGCCCGGAGTGGCGACGACGACCTCGGCCCCGCCGCGCAGCGCGGCGACCTGCTTGCCGATCGACATCCCGCCGACGACGGTGGTCATCCGCAGCCGCATGGAACGGGCGTACGGGGTGAGCGCGTCGGTCACCTGCTGCGCGAGCTCACGGGTGGGTACGAGGATCAGCCCGAGCGGCTGGTGGGGCTCGGCGCGCTGGCCCACCGTACGGGCGAGCAGGGCGAGGCCGAAGGCGAGGGTCTTGCCGGAGCCGGTGCGGCCGCGGCCGAGCACGTCACGGCCGGCGAGGGAGTTCGGCAGCGTCGCGCCCTGGATCGGGAACGGGACGGCCACCCCCTGCCTGGCGAGCTCGGCGAGGAGCGGGCCCGGCATGCCCAGGTCGGCGAAGTCCTCCACGGCGGGAAGAGCCGGGGTGATGGTCTTGGGGAGAGCGAACTCACCCTGCACGGCGGCGGGCCGACGGCTGTGACCACTGCCACTACGGGGGCGGGCGAAACGGTCGTTCGAACGTGTGCGGTTCATGCGGGGAACCTTCCTCGATGCGGCGCATATCAAGGAATTCCCGCAGCGATGAGCAGCGCAGAGAATCACAAGAATGGACCGAAGAAAAAACAGAGACTAAAACCCGAACTGAAACCCAAACCCAAACCCAGACGCGAGCCGAAACCGGAGCCGAATCAAAGACCGGAAGTCGGAATCAAACTGACCGCTGATGCCGCTGATCGCTCGGGCAGACGCAGGGCGCGGAGGGGATGACGAGTTACGGGTTCGGTGGGGCGGGGGAGGGGGGCTTGGAAAGCCCGCACCCATCCCCGCGCACGGGTGCGGCCGGTAGGGCGGCCGCACCGTCACCAGGGGCGGACCCCAGGACGTGCGGGAAATGCATGCAGCTGGGGCCCGCACCCCGAAGGATGCGGGCCCCAGCTGCAAGTGTGCGCGTACGCGTCAGGCGGGAACGATGTTCTCGGCCGTCGGGCCCTTCTGGCCCTGCGCGATGTCGAAGCTCACCTTCTGGCCTTCGAGCAGCTCGCGGAAGCCCTGGGCGGCGATGTTCGAGTAGTGGGCGAAGACGTCGGCGCCGCCGCCGTCCTGCTCGATGAAGCCGAAGCCCTTTTCCGCGTTGAACCACTTCACAGTGCCAGTAGCCATGTCAATCTCCTTTGGGGCAGTACATCGGGATCCGCGCTGCGCGGACACCGTGTCGCCGCGATGATTACCCCGCCGGAAAAGACCGGTCATACAAAAGCGCCCCGATCGCAGTATTCGACCAGGAGCACTTGAAGTTTTTCGGGAACCACAACTGCAACTGATGAAGACAGTAGCACGACATCTCGGCCGGTGCGCGCCGGATAATTCCCCTCCGCCCGTTCCATCAAAAACCCTTCCTGCCCGGATCATTAAACTCTCACTTCGCGAGCACAGATCACGGATTTTCCTGCCACGAAAATGTGGCCGCAGACGGGACGAACTCGGGGGTCAGACCGTTTCGCCGACGTGTGGGTGCGCCAGCCCTGCGAGCGGCTGTCGGCGAGCCAGGACCCTGGCCGACGGCTCGGCTTCCCGGGCGAGCCGGGTGTCCACGGTCATGTGCAAGCGGCTGCCGCCATCTTCACTGCCGTGGGTAGCTGCGGGGTTCGTCGGAGACGAAGAACCGGCTGAGGACCTGGGCGACCTGCCCTCCGCATCAGGCTGCTGCGGGGCGTGGTCACGGCTGCCGGGGCGCACGGGAAGCCGACGAGAGGAGGAGTGCCGACGATGCAGAAGACGAATGAAGAGCACCGCAAGGGCGAGCATCGCAAGGGCGATCAAGAGCAACAGAAGAAGGCCGCCGATGGTGACACCGATACCCATGACTGTCACCTCCTCCCACCGGGAGCGCCGAGGCGTCCGACGGTGGCGCCCACTTCGACCTCCCACGCCGCTACCGCTGCCGCTGTGGCCGCCATTGCCTGCGCGGCGATGAGCGCGCTGGCGGTGCGGACGACCCGGGGATCGCAGGCGACGGCCATGAGCCGTGAGGCGACATCCGGATCGGCCTCGGGAGGAACGACCAACAGATCCCAGCGGCCGACGCGATAGGAGAGCAGCAGGAGTTGGTGGGGGTCCTGCTCGGTACGGAACCCGACCACCTTGACCACATGGCCGCGGACGGGCACCTCGCGCGGTATGACGCCCCAGTACGCCGGATTGACGGCGACCCGGGTGATGCGTCCCCACACGGAGTCCAACTGCGAGGCCAGCGAGGGAAGTTCACGAAGGAGGTCACGGGATCGCGGCCACCAGGCCCCGTCGAGCAGCCCGACCTGCGGCCCCGGAGGCCTGAGGGACAACCGCAAGCCCGAACGGTTGGAAGGCGAGACGGGCGGCGTGTTCGTCGAGGTCCGTACGGTGAGCACCGTCATGGTGTCGACCTGTCCCCGGGCAGTGGTACCGGCCCGGTGCGCTGAAGCCGAGCGAGAAACCGACACGAAAGCCGATCCCGCAAACCCCTACCTGGGCCCCCAACGCAGGTGAGGCTCGGTATTCATCTCTTAGTACCGGGCCTGACCTGGTATTTCAGCTGTCGGGGTGGCGGGATTTGAACCCACGACCTTTTCATCCCGGATTGGGCCCGGAAGATCGTCCACCTGTGCTCTAGGTCAAGGTGCAGGTCAGAGGGTGGGAGAGCGTCGGTCTCCGTTAGTCTCAGGGATCCTGACGCAAGATCACTCCAGGAATTCTCCAAGGCTCGCTCACGCGCGGTGCGCGCAAATGCGGGTGCCGGGCTGCGGTCCGCAGATGCGTGGTCCGCAGGGCGCACGGCTCGCCTCGGCGTCAGGCACGGCGAGCCTCGGAGGTTAGGCTCTTCTATGCGGGGTTGGAAGGACGATGTATAGCTGCCGGAGTCCCTGCATGGCGGCATGGAACGCAGCCGCGATTTCGCGTGCCTGCCGCTCGCTCTTGAGCGCCCATATGGAGATGTAGTCAGGTGCAATGTTGGCTTGCGTCACCGTGCCGGCAGACACCAAGGCTTCAACCGCGAACTGCAGGACTGCCACTGCCTCATCCGGGATGGTGGGCCCACTGCTGGAGAAGGCGTCAAGCTCCACCTTCCAGCCGGATCCCTGGCGAGCGATGCACACAAAGATCGCGTCGTTGGCCTTGGCGCTTCTGTAGGCCGCGCGGTGAGCTTCCGGTTTGGTGCAATCGGGGATGAGTGAAGGTGGGAGGGGCGTTCCAGGCGTCGGCATGCTCACATCGTCGCAGGCCGTCGCACCGCCAATCAGAGGAACGCCCAGCCTCACGGCCGCGCCCGCCTTCCAACGGTGCGCGCGGTTGTACAGCGGTGCTCGTAGGGGTTCACGGAGCAGGTCAGACGCAATGCGCGTACAGCGGCAAACCATGAGGGCCGACGACGCACTGGACAAGGACCTGGACAACGTTGCTACTTGGTGAAGCCGCATGTGCGCAGCCAGGGCAGAGCGCATCCATCAGGCGCGGCGTGGCGGGGTCTTGCTTGCGGTAAGCATGGGCGGCGCCAGTTGAAGCTCGCTGCTCGCCCTTGGAGCTTCATGGGGCCGTGCCGAACCACCGTGCGCAGGCATTATCTCGCGCGGCCCCGCACTGTCAGTGGTCTGTGTCACGATGTCCCGCTACGGCCCGCTCAGGGCTCGTCACGGACGTTCGGGCCGATGTCTTGAGGGGATGCACGATGACAGAGTACGACCGCGCCGTGGTAGAGACCGTTGTGGTCCCGGTGACCCAGGACGGGGTGCGCATCCAGGTGTTCGCGGGCTCCGCCGAGGCGGCGACGGACGGCGAGGAGACCGCGATCGGCGCCCGTCGCCCCAACCTCGACCAGGTCATGTCCGGACTGAACGCGGTGGCGCGGGCCGTGGGCGAGCAGGCCCGGCAGAGCACAGCGAGCAGGGTGACGCTGGAGTTCGGCTGCGACATCGCCCTGGAGTCGGGCTCTCTGGTGGCCGCCATCGGCAAGGCGAGCGCGAAGTCGGCTTTCAAGGTCACGCTCGAATGGGACAGTACCTCGGCCTGACGGGCCTCCCCCCGGAGAGGCAGGAGTCGGCGCTGCTGGACTCCGTGGTCGCGCTTGAAGTGCCCTCGCCCGACGGCGAACCGCTCGCCGTGGGCACCGGCTTCTTCGTGGCACCCGGCGTGGTGGCCACGTGCGCCCACGTGGTGGCCGCCTCGGTGACGGAGCTACCGCGCAGGATCGTGGGTCGCATCGCCTCGCGCTCGCTGGTTCTGGAACTTGAGGCACGTCCGGAGCGGTACTTCCTGACCCCGGGGGAGGGGCTCGACCTGGCATTCCTTCAGGTCACCGACGCCGACCGGCGGGAGAGTCCCGCCGCCCTGCCGCTGTCGGATCGGCTGGCCGTCGGTGACACATTGTGGACTCATGGGCACCCGTCCGGCATGTTCCGCGCCGGGCAGTCCGCGACCTTCACCTACGAGGGCACGTCCGCCCGTGCCTTCGAGCGACCAAACAGCCTGCACCGGTTACGAGGGACGGTGGTGACCGCTGGTTTTAGCGGCAGCCCCGTCCTCAACCACCGGACGGGGTGCGTGGCTGGCATGCTCACCACCGCCGACCGGACCGGCAGTTCGCACATGGTCGGGGCGCATGAGCTGACCGCCCGGATCGATCCCGGCTGGTGCGACAGCCGGTGGAGCACCGACTGCCGGACCTGGCTCGGCACACTGTCGGACGCGCAGATCGAGGCGGGCGGCTGGCCCTTCCTCGGACCACAGTTGCGTGAGTTCCTGGACATCTCCGCGCTAGCCGCCCGAAAGCACCCGCACCCGGGCGTGGTCCCCGGCACGGAGCCGCCGCCACTGTCCACCGTCTACGTCCACCAGCACGCGACGGCGTACCGGGGCCCCGACCAGGTGCCCGACGCCGAGACGCGGACCCCCGCCGACGGGCTTCTGGACCACTCCGACGACGTGATCATCTTCGGCGGGCCGGGCTTCGGGAAGTCGAGCCTGCTGCGGTCCTGGATCACCACCGTCGCCCGCAGGTGGACCGAGGAGCACTTCTACCACTCCGTCCCCGTCCTGGTGAGGGCCGCAGACCTTGTCGGCGACCGGCCCTTCGCGAGTCTCCTGCATGACGCCGTCTCCCGGGAGCTGAGCGCCGCCGGGCTGGTCAGGCCTATCCGCGAAGACCTCTTCTCCGCTCCTCCGGCGCCGGGCGTGCACTGGCTGCTGCTGGTGGACGGCTTGGACGAGGTGATGAGCCCGGAGGGGCGGCAGCGCGTCCTAAGCAAGCTCGCCTCGATCCGGGAACAGGACGGGTACGCGCACCAGTTCCGGTTCGTCCTGGCAACCAGGCCCACCCTCGACGTCCGGGATATACCCGAACCTCGCTTTCGATGCTGCTCGTTGCTGCCCTTCGACATCCAGCAGCTACCCGGGTTCGCCCGCGCCTGGTTCACTGCCCTGGGCCTGCCCGAGCCAGAGGCAAGGGCCACTGCCTTCCTGGATCACGTCAGGATTCCCAGCGTGCGGCACATGGCGACGGTGCCGCTGATGGCGACCATGCTCTGTCAACTGCACGCATACTCCGGTCAGAAGCCATTGCCTCGGGGCCGCTGGGCGCTCTACACGCAGTTCATGGACCTCCTCCGCGCCAAGCAGTACGGCGAGCGGGCCAACGTGCTGGAGCAGGCGCACGCCGTGCTGGACCGTCACGGCGCCGAGGGGGCCAGCGCGGCGGAAGGACTCGGCGCTCTGACGGATCAACTCCTGCAGGAGCTGGCGCTGGCCAAGTACCGCGGAGATATCACCCCCGAACGGCAGTTGATCGAACGGTGGACGGGCCACCTGCGGCCCGCGTCGCTTCACCCTGAGCAGTGGATCACCCTGTGTGAGGAGGTGGTGCTGCGCGGCGGCCTGGTCGTCCGGCGTGGCGGCGGCCTGGAGTTCGTCCACCAGACGCTGCTCGAACACCTTGCGGCGCAGGCCACGGTCGGAGACCCCGAATGGAACCGGACCGCCTACCGCTCGATCGTCGGCGGCTGGCCGCGCAGGCGCCGGGTGGCCCCGCTGGCCGCCATTGAGAGTCCTTACGTCGACTTCCTCGTCTCCTCCTGGTCCAGCCGTCCGGGGTTCGCGCGGCTGCTCGCGCACTGGGCCAGGGAGCTGCACGGCGCCGAATACGTTGCCCGACTGAGCAGCGAGGGCGCTGCCGTCCCTTGGCGGGTGCTGCGGGTGGCCAGGCGGGAATTGTTTGCGGTGGTTCGAGACGAGCGGCGTGACCCGTTCGACCGGCTGCGTGCCGCCCGGGCGCTGGTGGACCTCGGGGACGCCCGGGGCACCGTGGAGATTTCCGCGTTCGCGGCACTCCCCATGCACGACCTGGGTTCTCGGTTGCACGCCGCGGAGATGCTCGCAGACCTCGGCGCCGCGGACGCCCATGAGCTTCCGGTCTCCGTCGCCGGCGACCAAGAAGCAGACGCGGGGCACAGGATCAGGGCCGCTGAGATCCTTGGCCGGCTGGGAGACGAGCGCGGTGCGCGAGCGCTGGCGGACCTCGCCCGGTCCTCCGAGACCTGGTGGGTGGACCGGTTGCGCGCCGCGGAGTCCCTGGACCGAATCGCGCCCGAAAGCGCGGTCGCCATCCTGCTCGGCATAACCGTCGACGGTCTGGCCCACCCACATGTGCGGTCCGCCGCAGTGGAAGCGCTATCCCGGCTCCACGCACGCTTCGCCTTCCGGTACCTGCGCGAGGCTGCCGAGGACCGGGAACGCCTGGTGTCCTCCCGTAGCCGGGCGCTGGAGGGCTTGGAATGGCTGGGCGGGAAAGACTCCGTCGAATGCCTGGCTCGGATCGCCCAGGACACTTCAGAGGACCGTCTCCTGCGGTTGTCGGCCACCGACGGACTCTCCCGGCTTCGGGACCCCCGCGTCGTGGACATCCTGGCCCATCTGCTGACCGGGCGGTCCGACGAGCCGGCGCTGGTCTTGCGGGCGGCCGAGGCGCTGGCCCGGCACGGCGACCCCAGAGCGGCCGACGCGCTTGCCGCGATCGCGGCGACGGAGCGGCTGCCCGGACCGGAGCGGCTCCAGTCGGGCCGGGCGCTGCTCTCCCTCTCCGACCCGCGCGGCCAGGACGTCCTGTACGGCCTGGCTGGCGACCCCGCGGTAGGTATCGGTCTGCGTCTGCAGGCCGCCGAGGCACTGGACGGTATAGGAGACTTGCGGGCGCTGTACCCGCTCACCATCATCGCGCTGCATCCTTCGGCACCCCGGACGTCGCAAATCCTGGCCGCCGAGCGCCTCGACCAGTTCCGCACCCGCAAGGCCGCCGACGCCCTGCTGTCCGTGCTGGACAACCCGGATCTGCTAGAGGAGATGCGCGTGCGGGCGGGCACGTTCCTGGCGGACCTCGGCGACGGCCGGGCACGCCGCTGCCTGGAGCGGCTCGCCTCGTCGGCGTTCGGTCCGGCGCTGCGGATCCGCGCCGCCAGCGCGCTGGGCAAGATCGCTCCGGAGGACGGGTGCCGGGCACTGGAGGAGCTGCTTACGGACGTATCGGTCGACGATCACTCGCGCATCCAGGTGCTGGAGGCGCTGTGCCGGGCGCACCCGAAGCGGGCCAGGCAGGTGCTGCCCGACGTGGCGGCCGACAACCGCCAGGTGACGGCGGTCCGGGTCCGCGCGCTGGCGCTGACCCGGGGTCGCCTGCTGCCGGAGACGAGCGCCGCCCACCGGGCGATCGCCGCCACCCGGCACCTGTCGCCGATGGTCCGTGTCGGCGCGGTCCAGGTGTTGCAGCACCTGGGCGGTGCGGACGTGCTTACTTTGCTCGAACGGTTGGCCAGGGAGCGCAACCGCTATCTCCAGAGCAGGGTGCTGATCTCCCTGGCTCAGCTGCAGCACGCACCGGCGGCGGCCGCGGCCCGGGACTTCGTGTCCGACCCCAAGGTGCCGATGCGGAACAAGTTGGAGGTGCTTCAGGTGCTGGCGGGCTCCCCGGTCGGGGAACTGCGCCAGGTCGTCCGGGACGTCTCGCTCGGCGCGGTCCCCTCCGATCTGCTGCGGGGCCACGGCCGCGCGCTGCTCGCGAAGGCACGCCAATCCGACACCCGCAGGGCCGGCCCCATCTGACCGCGCGACGGCTACCGTGCCCAGCTTGCCGCGTTCGCGGATGGATAGGCGCTACCTGGTGCAGTGTGCGTTACCTAACTGGCTCGGGGCCCTCAGGCGTGCTGACGGGGGTGCCTCCGAGGAACGGGGAGGCAAGGCCGGTGGCCGGTCGCAACGGGCGTGGAAAACTTGAAGCCGTCAGGCCTCCACCAGGGCGAGGAAGGGGAGCCCACGTGCCGACGGACCCTTGGCCCCGGTCGTGAAGTGGGCATCCAAGCGGGACGGGGCCGTGGCCCGCATCGCCGGACTGCTGCACCTGGCAACCCCCCCCGGAGGTCGGATGGCACAAGCCCATTGAGGCCGCCACCATGGCCGCCGCCACCGAGCTGGGCGACTACTTCACCGCCCACGCCCTGGACGTGTTCACCGTCATGAGCGCCGACCCTGCTCACGACGCGGGCCTGAACGTCCTGGCCACACTTGTCGGTATCCGACCCGAGCAGTTCACCAAACGGGAGCTTTTCCGGATGCTGCTTCCCCGCCATCGGCGATCTCGACCCCGCACTGAGCCTGCTCGAAGAACACGGCTGGATCCGCCAGCTCCCCTCGCCTCCACGCACCGGACGCGGCGGCCGGCCGCCCTCCCCGCGCTACGAGACCCACCCCCGCATCGCACGAGCTCTCTGACAGAACCCCAGCTCGCTGACACAACTGACAGAACCCCGGAAGCAGGCTGCTGCCTGCACAAACAGCCAAGTCGGGTTATGCCGAGAACCTCGGCAGCTACTGGCACGGCCGGTACACGCTCGCGCCCCGCAAGTACGCAACAGTCCGGGACGCAGATGGTGAGGCCCTCCGTTTTCGGACCAGGGCAGCGGCAAAGAAAGCGGCGGACGCCGAAGAGGCGAAACTGTTGGCCAGAACGAAGAAGGCGCCCCCTGACGGGAACACCTTCGGCGCCTACGTGAACCGTTGGTGCGCCGCACAGGACTTGGCGGCGTCCACCATGCAGAACTACCGCCGGCACATCGAAGAGCTGGCTGCGCGATTCCAATCCGGCAACCAAGAGGCGCGGACGAGGAAAGCGCGCTGGTCGCTCACGCAACCGAGGCCCGGAGAAGACGATCACGACAGCTCTCGGCATTCTTCTGCTAGCCGAGCGCATGGCGCTGCTGTCCGGCCGCGACGATGAGTTCGCAGCTGGCATCGTCAAGGGCTACACCGGTATGCGCTGGGGCGAGATCGTTGGGCTTGAGACCGCATTCGTCCGACCGAAGAGCGTCCGCGTGGAGTGGCAGCTCTACGAGCTGGACACCGGCGAACTGCACCGTTGCCCGCCCAAGCATGACTCCTGCCGGGACATCGACCCCCCCTCGGAATTCCTCGCCATGCTGCTAGCGGGCCACATCGCCCGGACGAAACGCGGCCCTGCGAGTGCCATGGACTGGCCTACGCCTTCCGCGGGCACGGCACCGCCAATGGCGCTGCCAGCCGTCTGGGAGCGAAGCTGGTCGACGTAGCGCGCCGCGTCGGCGTCTCGGCCGGCACCGCCCCCAACGCCCTCAACCGCCCGGACGCTGTGGCGGAGCCGACTCGGTTGAAGGTGCTGGAGGCCATCACCGATCTCGGGTACGTCCATAACGCAGCAACGGGGGAGTTGGCCGCACACTTGCGTCGCTCCGGGTTCGCCACCTGGCTGTTTCGACCCGCCGCCACGGGGCGCTACCCCCGGCGCGGCAGGCAGGAGGAGCGCCCGGTGCCCGTGGTCGCCGAGCCGTGGCCCGGGATTCCGGCACGGGGGTGAGGAGCCGCCAAGCGCGCTGAGGCCTGCTGGGTGCCGATCGCTCCGGGCCCGACATCGCATGGGCTCCGCCATACTCACAAGACCTTCATGAGGAAAGTGGGGACCCCGCCGAAGCTCATGGACGAACGCTGGGCCATGAGGACGGCTCCGTGCAGTCGCGGTACGACCACATCACGGCCGGAATGCGGAGAGCGCTGATGAGCGCGCACACCGAGATGTGGGAGGAAGCGTTGGAAGCACGCCGGGCGATGATCCCCGGCTCGCCCGTGACTGCCCTGGACGCGTTGCTGAAGGCTCGACAGGAGGGCGCTGTCCGGAGAGGAAATCCAAGATCTTCTCCAGGATTTCTCCAGGAGCCCTTCAGGAACAGGTCAGGCCCGGTACTGATCTCTCAGTACCGGGCCTGACCTGGTGTTTCAGCTGTCGGGGTGGCGGGATTTGAACCCACGACCTCTTCGTCCCGAATGAGGTTCCAACAAGATCGACACCGGGTGGTTTGGTGTTTTGCCTGTTCAGGGCGTTGGGGTGGGGTGGTCTCGGTTGGTGTCGAAGGGGCTTGGGGAGCGGGTCGGCTCCCAGATGGCTCCCAGCCGGAAGCGGTCAGTGTGTGTCGTTCAGCTTGCGCATCAGAGCGGTGACTAGCGCGTGATCGCGAGCGACGTCGGAACGCTCGGACGGATCCCACTGGACCCGGTGCTCCTGGAGCCACTTGTTCCGCTCTGCTTCCCGGAGCGCGAACACGCGCTGGGCTCTGCCGTACACGACGGCGAACTCCTCGGGCAGCTCGTTCTCAGCCCTCTGCTTCAGGAGGAAGTCCACCAGTTCCTCCAACAGTTCCAGGTAGGCGATACGTGGTTCACGCTCGGGTTCTGCGGCGAGCCGGCGCAGCTCCTCCAGAGCGTTCCGGACCAGCCCCTCGGTCGCTTGTTCGCGGGACGCTCTGGACGGTGTCCGGCGCAGCTGGTGGTACAGCGCGATGGACCAGTACCAGTCGCCGGCCTCGACGCTCTCCAGCAGCTCGCTGTGGATGGCGTCGGTTGCCTCTTCCCGGAATCGCTCGGCGTATGCGCTCGGTACCAACGGACTGACGGCGAGTGAGTCGGCCAGGCTCTCCAGATGGGAGAAGTGTTCGTAGTGGATGAACGGAGGGAGAGCCTCCCGCATCACGTACGCCGCCAGCGTCGCGGAGTCCAACAACTCGGCAATCTCCAGCACCCACTCCAGACGGGTCGGCTGGCTCTCGTTCTCATCCCACAGCCGGGTCTCCACGTCGTCCCCCATCGCTTGAACGATGGCTGCCACGGTCGGCTCATGCTCCCGCAGCCGGGCCAGGATGCCCGTCCCGTCGACCATACGGGCCGCAGAGACGATCCGGTGCACCTGTTCCTCGTGAACGAGTGCCTTGAGCAGTTCCGGGAAGCGGGCCCGCCCGGCGTCGAGGTGGAAACGGACATAGTCCTCGATCGACGGATTGTGGAACGCGACCTGCCCCTGTTCGACCGAGACCATCGTGCCGTCCAACAACTGCAGTGCCCTGCGGAACGTTCTGCCGTCCGCCACCCGTTCCACCTCTGTGCGGTACCGGCGCCAGGACTCTTCCAGTTCGTTCAGGCCGGCGGATCCGAAGGCGAAGAGCAATTCCAGCAGATGGACAGCCTCGTCCGTCAGCTCGTTCTCAACGATGCGTTCCCATACGCGGCGCGGGTCGTCCAGGTTCTCCAGCATCGCCGCCGCGACGTCCTGGCCCCGGCGCGCGGAGAGCCGGAGGGTCTCCTCGACCAGACGCGGGTTGAAGTTCTTGTGCCGGACCACCGGATGCCAGACCTTTGGATCGGTGAATCGGCGCTTGTCGTCCGGCGACAGGGAGGAGTGGTGGACGTGGTTGTAGAGGATCTGGCCTCGCACCCGCCGATGCAGGTCGGTCAGCCGAATCACGCTGACCGCGTCCGACACGTCCGGCGCGACCAGCCGGTCATGCCGGAGACGGGCGTGCTCCAGCAGGTAGTCCCGGGTCGTCAGCACCAGTGCCTTGCCGGGCGTCTCCTGAATCTCCCGTATCACTGACAGCAGGCGATTGTCCTCGTTCTTGTTCAACGGCGTCTCAAGGGCCGTACTGCCCAGGAAGTCGTCGTACAGGAACACTTGCCGCGAGCCATCGCGCCACAGGGTGCCGATCTCGTTAATGTCCTGGGAGATCTCGTGGATCTCATAGTTGTTGCCCATCAGCCAGGCCGCGAGCATCAGTGCCACCGTCGTCTTGCCCACTCCGGGGATGCCAGCGATGACACAGACCTGCTGGGTATCCAGAAGCTGCTTGGCTCGCTCGAAGCCCTCGTGCGGGACGAAGGTGTCGGCGACGCCCGGTAGCCGCTTCTGAAGCCACGACGAGCGCAGGTACCGGTCCTGGTTCAGCACGGTCTGAAGGACGGAGGTACTGCTCAGCCAAAGCCGGAAGTGCCGCCGGACCAGGTCCGGACGGCGCAGCAGCTCGGCGACGATCTCATCCACGCCGTACAGGTCGCCGGTGCCGCGCACGTACGGGGCGAAGGCACGGCAGAGCTTTTCTTTGCCTTCGACGGTCAGAGCGACCGTCGTGGAGACGATGTAACGGTCAGGTGCCAGCGCGCGAACCTTGGGCAGTTCATCCTTGATCAAGCGCCTGATCAGCGTCGTCTGGGTCTCGCGCGGCCAGTGCTTGCATTGCACGACGGTCGTCCCGGAGGGACCGGTGTACCGCAGGTCGATGCCACGGTCCCGGCCGCGCGGGAAGATCTCCAGCGGGATACCGAGGACGTCACTGAACAGATCACGGCAGACCACCTCGAAGTCGTGGTCCGTCAGCCGCCCCAAGTCGAAGGAATCCATGCCGTGTTCACCCTGTGTAGACCGCCACTGGCCTCCATACTCTCTGCAGCGGTCCGAGTGCTGGCCAGAGGGGGCAGATTCTCCTCTAGAACCTCTCCGGAACCATGTCGCTCATCCCCTCTGTCCGTCTGTCTCGTACAGCCTCCAAGCTGGCCATCGAACGGCTTCGAATTCTCCGTCCTCACTGCCCAGCAGGTTCCGGCGGTGAAGCATGAGGCGTAGGTGGCGGGCCGCGTCGGAGCCCTCTTCGATTCCCCTGTCGAGTAGTACAGCCCTAGGTGTGGTAACACCGACGCCCCTGATCAGAGCGTCCGCCGAATGTCCGTGAACGGTCTCGCCCAGCGTGATGGTGCCTTCCTCAGTACGGGAGAGGGTCCGGTACAGGCGTTTGAGCAGCACATCCTCGTCTCCACCACCGGGGGGTACGCTGTACCGTTCCGCGGCTCCCAGCAGCGCGGCGCCCACGCCTCCCCGCTTCCGCCAGAGCTCCTTGTCCCCCACCACGATGAGATGACCGCGTGCCCGGGTGATGGCGACGTTCCACAGGTTCAGCTGTCCACCGACCCACTCGACGGCGCCAGGATGCATGCCTTCTCCGGCAACGAGCGAGAACACCATGACATCCCGTTCTCCCCCCTGGAAGGTGTGCACTGTACCGATGCGTAGACGCTCCTCGTCATACGGCCGCAGCCGCTTGCGCAGCGTTTCGGCCTGCGCCGTGAAGGGAGTGACAACGCCGACGGTGGCATCGGGCGGGAGCTGTTCCAGCAGATAGCGGACGCTGTCATGGACTTTGCGGATCTCGTCCTCGTTGACCCAAGAGCCGCCGAACGGAGGGCGGGCGGCCCGCCCGGTCACATCCGTCCAGATGACAGCTGAGCGGTGCGCCAGAGCGGGACGGCCGCGGGTGTCGGTAAGCACCGTCAGGCCACCGTCGTAGAAGAAATCGTTGGATAGGCCGGCGATGTGCGGATGACAGCGGAAGTGCTCATCGAGAAGCAATGTGCCGCCCGCCGACTGTTCGGCCGCGTGGAAGGCGGAGTGGCGCCGGTAGGCGAGATGGTGTTTCTCCAGCCAGTCGGACCGCAGCCCGTTTCCGTGCCGGATGAGAGCCTCGCGGTGCGGGCTGGTCTGCGTGATGTGCGTGAGCTGCATGGGGTCGCCGATGACTAGGGCGCGTCGCGCCCGGAATAGCAGCGGCAAGACGTGGGGGATGGCGCACTGACTGGCCTCGTCGACGACGACGAGATCGAACAGGGCCGGGCCCAGCGGGAACCGCCGGGCGGAAAGGCTGGTGACAGCCCAGCCGGCCACAGCGGGCGCGTCCGTGGAACCGTTCGAGCGACCCAGAACTCTCCGCATCTGTGGCCAGTCGCTGCGTTTGCCGTCCCGAGCTACCAACAGGTCCAGAATGCGGCGGCGTCCTGCCCAGGCGGCGGCTTGGACCGTGGTGGCGAGGAGCGTGCGTGAGGCGTCCTGGACGGTGCTCTCCGCATCGCGGAGGGAACGCGTGAGTGCTGTGTCGTCAGCAGTGGCCGCGTGCTCGCGCCCGTCGCGCCATTCAGCCTCAGCCGCGGCGAAGCCGGCGAGCGCGAGGCATCCCGTGGCGGGATCACCGGCGTACTCCTTCAGACCGGTCGTCCGCAGGAATCGGGTTCGGCGCCACGATCCGAGGAAGCGCGTGTGGGCGAGGCGGCGTGCCTTATTCGGTCCGGACGGAGACGAAGTTGCCGATGTTGCGGTGTTTCAGTACCTGGGCGAGTCCCCATACATCCGCCCGTACGGAGGCCAGCGGAGAGAAGCGGCCGTCGTCATAGTGCTCATTGCCGATCAGGAGAGCCCGGCGCTTGTGAAAGCGAGTCATACTGCGCCGTCATCCGGTTCGGGGCCGCCCTCGTCGGCGACCCGGTCCTGAAACTCGCGGACCATGCGCTCCTGTGCAACGTCCGGACGGCCAGTGATCTCTATGGAGTCGTCCCCGACGGTGACCACGACTTTGCGGTGCCGCTCCTTGGCGCACCACTCCTTGATCAGGGTGATCAGGACCTGAGATGTCGGGCGGGCGACAGCGGCGGTGCTGGCGGCCCAGAGAGCCACCTCACCCACACCGGCACCTTTATGGCCCGGTTGCGTGGGCTTGTCTGCGTCATGAAAGCCGACGACAAGCCCCTCCGTCGCGTGCAGGGTGGCGTGCAAATCCCGGGTGAGACGCTCCTGCCGGAGTGTGTCGCCGCCCGTGGGCACGGCGAGTGTCCACGGCGTTCCCCCGTTGCGCATGTGCTGCTCCTTGCGTTCGCGTGTGTGCCTGCACGGTCCGTCCGGCGACTTTGGCACGCGGGCCGTTGTAAGAGACAGTCGAGGCTGAACGGGAGGGACGGCATCCGGCCACCTCCGAACGTCGGAGAAGAGGTGTCCGACCTGATATCCGGCTTGCTCCCGGTCTCCCTCGAGTCGGCTCAAACTGGTCGGGATGTCGCCCCCACAGCTGTGCCGGCTGCTTCTCGATCCAGGAGTACGTCCGCTGGTATAGCGGGATCTGGGACTGCTGGGCTCGTCCCCGCACCAAGTCGAAAGCGTGTTTCCTCACTCGCAGGTTGGTGCCCGCAGGGACCGGTCATCGGGCAATGCCCTCGTCGGCACCACCCGTATCGCGAGCGCAGTGCCGTCCGGCCGAAAGGAACTCGCACCCCAGTCGTCGATGTCTTCTGGCTCGGGCCAGTCGTTCCGTCGTTCGTACGCCCGTCGGCGGTACTCCTCCACCTTGCCCTCTGCGAGCAGATCATAGAGATCTGTGGCCATGCCAGAGAACGCTTCGATGCGCGTGCCGTTGATACGGAAGACCTGGTCAGTACCGACGTATCGCTCCTCCGCGAAACAGACTTCCGCGTCGTGGACACTGGCAGTCCCGGCGAAGGCTGTTTCGCTGAAGTGCTTGCGGCCCTGCTCATCGATCAGATACTGGCCGACCTTCCCTCCGCCACCGGCTAGTGAGAGTTGCCCGGCGGCGTGGGCCCGGGCAATTACTTGGCCGAACCAGGAGAACTGCCGTTCAGGGATCAGGAAGGCGTTGTGCCGTTCCGCTCCGCGTGCCGTGGGGATGGCCACGGAGTCCACGTACGGCAGAGCGCGGCGCCCGATGGCCATATCGGCGGAACCCGCACCGGAGCTCGGTCGTACCGGGAGCTCGACACCTCCTTTTGTGTGCAGAATGTGCACTGTCACACCGGCAGTCGCCAGGAACTCGGTCGACGTCATGAGCGTGGGAGTTTCGTTCCGCTGCCCCAGATGGAGCCGCTCCACGCGTTCACTGCCCCGACCCAGTTGTCTGTATGTCGTGCGAGCGCTCGCGGAGGTCTTCGGCTTCACAGTTTGGTGGTTGCCATTCACGGTCACCACGAAGATCCGGGAAGCCTCCCCGGGACGCCATACCTCCAGCAGAAAGTCCGGCCGCGGTCTCGCGCCGAGAGTCCCAGCTGGCTTGGTCCGCGCGAAGCCGGGAAGCAAAACGGTTTCCGCGTCGACGATGCTGATCAGGCGGTCCGGATACCGCTCGCGAAGCGCCCGCTCTGCGACAGCGAGCCCAAACGCCCGTCCCAGCTCCCTTGCCTGCATGGCCCGGTAGGACAGCTCGGGAGCCTTCCCTTCATCGGTGAGGTGCAGGCTTCCGTGCCGGTCGGCGGCAAAGGCCCGGCAGTATTTCAGGCCCTGCCAGTGCTCAGCCAGCCCCCTGCCTCGTCCTTGCCGGGCAAGGGTCGTAGCGCGCGCGAACGTCGCGAGCAGGTCCCACGGAGTCGTCTGTAGAGGGGCACACTCGGCGAGGGGGAGTTGACGCAGGTCCGGCTTGCGGGGGCCGTGGCCTTCATTTCTGGTCTTCTTCTTCGCTCGTTCACGGTCGACGGCAGCGGCTGCTTTTTGCACTCCGGCGGAGAGTTCGGGTGATGAGTTCACCTGCACGGTCAGGAGGTCACCGAGTCGCCTGATCACGTCGAAGGCTGTGGAGTCCATGCACTGGGACAGTAAGAATTGCGGATATCGACGGCAAGGGTGTGATTCAGGCCATGAGGGTGCAGCTGCCCGTCTCCATGAAGAGCTGGACGGTGTACGTCAAGTCGTTGTCCTAGCCACCGTCAAAGCCAGGACGCACCTTAGGCCGAGATTCGGGAGAAGGCGCTCAGCACACGTGCGAGCCCTGCTTATGGCTTCGCGTGCAGCAAGGTCGCTACGTTCATCGCCACTGATCTTGCGTCCCCGCCTTGCCCGCAGTCGTATGCTCACGGGCGTGACGACAGTCGGGTACGCGTACGAGTTAGCGGAAGCACTGCTGGGTGAAAGCCTGCCACGGCGGTGGGCGCATACGCAGGGAGTGGCGTCCCGCGCTAGAAGCCTGGCGCCCGTCATGGGAGACAGGGCTAACGACCTGGAGGCGGCGGCTGTGTTGCACGACATCGGCTACGCACCACCGCTAGTCGATACCGGCTTCCACCCGCTCGACGGTGCCCGTCACCTGCGGACGCTCAACGAGGTCGACGATCGAGTTGTTCGCCTGGTGGCGAACCATTCCTTCGCCCTCCTGGAGGCCGAGGAGCGCGGACTTCGGTCGGAGCTGGCCGACGAGTTCCCCTTGCTCGACGA
This sequence comes from Streptomyces sp. NPDC005898, assembly GCF_040629635.1. Classification (NCBI taxonomy): domain Bacteria; kingdom Bacillati; phylum Actinomycetota; class Actinomycetes; order Kitasatosporales; family Streptomycetaceae; genus Streptomyces; species Streptomyces sp. NPDC005898. The sequence goes on along the minus strand of NZ_JBEXWC010000002.1, from coordinate 159,890 downwards.
ACCGTTGCTCGTCGACGCCCTGGTGTACTGCGACATGACGACGACGCCGGACGGCGGCCGTACGACGTCCGAGGAGCGAGTCGGCGAGATCCTGGGCCGCTACGGCGCGGACAGCATCGTCGGACGGTTCATCCGCCGGGCCGCGCCTGAGATCCACGCCAGTGTCGGGCGGGTGGGGGCCTTGGCGGATGAAGCGGGCCTCGCGCTCTGAACCGCTATCCGAGGTAGGGGTAGGTGCCGGCCAGATAGTGGCCGATCTGTTCGTGCATGCTCGGGTGGATGTCGAGGGCTTCGAGGTCGTCCGGGTGCACCCAACGTACGCCGTCTGCCTCCTCGTTGATCGTCGGCTTACCGCCGACGGGACGCCCGATGTACGCGACCTCGAACTGTTGGCGGATCTCGCCGTCGGTGTACGCGACGATGTGCGACGGGTTGGAGTAGACGCCGAGGAAGCCGGTGACCTCCGCGATGATGCCGGTCTCCTCCTCGCATTCGCGCACCGCGCACTGGGCGGGGCTCTCACCGATGTCCTGGGCGCCTCCGGGCAGGGCCCACTGGCCGGTGTCACGGCGCCGCTGTAGAAGTATCTCGCCCTGGTCGTTCACGACGAGCAGGTTGCTTGCGGGGATCAGGGTGTTCGCCTTGGGGGCCTTGGGGTCGTAGTAGTACTCAGTCCTGCCCACTGCGGTGGTGCTCCTGCCTGTCGGGCGCCCAGGGGCGCGCTGTCTTCCAGACCGCTTCGAAGCTCTCGTCGTACCGGTCGAACCATTCTGCGTTGGCGGTGCGGCGGAGCTGGAAGAGCGGGTTCGCGCTGGCCGGCTGGCCCCAGATGTGGGTGTTGACCAGAAGGTGGTCGTCGTAGCGGAAGAGCGAGTTGTACAGCGTCGTGTCGTGCAGGCGTACCTCGCAGCCCGGGTGGCCGACGAGAGTGCGGTAGTAGGTGAGTGAAGCCCTGACCTTGGCGGCCAGGGTGTCGCCGATACCTTCCTCGTGGCCGCGGATGCGTACCGCTTCTCCTGCCGGATCGCCGAAGCACAGCCGCACACGCACGCCGGCCTGGGCACGTTCCTGGAGCATGCGAGCGATGTGAGGGTTGCTCTGTGCGAAGAAGGTGCCGGAGAAGACCAGGACGTCGATCTGCTTCATGGCCCCTAGCAGCAGGGAGATCCAGACATCGCGGGGGACGCTCGCGCGGTTTGGGTATGTGTCTGCGATCTCGGATTGCGCGGCACCGAAGCGAGACGTCTTCTCGCCTGCTTCGGGCCACAGGTATGTCTCATCCACCCGCAACAGGTTGGCGACGGCCCAGCGGTGTCGACGGTGGGGGACCCGGCCGCTGACCCAGCGGCTGGCTGTCTTGGGGTCGACGGAGCAGGCTTCGGCCACCTCATCCACGGTGAGGCTGCGTTGCACGAGTGCGGAACGAAGTCGCTCATTCACTCAGGTAAGCCAACCGGACCGCACTGCCTGCGGCAAGAGCATCTTTCGACATCACCGGGGAAAGGCGGGAGCTGCACGTCTGCCTACGCTGGTGGTGTGCCACTCATCGTGCTTTGGGACATCGACCACACGCTCATCGAAAACTCGGGCGTCAGCAAGGAGATCTACGCGGCGGCTTTCGCGACGGTCGCCGGCCGCGCGCCTGACCGTCCTGCCCGTACGGAAGGGCGGACGGACCGCTTGATCCTCGCCGACATGTTCCGGGATCACGGGTTGGAGCCACCAGCCTGGGAGCGGATCGCGCTCGCCCTGGAGGCAGCGGGTGCGAGGCGCGAAGCGGAGCTCTCGGCGCGCGGCTCTGCTCTTCCCGGTGTGCGGGAGGCACTCGCGGCGGTAGCTGCGGAACCGGACATGATCTCCTCGGTGCTCACAGGGAATATTGCCGCCAACGCCCGTGTGAAGCTGCGTGCCTTTGGGCTCGATGTGCTCGTGGACATGGAGTGCGGTGCTTACGGAGAACACTCAGAGGATCGTGCCGCCCTCGTCAAGGTGGCACGAGAGCACATTCAGCAGACCCATGGCCTTCCGCACGACACGCCCGTCGTGCTGATCGGTGACACCCCTCGCGACGTCCAGGCTGCCCTCGACTCCGAGGCTCATGTCGTCGCCGTGGCGTCTGGCATCCACAGCGTCGACGAGCTGCGGGCCGCCGGGGCAGCGATGGTTCTCTCTGATCTGCGGGGTGTCGCCGCTCTGGTGAGTCATCTGCGCTCGCTGGCCGAGGGCAGCGACTGAAAACGTCCCAGGACGTCCCCGAGAGGTCCCAGGACGGCGTTCGGCGTCCTCGTGTTCCACGACAGTCTCTGCGTGTCGTCGGCAGCTGAACCCTTACGGGCCGCCGGCGCATCACCCCCTCCGGCTGACTGGACGGAGCACGCGCATGACGGCACTACTCAGCGGACAGACCAGCACGACCTCCACGCTCAGAGCGGTGGAACGGCTTGCAGCCAAGTACCGCGTGCCTGTCGAGGACGCGCTGCTCATCGCGGTCAATCTGCACGGCATCGACTCCGATCTGCCGCGCCACCGGGCCCGCGTCCAGGTCCGACTGTTGAGGGCGCCATCGGTGCCCTGGCAGCTCATAGTCCCCTTGAACGTCACGGACTCTCCGTTCCGGCTCAGGGGCGAGCACCTCACGCTGGGCGGCGCGCCAGTCGGAACCGTCGAACGCATCGATGCGGACGAGGCGGTCGGCGGGTATTTCCGCGATGGCGGCGCGGCTCTCACCCTCAACCCGAATGCGCGCAGCCGTTGTGTGGGGTGCGCCTTCTGCCCGAACACCCTTGAAGCTGCCGCTGACCCTCGGCTCTCGGAGGAGCGGGACCTGCGGGAGCTCCTCTCCGCTCTGCGGGAGCAGCACCCGCGCCGCGACCTGACGGAACTGCGTGAGGTGACCGTCTCAACGGGTTGCTTCGAACGCGAGGCGGCGGCGGTGCATCACCTTCGCACTCTGCGGGCCGTGCTCGACGAGCATGGTGTCAAAGCGCGAATCGGTTTCCTGACCTCAGTGCTGGGATCCAGGTACGCCTTTGATCAACTCGCCCGCGACGTGACACCCTTCGTGCTGCGGCTCACCGCTGAGTGCTTCACTCGCCGGGATCTGCTGCTGAAGGCCAGCAAGGCTGCACTCGTCGCATCACAGATGCCGGGAGTGCTCCGGCGCGCGTTGGAAGCCGGTCACGACACCTCGTTCACCTACATCGTGGGGTTGGACGGGCTTGCGGCCCTGCATGCGGGCGTCGGTGCGCTGGCTCCATACGTCTCCGAGTTCCCCAACTTCCAGATCTACCAGGCCCACAACTCAGTCATGGCCGGCCTGCGTACCCCCGGAGCCCAGGACCTGGAGCACTACTTGCAGGCCCGCGTGGTGATCGAGGACATCATGGGCCCCACTGGACTGCGGCCCGCCGCATGGGAGTGCTACCGGCCCCTGTGGTACTTCACCTTCGCTGAAGAGCCCCTGGTCGGTGCGCGGTGACCGCGACCGCCCTTCTGGCCGATGCTCTGTGGCGGGCGACCGTCTACGCCTCGGTCTGTCAGCTGCACCTGCGGGACAACGTCCTGCTCACGGAGCCGCTGGTCGCCGAGCATGTAAAGGCACGCCCCTCCGGGCACTGGGGCACCGTGCCCGGCACCGCCTGGGCGTTGTCCCACGTGGTGCTCGCTGCCGGGCACCTGGACCGGCGAGTGGATGTGGTGCCGCTCCTGGGTGCGGGGCACGCTGGTGTCGTCCAGCTCGCCCTGTCCTGGGTGACGGGTGAGCTCGCGAAGGTGCGGTCGCGGTTCGGCTCGGATGCGGATGGCCTGCGGCGGCTGGCGCAGGCGTTCCCGGACGTGGAGGGCCTCGGGGCCGAGGTCTCTCCCTCTCTCCCCGCCGGCGGCTTCCTCGGCGGGCGGCTCGGTGGCTGTCTTCCGTTCGCGCAGGGAGTCGCCCTCGACGCGCCGGGAAGGGTTGTCGTGCCCATCATCGGGGACGGCGAGTGTGAGACCCCTACGACCGCAGCGAGCTGGCTGGGGCAGAAAGTCCTTCCCGGTGCCTCGGTACTGCCCATCGTGCACGCCAACGGTTTCCGCATGGGGCAGCAGTCGCTGCTCGGCGCGATGAACGACGACGAGCTTCGCGCGTACTTCGGCGGTCTGGGCTGGGCAGGCTCGGTGGTGCATGTGGGGACGGGCGCTCCGCAGGAGCACAGCGTCTTCCAGGTGGCGTTACGGGAGGCACTGGAGGAGACGCTTGCGGGCCGGCACACGGTACTGATCCTGCGCTGTTTGAAGGGATGGGGCGGCCCCACATCGCTCGGAGGCCGCCCCCTGCTGGGCACCCCCGCCCTGCACAAGACACCGCTGGTCAGCCCGCACACCGATCAGGAGCAGCTCACCGAGCTGACCCACTGGCTCGCCTCCTACCGGCCCGCAGATCTCTTCGACCCGGACGGACGCCCCCGCGGGGAACTAGCCGAGGCGGTGGCCATGGCTCGCTGGTGCTCCTTCGCTCCAGCCGAGCGCCCGGGAGCAGCAGGGCGGATCTCGATCCTCCGACAGGTGGACACGTTCGGTGAAGCGGTCACCGAGGTCATGAAGCGGCACGCCGCACGTGGAGATTTCCGCGTCCTCAGCCCGGACGAGCTGTCGTCCAACCGGCTCCCGGGCCTAGTCGGCGAGCCCTGGGCATACGAACTCCTGGCGGAGGAGGTGCTGCTGGAGTGGCTGGCCGGCTGGACCGCCAGTGGGCGTCGAGGGGTGATGGTCTCGTACGAGGCGTTCGCACCGCTGCTCACCAGCGGCTTGGTGAGTCACATCAAGCAGCGGCGCTTGGCCGGCGCGATGGGCCTGCCCAGCCTCAACCTTCTGCTCACGTCTTATGGGTGGCACAACGTCTACACCCACGGTGATCCGTCTCTGGCCAGTGCGCTCCTCGCCCTGGCCGATCCTCGGGTGCGCGTGCTGACACCGGCGGACCCGGTGCGCACCGCGGCCGTCCTGGACGAGGTCTTCGACTCCGTCGATGGCGTCAACCTCGTGATCGCCGGAAAACACGCCTGCACCGGGCACCCCGTCGCCACGCTCGACGAGGAGCGTGAGCATGGCTTAGCGATCTGGCCGCACCTCAGCGACGACGGTGAGCCCGATCTTACGATCGTGACGGCTGGAGACATCCCGGCCGCCGTCGCCACGGAGGCCGTGGACGCCATCCGCCATCGGTATGGGTGCCGCGTTCGCGTGGTGAACCTTCTCGACCTGACCGTTCTCGGCGACTCGTCGCGGTGGCCTCGCGGCCTCGACGACGGGGAGGTCGACCACTACCTCGGCACCCACGCTCCCGTGCTCGTCCTCACCCTTGGCCACTCCGCAGCCGTCTGGGGGCTGCTGGCCGGACGGCTCCGTCGCCCCGTTGACGTCATCGGCTGGCAGGAGCCGCCTGGTCCCATGCCTCAGCGCTCCCTGGCCCACGCCCTCCGCATGGATCGGTCGGGCGTGGAGCGATCCGCCGGCCTTCTGCTGGTCTCCCGCGAGGTGGTCCGATGAACCCGGCGACCATCGAGTGCCTGGAGATCACCGAAGTGCGGGAGAACACGGCCCCGTGCGACGACGCGATCTTCATCATGATCCACGGCGCGGGTGCTGTCGGCACCTACGGTCCGGTCAGTCAGCGGATCGGCAGTTATGTGAGGGATGCGTTGGCATCCGTCGTGCCTGGCGCCGACGCCCTGGATCACGTCCGGCTCCTGGAGCGGCTGCGTACGGCGTCGCGTCGAGCCCCGTCGGAGAGCGCGTCGTGGGCGGTCGGTGCGATCGACTGTGCCGTCTGGGATCTGCACGGCCGGCTCGCCTCCTGCCCCGTCGCCGCCCTCCTGGGCACCGATGCGCCACGGTCAGACGTATCGGCCTACGCCTCCTGGCTTTCCCAGGACCTGGCCGCCGTCGAGGACTTGGACGTACTTGGCAGGGTCGCGTCGGGCGGCTGGTCCTTCACTAAGTGGGGACTGCGTCGAGCGTCGGCCGACGCACCCGATCTCGCCGCCGTGCGCATGGCGAGAGCCGTGGAGCGCAGTGCCCAGGCCGTTGGTGCCCCGCTTGCCGTCGACGCGGTGGGTACCTGGACTCCAGCTGTGGCCATGGCCTTCGCCCAGAGTGTGGATGGCGGCAGCCTCCGCTGGCTGGAGGACCCGCTGCCGCGTCACGACCTGGACACCTATGCACTCCTCGCGGCCGCGCACTTGCCGCTGGCCGTTGGTGAGCGCGCGCACGTCGACGAGGACCCGGCCGGGCTGATCCAGTACGTCAGCCCCAGCGCTCTGACCCTCGACGTCGTCGGTTGCGGCGGTCTTACCCGTGCACTTCAGATCCTCGACGTGACCCGCGCCCAGGCCGTCCCCGTCTACCCGCACGGGCGCTCGCTCGTCCCCGGCCTCCACCTCGCGGCCGCCCATCACGACGCCGTACCGGCCGTGGAGTACCGGCTCCAGTGGGAGCCGCGACGGCAACTCCTCTACGACACCCCACTTCATGTAGAGCACGGACGTATTCGTCTGCCGGCCACCCCAGGTCTCGGCACGGCCCAGAGGAGCACGGCATGCCCAGCACATCGATGACCGTCGCTGTCCACGGCACGGTCGTCCAGGGTCCTGATGGGCCGTTCCTGGTGCTCTCCGAGCGGCTCGACGGCCACGACACCTTCCTCAAGGGGAGCCTGGAGACGGGAGGGAAAAGGATCTTCGTGCGCATCCTCACCCTGGACGACGTCACCGTGTTACGTCCGGCGGAGCACTCCGCCGTCCCTGCTGTGGGAACGGAGTGGGATGGATCGCTCCACCTTCCGCATGGGTTACGACCGCGCACCGTGCCGCCGGACCTTGAGCAGGCAGCCGCGAAGGAAGGGCGCGCCCTGGAGGCGCTGGACGAGGCGGAGCTGCGCTACGTCCTGACCTACCTGTCCGAGTCCACGACCACCACCATCAGACAGGCGCGCGTCGAGGCCATCGTCTCCGCCCTGCCGGCGATCACCGGGAGGCCCCAATGACCACCGATCCCTCACTCCTGGTCATGGTCGACGTCGGCGGAACCCTCGGCACCGCCGATGGCCCGGGCCTGACGATGCGGCTGACGGAAGTCTCCCCGCTGCCCGCGGCTCAGGCCCGGGCGGTCATGCGGGCCAGCCTCCACACTCAACCGGAGATCACCGACGCCGTGGCAGCCGGGGTCTGCGAGGCATTGGGGGTACCACCGGAGTCATTCCCCCGTGATCTTCCCCCGGCCCCGTTCCGTCTCTTTCCTGGCACGACGGAGGCTCTGCGCCGGATCAGTGGCGTCGCGACTGTGGTCACGCTGTCCAACGTCACGTGCGTCGACGCCGACACCGAGGGTCTGCGTGGCCTGCTCTCCCCCTGGGTGAGCGACTACTTCCCCTCCTGCCGCATCGGACACACCAAGCCGGACCCCCGCGCTTTCCACACCGTCATCGACCAGCTCGGAGTCGTCCCCGATCGCGTGATCCACGTCGGCGACGACTGGGCCTGCGACATCGTGGGGGCCGTCGAATCGGGCATCAGAGCCGTCTGGATATCCCGCGGGCGCCAAGTCCCCGCTGAAGATTTGGTCGTTAACCACGGCGTACGCGTCGTCGCCGACCTGACGGCAGCCGCCTCGCACATCGAACACCTCGCAGCAGGGAGCGTCACATGAGCCTCTTCGCCGGAACCACCACGTACTACCGCCAGTTCCGCCCCGGCATCCCCGACGATGTGGCATCGGTACTCGACCGCGCTGCCCCGGCACGCCCCGATGGCCACCGCCGGCTCCTGGACGTCGGTACGGGAACCGGGCTCGTGGCCGAGGCTCTCCTCGACCGCTTCGGCGACATCATCGCCGTCGACAACGACGCCGACATGCTTGCCGCGGCCGAGTCGGCGCTGCGGCCGAAGCTCCCCGAGGGCTCCAGCCTGTCCATCGTCCAGAGCACGGCCGAAGACTTCACGCCACCCGCTGGCTGGCAGGCCGAACTCGTCACCATCTGCCGCGCGTTCCACTGGCTCGACCAAGCCGCCGTCCTGACTCTCCTGGACGAGCAGGTCGCTCCGGACGGCGTGGTCGCCATTTTCGGGGACAACAGCTTCTGGGCCGCTGGGAGCCCCTGGAAGGAAGCCGTCCGGGATGTGGTGAAGAGCTTCCTCGGAGAGGAGCGGCGGGCGGGATCCGGCACTTTCCAGCACCACAACCGCCCCTACAGCGAGATCATGGAGGAGTCGCCCTTCAACGAGGTCGAGGAAGTCCGCGTACCCGTTCAGCGCACCTGGGCCGCGGAGAGCATCCTCGGTTACCTCTACTCCACGTCCTTCGCCGCTCCTCACCTCTTCGGTGACCGGCTGAAGGAGTTCGAGGGCGCGCTGGAGCACCGGCTGGCCGACTTCAGCGACAACGACACCTTCCCCGAGGAGAACGAATTCCTCATCCGCCTCGGACGGCGGGGCAAGAAATGACACTTGCTGGCGAGGCGCGGTCCTACGGCAGGCTGACAGCCCCGCGTCTCACGTCCGAGCTGAGTGAGCGGTCGGTCCTCTGCCTGCCGGTCGGGTCTCTTGAGCAGCACGGCCCGCACCTGCCGCTGAACACGGACAGCCTCATCGCCGAGCGCTTCGCCTCGCGACTGGCCACGCACGTCGCGGACCGTCACAACCTCTGGGTCGTGCCCCCCGTCCCCTATGGGCTCTCTCCGGAGCACGCCTGGTCACCCGGCACCATCACCCTGAACGTCTCGCTCTACACCGCCCTGATCGAGACGCTGGTGGGGGAGTACATCAGGGCCACCCCCGCGCGTACGGTCCTCATCGTCAACGGCCACGGAGGCAATAAGGGCGTCCTTGAGGCCCTCGTACACCAACTCCAGCGCACGCACGATGCGGCAACCTGCGTGGTCAATCCCGGCACTCTCGCCGCCGGCCGGCTCCAGGGCGACGGCGAGTTCCCCGAGGTGCACGCCGGCGTCCGGGAAACCTCCCTGATGCTCGCCCTCGCACCCGACCACGTACGGATGGACCTCCTCCCGAGTGAGCCCATTCACGATCCCGCCCGACGGGAGGAGATCCAGCGCCTCGTATTCGGCCGGGGCACCACATGGCCCTGGTCGTCGGACAACCCCGCGATCTCCGCGCACGGAGTCATCGGTGGCGACCCGCGGCAGGCCACCGCCGATCACGGCCAGGCACTCGTCACCGCCGCCCTGGAGGCGTGTGTGGACGTCCTGGACCGGCTCGTCCCACCCACATCCCACGAACCGATCGATGTACGGGGGCCCCATGCGTCTCACAGCTGAGGAGAGGGCGACCTTCAAACGGGACGGCGTCCTCATACGACGCGGCTTGGCCGCCCCCGACCAGGTGAGGCGAGCCGTCTCCCTGATCGACGTGTCGTACCGCAAGGAAATGACTCCGGACGACATACCTGCTTACTCCCGGCGCACCTTCGCCCCGGAACTGGGGGACAGCGCAGAACTGCTCGCCTTGTACACGGAGACAGGCGCAGCCGAGCTCGTCGGCGACCTGCTCGGCGCCGCCGCACCGGTCACGACCGCGCAGATCCAGATACGCGTGCCCGAAAGCGAGTTCCCAGGCATGCAACCGGTAAAGGCCATGCATGTCGACGGGGTCTCCTGCCCTCACCTGGACCCGCGCGAGCTGCGTACGTTCTCCCTGCTTGTCGGCGTGATCCTCTCCGACGTCAGCGACCCGCGATGCGGAGCGCTGCACTACCTGCCCGGCGGGCACCTCGCCATGGCCCGCTGGTTCGCCGAGGAGTGGTCACTCGGAATGACAGAGCAGGTTCCGCCAGAGATCGACCGCGAGCGAGGCACCCCGTTTCTCGGCCTCCCCGGAGACGTCCTGCTGATGCACCACCTCGTTCCCCACACGGTGGCCCAGAACTTCATGCCGTTCCCCAGGGTGATGGCGTACTTCCGCGTCTCCCACCCGCATCACGCAGGCCGCCGCCTCCAAGCTCTCCGTGACCCCTGGCTCGACTACCCGCCCCCCGCGGATATCCCCGCGCCTACTTTCCAGGAGTAGCACCATGCGCATCGTCTACCCCGGCGAACTCGATACCGCTGCCCGCGCCATCGAGGCCGGAGGGCTCGTCATCGTCCCCACCAACCGCTGGTACATGATCTGCGCCGACGCCAGCAACGCAGACGCCGCCGGCAGCATCTTCGAGGGGAAGCGGCGCCCGACCGGCAAATCCCTCGCCTACGTCACTCCCTCGCTGACTGTCTGTGAACAGCACTTCCAACTCGGAGCCGAGGCGCGGAGACTCGCCCAACAGTTCTGGCCCGGCGACCTCGCACTCCTCCTGCCGTGGCGGGACCCCGACGACGCCGCACGCCATGCCGCTGTCGGCTCGCCGGCGCTCACCACCATGGCGCCCGGGTTCCTCGGCGAACTGGCTGCGCGGGCAAAGGTCCCTGTAGCCGCGACGACGGCCAACATCTCCGGCGACGCCGGACCGGATGACCGTGGTCCCGCCGTCACCCTCGACGAGGTTCACACCTTCCTCGCAGCCTCCGGCCTCACGGTGTCCGTCGTCGTCGACGGAGGGGTCTGCCCTGCGGCCAACCACATGACGATCGTGGACTGCTTCACCCCGGAGGCCAAGCTCGTACGCACGGGCCTCGTACACCAGCGAGCTGTCAACGCAGTCCTTGGACGGGAAGTGCGGCCCTCCTGATGGAGATATCGAGTCGCGTCGCGTGGGGACGGGCGCCGGGGCCATGCAGGCTGCGGATCGCGGTCGAGGGCGGGAAGGAATGAGGCCCAGGCCACTCCTCGACACGCACCCGGCGAGGGGCGACGAGGCGCTGCGGCGGGTTCTCGAAGATGCCTCTATGGGCCGCTGGGAGGGCCCGCGCGATCTCCTAACCTCTACCGGCCAGGATTGGGATCGCCGGATCTTCCGCCTCCAGGTCCTCGCCGAAGCGGGGGCACGGCTCCGGTTCGCGGACACCTGGGCGAAGGCCGAACCGCGCTCACCACACGCCCTCGCCCTTCTCGCGAACGTCCAGGCTCTACGCGCCATGATCGTCGGACGGGACGCGGGCCGGATGCTTATGGAGGAAGCGTGGGCCACGTGCCGTGCCGCTCTAAAAGTGTGGCCGCAGGACGTCGCCCCCTTAATTGTCATGCTCGCGCTACTTCGCACCCACGCTCCCGATCGGGACACGCTCTGCCACGTGTGGGAGGAGATCAAGCAGCGTGACCCGTGGAACCGCGAGGCGCATCACGAGGTCATCACGTACCTGCTTCCCCGCCATCACGGCAAGCCAGGTGAGGCGGCCTGGTGGGCCGAGGAGCAGGCATCCATCGCTCCCCAAGGCTTGCCCATAGCGGCCTTGCCCCTGATCGCCCTGGCGGAAGCACACCGGTCCCGCCAAGAGCAGGACCAGACGTCATACGGCCTGACGATCCACCCCTGGGTCGACTGCCCGCAGATCGATCCGGTGCTGGAGCGCTGGTGGCGCTACCGAGCACCGCAGCCTCACGCCTGCTTTGCCGACGACGCCAACTACCTCGCCCACGCCCTGTCGTTCGCGAACCGCCACCACGAGGCCCTGGAGGTCTTCGACGCGATCGGCCCGTACGCCACGCAAGTGCCGTGGTCGTACTGCGGCCAGCCCCGCGAACTGTTCCTGCGGCACCGCGGCTGGGCCTACAGCCCTCCGCGACGCCGACACCGCTGAGCACCCGAACCATCCCCCTTTCACGTACGAAGGACGGAACCCCTGTGCCTCTCGATGTCTCCCGCGTCTCCGACGAGGAACGCCTCAAGCAGCTCGGCTACCAGCAGACGCTGTCCCGCTCGATGTCCGGCCGCGCCAACTTCGGCGTCAGCTTCACGATCATCTCGATCCTGTCCGGCTGCATGACCATGTACGGCTACGGCATGAACACCGGCGGCCCGGCGGTGATCATGTGGGGCTGGCTGTTCGTCGGCCTCATGACACTCTTCGTCGGGCTGTCGATGGCCGAGGTCTGCTCCTCATACCCCACCAGCGCCGGCCTGTACTTCTGGGCGCACCGCATGGCTCCGAGACGCTCGGCGGCGGCCTGGGCGTGGTTCACCGGATGGTTCAACACCCTCGGCCAGATAGCCGTCACCGCGGGTATCGACTTCGGCGCCGCCAACTTCCTCAACGCCCTGCTTGATCTCCAGTTCGGATACGCCGCCACGCCAGGGCACACCATCATGCTGTTCGGGATAATCCTGGTCCTGCACGGTGTCCTGAACACCTTCGGCGTGCGCATCGTCGCTGCCCTCAACGAGGTGTCCATCTGGTGGCACATCCTCGGCGTCGTCGTCATCTGCGGCGCCCTGGTCCTCATCCCCGACCACCACCAGTCGGCCCACTTCGTCTTCGGCGAGTTCGTCAACAACACCGGCTTCGCCTCCAGCGCCTACGTGGTGCTCATCGGGCTGCTGATGGCGCAGTACACCTTCACCGGTTACGACGCCTCGGCCCACATGACCGAGGAGACGATCGACGCGGCCACCGCCGGCCCCAAGGGGATCGTCCGCTCGATCCTCGTCTCCCTCGCGGCCGGATTCGTCCTCCTCTTCGGCTTCACCTACGCCATCGACTCCTACACCGGCGCCCTCGAATCGAGCACCGGCGTGCCCCCGGCGCAGGTCCTCATGGACGTCCTCGGCGCGGCGGTCGGCAAGTGGCTGCTGCTCGTCATCATCGTTGCCCAGCTCTTCTGCGGGATGGCCTCCGTGACCGCCAACTCCCGAATGATCTATGCCTTCTCCCGTGACGGCGCGTTGCCCTTCTCCCGGACGTGGCACAAGCTCCACCCCGGCACACGGACCCCCACCAACGCCGTCTGGCTCGCCACCGGCGGTGCCTTCGTCCTCGGCTTGCCCTACCTGTGGAACAGCACCGCTTACGCGGCCGTCACCTCTATCGCGACCATTGGCCTCTACATCGCGTACGTGATCCCCACGTTCCTGCGGCTGCGCCTGGGGAGCCGGTTCGAGCGCGGCCCCTGGCACCTCGGCTCCTGGTCCACCACGGTCGGCACGATCGCCGTCGCGTGGGTCGTGGTGATCACGGTGCTGTTCATGCTGCCGCAGAGCTCCCCAGTCACCGCGGACACTTTCAACTACGCGCCGATCGCGGTCGGGGTCGTCGTCGCCTTCTGCGGTATCTGGTGGCTCGCCTCGGCCCGCAAATGGTTCCTCAACCCGCACCACCCGCGTAACGCCAGCCGCGATCGCGATTAGGGCCACGGATGCAGACGGCTCGCTGGTAGGTCCCCTCCATACGGCTTTGACGTGGTCCGCGCTGATGCGGGGCGGGCCACGCGGAGTCTGCGTTCGGCAGCCTTGGCGCGAGTGGCGGTATCTCCAGCCGTCTGCACAGCACCTCTCGCTCAAACCGCGAAACGCCTGAAGCCGCTTGGCTGAGAACCTCTGGTTCGCAGGGCTCATCGTGCCGGCGGCACCGCTAATCGAGTGGCTGCTCGCCAGCTTCATATTTCACACTTGGCTCCAAGCCATTACGAGGCGACCCGCTCGGCAGCGGGAACTGCCCGTCCTTTGCAGGCCCAGCCGCCACCACGGATTGGGCCCTCACCGGCAACTCCACTCGCGTAAACGTCCACGTCCGCACGTCCACACGCTCCCAGACCGAGGCAGCATCACGCCTACTCCGGGATGCTCTCCAAGAGAGGGAGGACCTCCGTGCCGAAACCCCCAGGCGTGGAATACGTCATAACCAAGCCCAGCCCGCCGTCGTGGTGGAAGAAGAACCGTCACCTGGTCCTGCTCGTCGTGGGCCTCCTTTTGGGTGCGTGGCTCGTCAGCGACCACGACAGTGCGGCCACGCCTTCCCCTGACCGGACAAGACCTGCCCACTCGACCGTGCCCGAACCGGGCAACAGAGAGCGCTGAGGTCGTCCTCTGTTACCGAGTGGCTCAACGCACTGGGACCTACCGACTCAGCTCACAGCCTGGGGACGTGGCGCTGGCCGGAGGCAGCCCGTACGCCAGCCTGGTGTCTCCGCCGCCACTGTCCTGGTCTCCAGCGGCCCTAGCTTGGTTGATACTGCCTAAGCCGACCGCCAAGGCCGCAGGGGCCCCGTCATGGGGTAAAGAGGCGGGATCGGCAGGCGGGGCATGCGTGGGTCGCGCCGGTTCTATAGCAGACAGCGTCTGGTCGCTGCTCGATACGGCATGGTCGCTCACCCTGAACCAGGACACCGCGCGTACGGGGGCCATCGCGATGGCTCGCTCGACATCCCGCCTCGCCGCGAGTACGGGCGACGGACGGGCCTTGAGTAAAAGTACGAAGCTGCAGTCAGGCAGCTGCCACGGGGATGCGCAGAAACGCCTCCGCCGATTTTCGGGAACGCATGGACGCCCTTGCAGCTCAAGGGCGCCACAGCATCGTCCCTCATCCTCCGAGATTCGCGACGCTACATCTGCTGCCAACTGCCGCCCTACCTTCGGGATTCAGCCCAGACGTAGCCAGCAGACAGGGCACGGGCGCACAGTGAGAGTCATGCGAATCGTCACCTTCGAGGAGCCTCACAAGCAGCTTTCCGAGGACTTCGGCCCGGGGGATGCTGCCATCTATATCGAAGCGGTGCACGCCGCGCCCGCCGATCCGCCTGGGTCGGACACTCCGACGGAGATGACCATCTGCGGCAAGTCGACGGCGGGCATGACCAGGCTCTCGTACGCACCGAAGAGCCCTGGGCAACCGTGGTGTCCGCCGAACAAGACGCAGTGGATGTGCACCGACTGCGACGAGGTACTTGGTTCCACCTGACCCAGCACCTCGGCAGCCCACCAGCCGTCGGGCGCTCATTCTTCCCGGCCGCCGGTAAACCACAGGACTCGAACCATGTCCGGTGACGGACACATCCGGGTTTGGGACTTCTCTACAGGGGCGCTGCTGTGGAGCCAGGACGTTCACGCGGGCCGACTGCGCTCGCTCGCTTTCGACAACAGCGGTGACCTGGTCGCTGCCTGTGGAGGCGACGGCTCCGTACGCGTGTGGCACGCCCTCACCGGGGAGTTCAAGAGCCGGTTCTCCAGCCCCAGCGGGTGGGCCCGCGCCTTCACAGTCGACGGACCAGGGCATCGTGTCGCGGTCGGTGCGGGAACCGGTGACATCGCGGTGCGGCACCGCGGCGCGGACAGGTTCACCTCCCACCTCGCCGGGCACACCGGCCGCATCCTTATGCTCGGCTTCACCGGTGACGAGGATCGCCTGGTGTCAGCCGCGGCGGACGGGACAGTGCGCCTGAGGTCGCTCAGCGAGCAACGCCAGATCGCCAAGATCAGGGTTGACGCTTCCCTGCACTGCACGGCCTTCGAACCCGCAACGGGAGAAGTGCTGCTCGGCAGTGCGGCGGGGGTAATGGCCCTGAGGACCAAGGATGCGTGAGCGACAAACGAAAGGCTTGGACACATGGCAGAGAAGACGCCCCGCAGCTCGGACGACGGCGTGGACAGCGGCTCCTCCCGTCCGGCCGCCGAACGGGACGCACAAGTCATCCTGAGCAACGAGCCCGGCTCGTTCGCCTGGGGCGTCCTGGCCAAGCGCCATCCGGCCCTGATCCAGCAGGTACGAGACGCCTTCCCGTACGGCCCCCGCCAGCACGAGGCTCTCGATGCCCTGCTGGACGAGATCACCAACGGCGTGATCGAACCGCTCGACCCCTCGGAGCCCGACCACGGACAGTGGTCGGCCTGGGGGCGAAAGCACTTCGGGCGATCGTGGTTCGACGCCCCGTTCCTGTGGGCGGAGAGCTACTTCTACCGCAGGCTCCTCGGCGCCACCGAATACTTCGGTACGAGCCCGTGGCAAGGGGTCGATCCCTTCGCCCCCTTCAAGAGGGCCGAGCTGCGCGGCATGGCAGTGGACGAGGAGCTTTGGGCCCTGGACGCGCTCGCCGACGCACCGGCCGTCGAGCGAGCCACAGCTCTGCTCCACGCCTCGCTCTGGGGCAACCGCGCGGACCTCGGCTTCCGCGTTACGGAGGGGGACGCAGCGCCCGGTGCCATTGCCGATGGCCTGGTCGCCGATGACAGCGCTGTGCTCTGGCAGCTCCTGCCCGCCGGGGCCGGCGCAACGGTCGCCGTGGTGGCCGACAACGCGGGGCGGGAGCTGACCCCGGACCTGATCCTCATCGACCACCTCCTGCTGCACCGGCACGCCGAGCGGATCGTGCTCCACGTAAAGCCCTACCCGTACTACGTCTCCGACGCGATGACGGCCGACGTCGTCGACTGCCTGCGCCGCCTCGCTGAGGCGCCCGGTGAGGCGGGTGGGATCTGCGGGCGCCTCTGGGACGCCATGGCGACCGGGCGCTTGGAGATCCGCGCCCACCCGTTCTTCTGCGCGCCGCTGCCGTACAAGGACATGCCGGAGGACCTGCGAGAGGAGTTCGCGGCTGTCACGCTGACCATCCTGAAGGGCGACCTCAACTACCGGCGGCTGGTGGGCGACCGCCTGTGGGACACGACGACACCGTTCGCCGACTGCACGACGTACTTCCCCGGGGCCGTCGCGGCGTTCCGCACGCTCAAGTCCGACGTCATCGTGGGGCTGGAGCAGAAAGCGCTGGACGCTCTGGAGCAGTCAGGTGCGGCTTGGCGTACGAGCGGTACTCATGCCTTGATCCAAGTTCGGCCGTAGACGCGGCCGCCGCGCTGGGCCAGCGGCTCCTGGCCCTCTGTGCCCGGTCAACGCCGACGAGCGGCACCGTTAGCTGGCCTGGCGCCGGGCGCGCTGGTGCCGGGGGCGGGGTGCTGCACTGCGGCCTGGGCGCGAGGGCCGGGGGCGTGACGTTGGCCGAGGCGCTGGATGCGCCAGGTCAGGGCGCGGGCGGGGTTGCGGGCGTCGTCCAGGGTGCGCTGACTGACGGCCTGGTCGAGAACGGTGGCTGCGTTGTGCCCTGCCTTCTCGGCCTCGGCGAGCAATGCGGCCAAGGCATCCCAGGCGGCGTCGTCAAGAATGCGCTCGGCGTAGGTGGGCACCGCCCTGTGGACGTACTGGGCGAGGCGATGCTTGGTCTGCAGGGTGGGCGCGTGGCGGGCGAGGCTGTCCAGCACCGGTGTGGCGATCTGCGCGTACGCGGTTTGCAGGTGGAGGAGGGCCTGTTCGGCTGCCGCTTCCTGCTGGGCGTGCTGGCGGGTGTGGTGCCAGTGCCGGGCGAAGGCGACCGCGGTGAGCGCGGCGTCGATCAGCATCGCCAGGCCGGACCCGTCGCCCACGGGTGCGGGGTTGTGCCAGATCGCCTGGACGCTGCGGCGCAGAACGCGGGCGCTGTCGAGGTCGGCGGCGATGCGGGAGCGGGTGGCGCGCTCGAACGCCGCGGCGGCTCGTTCCAGTTCGTTCCTCATCCCGGCCGGTGCGGTGAGTGGCAGCAGGTCCAAGGCGGCACCGAGTGCGACGAGCTGGCCCTGGGCGGCGGGATCGTCACCACGGGTGAGGTGGTGGGGGATGCGTTCGGTGGCGGCGGTGGCTTGGTGCCACGGATTGCCCGGCGGGATGGGGGCGGGCGCGGGGCTGGTGTGCGTGAGGCGCTGGCGGATCTTGGGCAGGGAGAGGTCGCCGGCGAGGGTGGAGCCCGCGTACCAGATGGGTTCGTCCTGCTTGTTGACGTCGCCGGGCAGGGCGACGCTGTAGCCGGTCACGTCGCCGGAGGGCTCGGTCTTCGGGCGTACGTTCACGCCGGTCGCCTCCAGGAAGGCGAAGAACTCGGCTTCGCTGGCGGCTGCGGCCATTGCGCGGCGTACCCGCAGGCGCAGGATCTCGCGGGATGTGGTGTCCTGGCCCAGGCGCTTGGCCTTGAAGTGCTCTTTGCTGGTGGGGCGTTTGGCGCCGGTGCCGTCACCCGGCTTCAACCGCCGCAGCCCATAGTCGATTTCGATCTGGCGGGCCTCCTTTTGGACGGCGCGCTGGTCGTAGTCGCGCTGGGGGTGGCGGCCGTCCTGGCGGACGAGGGTGGCGGCGATGTGGATGTGGTCATCGGCGTGGCGGACGGCCACCCACCGGCAGGCTTCCTCGTCCCCGTCGGGGGCGATGCCGGCGGCGGCCACGATGCGGCGGGCGATGTCGGCCCACTGGGCGTCGGTGAGGATGGGGTCTTCGGGCGCGGCGCGGACGGGGCAGTGCCACACGGTGTACTTGGGTGCCTTGTCACCCAGCATCTTCACGGGCTGGTCGAGCTGGGTGGCGAGCTGCCTTTCCACCTCCTTCGGGTCGCGGTGGGGGCTGCGGCCAGGGTCGGGGGCGAAGCCGTTCCAGGAGGCCACCAGATGCGGGTCAGTGTGCTCGTTGGCCCGGCCCTTGCCGAAGAGATAGCCGATCGTGCGGCGCGTGGCCTCCGGCCCCTTGCCTAGGATGATCTTCGGTATCACCGGCTCTCACCGTCCCTCGGTGACCTGGGCGACGGCGGCGTCCAACTCGGCGATGGACGCCTCGACGCGGGCCAGGAGGCGTTGGACGGTGTCGGGGTGGGGCCAGGCGCCGTCCTTGTTGAGGTGCCAGGTGAGCTGGTTGAGGTTGCTGCCGATCTTGCCGAGCTGCCCGTTGGCGGCCATCAGGGTCTTGACCATGGCGCGGTAGTCGGCGACGGCGGCGGAGGGGTCGTCGGCGCGGGCGGCGGCGAGAGAGCACTCGGCGACGTAACCGCCGGGCTTCATACGGCTCAGGGCAGCGGCGTTCTTCACGAGGGCGAACTCGTCGTCGTTGTAGCGAGGGTGGACTCGGTGCTTGCGCAGCTGCTTGTCACGCAGACGGCGACGCGGCGCGTTCGGCGACGACTCGAAGCCCCCTGCCTCGGTCGGCACCCCCGGGCCGGCCTTCTCCGGCGCGCCCTCGACGCCGGGTGCCGCCGCCCCCACCGGGGCGGCGGCCGGGTAAGGACTCCTTACCCGACAACTTGCTGCGCGTGTGAGGGATGTGGTGGTCGTCTGCTGCTGAGCTGCGACGGGTCCGTGATTCGGGTCGTGCATGAGGTCGATCTCCGTGGGGTGCTGGTGTCGAGGGCCCCGCGCTGCCTCCCGAGGAGCGGGGGGCGGGCCGTGAGGGTGAGGTACGTGGGGAATCAGGCGGCGTCGGCAGGCGCGTTGAGTTCGCCCTGCTGCTGGGAGGCGGCCTTCGCGCCGGGCTTGGCCTGGTCGGTGCGCTCGGACTTCAGCTGGTCGCGCACGACGCGGGCGCGTTTCTGGCTGATCCGAAGTTCGTCGCGCAGGCGCTCGGCGGTCAGCTTGTCGTCGCTCCAGTTGGAGGTCAGGAGTCGGGCCTCGTCGAGGATTTCGGCGTCGGTCCGGGTGCGGGGGCGGGTGCGGTCGGTGGTCGACTTGGCGGCGGGCATCCGACCGGTCGTCCGACGCGGGGCGGCTCCGGTCGACTCAGCCACGGCGGCCGACCGGGGCGGTCGGGCAGCCGGGGTGGGGGCCGACTCGCCGGCTGCGGTCGGCCCTGTCGCGGGCGCTTCGGCGACCTTCACGGGGGGCGACTCGGTCGGCTGATCGGGGGCCGATTCGTCCTGGTCAGACCTCGGCTGTGCGGTCTGCTCACTAGCCGACTCGTCAGCTTGCTGTCTGGCCGACTCGCCAGGGGCCGTTTCGGCTGGGTCGGCCGACTCGGGGTTGTGGTGGAGCACCTTCGCCACGAGGTCCGACCCGAAGTAGATAGACCCGATCGGGAGCGAGGTCGCCAGCAGCACCAGGGCCCAGTTCGCAGGGTCCCAGTCGGACAGTCGGCCCCACCGGTTCGACGAGGTGTGCAGGGTCGGAGCGAGGCCGTGCACGTAGTTCAGAAGGAGGCTGGCGATCGTGTAGGTCGCCAGGACCCGCAGCGCGAACTTCCGGTCGGCGCCGGTCAGCACGAGCGTGGCGACCAGTGCGAGCGCCATCAGCCCGTCGACCACGATCGGGTAGAGCAGGGCGGCGGCGGAGTCGGCGCCGATGGCGCGGGCCACGTCGGACAGCGCGTTCCACGAGACGCGGAAGGCCATGAGGACGACGGCCGACAGGCCGATGACCAGGGAGATGCGTCCGTTGCGGTTCATGCGACGCTCCCTAGCTGATGCCGGTGCCTGGCGAGCATCGCCAGGATCGCCATGCTGGCGAGGGCCTCGTCCTCGGCGGCCGGAGCGAGCGGGAGCAGGGTCAATGCCTGCGTGGGTGCTGCGGTTGCCGCGTATGGCTGTCAGTGCGCTCGGGGCGGGGGAGTGCAAGGCAGTGGGCTCCAGGGTGGAGAGGTGGGGCTTGTGGGGTGGGCGTGAGGGGCGTTCACGCGGGCCCGTTCTGAAGGGGCCCCGCGCGTGTACGCCTGGGCGCGTGTACGCGTGGACGCTCGCGTGATCGCGTCGCGCACCGGTAGGGGTTCAGCCGACGGCGGTGAGGTGGCGGGCGATGGCGTAGGAGCGGGTCTGCTCGCCCCCCTTCGGCAACGCCGTCGGCCTTGGTGGTCAGGTTGCTGTCGGACGAGGCGGGTGAGGCGGCGCCGGGGCGCACGGGCCTGTTAGTACCTGCGGGGGCTGGTGACCGCGCCGCGCCTGCGGTCGGGGCCGTCGAGGATGACGCGGCGGGTCATCTCGGCGAGGCGGGAGGCGACGCGGTCGCCGACAGCGGTGCGCAGGTCGGCGATGGGGAGGTTGGTGGTGATGAGGGTAGGCAGCTCGTGGACGTACCGGTGGTCGATGAGTCGGTAGGTCAGCTCCTCGGTCCATTCCGACGCCTTGGCGGCGCCGAGGTCGTCGAGGAGCAGCAGCGGGCTGCGGGCCAGTTTCTGGAAGCGGCGTTCGCCGTCGTGGCCCTGGCGTGGGCGCAGGGCGGCGTGCAGTTCGGCGGTGGTGGTGGCCTCCCAGCGCAGCCGGACCCCGGCGCCGAGCAGCGAGCGGATGGCGCCGTACGCCTGGTAGGTCTTGCCGGTGCCGGTCGGGCCCGCGATCAGCAGCGACGGGCCGTATGCGATGCCTGGCGCCCCACCTGGCCCCGGCCGACCGGCGGCCGCGATCTCCTCGACCCAGGCCGATACGTGGGCGTGGTCGGCCAGGGCATCGCGGTAGCGGCGCGGGAGGCGGGCGGCGGCCAGCTCCAGCGCGGTCACCGGCTCCGGCGACGGAGCGGCGTCGCCAACGGCGGTGGGATCGATGTCGCGGGAGGCCAGGATCGCCCCCAGCTTGGCCACGGCGCCGCCCAGTTGGCGTGGCTCGCGGGCAGATGTCTTCGTGCTCACAGCTCACCCCCGTACGCGGCCTGCGCGTCGATCGGGTTGGTCCACGGCTGGTGCCCTGCGGATGTGCCGCTCGGCGTGGGCGGGTTCATGGCCTCGTTGACCAGGCCCGGCAGCACGCTGGGGTGCAGGCCCTTGGCACGCAGCCGGTCGAGTCCGGTGCGTACGTACGCCGCGTCGATGCCTTCGGCGAGCAGCTTGGCGGTCTCCTTGCCGAGATGACCGAGGAAGCTGCCGGGCGGCCGGTTTGCGCATGCGGCGGCATACTCGGCGATGAGCGTCTTGGCCGAGACGGACTCAGGCGCGGGGGCGCTCGCGCCTCCCACCGGAGGTGATCCTAGATCCAGGATCCTAGGTCCTAGATCCGGACCCTGAGGGCTCACCGAGTCCTCAGTGAGCCCTCCCAGAATCCCCCGTGATTGCTCACTGAAACTCTCCTGAGCTGCGGATTCGCCGCTAGTCACCGAAGGCTCCTGCAGAGTGCGCGAGTCTTCGGTGAGGGCGCCGGGAGGGCTCACTGAAGGCCCGGTGAGCCCTCCGTGATGGCTCCCGGCGGGCTGCGAGGGGCGTCCGCCTTCGTGATGCGGGCAGGCAGGGCAGCGGCTGCCGCTCGGCCGATTGATCTTCTGGTGCTTGGCCCAGGTGACGATGTGCAGGTACCGCTTGCCGTCCTCGCCCTCGTACCGGCAGATCAGGCCGGCCGTGTCGAGCTGGTTGAGGTCGTCCTCGACTTCCAGCGGGCCGTGCTCGGGCCGCAGCGCCCACAGAGCACCGGCGATCACTGCGGTTTGGTCGCGGAAGCGGCCGTGGTCGTCGGCCTGGGTGAGGAGCCCGAAGAAGGTCCGCTCGGCGTGGACGCCCACTGCGGCGAGCGATTCGGAGATGAAGGCTTCGGGCTTGATGGTGCGTATTCGTGCCAAGGCAGGTGGGTGTCCTCACTCGGTGGCCGGGCGGTCGGGGCCAGGGCTCACCGTCGTCACATTGGGGAAGGGGAGAGATGGTGCGAGGCGCGCGGCGTGGGGCCCGCCGCAGGTGCCGGCGCATTCGGAGGTGTTGTCAACACAGCCACACTCCGCCGCGCAAGTCCACCCCCATCTCTCACGGCAGAAATGCCTTTGGAGATGAGATTGGTGGTGCGCCGCCAAAACCGTAAGGGGCGATCCCCGGTTGGCGAAATCATCTACCCCTGGGGCCGAGCCAGAAGGATCACATCCGCAACCTGTTGACTGCCCGTCGGCGAGGAAGCTACAACACGACACCGCACGTCAGAGCATCACCTCGTACCTCGCATTCGATCCTTGCATGCCCGAATTGGCTGTTACGTGAATCGCGGCGGCGCTTTATAGCAGACGATCCCCGGTTAGCGAAACCGGGGAAGGGAGGCTACAAAATCTCCATGGCAACCCGACCTCTTGAAATCGGCCCGGCAGGAATCAGGGCCGCCCGCACTATCGAAATTATCCGCACCGAGCGTGGCCTTTCTCAACGCCAGCTCGCCGCCCGCGTCACCGCTCTGGGACACCCGATGTCGAATACTGCGCTCTCTCGTATCGAGCGCGCCCACCGCCGCTGCGACATCGACGACCTCACCGCCCTCGCCCAGGCCCTCCGCGTCCCGCCCTTCGCCCTGCTGGAGGGCGAGGTCGCGCTGTGAGCGCGGGCATTCCAACTCATGCCCCCCGCGCCGCCTACGTAAGGACTCCTCACCCTTGCCCCAAGCCGCCATACCCGCCGCGCCCACACCTGCTCCGCTCCGACCCGGTGGCTCCTCGCTGTCGCGCCTCTACCTCCCCGAGGAGATCGCCGACGTTCTCGGCTGCTCCGCCTGGTGGGTCAAGGACCGCGCCCGCCGACGCCTCATCCCCTTCACACGGGTCGGCCGCGCGTACCGCTTCACCGGCGAACACCTCGCGGAGATCATCCACATGCACGAGGCCCGCCCCGCGGTCCCACAGCAGCGAGCCGAAGCTCGCCCCACCTCCAAGTCCCCCTCTCCACAGGCTCCTCCGCCCTCCGCCGCACCCACGACTCGCCTGCGCTCCCGGCCACCCCGCCGAGCCCGCCAGAGCCAGTTCGGACCCGCCGCCTAGCACGACGACGAAGAAGGGGAGGGACACATGGGCTTCGGTGAGAAGCGCGGAAACTACTGGCGCGGCCGTTACAAGATCGCGCCCGGCAAGCACCTCACCGTCGTCGGCGAGGATGGCAAGCCGATCAAGTTCGCGACCAAGGGCGAGGCCCAGCGCGCCGCGAGCGAGGCCGAGAACAAGTACCGGCGCGGTGACTGGCGCGACCCGGCGCTCGGCCAGGAGACCTTCGGCGAGTACGCGAGCCGCTGGTACGCAGCCCAGGACTTGGCTGCCTCGACGATGCAGAACTACAAGCGCCACATCGAGGAGCATCTGCTCCCCGACTTCGAGGACAAGGCGCTTGCGGGCATCCTGCGCACGGATGTCGAGCTGTGGGAGAAGAAGGAGCGGGCCGCGTACGCGGCCTCCAGCGTCAAGACCTGGCGCTCCACGCTCCACCTGATCTTCGAGGATGCGATCGACGAGGGCCTGATCACGTCCAACCCGGCAGCGAGGCGCCGAGGCCGAGGCAAGCGCGCCGGCCGCTCCCGCGATCGCGGCCCGGAGAATGTCGTCACCGACGCGCTCGGCATCCTGCTCACCGCCGAGAGGACGGCCTTGCTCTCAGGCCGCGACGACGAGTTCGTCGCCACCGTCCTGAAGGGCTACACCGGCAAGCGCTGGGGCGAAATCGTCGGCCTGGAAACAGAGTTCGTCCGCCCTGCGGCCTTCCGAGTCGAGTGGCAGCTGTACGAGTTGGACACCGGCGAGCTGGTCCGCTGCCCGCCCAAAGACGACAGCTACCGCACCATCGACTCGCCGAACTGGCTATCAGCCCTGGTCCTCAACCACATCGCCCGTACGAAGCCCCTGCCGTGCCGCTGCCACGGTAGGACATACGTCTTCCGAGGCCAGGGCACAGCCCGCACTGGCGGCCACCTGGGCGCGAAGCTGGCCGATGTCGCACGCCGCGCCGGAGTTTCCACCGGCACGGTCTCCAACGTTCTCAACCACCCCGAGCGCGTACGGGAGGACACCCGAGCCCGCGTCGAGCAGGCAACCGCCGACCTCGGCTTCGTACGCGGAGGCACCACGTCGGAGCACGCGGCCCACTGGCGTCGAAACGGCTTCGCCACCTGGCTGTTCACCCCGGCGGTCTCTGGCTGGTACCCGAAGAAGGCACCCCAGGAGGCTCGTCCGGTACCTGTCCTCGGCGAGCCTTGGCCTGGCGTCCCGGCCCGCGGCCGAGGAGCTGCCGCTCGGGCGGACGCCTGCTGGCTCCCGATCGCCAAGGGTTTCACACCCCACGGCCTGCGCCACACGCACCGCACGATGATGGAGGACCTCGGCACCGAGAAGGTCCTCATGGACGAGCGGATGGGCCACATCGACGGCTCGGTCTCGGCACGCTACGCCCATGTCACGCCGGGCATGCGCAAGCGCCTCATGGCCGGTCTGACGGACCAGTGGGAGGCGGCTCTCGATGCCCGCCTGGCGATGTGCCCCACATCGCCAGTGAGTGCGCTCAACGACCTTCTGCGAGCGCGCCGGTGAATCTCCGGGGGCTGTGGCTGAGTGAGGTGAGGTCGGCACTCACGAGATGGGTCCGACCTCACCACATTCCGCCTTTTAGCAGTCAGGGCGCGGTGCTGCGGAGAGTGCCCCCTTGGCGATCAGCACGCGGCTTGAAAGCGACTACCTTTCCGTCAGGCTTTGGGCGTCCCGTGACCGCACCTTGCGCCCTCGCCGCTGGCTGGGGGGCGATGGATCGCAGAACGGGCGCCTGGATTGCCAGCTGGTCTGATGCCGGCAGGTAGGGCTTGTCCCCGTATTGGCGTTGCAACAGACGCCACAGAAGGAGGGGATCTTCCTGCCCCACTGAGACAGGCTCGGTCTTTCGCCATCCGCGCTGAGTGAGCTGCACGTACAAGGACCGCTTGCGGCTGTCGTCGATGTTCCCCACTGCTGCGCCGCGAAGGATCAGGGCCTGAATGGAAACCCCCCACGCCTGCTTCTGCCGCGCGAAGCCTTCCAGGGTCAGCCGGTCTGTGATTTCCTCGCGCGCTCTTTCACCAGGGACGAGCAGGGCGCCTGCGAACTGGTTTGCCTCCCCTTCTGGGTCTGCGGCGCGCGGCCTGAAGGTGTGAAGCACGAGGTGCCCAAGTTCGTGGGCGAGTGTGAACCGATCGCGGTCACCTTGGGCGCCAGGAAAGTACGCGATCAAGGCGGTCTCGCCGATGCCCGCCCAGTACGAGACACCGAAGTGTTTGTTCGTCGGGCTGACTGAGTCGCCCGTCGGGTCCGGTAGCACGATAGGCGCGACCGCGATGCCGGCGCGCTCCAGTGCGCGAGTGAGGTGAGGGATGGGTTTGTCTGGAGCCAAACGCAGGGCTTCGCGGGTCTGAGCCGCTAGGGCCTCGATGTCGCCTCTCGATAGGTCCGGAGCGCTGGCGTAGGGAAGCGGAGGTGCCGGGTAGCCAGCCTTACCGACGATCTCCTCCGTAACGCGGAAGCTCTCCCCGTAGAACGCGCTGATTCGGCGCGTGACAGTTCGGCTCGCTGTCGCCATCTTGCGGAAGCGCAAGGAGTCCAGGGGGACAGAGGAGGGCTGGGCGTAGAAGAAACTCATCGGAGTATCTGTGGCTTCGGCAATCGTGCGTAGCCGATCCTCGGCTGGCTCGCGCGCACCCGTCTCAACCTGCGAGGTCCAACTCTGGCTGACTCCAGTCAGGCGATGGAGGTCGGCGCCGGTGAGGCCAAGGAGGTCGCGGAGCGTCCGCAGCCGCTCACCAGGCGAAGCCTCCAGTGCCGTCGGCATCGTTCGTCTCCTCATCCGGAAGTTCAAGTTCCAGACCTTCATCTTGCGGTTCAAAGTGAAGGTCCCGCAGGTCGGACGCGCTGGCGAGCAGGGGGAAATCAAGGTCGACAAGCTGTTCCTTGCCGAACCTCCATGTCCCGATGGTCCGCACTACACGGAACAACGGCGCGCCCTCGGTATCGATACGCCAGAGGATAAGCAGATCGTTGTCTTCGGGTCCCATCAGGGTCGGCTGGCCAAACTTCGCCAGGGGGCGGTTCTGATAGAAGGCGCGCCGCTTGCGGTTCGGGCCGGGTGCAGGGACGTGGTCGGCCCTGAAGCCATGAAGCAGGCGGGTGCAGTACACGTCGTTCGTGAGCCACAGCTCGCCGTTCCTGCGGTGATTGCCGCTGAGCTTCCAGTCGCCAAGCTTGGCTGCTGCGGACGCGAGGCAGTAGTGGACAAAGGCTCGGGTCATGTGTGTACGGATCCAGCCGTAGGTGTGACCGTCCAGCTCGGGCACCTGTGTCCGCTGATGCTGGACTGCCCAAGCGAAGGCGTCGTGAAGCGGCTCACAGAGCTGTGCGGTGGCGTCGCGGATGTACGCGACCTCATCCTTAATCACGGCCGTGAAAATATCACGGGAAAAGTTAAGGGTGCAAGTGATAGTGCCACAACTACCCAGGGGCGCAGGCGAGATGACGTGATGACAGGTCAAGCGCATCGCCGCGGTGGGCGACCGCAGCGCTGCTGTGTGGGCAAAAGGTCGGCCTAGTCGGGCGCCCCAGAGCTCTACTCGTGGGCAAGCGCGTTGGGTGCACGCGTGCGACTTCGGGAGCCCGTTCCCGAAGTCGGCTCCCAAACTGGCCCCCAAACGCAAATCAGGCCCGGCACTGATCTCTCAGTACCGGGCCTGACCTGGTGTTTCAGCTGTCGGGGTGGCGGGATCTGAACCCACGACCTCTTCGTCCCGAATCAGGTTCGAGCAAGATCACCACCGGGGTGTATCGGTATTCGTGCTGGTCAGGGCCTGGGGTGGGGTGGCCTCGGTGGGCCTCTGGGAGAAGATCATCTCCCAGAATTCTCCCAGCTGGGCGCGGAGGCGAGTCTAGGCCGTGCTCGCGCATCACGTTGCGCGGGCAAGTCTTGCGTAGGTGGACGTCACGCGAGGAAGTACTGCAGCTCGTCCAGTCTTAGGCGAGTGTCCGGTCCGGGACGATCCCTGCTGACGCGGACTGAGGTCGGTGGCACCGTGGAAGATCACAGACCTCCATGGTGCGCCGGATCCGGCAGCCTCCTGTTGCCCCAGCGCCGGTACCAGGATCTGATCGGTGTGAACCCGCCGTACTCAACGTACAGCGGGGTCGCCACGACAAGACAGCTCATCCACCTCGTGTCGTCTAGATGCATCACCACCCGGGCAAGGCCGGCGAGGCGTTGCCCTTGATGGCGAGGGTGATGTGTGTCAATCATGCGGCACGCCCAATGGGCCACTTCATCAGGGTCGTTGACTCACCAGATGCGATGCTCGGGCTTCACGATCTCTGGCGGAAGAGTGGTAATCCCCTCCTCATCACGGGAGTTGAGGAGCGTGATCATCTCGTGCAGCCAGCGGGTGCCGGACCCCATCCGGCTGTCGTCGCTTCCGCCCGTCGCGGGAGCGCACCGGTCGGTGAGGCGACACGCTGAGCCGCACAGCAGTAGCTCGACGGGCTTTGCCGAGTCGGCTTGAGGAGCGTCACCTCCGAACAGGACGACATCGTCCGGGAGATCGGGCAGGGCGGTGTCCTCGTGCACTTTGCCGTAGCCCATCGGCATGTCGAACCAAATCCACTCGCCAGGTCGCACCGACCGGTCGTGAACCTCTCCCGCCCGGCGCGCGATGTGCTTGATGACCTTGCCGAAGCGGACCGGCTCGTTGGTGCTTTCGTCGTTGGATGGGCCCGCCTCGATCCGCGCATTGACCACCGAGACGTCGACGCCGAGCTCTGCGGCGCGCAGAGCTACCGGCTTTCCGTTGGGCATGAACGTGTCGAGCTTCGGTCGTGACAGGTAGAGCAGCTCTCGCATGTTCCCCTCCGCGTATGTCGCGAACAACCTGACGATTCAGTCCTCCGCTGCGAGGTGCCGCCGCAGTTCGACATGGCGGAACTCATAAGTGCCGCCCACCTGTCGGAGTACGCCGCGGTGGTGCGCGTCGTCCAGGAAGGCGAGGAGCCGCAGAGGGGTGCGCCCGGTGAGGCCGTGCCCCAGACAGGCAAGGGCGAAGTGCCCGCACGCGGTCTGGCAGTACGCGGCGATGAAGCCGACAGCCATGCCGAACCCGGCCAAGAGTGAGAAGACTTGGGCGACGGTGAGCAGTAACTCCCCGTACCCGATGCCTGTCTGGTCGAGCCGCGGCAGGCTCGACCAGACTGAGGGCGCCAGAATCGAAGAGAACGTCAGCGTGATGATGAGCGTCCAGGTCAGCTGGCATGCGAGAAATGTGCGGCAGTCCTGACGCAGCAGAGACAGCGGTGTCACAGGGCGGTCGCGGTCGGCCTTGCGGGGACGCCAGCCGCAGATGACGGCACCGAGACAGGCAAACAGGGCGGCGAAGACGACGTACGAGACAGGTTCTTCAGGGAGGGCGCCGGCCTCGACGTGCGCATGGGCCATGGCCGCGCCCATGAGTGCGCCGAAGCCGGCAGGGATGGGAATCCACCGCCAGTGCCAGCCGAGTCCGGCCGCTGGGCCTCGGCCGGCTGTGGGATGCCTGAGAACGGCGTGACCGAAGCCGAAGAGGACGAGGGACGCGAACAGAGCGGAGGGAAGGACGTCGGGGTTCTTGACTCCGCTCAGAAGCCAGAGGACTGCCACCATGAGCGATATCGCCCACGCGAGGCGGCGCCGGATCCGTGGACCGAGATGGTGGAGCTGCCACCATGAGAGGTCGGTCCTCGAGCCAACGACGGACGCGGTGGCCCGTCGATGGCGGGCGAGGTGGCGCAGCGCACGATCGGCACGCTCGGCGGACCACGGGGGCTGCTGTTCTGCCCTGCTCTCCCGGTACACGGCCGGAAGAAATGCTTCGAAGAGGTGGGTGCGCAGGGCGAGTTCGTTTCGGAAACGGGCGGTGTCGAGGAGTTCGCCCGGCGATGCCCCGGGCCTTAGTGCCGCCCGTTCGTATGCGGTGCGGCACAGAAAGAGGGTCAGAGGGCTGCTCAGGGCGGCGCCGACTGGGCTGTCCGTGCTGAGGTTCTCCTGGAGTTCGTCCCAGTCGCCCTCCTTCTGACGGAGATACTTCGCGGCTTGGTCCGCCGGTACCGGCAGCAGCTCGATACCCGCGGCGCCAGGGAGCAGACGGCGGCCCGTGCCGTCCGGTACCTCGACCGCCTCACGGTATTCGTCCGGGCGGCTCACGAGCACCAGTGGCCGCTTCGCCCGCAGCGCCGCGCTGATCTTCCGCAGCACGTGACGTCGTGCGCCGAGCGGCAGTTCGTCGAAGCCGTCCAGGACGGGCACGATCAGGCCCTCGTCCAGGAGTGCGTCAGCCCGACGGACGCGCCTGCCGTGGTTGCGTGGTGCGAACGAGCGCAGAGAGGGTTCGATCCGGATCAGGTACGACGCCATCCATGCGTCCAGATCGGGTCCCTCCAGTGGCCAACTCCCCAGCGGAATACGGACATGAACGGGACCACCTGCCGAACGCTGTCCCAGCATGCCGTGCAGCAGGCGCTCGACCAGTACTGTCTTACCGGATCCCGCCCGACCGAGGATGACGAGGCGACCTGTCGGTACCCGGTCGCGCAGGATCTGGGCGAGATCAGCACCCTCGCCCGCCAGTTCGTCCCCACCAGTGGGAGGCGCCGCAGCGTCCGGAGGCTGTTCGGCCGCTGACTCCCACGTTGCGGCCACTTCGCGCACGGCGGCGAGATCGAGTGAGAGCCCTGATGTGTCGCTGCGCCAGGCGACCGACAGAGCGTGGCCGTCGTTGAGCCGGTGCAGATCTTCAGCGGCTTCCCAATGTTGACGCATCCGCCGGGCCACCAGGTCGACGCTGGCGCTCAGCGGCTGCTCGCGTTCTCCCTCCCGTCGGCCGTCGAACTGGGACCAGAACCCCCAAGCGAGGGCCACCAGTGCCAGCGCAACCCCGAGTCGGCCCGTCACATCCCCGTCTTCGAGGCCCTGCTGCTTAGCACGGTAGGACCACAGGAAGGAGGCGATCCCTGCGCCCGACGCCACGGTCAAGAGCGTGAGAACGACGCGTTGTGATCTGCGCATGCCAGTGATGCTGCCATGGGTATCGGGACGCGGACGGGGGTTCGTGCGATCAGCACCTCGTACGGTTCGCAGAGCGCAGCAGATGCAGCCGAGGGGGCACTCCAAGAGTGGGGGCTCCCCAGCTTCCCCACATAGGAACGAGCTGAGGCGAGAAGCGGCCAGGGTCGTTTTCAAGAATCGCCGTCAGCGAAGCTCGACGACGTCGCCCGTCGCGCCGGAGTCTCCACGGGCACGGTGTCCAACGTCCTCAACCACCCCGACCGCGTACGCGAGGAAACCCGCGTACGCGTCGAACTCGCCATCACAGATCTCGGGTTCGTACGGGGAGGCGCCCCTTCGGAGCACGCAGCCCACTGGCGCCGCAATGGCTTCGCCACCTGGCTGTTCACCCCGGCGGTCTCCGGCTGGTACCCGAAGAAGGCGCCCCATGCTCGGCCTCACTGAGCAGAGGTAGGCGGCGCTCAACGCACGCCTCGCGATGTGCTCGATGTCACCGGTGCGTGCTCGACGGTCTTCTCAAAGCTCGCTCGCTGGCTCCCAGTAGTGCTTCAGGCACCGAAGACGGCTTGGCATGCGCTCTGCCCTGCCCCGATCAGCATCGTCAGGCCAGGGGTAGCCGTACCGATGGCGTTGAGGGTTGTGTTCAGCCGGTCGAATGCGGCCCGTACGCGACCCGGTTCAGGCGCATCGGTGGTGGCAGCTTCCTCCAGGACCTCTGCGTCCAGGACCAACTGGCTTTGCTCCTCCGCGGAGGCTCCCAGGCTTGGCGCGAACTGCCGGACCTGCTGGGCGAATCCGGCGAGTTTAGATGCGTCCAGGCCGAAGGTGTTGTTCTGTACGACGTGCTGCTGAGAGCCAGCAACGAAGCCGTGCGAATCGGTGATGTTGTACGTGTCGCCGCCGGCCGGTTGGCGGCTCAGAAAGTCATTCACGGTGCCTCCAGCGAGTACGCAGCGGGTGCCTTGCGCCGTGATCAGGACTGCGACCCCGGCATCTGTGACTACTCGTTCCAGGAGAGCGTGCTCGCGTAGGTAGTCGAGCGCGCTGAGAACCTCATCCTCGGCCAGGGGATCTCCGGCGAAGCTGCACAGCGGATCTTCCAGGAACGCAAGCGCCGGAACAGAGGCTTGCCTTCCGCCCACGCGCAGGACCCAGCGCAACAAGACATCGCAGGCGTGCCCGAAGCGTTCGACTGAGTCGGTGCGCAAGGTGAGTAGGCGGCGTGCTTCCAGCAGCCCGTCGTCGGTGGGATACACCTCGGAGAGCCCGCTGGCGAGGCTTCGCGCGATCCTGACGAGCCCGAACTTTTCTAGCTGCAGGGCCATGTTGTCGCTGTCGTCTTCTGGCAGTCCCTTGCTCCGCGCGAAGACCTTCACGTCTACGTAGGGGCCCGGACCCTGCTGGACGGACTCGTACAGCCAGAGCAACAAGCGAGACAGCTGAGGGTCGCTTTCGAGGCCGCTGGCACTCGCGAGGGTGAGCACCCCTATGGACGGAGGCTCAACCTCGATGGGGATACGTACGGGATGCTTGCGGTTCGCCCGCTCGAACTCCTTGACGATCTCTTTCTGCATCTTCGCGATCGCGCGCTTGTCGATCTTGAACCCGGCCAATCCGATCTCCTATGGGACGGTGGTGGCTCAAGGCTAGACGGCAACACTGACAGCGAGCCCATGTACCAGGAGGGGTGCCCGTCGCGATAGTGCGGCTTCCCAGGTGGCTCCCCGGGGAGCCGGATCCCGAAGTCGGCTCCCAAACGGCTCCCAGAATGGCCGCCCAACGCAAATCAGGCCCGGTACTGATCTCTCAGTACCGGACCTGACCTGGTGTTTCAGCTGTCGGGGTGGCGGGATTTGAACCCACGACCTCTTCGTCCCGAACGAAGCGCGCTGCCAAGCTGCGCTACACCCCGATGTCGTTGTTCCACCGCCCCGCATTGCTGCAGGCCCGTGGCGACATCGATTACTTTAGCGGACCGGCGGCCTGAGGCGAAATCCGGTTCTTCGGGGCTCGTGGGCCGGGGCGGAAGCGGTCCAGGGTGACGGTCAGCAGGGCCAGTGCGTAGAAGGCCGAGCCGAAGATGATCGCGTTGCCGAGGATGCCGGCGTAGCCATGGGCGGCCACGTCCAGGAACGGGTAGGGGTAGCGGGCCGGCGAGCCCGGTGGGAGCAGGGCGCCGCGGGTCAGGGCGAAGGCCAGGTACGCCAGCGGGTAGAGCAGCCAGAGGGCCGCATGGCGGGGGCGCAGGCC
This sequence comes from Streptomyces sp. NPDC005898, assembly GCF_040629635.1. Classification (NCBI taxonomy): domain Bacteria; kingdom Bacillati; phylum Actinomycetota; class Actinomycetes; order Kitasatosporales; family Streptomycetaceae; genus Streptomyces; species Streptomyces sp. NPDC005898. The sequence goes on along the minus strand of NZ_JBEXWC010000002.1, from coordinate 127,267 downwards.
GCCCGGCCTTGTGAGCAGCAGCCAGTCGAGGGCCACGCCGAGCGGGGTCACGGTGTGCAGGAGGTGGTTGGCGAGGGCGTGCCAGTTGGACGGCGGCCCCTCCTCCGTCATGGAGAAGCCGCTGGAGCCGTTCGCCAGGACCAGGTGGTAGACGAGGCCCGTGATGGCGATGAAGAAGACCGTGGCCCCGGTCAGCCAGGGCGGGAGAGGGCGCCTGGCCCGCCACGCCCGCCATGCGGAGAGGCCGAGGACCACCGCCACCAGCACATTGCTCTGGACGGTGAAGTAGCTGAGGACGCGGAAGGGGCTGCCGGTGACCAGGTCGATCACCACTCCGGTCACCGCCGCCAGCGCGATCAGGGCGCGCAGGGCGGCCACGCGAGGGCGGCGTACGGGTGGCACGACCGCCTCCGCGGGGACACCCGCGGCGCCGGCCGCAAACGCGGTGGCCGAGCGGCCCGAGCGGCCCGAGCGGCCCGAGCGGCCCGAGCGGCTCGTGGGGGACGAGCGGCCCGAGTAGCCCGAGCGGCCCGAGGGGGTCGGTGTGATCATGCGTTCCACCGTAGGGGTGGTGGCGGTGAGCGGTGGGAGCTGGGCGGTGGACGCGTATGCGGGTGATCCGCACGGGCCGCCCTTTAGGAGGCTCCCGAGGCCTCCGGGACCGGCAGGACCCCCCCCGGACCTGCGAGACCTCCGGGACCTGCAGGACCCCCCGGACCTGCGAGACCGGCAGTCCCCCCCCCGGACCTGCGAGAACTCCGAGACGTGCAGGCCCCCCGGACCTGCGAGACCTCCGAGACGTGCAGGCCCCCCGGACCTGCAAGACCTGCGAGACCTACGGGAACTGCGAGACCCCGGGGCTCCGGATCTTCGGGACCCGAGCCCCGAGCCCCGAACCCCCGAGACCCCCGAGACCTGAACCCCCGAGTCCCCCCGAGGCCCGAAGCCCGCCCCCGCTACCCCCGCCGCTCCACCAACGTCAGCAACGACGCCTCCGGAGGGCAGGCGAACCGCATCGGCGTGTACCGGTTCGCCCCGCAGCCCGCGGACACATGCATGAATGACGTCCGGCCCTGCGCCGTATGCGTGGAGAGGCCCTTCACGCGGTCCGTGTCCAGGTCGCAGTTGGTGACCAGGGCTCCGTAGAAGGGGATGCAGACCTGGCCGCCGTGGGTGTGGCCGGCGAGGATCAGCGGGTAGCCGTCCGCCGTGAACGCGTCGAGGGACCGCAGGTACGGCGCGTGCACGATGCCGATCGAGAAGTCGGCCGCCGCGTCCGGACCGCCCGCCACGCGCGCGTACCGGTCGCGTTTGATGTGCGGGTCGTCCACGCCGGTGAGGCCGATCTCATAGCCGTCGACCTTCAGCGAACCGCGGGTGTTCGTGAGGTTCACCCAGCCCGCCTCGTCGAAACCGTCGCGCAGGCCTTCCCAGGGGTTGTGGATGACGCCGACAGCCGGCGCGTTGCCGTTCAGGCCGTGCTTGCCCTGGACCTTCTCGACGAGATAGCGGGCGGGGTTGCGCGGCTTCGGCCCGTAGTAGTCGTTCGACCCGAAGACGTACGCCCCGGGGAACTCCATCAGCGGGCCCAGCGCGTCCAGCGTCTCCGGAACGCCCTCCGGGTCGGAGAGGTTGTCGCCCGTGTTGATCACGAAGTCGGGGCGCAGGCCCGCGAGCGAGCGCAGCCACCGCTGCTTCTTGCGCTGCCCGGACACCATGTGGATGTCGGAGACCTGGAGGACCCGCAAGGGGCGCATCCCCGCCGGCAGGACGGGGATCGTGATCCGCCGCAGCCGGAACGAACGGGCTTCGAAGCCCACGGAGTAGGCGAGACCGGCCGCGGCCGTCGCCGTGATGCCCAGGGGTACTGCGTATCGCGCGCGCATCCTCCCATCGTGTCAGATGCCGACGGCCCCCCGACGCGAGGGAGCCGGCGGCCAACCTGCCCGTGCCCCGGGGAAATCAGCGGGCAGGAAACGCCTCGCACCTGCCACAATCACCCCATGACCACGCTCAAGTCGAAGCTGCAGGAAGACCTCACCGCCGCGATCCGGGGGCGCGACGAGCTGCGCTCCTCGACGCTCCGGCTGACCCTCACCGCCGTCACGAAGGAAGAGGTCGCGGGCACGCAGGCGCGCGAACTCTCCGACGAAGACGTGCAGAAGGTGATCGCCCGCGAGGCGAAGAAGCGCCGGGAGGCCGCGGACGCGTTCGGGCAGGCCGGGCGCACCGAGCAGGCGGAGCGGGAGAAGGCGGAGGGCGAGGTCCTCGCCGAGTACCTCCCCAAGCAGCTCTCCGACGACGAGCTCCAGGCGATCGTCGCGCAGGCCGTCGAGGAGGCCAGGGCCGCCGGGGCGGAGGGGCCGCGCGCCATGGGCCAGGTCATGAAGATCGTGAACCCGAAGGTCGCGGGGCTCGCCGAGGGCGGCCGCGTCGCCGCCACGGTCAAGAAGCTCCTCGCGGGCTGACCCCGCCCCCCGGCCCCCGTCCACCACCCCACCGCTCCCCGTTCGCCGCCTTCGGCCTGCCGACTCCGGCTCCGGCTCCGGTTCGCCGGCCCCCGCCGCCGCCCTGTCGGCCTCCGATTCCGGCAGCGCTCCCGACTCCAGCGGCGCTTCCGGCTCCAGCCGCATCCGCGACCCGGTTCCGGTTCCAGCCGCACCCGCGACCCGCTTCCGGTTCCAGCCGCACCCCCGACCCGGTTCCGCCTCCAGCCGCACCCCCGACCCGGTTCCGCCTCCAGCCGTACGCCGACCCCGATCCCCGGCACCCGTACGCCGATGAGGGCGCCCCCTGCACCAGGGGGCGCCCTCATCTTCGTACTACTCACCTACCGCCAGCGGCTACCGATACCACTACCGCCACCGCTACCACTACCGCCGCCAGCCCCCACCATCCCCGCCCCCATTGCCGTGACCCCCACCATGACCCCCGCCGTTACCGAGGCCACCAAGCATGTCCGGCGGGATCGAGATACCCGGCCACGGGTCGCCGTCGCCACCGCCACCGGTGCCCGGCTTGCCGTCGCCACCTCCGACATCGCCACCGCCCCCGCCATCACCCTCGCCGCCGGTACCGGGGTCGGTACCGGTTCCGGCACCGGGATCGGTACCCGCGCCGTCGCTGGAACCGTCACCACCCCTGTCGCGGCCCTTGTCGCTCCCGGGAAGCCGCACGGAGCTGAAGTTCGGCGCCGGCTTGTCCGCCAGCGCGCCGCTCATCGCGTCGCGCCAGATCGGGCCCGGCACCTCGCCGCCGAAGACCTTGTCGTACGGGACTCCGCCGATGGTGATGTCGACCATCTGCCGCTTGTGCTGCGGGTCGCCGACCCAGACCGCGCCCGACATGTTCGGGGTGTAGCCCACGAACCAGGCGGCGTAACGGAAGTCCGTCGTACCCGTCTTGCCCGCGCTCGCCCGGGAGCCGAGCCCCGCCTTCTGACCGGTGCCGTCCTCGACCACGCCCTTCAGGAGGGTGTTGATCGTGTCGGCCGTCTTCTCCGACATCGCGCGCGAGCACGTCGTCTTCGGGACCGGCAGCGACTTGCCGGCGAGCGTGGTGACCGACTCGATGGCCACCGGCGAGCAGTACGTGCCGCGCGAGGCGAAGGTCGCGTACGCGCTCGCCATCGTCAGCGGCGACATCTCCTGCGTGCCGAGGGCGATCGACGGCGCCTGCGCCAGCTCCTTGCCGTCGGCCCGCTCGACGCCCATCTTGGCGGCCAGCTTCGTCACGGGGCAGATGCCGACGTCGCCGATCAGCTGCACGTAGTAGGTGTTGACCGACTTGGCGGTCGCCTCCCGCATGCCGTACGGGCCGACCTCGGACTCGTTCTCGTTGCTGAGCTTCTCGTTGTTGAGGTTCAGCCAGTCCTTGCCGCTACAGGTCGTGACCCGCTCCGGATACGGCATCTCGTACGGCGACGGATAGGTCTGCCCGGCGGACTTGCCGCCCTCCAGGGCCGCCGCCGCGACGATCGGCTTGAACGTCGAACCGGGCTGGTAGCCCGCGCCGCCGCCCATGTCGCTGTCGACGGAGAGGTTGATCGTCGTCTCGTCCTTGCGGAAGCCGTAGGGCCGCGACTGGCCCATGCCGACGATCTTGCCCGTGCCCGGCTCGACGAGGGTGGCGGCGGTCGCCACGTCGTCGCCCTTGTTCACGTGCTCCTTGATGGACGCCTGCACCGACTCCTGCGCCTTCGGGTCCAGCGTCGTACGGATCTTCAGGCCGCCGCGGTTCCAGATCTTGGCCCGCTCTTCCTTCGTCTTGCCGAAGACCGGGTCGTTGAGGAAGATCTCGCGCACGTAGTCGCAGAAGAAGCCGGCGCCGCTGACGGCGGTGATGCAGCCGTTCTTGGGGCGGCTCACCTTCAGGCCGAGCTCCGCCTTCTTGGCCTTGTCGGCCTCCTGCTGCGAGATGTCGTGCGTGTCGGCCATGCGCTGCAGCACGACATTGCGCCGCTGGGTGGCCTCCGTGGCGTCGTTGACCGGGTCGTACCGGCTGGGCGACTGCACGATGCCGGCCAGGAGCGCGGCCTCCTGGAGCTTCAGCTCCTTGGCGGGCTTGGAGAAGTAGCGCTGCGAGGCGGCCTCGATGCCGTAGGCCTGCTGACCGAAGTAGGTGATGTTCAGATAGTTCTTGAGGATGCGCTTCTTGCCCAGCTTCTCCTCGACCTGGATCGCGTACTTCAGCTCGCGGATCTTGCGGCCGAGGGTCTGCTGCGTGGCCTCGGCGACCTTCGTCGGGTCGTCGCCCGCCTCCTCGACGAAGACGTTCTTCACGTACTGCTGGGTGAGCGTCGAGGCGCCCTGCGACACGCCGCCGCTCTGCGCGTTCTGGTTGAGCGCGCGCAGGATGCCCTTGAGGTCGACCGCGCCGTGTTCGTAGAACCGGGAGTCCTCGATCGCGACGATCGCCTTCTGCATGTACGGCGAGATGTCCTTGAGCGGCACCACCGTGCGGTCACGCGAGTAGACCGTGGCGATGTGGCCGCCCTTGCTGTCCAGGATGCTGGTGCGCTGGCTGAGCGGCGGCTGCTTCAGGTTGGCGGGGATCTCGTCGAATCCCTCGACGGAACCCTTGGCCGCCAGGCCCAGCGCTCCGGCCGCGGGCAGGGCGATCCCGGCCAGCACCGCACCCGCCAGCACGCTGACACCGAGGAACTTCGCGGCCTGTTGAATTGGTGACAGACCACCGCCGGAGCGCTTCTTTCCCATGGGGGCAGCCTAATCCGTACGCAACGGCGTTCCGAGGGAGCAAGTGTTCCTCGGGATGTTCGAGTGCCGGATCGTGACATCCGGGCGGCCCGCCCCGTACATCCGGGCGGCCCGCCCCGTCGCGGACCCCCGTCGCGGGCCCCTGCCGCCCGCCCCGTCGCCAGGGGCGATCGGGCCGCCGCTCCACGGAGGTTTCCAATCGCCGGACAGCGGCGAATGCCTTGGCCTAAGCTGTTCTCAACTGTCACAGCAGTGCGGTGCGGCAACAAGCCTCCGTCCCTCCCGAATGCGACGGATTCCTGCCCGACCTTCCCTTACGTGGCGTCGAGTGCCCGCCGTGACACAACTGAACTCTCCCGATGTGCCGGGTTCCCCCCATATGTCGTCCGCTCACTCCGTCGGGTGATCTGCCGCTTACCCATAGTCCGTTCGGGCCATTCAAGATTGGGCCCGAAGGGGGTGTTGCGCTGTGCCCACCTTCCGTAACGTCCTCAACTGGCGGCGGTGAATATGCCGCTGCCGCCGTGGGGGAGCCTCGATTCGGGAGAGGACGGCGCCGGTATGGGCTGGGTAACCGACTGGAGTGCGCAGGCGGCCTGCCGCACTACCGATCCAGATGAACTGTTCGTTCAAGGAGCAGCGCAGAACAGGGCCAAGGCGGTGTGTACCGGATGCCCGGTGCGGACCGAGTGCCTGGCCGACGCGCTCGACAACCGCGTCGAGTTCGGCGTGTGGGGTGGCATGACGGAGCGTGAGCGCCGCGCGTTGCTGCGCAGGCGTCCCACCGTCACCTCATGGCGCAGGCTCCTGGAGACGGCGCGCTCCGAGTACGAGCGCGGCGCGGGCCTGCTGCCCGTGGACTTGGAGGACGAGGAGACATACGAGAGCTACGCCGCGGTGGGGTAGCGCCCCTGGGGCGACACGCGTCTGGCCCACACGCACTACTGGCTCCTGCGGAGTCGGCCCGTCGGCGCCTCGACTCGCCGAGCGGTCATTTCGCCGATCGCTGGACCTGTCGAGCGGTCAGTTCGCCGACCGCTGGACCTGCCGAGCGGTCCTCATCGACCGCTGAACCCGCCAGGCGGTCATTTCGCCGATCGCTCAGCTCGCCAGGCGGTCACCGATGGCCCGGAGCCCCGCGAGGTCGTGCACATCGCCGGGCAGCGCGGCCACTTCGGCCACCGCCACTTCCGGGTGGCGCGCCGTGAAGCGGTCCCGCGTGCGCTGCTCACGCGCGAGCAGCTGCATACGTTCGGCATGCAGACGCAACAGTCCAACGGTCAACTTCTCCACCGAGGGGTCGGCGGACTCGGGGTCGGTCAGGGAGTGGTCGGTCTCGGGCTGGTCGGTCGTGGGCGCGTGCGCCGCGCCCGGCTCCGAAGTCGCTCTGTTCACAGGGGAGTTACGATCAGCAACCTTCCCGTCCCCCTGATCCACAATGCCGCTCTCCTCAAGATTTTCCGCGGCGGCGAGCGCCCGCTCGGCGGACAGCTGGGCGGCCCCGCTGCCGTGCACACGGTTCAGCACCAGACCCGCCAGCGGCATGTCGTCGGCGGCGAGGCGCTCCACGAAGTACGCGGCCTCCCGCAGCGCGTCCCGCTCCGGCGAGGCCACCACGAGGAACGCCGTGCCGGGCGCCTGCAACAGCCGGTACGTGGCGTCCGCCCGCGTACGGAACCCGCCGAACATGGTGTCCATCGCCGCCACGAACGTCTGTACGTCGCGCAGCAGCGGCCCGCCGAGCAGCTTGCCCAGTGCCCCCGTCATCATCGACATGCCGACGTTCAGGAACTTCATACCGGCCCGGCCGCCCACCTTCGCCGGCGCCATGAGCAGCCGGATCAACTTCCCGTCCAGGAAGGACCCGAGGCGCTTGGGCGCGTCCAGGAAGTCCAGCGCCGAACGCGAGGGCGGGGTGTCGACGACGATGAGGTCCCACTCCTCCCGCGAGCGCAGCTGGCCCAGCTTCTCCATCGCCATGTACTCCTGCGTGCCCGCGAAGCCCGCCGAGAGCGACTGGTAGAAGGGGTTGGCGAGGATCGCGGCGGCCCGCTCCTTGTCCGCGTGCGCCTCGACGATCTCGTCGAAGGTCCGCTTCATGTCGAGCATCATCGCGTGCAGCTCGCCGTCGCCGTCCCCGTCGATGTCCTTGACCCGCCGCGGTACGTTGTCGAGCCGGTCGATGCCCATGGACTGGGCGAGCCTGCGTGCCGGGTCGATGGTGAGCACGACGACCTTGCGGCCCCGCTCGGCCGCGCGCAGGCCTATGGCCGCCGCCGTGGTCGTCTTGCCCACGCCCCCGGAGCCGCAGCACACCACGATGCGGGTCTTCGGGTCGTCGATCAGGGCGTCGACGTCCAGCGCGCGGGCGGCGTCCAGGGGCCGCGCCGGGGCCGAGGTCCGTGCCGGTTCCGGGGTCATGCGATCCCTTGCTTCCGCAGTGCCGTGGCGAGCTCGTACAGGCCCGCGAGGTCCATCCCGCCCGCCAGCAGCGGGAGTTCGTGCAGCGGCCGGCCGAACTCCGCGAGGACGGAGCGCTGATCGCGCTCCAGGGCGTGCCGCTCGGCGTACTCCCCGGCCTGCTCGAGGAGCGGGTCCACCAGCCGCTCGGCGCTGCCGCCGCGCCGCGCGCCGCCCAGCCCCGCCGCCGAGAGCGACTTGGCGATGGCCGTACGAGGCGCCTGCTTGAGGCCCAGCTCCAGCTCGGCGTCGTCCAGCAGGGCCGAGCGCACCATGTTCACGATGACGCGCCCGACCGGCAGCCCCGCGGCCCGCAGCTCGGCGATGCCGTCCGCGGTCTCCTGCACGGGCATCTCCTCGAGGAGGGTCACCAGGTGCACCGCCGTCTCGGACGACTTGAGGACCCGCATCACGGCCTGCGCCTGATTGTGTATCGGGCCGATCTTCGCGAGGCCAGCCACCTCGTCGTTCACGTTCAGGAAGCGGGTGATGCGGCCCGTCGGCGGGGCGTCCATCACCACGCAGTCGTAGGCGAACCGGCCGCTCTTGTCCTTCCTGCGCACCGCCTCGCAGGCCTTGCCGGTCAGCAGGACGTCCCGCAGGCCCGGCGCGATGGTGGTCGCGAAGTCGATGGCGCCGAGCTTCTTCAGGGCCCGGCCCGCGCCCCCCAGTTTGTAGAACATCTGGAGGTAGTCGAGCAGTGCCAGCTCGGGGTCGATGGCGAGGGCGTACACCTCCCCGCCCCCGGGAGCGACGGCGATCTTCCGCTCCTCATAAGGCAGCGCCTCCGTCTCGAAGAGCTGCGCGATGCCCTGCCTGCCCTCGACCTCCACGAGGAGGGTGCGTCGCCCCTCCGTCGCGAGGGCGAGCGCGAGGGCGGCGGCCACCGTGGTCTTGCCGGTACCGCCCTTGCCACTGACGACCTGGAGCCTGCTCACGTCATTGAGCCTAACCAGTCGCCGCCCCGCCTACGCAGGAGCCCACCCTGAGCGTTCCCCGATCCCCACCCCGAGCCTTCCCCCATGCCCCGCCTGAGCATCCCCTGACACCGACTACAGTCGGCCACATGACCAAGTGGGAATACGCAACCGTGCCTCTGCTCGTCCATGCCACGAAGCAGATTCTGGACACCTGGGGCGAGGACGGCTGGGAGCTGGTCCAGGTCGTGCCCGGGCCGAACAACCCCGAGCAGCTGGTGGCCTACCTGAAGCGCGAGAAGCAGGCATGAGCGGGGCGGCGCGAAGCGGCTCGGCCGTCGAGGCCCGCCTCGCCGAGCTGGGCCTGACGCTCCCGGAGGTCGTGCCGCCGCTGGCCTCGTACCAGCCGGCCGTCCAGTCCGGCGTGTACGTCTACACCGCGGGGCAGCTCCCCATGGTGGAGGGCAAGCTCGCGGTGACCGGCAAGGTCGGCGCCGAGGTCACCCCGGAGGAGGCCAAGGACCTGGCCCGCACCTGCGCGCTGAACGGCCTGGCCGCGGTGAAGTCCGTCGCCGGTGACCTCGACCGCATCGCGCGCGTGGTGAAGGTCGTCGGCTTCGTGGCGTCCGCCCCGGACTTCACGGGCCAGCCCGGCGTGATCAACGGCGCGAGCGAACTGCTCGGCGAGGTGCTCGGCGACAAGGGCGTGCACGCGCGCAGTGCCGTCGGCGTGGCCGTGCTCCCGCTGGACGCTCCGGTGGAGGTCGAGTTCCAGGTGGAGCTGACCGAGGCCTGAGCCGTGGCGGGGTCCCGCCGGACCCGATCACTGCCTCTCGAACATCCGCTCACCAGGGGATAGCCTCCGCCCATGGCAAATGGGCAGTGGTACCCCCCGGAGTGGCCCGACCGCATCCGCGCCCTCGCGAGCGGCGAGCTGACTCCGGCGACCCCGCGCCGCGCCGCCACCGTCATGCTGCTCAGGGACGGGCGGGGCGCGGCGGCCGGCGGGGCGCCTGAAGTACACATGCTGCGCAGACGCGCCTCCATGGCCTTCGCCGGAGGCGCGTACGCGTATCCGGGCGGCGGCGTCGACCCGCGCGACGACGACCACCTGGTGCGCTGGGCGGGCCCCACGCGCGCGTCCTGGGCCGCCCGGCTCGGCGTCGACGACGAGGCCACTGCCCAGGCGATCGTCTGCGCGGCGGTCCGCGAGACGTACGAGGAGGCGGGCGTGCTGCTCGCCGGACCCTCCACGGAGAGCGTCGTCGGCGACACCACGGGGGAGGACTGGGAGGCGGACCGCGCGGCCCTGGTCGCCCGCGACCTGTCCTTCGCGGACTTCCTGGATCGCAGGGGGCTCTTCCTGCGCAGCGACCTGCTCGCCGCCTGGGCGCGGTGGATCACTCCGGAGTTCGAGCCCAAGCGCTACGACACGTTCTTCTTCGTGGCCGCGCTCCCCGAGGGGCAGCGCACCCGCAACGCCTCCACGGAGGCGGACCGCGCCGTCTGGATCCGCCCCGCGGAGGCTGCCGCCCGCTACGACAAGGGCGAGCTGCTGATGATGCCGCCGACGATCGCGACGCTGCGGGCGCTGAGCGCCTATGTGTCGCCCTCCGAGGCGCTCGACGCGGCCGCGGGGCAGGACATGGCCCCGGTGCTCGCTCAGGCGCGCCTGGAGGGCGGCGAACTGGTGCTCTCCTGGCCGGGCCACGGCGAGTTCACCAAACGGATCACCCCGGACGCCGCGCCATGACCCCGGCCCGGCCCCGTGCGCGTCCCGCACGTCCCGGACGCGCCCCGTTGCCCAAGAGTCCCGCGCCCACCCCGATCCCGACGGGAGTCACCCCCGTATGACCGAAGCCGCAGCCCTCCCGGGCCAGCCCCGTGGCGCGGTCCTGAGCGGCCCCGCCACCGCCCGCGCGGTCAACGTCCTCGCGCCCAATCCGTCCGCCATGACGCTGGACGGCACCAACACCTGGATCGTCTCGGAGCCGGACTCGCCCCTCGCGGTGGTCATCGACCCGGGCCCGCTCGACGACGCCCATCTGAGCCGTGTCGTCGAGACGGCCGGGAAGATGGGCAAGCGCGTGGCGCTGACCCTCCTGACCCACGGCCACCCCGACCACGCCGAGGGCGCCGCCCGCTTCGCCGAGCTGACCCGGACTCACGTACGCGCCCTCGACCCCGCCCTGCGCCTGGGCGACGAGGGTCTCGGCCCCGGCGACGTCATCACCACCGGCGGCCTGGAGCTGCGGGTGGTCGCCACGCCGGGGCACACCGCGGACTCGCTCTGCTTCCATCTGCCCGCCGACCGGGCGGTGCTGACGGGGGACACGGTCCTGGGGCGCGGCACGACGGTCGTGGCGCACCCGGACGGGCGCCTGGGCGACTACCTCGACTCCCTGCGCCGGCTGCGCTCCCTGACGGTCGACGACGGCGTCCACACGGTCCTGCCGGGCCACGGGCCGGTCCTGGACGACGCCCAGGGAGCCGTCGAGTTCTACCTCGCGCACCGGGCGAACCGTCTGGCCCAGGTCGAGACGGCCGTGGAGAACGGCCACGTCGAGGCGGCGGAGGTCGTGGCGCACGTCTACGCGGACGTGGACCGCTCCCTGTGGCCGGCCGCGGAGCTCTCGGTCCGGGCACAGCTGGACTACCTGCGGGAACACGGCCTGATCTGACGGTGGTCCCTATGCCGCCGGGTACGCCGATGGGCCCCGCCTCCTGAGAGGCGGGGCCCATCGGCGTACGGACTCGGGTGTCAGCGCGAGCGCTTGGCGAGCCGCTCCACGTCCAGCAGGATGACCGCGCGGGCCTCCAGGCGCAGCCAGCCGCGGCCCGCGAAGTCCGCCAGCGCCTTGTTGACCGTCTCGCGGGAGGCGCCGACCAGCTGGGCCAGCTCCTCCTGCGTGAGGTCGTGCACGACGTGGATGCCCTCCTCGGACTGCACGCCGAAGCGGCGCGACAGGTCGAGGAGCGCGCGGGCCACGCGGCCCGGCACGTCGGAGAAGACCAGGTCGGACATCTGGTCGTTGGTCTTGCGCAGGCGCCGGGCGACGGCGCGCAGCAGCGCGGCGGCCACCTCGGGCCGGGCGTTCAACCAGGGCTGGAGGTCGCCGTGGCCGAGGCCGAGCAGCTTCACCTCGGTGAGGGCGGAGGCCGTGGCCGTCCGCGGACCCGGGTCGAAGAGCGACAGCTCACCGATCAGCTCACCGGGGCCGAGCACCGCGAGCATGTTCTCGCGGCCGTCGGGCGAGGTGCGGTGCAGCTTCACCTTGCCCTCGGTGACCACGTACAGGCGGTCTCCGGGGTCGCCCTCATGGAAAAGCGCATCCCCGCGCGCGAGCGTCACCTCACTCATGGAGGCGCGGAGCTCCGCGGCCTGCTCGTCATCGAGCGCCGCGAAGAGCGGGGCGCGCCGCAGAACGTCGTCCACGAGTTCTCTCCTTGTCGACCTGCATCAGGGGACCGTGTTCCCCAGTTTGCCGGACGGTCCAAACAGTGTGATCAGTCACAAGTCTGCCGCACCGGCGTGGCGTGCTGTGCGGGAGGGGGCCAATTGGGGGCCGATCCTCGGGGCCGACGACGGATGTCGGTGTCGGCCTCTAGGCTGACCGGGTATCCAAAAAGCCGGTGAACTCACAGGCCAAGGGGGCCGGGAAGGTGGCCGCACCCCCCGATTCTGCTGTGGGCGAACAGACGTCCGGGGGGTCGGATAATCCGGCAAATCGGGCAGGCGTGGCCCGTTCGGTGGGTACACCCCCGCCGGAGCGGGCAGCTGCGGTAGGGCAGGCGTCCCCGAGAAACGGACGCCCCCGTGAAGTGGACCCCCCGAGAAGTGAGCGGCACCAAAAGAAGCGAACGGCACCCGCGAGGCAACCGACCTCCCCGAAGAAGGCACCTCCAGTGAAGAAGACAACGCCGGCGGCGAGTGCGGCCAAGAAGACCGCGCCCGGTGCCGAGAAGTCCGCGGCGAAGAAGGCGGCCCCCAGCGCCGAGGCCCCCAGCGCCAAGGCGGCCGACGCCGAGAAGGCCCCCGCGAAGAAGGCCGCGGTCAAAAAGGCCACCGCCAAGGAGCCTGCAGCCAAGAAGGCCGCCGTCAAGAAGGCCGCCGTCAAGAAGGCCCCCGCCAAGAAGGCCGCCGCCAGGAAGGCTCCCGCCAAGGAGGCCGCGCCCGGCGCCGTCAAGGCGCCGGTCGTCCCCCCGCAGGAGTCCCGCGCCGCCCTCGTCCGCCGGGCCCGGCGGATCAACCGCGAGCTGGCCGAGGTGTATTCGTACGCCCACCCCGAGCTGGACTTCGAGAACCCCTTCGAGCTGCTGGTCGCCACGGTGCTCTCCGCGCAGACCACCGACCTGCGGGTGAACCAGACGACGCCGAGGCTGTTCGCCGCGTACCCGACCCCGGAGGACCTGGCCGCGGCCGTCCCCGAGGAAGTCGAGGAGCTGATCAGGCCGACCGGGTTCTTCCGCGCCAAGACAAAGTCGATCATGGGCCTGGCCAAGGCCCTGCGGGACGACTTCGGGGGCGAGGTCCCCGGACGCCTCGATGACCTGGTCAAGCTGCCCGGCGTGGGCCGCAAGACCGCGTTCGTCGTCCTCGGCAACGCCTTCGGGGTGCCCGGCATCACCGTGGACACCCACTTCGGCCGGCTCGTCCGCCGCTGGAAGTGGACGGAGGAGACCGATCCGGTGAAGGTCGAGGCGGCCGTCGCCGAGCTGTTCCCGAAGAGCGAGTGGACGATGCTCTCGCACCGCGTGATCTTCCACGGCCGCCGCATCTGCCACTCCCGCAAGCCCGCCTGCGGTGCCTGCCCCATCGCCCCGCTCTGCCCCTCGTACGGAGAAGGCGAGACGGACCCGGAGAAGGCGAAGAAGCTCCTGAAGTACGAGATGGGCGGCTTCCCGGGCCAGCGCCTCAAGCCCCCGGCGGACTACCCCGGGCAGCCCGCGCCGCCGCTGGCCGCGGGGTGAACCGGAAGCAGGACGGAACGAACGCGGGGGCAAAGAGCGTTGTCCAGGGACGGACGGGGGTGCAGATGAGGCACGCGAGCGACACGACCGAGACGACTGACACGACTGAGACGACCGGCACGACTGAGACGACCGGTGGCACGACTGAGACGGCCGGCACGGCGAACAGGACGCACGGCGGAGCGGGCGTCGGCACGGAGGGCGCGGCCGACCCGGCGGGCAGCGGTGCCCGGCCGCCGTCCGGGGCGCACCCCCTGCTCAGCTCCGAGGGCCTGCCCGCCTGGCTGACGCCCGTCGCCCGCGCCGCGAGGACCATCCAGCCGCTCCAGCTGAGCCGCTTCCTCCCTCCGGAGAACGGCACCGGGCGCCAGTCCGCGGTCCTCGTCCTCTTCGGAGAGGGCGAGCGAGGCCCCGAGCTGCTCCTGATGGAGCGCGCGGGCTCCCTGCGGTCCCACGCGGGGCAGCCGTCCTTCCCGGGCGGCGCCCTCGACCCGGGGGACGGTGATCCGAAGACGGACGGACCGCTGCGCGCCGCCCTGCGCGAGGCCGAGGAGGAGACCGGCCTCGACCCGCGGGGCGTCCAGCTCTTCGGCGTGCTGCCGCGCCTGTTCATCCCGGTGAGCGACTTCGTCGTGACGCCCGTGCTCGGCTGGTGGCGCACCCCGACCCCCGTCGGCGTCGTCGATCCGAACGAGACGGCCCGGGTCTTCACGGTCCCCGTGGCCGATCTCACGGACCCGGCGAATCGGGCGACGGCGGTCCACCCGAGCGGCCACCGCGGCCCCGCCTTCCTCGTGGAATCCGCTCTGGTCTGGGGTTTTACCGCCGGAGTCATCGATAGAGTGCTGCACTTCGCGGGCTGGGAGCGCCCCTGGGACCGCGAGAGGCAGGTCCCGCTCGATTGGCGCGCATGACAAGGTTGCGGGGACGTGGCGGCCGCGATGCGAGGCGAGGATTGAATCGGTGAACGTGCTGGACGTCCTGCTGCTGCTCGCCGCCGTGTGGTTCGCGGTGGTGGGCTACCGCCAGGGCTTCGTGGTCGGCATCCTCTCGGTGATCGGGTTCCTCGGCGGCGGTCTCGTCGCCGTCTATCTGCTGCCGGTGATCTGGAACGCCGTGACGAAGGACGACGCGGCCACGGTGAGTACGACCGCCGCGGTGGTCGCCGTCGTCATCGTGATCGTCTGCGCCTCGATCGGCCAGGCCTTCACCACCCACCTGGGCAACAAGCTGCGCAGATACATCACCTGGCAGCCCGCCCGCGCCCTGGACGCGACGGGCGGCGCGCTGGTGAACGTGGTGGCGATGCTCCTCGTCGCGTGGATGATCGGCTCCCTCCTCGCGGGCACGACGCTGCCCACGGTCGGCAAGGAGGTGCGCAACTCCAAGGTGCTCCTCGGTGTGTCACGGGCGCTGCCGGGCCAGGCCGACACGTGGTTCGACGACTTCTCCTCGGTCCTCGCGCAGAACGGCTTCCCGCAGGTCTTCAGCCCGTTCGCGAACGAGCCGATCACGGAGGTCCGGCCGCCCGACCCCAAGCTCGCCAGGAGCAAGGTCGCCACGACCGCCAAGCGCTCCATCGTGAAGGTGCGCGGCGAGGCCCGCGGCTGCGGCAAGGTCCTCGAAGGCACCGGCTTCGTCTTCGCCGACCGCCGGGTGATGACCAACGCGCACGTGGTCGGCGGCGTGGACGACCCGACCGTCCAGATAGGCGGTCAGAACCAGACGTACGACGCGAAGGTCGTCCTCTACGACTGGGAGCGGGACATCGCCGTCCTGGACGTGCCCACGCTGAAGGCACCGCCGTTGAAGTTCACGTCCAAGGACGCGACCAGCGGTGAGGGCGCCATCGTCGCCGGTTTCCCCGAGGACGGGCCCTACGACGTCCGCCCCGCGCGCGTGCGCGGCCGCATCACGGCCAAGGGGCCGGACATCTACCACCGCGGCACCGTGCGCCGTGACGTCTACTCGCTCTTCGCGACCGTCCGCCAGGGCAACTCCGGCGGCCCGCTGCTGACTCCTGGCGGCGAGGTCTACGGCGTGGTCTTCGCCAAGTCCCTGGACAACCCGGAGACGGGATACGCCCTGACGGTGGACGAGGTGCGCGAGGACATCGAGCGGGGCCGCACCGCCAACCAGGAGGTCGACAGCCAGGGCTGCGCGCTCTAGCCGATCCGAAGCCGATCCGAAGCCGATCCGAAGCCGATCCGAAGGCGCTCCGAAGGCTCCGAGCGGGGCGGCGGGCAGGCCGACGGGGCCTCGCGGGGGCCTTACGGGGCTCTCGCGGGGCCCGGTGGGCGTCTCGCGGGTCGGGAGGCCGAGGGGGAGCCGGGTCAGTGGCGGGTGTGCCGCAGTCGCGCGGAGACCCAGCGGGCCCTGCGGCGGAGGATGCGGGGGATGCCCATGCCCTGAGGGGGGCCGTGTCGGCCCGACTTCTGTGCCCCGCCCCTCTCATGGCTGTTCAGCGCTGCGGCCGAGCGGCGATTGCGTGCTACGTCACTGTAGTCGTGCGTCCAGCCCATACCCCGACGTTTGCCCGGGCCTCATGGTCGGTAATCGCGCCCAAGGGCCCCAATTGGCCTATGCGCCGGGCAATTGGCGTTCGTAGGACAGGTGTTCCCCGGCGGTGGTGACCGGGCGCGGTTCAGCGGTCCGGTTCGGGGTCCTTCAGCCAGTTCACCAGCTCCGTGGAGAACGCCACCGGGTCCTCCTCGTGCGGGAAGTGCCCGAGGCCGTCGAACAGCCGCCAGCGGTAGGGGGCTTCGACGTACTCACCGGACCCGGCCGCGCTCCTGGTGCGCATCACGGGGTCCAGGGAGCCGTGCAGATGCAGTGTCGGCACCCGCACCGGCCGCTTCATCCGGCGGTTGAACTGGATGCCGTCGGGGCGTGCCAGCGACCGGACCATCCAGCGGTACGGCTCGATCGAGCAGTGGGCCGTCGAGGGGATGCACATGGCCCGCTGATACATCTCCACCGCCTCGTCCTCCGGTAGCCGGGGCCCCGACCAGTCCCGGACCAGCCGGCCGACCAGGGCGCCGTCGTCGGCCACCAGCTGACGCTCCGGCAGCCACGGCCGCTGGAAACCCCAGACGTAGGAGCCCGCGGCGGTCTGCTTCCTGTCGGACAGCATCGCCGAGCGCCAGCGCCGCGGATGGGGCATCGAGGACACCGCGAGCCGGCGCACCAGCTTGGGCCGCATCACGGCCGCCGTCCACGCGAGATATCCGCCCAGGTCGTGCCCGACGAGCGCGGCGTCGGGCTCGCCGAGCGAGCGCACGACACCGGTGATGTCGAGCGCGAGGTTCGCCGGGTCGTAGCCGCGCGGTGTGCGGTCGCTGCCGCCCACGCCCCGCAGGTCCATCGCGACGGCCCGGAACCCGGCGTCGGCGAGCGCCACCAGCTGGTGCCGCCACGTCCACCAGAACTGCGGGAAGCCGTGCAGGAGCAGGACCAGCGGCCCATCGCCCATCTCGGCGATGTGGAAGCGCGCGCCGTTGGCGGCCACGTCCCGGTGGGTCCACGGCCCCTCGACGCGTACGGCCGAGGCCGGTTGCGCCGAATGGGCGGTGGCACCGAGCGTGGGGCCGTGGGGCGTGGTGCCGGTGAGGGCGTGGTCCTGATGGTCGGGGTCCGTCATGAGGACGAGCGTGCCACAGTGGCCCCCGTCTCACCGATTCGGACGTCAACGGTGTCGGCGGGCTGCACCGCGCGGGGGTGCGGCTTGACGTTCCCCAGTACGGCGGCCGTCTGCTTGGCCGAGGCGGCGACCTTCTGGGGGCCCTTGCCCTTCTTCGCCTTCTTGGCGAAGACGACGCCGATCAGCGCGAGCGCTCCGGCCACCAGGACATTGGCGGCGAAGGACAGCAGGAAGCAGACGGCGAGGTTCCAGCCGCTCCAGGTGCGGATGCCGTAGGCGAGCGCGAAGCTCAGCATCGGCAGCGAGAAGATGAGGACCGCTCCGGCCGCGGCGAACGCGCCACCGCCGATCGCGCCGCGCTTGACGTCCTGGCGCAGCTGGGCCTTGGCCAGTGCGATCTCGTCGTGCACCAGCGCGGACATCTCACCGGTCGCCGAGGCGACCAGCTGGCCGAGGCTGCGTTCGGCACCGACGGGGCCGTCGGGTGAGCTCATCGCGTTCTCCCCTTTTTCTCTTCTGATCTCTTGGTGGATCTGATCTCTTCTGAGATGGGTCTGCTCAGATCATGTCTGCTCAGATCATGCCGGACCGTTGCCATCCTCGCGTTCCCCACCCGACACTTCGGCAAGCCTGCGGTGCTCGGCCGCCTTCTTCTCGTAGATGGCGGCCATCCGGAGGTGGTACTCCGGGTCGTCCATCTCGTAGATGTCGGGTACGCCGCTGAGGTCGTCGTCGCGTTCCTCCTCCTCCCACAGCCTGCGGTACTTGGCGTTCCGTATCTTCAGCAGGATTCCGGAGAGCACGGCCGCGATGAGCGAGCCCGTCAGGACGGCGGCCTTGACCTCGTCGGTGAGCAGCGGGTCCTCGGTGAAGGCGAGTTCGCCGATCAGCAGGGAGACGGTGAAGCCGATGCCGGCCAGCGAGGCCACCGCGAACACGTCGGGCCAGGCCAGGTCGTCGTTGAGCTCCGCCTTGGTGAAGCGGGCCGCGAGCCAGGTGCCGCCGAAGATGCCGACCGCCTTGCCGATCACGAGGCCGAGCACCACACCGAGCGTCTCCGGCGTGGTGAAGACGTCGCCGAGCACGCCGCCCGAGACGGAGACACCGGCGCTGAAGAGGGCGAACAGCGGCACGGCCAGGCCCGCCGAGAGCGGGCGCACGAGGTGTTCGATGTGCTCGCCGGGGGAGTGCCGCTCGCTGTCGTCCTCCTTGTGGCAGCGCAGCATCAGGCCCATGGCGACACCGGCGATGGTGGCGTGGACGCCGCTGTTGTACATCAGGCCCCAGATGACGAGCGCCAGCGGGACGTAGAGGTACCAGCCGCGCACCCGCTTCCTCAGCAGCAGCCAGAAGACGGCGAGGCCGAGCACCGCGCCGCCGAGCGCGGCGAAGTTCAGGTCGCTGGTGAAGAAGACCGCGATGATCAGGATCGCGAAGAGGTCGTCGACGACCGCGAGGGTGAGCAGGAAGGCGCGCAGCGCGGACGGCAGCGAGGTGCCGATGACCGCGAGGACCGCGAGCGCGAAGGCGATGTCGGTGGCGGTCGGCACGGCCCAGCCGTCCAGCGAGCCGCCGCCGAGGGTGTTGGACAGGACGTAGACGAGCGCGGGCGCGGCCATGCCGCAGAGCGCCGCGACGACGGGCAGCGCGGCGGCCTTGGGGTCGCGCAGGTCGCCCGCGACCAGTTCGCGCTTGAGTTCGATGCCGGCCACGAAGAAGAAGACGGCGAGCAGTCCGTCGGCCGCCCAGTGCTGGATGGACAGGTCGAGCCCCAGCGAGGCCGGGCCGAGGTGGAAGCCGCGCAGGGACTCGTACGCGCCGCCGGCGGTGTTCGCCCAGATCAGCGCGGTGACGGCGGCGACGAGCAGCAGCACTCCGCCGACCGTCTCGGCGCGCAGTGCCTCGGCGACGAAGTTCCGCTCGGGCAGGGAGAGGCGGCCGAGGACTTTGCGGCGGGGCTCGGGGGCGGGCGCGGTCACGTGAGTCGACCTCCGGTTGGTGGGCAGGGCTGAGCACTTGCCGACCAGACTTCCCGGCGCACCTTGGTACATCTCGTCGCGGCGTCGCGGCGTACTTCTTGTCGCGATGTTGACGCGTTTTCAGCGTACCCAACGTACGCGGGGGCGCATCCGGAGGTCTGTGCTCCGGATACGGACGCGGGAGGGCACCCGGCATACGGGGAGGGCACCCGGCGTGTCGCCGGGTGCCCTCCCTGTACTTTTGTACGTACTTCTGTACGCGCCCCTGTGGGGGTGGCTGTCAGTCCTCGCTCGGCGTGGCCGGGAGCCGCGACTGGATGAGGTCCATCACGGAGGAGTCCGTGAGTGTGGTGACGTCGCCCAGTTCGCGGTTCTCGGCGACGTCGCGCAGGAGGCGGCGCATGATCTTGCCGGAGCGTGTCTTCGGGAGTTCGGCCACGGGCAGGATGCGCTTGGGTTTGGCGATGGGGCCGAGGGTGGCGCCGACGTGGTTGCGCAGGTCGGCCACGAGGTTCTCGTCCTCGGCGTTCGCCGTGCCGCGCAGGATGACGAAGGCGACGATGGCCTGTCCGGTCGTCTCGTCGGCGGCGCCCACGACCGCCGCTTCGGCGACGGAGGGGTGTGAGACGAGCGCGGATTCGACTTCGGTGGTGGAGATGTTGTGCCCGGACACGAGCATCACGTCGTCCACGCGGCCCAGCAGCCAGATGTCGCCGTCCTCGTCCTTCTTGGCGCCGTCGCCGGCGAAGTACCGGTCCTGGAAACGCGACCAGTACGTGTCGAGGAACCGCTGGTCGTCGCCCCAGATCGTGCGCAGCATCGCCGGCCAGGGCTCGGTCAGGACGAGGTAGCCACCGCCGCCGTCCGGCACTTCGTTCGCCTCGTCGTCGACGACGGTCGCGGAGATGCCGGGCAGGGCGCGCTGGGCGCTGCCGGGCTTGGTCTCGGTCACTCCCGGCAGCGGTGAGATCATCATGGCGCCGGTCTCGGTCTGCCACCAGGTGTCCACGATGGGGCACTGGTCGGCGCCGATGTTCTTGCGGTACCACATCCACGCCTCGGGGTTGATCGGCTCACCGACCGAACCCAGGACCCGCAGGCTGCTCAGGTCGAACTTCGCGGGGATGTCGTCGCCCCACTTCATGAACGTGCGGATCGCCGTCGGCGCGGTGTAGAGGATCGTGACCCCGTACTTCTGCACGATCTCCCAGAAGCGGCCCTGGTGGGGGGTGTCGGGGGTGCCTTCGTACATCACCTGCGTCGCGCCGTTCGCCAGCGGCCCGTAGGTGATGTACGAGTGGCCGGTGACCCAGCCGATGTCGGCCGTGCACCAGTAGACGTCGCTTTCCGGCTTGAGGTCGAAGACGGCGTGGTGGGTGTAGGCCGTCTGCGTGAGGTAGCCGCCGGAGGTGTGCAGGATGCCCTTGGGCTTACCCGTGGTGCCCGAGGTGTAGAGGATGAACAGCGGGTGCTCGGCGTCGAAGGCCTCGGGGGTGTGCTCGGCCGACTGCCTCCCCGTGATCTCGTGCCACCACACGTCACGGCCCTCGATCCACGCCACGTCCTGCCCGGTGCGGCGCACCACCAGGACGCTGCGCACGCCCTCGACGCGGCCGACGGCCTCGTCCACGGCGGGCTTGAGCGCGGACGGCTTGCCCCGGCGGTAGCCGCCGTCGGCGGTGATGACGACCTTGGCGTCGGCGTCCTGGATACGGGTGGCGATGGCGTCGGCGGAGAAGCCGCCGAAGACCACGGAGTGCGTGGCGCCGATGCGGGCGCACGCCAGCATGGCGATGACGGCCTCGGGAATCATCGGCAGGTAGACGGCGACCCGGTCGCCCTTGTGCACGCCCAGCTCGATGAGGGCGTTCGCCGCCCGGCTGACCTCGTCCTTCAGCTCGGCGTAGGTGAGGGCCCTGCTGTCGCCGGGCTCTCCCTCGAAGTGGATCGCGACGCGCTCGCCGTGGCCGGCCTCGACGTGGCGGTCGACGCAGTTGTACGCGACGTTGAGCTTGCCGTCGGCGAACCACTTGGCGAAGGGCGGGTTGGACCAGTCGAGCGTCTCGGTCGGCTCCGTGGCCCAGGTCAGCCGGCGGGCCTGCTCGGCCCAGAAGCCGAGCCGGTCGGCCTCGGCCCGCTCGTACGCCTCGGCGGTGACGTTGGCGTGGGACGCCAGCTCCGCCGGCGGCGCGAAGCGACGCTCCTCCTTCAACATGTTGGCGATGGACGGACGTTCGCTCATGTGCAAGCTCCCAACATGCGGACGACACACCGGCCCGGCGTGGTTTAGACCAATAACGTGATCGGTCGGATTCTTCAAGCCCTGCGGGAGTAGGTCAACCCCCCTCTGATCCTGGCACTCGGCGGTCGCCAAATACAGGGGCGTCCGCCGCGGTGCGTCGCGGACCGCCGGCGGCCGGACGTCAGCGCCGCGCGTGGCGGATCTTCAACCGGCCGAAACCCATGCTTCCGGAGATACGGATCCGGGGGCCACCGGGGCGGGTCCTTCTCGGGGCGTTGTAGGGCGAGTCCTTCCACCCGGTGTGCAGCCCGTCGATGTCCACCAGCGCGTCACGCGGCACGATGATCTTCGCCGTGCCGGTGCCCAGTCGCAGCTCGATGTCCGTCACCGCGTGCTCGATCACCGCCCGCGAGAGGTCGAGGCGCACGGCGGCGAAGGCGGACTCGACCTTGAGGCTGCGGGGCACCCGCCACGCCCCGCGCCGCCGGATCCGCCCACTGGCGGCGGTGATGGTGGACGTGGTCCCCGCGCTCATCGCCGGGAGCGAGGCCAGGGCCGACACGAGCCGGCTGCGCGTGTCGGCCGTGAGCACCCGGTCGAGGCGGGCGTCCATCTCCTCGTGCGAGAGGTGGCCTTCGGCGTACGCGTCCTGCAACTGCTGCAAGGCCGTGTCCCGCTCGCCTTCCCGGACGGGCGGGTCCGCGTCTTGGACCGACCGGTCCGCGTCCGGGATCGGCGGGTCCGCGTCGGGGATCGGCGGGTCCGCGTCCGGGATCGGCGGGTCCATGGCTCGGGGCGAGGGGTGCGCGCCTGGGGAGGACGTGCGCGCACCTGGGAAAGGTGCGCGCACGTCTCGGGGCGGCGAGGGCGTCTCTTGCCGGGTCGGTGACAGCGGGTCTTCCGGCGGAGAAGTCACCGTTTCACAGTAGTGCCGGGGCGTGTCGGCGCCGTGAGGAACACGGGATCACGCGCTTGCCCCTCGCGTCCCGGCCCCTTCCACCTTGACCAGCGCGGTGGGCACCACCTGGTCGAAGACCTCGTCGGGAAGGTGCTCGGCACCGCTGCCCTCCGTCAGGAGATAGGCCTGCGCCTCGCCGACATGGAAGTACATGCCGTGCAGTTCGAGCTCACCCTCGGCGAGGCGGCAGGCCACCACCTCGTGGGCCTTCAGGTGCTCCAACTGCTGGACCACGTTGGTGAGACAGAGCTGCTCGACCGCGTCGGCCGGCGCTCCCCCGGAGAGCCGCGCCCACGCCCTGTCCTGCGCGCCCAACCGCTCAAGGCTCGGCAGACCGTGCCGCAGCCAGCGCCGCAGCGGCGTCTGGGCGCCTCCCGGCGGGGTGTTGAGCAGTGCCTGCATCGCACCGCACCCGGAGTGCCCGCACACGGTGATCGACCGCACCTTGAGCACCTCGACCGCGTACTCGATCGCGGCTGCCACCGAGTCGTCGCCGCTCTCGGCGCCCGGCAACGGCACCAGATTGCCGACATTGCGTACGACGAACAGGTCACCGGGTCCACTGGAGGTGATCATCGACGTGACGACGCGGGAGTCCGCACACGTCAGGAACAGCTGCGAGGGCCGCTGTCCCTCGCGGGCGAGCCGGGCCAGCTCCTCCCGCACATGCGGCGCGGTGTTCCGCTGGAACGCGCTGATGCCACTGGCCAGTTGGTGGACCCGGGGCCTCCCGGCCCCCTGCTCCTCCTGCGGCCGGTCGCAGTGGTGATTGCGCCACGGCGTCCACGGCCGGCAACAGGAGTGCGAGGCGCTCGAGGGCTCGGCGATGCGGGTCCCGGCGCGCCCGGTGATCTCGACGCGGGCGCCGTGCGCGGTGTGCTCGTCCTGCCAGCACTGCAGTGATTCGTACGCCGCGTGATCCATGAAGGAGCCGTCCAGCTCCACGACGACGTCCTCGCCGTGGGGCACGAGGTGCAGCGTCCTGCTGAGCCTCGGCACCGCGAGGAACGTCAACTGCCCGCGTGCGCGGACATGGTGCACGCCGTCCCGCACCTCGTGCGTGATCCGGGTGCGGGCCAGGCGGTGCAGTGACACGGCCACGGCCACGGCGATGCCGAGCACGACGCCCTGGAGGACGTTGAGGAAGACCACGCCGACGGTCGTCACGGCGTAGACGACGATCTCGCGGTGGCGGGTGATCGTACGGATGTGGTTCAGGCTGACCATCTGGATGCCGACGGCCATGACGAGGGCGGCGAGAGCCGCGAGGGGGATCAGCTCCAGGACGGGGACCAGGAGCAGCGCGGCCACTACCACCCAAACGCCGTGCAGCGTCGTGGAGTTCCCGCTGACGGCGCCCGCGCGCACATTGGCCACCGTGCGCACGGCGACCCCGGCGACGGGCAGGCCACCGAGCGCGCCCGAGACGATGTTGGCGCTGCCCTGGCCGAGCAGCTCGCGGTTGAGGTCGGAGCGGCGCACGCCCGTATGCAGGTCGCGCTGCTTGGCGACGAGCTTGTCGACGGCCACCGCGCCCAGCAGTGACTGCACGCTGCACACCAGCGTGATGGTGAGGACGGCGGCGACCAGCCCGAGCGCCGGCCCCTCCGGCAGGCCGGCCAGCGCATGGCTGCGCCACGAGGGCAGTTCGACCTTGTCGAGCCGCAGATGTGCCGCCGCCGCCACGCCCGTCGCGAGGGCCACCGAGACCAGGGCCGCGGGCACGGTGCGGGCCATGCGCCCGGCCCGGCCCGGCATGCGCGGCCAGAGCAGCAGGACGGCCAGGGTGAGCAGGCTGATCGACAGGGCGGCCGGATGCAGGTCGGCCAACTGGGCGGGCAGCGCGCGGAGATTGGCGAGCACGGCGCTCTGCGGTGTGCCGCCGAGCACGATGTGCAGCTGGGCGACGGCGATGGTCACGCCGATGCCGGCCAGCATGCCGTGCACCACGGCGGGGCTGACGGCGAGCGCGCTGCGGGCCACGCGCAGGCAGCCCAGACCCAGTTGGGCGACGCCGGCCAGGACGGTGATGGCGCAGGTGGTGCGCCAGCCGTACCGGTGGATGAGGTCGGCGGTGACGACGGTGAGCCCGGCGGCGGGGCCGCTGACCTGAAGCGGTGATCCGCCGAGCCGGCCGACGACGATGCCGCCGACGGCCGCCGCGACGAGGCCCGCCTGGAGCGGTGCCCCGGTGGCCAGGGCGATGCCGAGGGACAGCGGCAGCGCGATCAGGAACACGGCCACCGACGCCGAGACGTCGGCGCCCGCGATACGGAACCCCTTGTGGGGCGGCGGGGCGGGCGGCTTGTGGGCTTCGGGCGTGGGGGCCGAGTCGGTGGGGCGAGTGGGGACGCGGGCAGACATTTTTCCCGTCTCCTCCGGGGCAGCGCGGTCGCGGGACATGGGGGCCTCCGAAAAGCCTTCGGAAAGCGGGTCGCGGCCGTGGGTCACGGCGTGCAGCGGCGGGAGATCTCAACTCTCGGTAAACGAACAGTAATGCAGAGTAAAGACTTTTGATGGACGTTTCGGGCAAATGGGGCAATCAATCACCCGGACGAATGAATAAAAATATTTGTCGGCTTGTCATACCGGACCATTCCGACACCTGTGCGAAGTTGCTGACCGACATGTCCCGACTTGCACGGAAAGAGGTGGGCGGAAGATGGCCGCCACCCCGAGGATCACCGCCACCCGGAGGATCACCGCGAGCCTCACCGCCTTCGCGGCCTGCGCTGCGGCGCTGGCCGGCTGCGCGGGCGGCGACAACGGCGCGGACTCCGGTACGAAGGAAGGCGCCCCCGGCGCGAAGAAAGCGCCCGGGGCCCCGGCTCCCAAGAGCCCCGTCCGGCTGATCGGGGACGGCTCGACGGCGTTCACGGGCAAGCAGCCGAACCTGCCGAGACCGGCCCGCCTGAAGCCGGGCCAGAAGCCGCCGCAGTTCGTGGTCTTCTCCTGGGACGGCGCCGGCGAGGACAGTCAGAAGCTGTTCTCCCACTTCCGCAAGGTGGCCAAGCGCAACGACGCCACGATGACGTACTTCCTCAGCGGCGTGTACATGCTCCCCGAGGGCAAGCGCGGCCTCTACAAGCCGCCGCAGCACCTGGCCGGCAGCTCGGACATCGGCTTCAACGACCGCAAGGGCATCAAGAACACCGTGGAGCAGCTCCGCGGCGCCTGGCTGGAGGGCAACGAGATCGGCACCCACTTCAACGGCCACTTCTGCGGCGCGGGCCGCGGGGTCGGTGAGTGGTCCGTCGCGGACTGGAAGAGCGAGATCCGCCAGGCCAAGTCCTTCGTGAAGGCCTGGAAGACCAACACCGGCATGAAGAAGGCGCAGCCCCTGCCCTTCGACTACGACAAGGAACTGATCGGCGCCCGCACCCCCTGCCTGGAGGGCCAGAAGAACTTCATGCGGGCGGCGCGGCAGCTGGGCTTCCGCTATGACACCAGCGGCGTCAACGACCAGGTCTGGCCCAAGAAGAAGGAAGGCCTCTGGGACCTGTCCATGCAGCTCGTCCCGGTCCCTGGCCGTGGCTTCGAGACGCTCACCATGGACTACAACTTCATGGTCAACCAGTCCGGCTCCACGTCGAACGGCGACCCCGCCAAGCACGAGTACTGGGGCGACCAGATGCGGGACGGGCTGCTCCAGGGCTTCCGGCGCGCGTACAAGGGCAACCGCGCGCCGCTGATCATCGGCAACCACTTCGAGTCGTGGAACGGCGGCACGTACATGCGCGCCATCGAGGAGACGATCGAGGCGGTCTGCACCAAGCCGGAGGTGCGCTGCGTGTCCTTCCGGCAGCTCGCCGACTGGCTCGACGCGCAGGACCCGAAGGCGCTGGCGCGGCTGACGAAGCTGCGGGTCGGCAAGGCGCCGAAGGAGGGCTGGGACGCGTTCCTGTCCGCCTCGCCCGCGCCCGCCCCGAAGGGCGTGCCGGGAGCCCCGGCCGTCAAGCCGTAGCTCCCGGCAAGCGCGGTCGGTCAGGCTGCGGTGACGGCCTGCTCGCGCAGGACGAAACCGGGGTCGACCTGGGCGGCCAGGTCGACCCCCGTCCGCTCGTTGCCCCAACTCCGTGCGTTCTTCAGGTGGAAGTGCACCATCTGGCGGGTGTAGCGCTCCCAGTCCCGTCGCTCGTACGAGGCGTCGACGGTGGCCCGAAGCGTCTCCAGGGAACGGCGGTTGGCCTCTTCCAGGTGCTCGAAGCGGGGCGGGCGGCCCTTCTCCATGGCACGCACCCAGTCCGAGTGCCCGACGGTCACCAGGAGGTCCTCGCCGACCTGCTCGCGCAGGAAGTCGATGTCGTCCTGGCCCTGCACCTTGTTGCCGACGACCTTGAGGTCGACGCCGAAGTCGCGTGCGTACTCCTTGTACTGGCGATAGACGGAGACCCCCTTCCTCGTCGGCTCGGCCACCAGGAACGTCATGTCGAAGCGGGTGAACATGCCGGAGGCGAAGGAGTCCGAGCCCGCGGTCATGTCCACGACCGCGTACTCGTCGCGGCCGTCGACCAGGTGGTTCAGGCACAGCTCCACCGCTCCGGTCTTGGAGTGGTAGCAGGCGACACCGAGGTCGGCTTCGGTGAACGGCCCGGTGACCATCAAACGCACGGTGGCGTCGTCGAGTTCCACGGGGCGGGCGCACGCGTCGTACACGGGGTTGTCCTCGCGCACCCGCAGCAGCCGTGAGCCCTCACCCGGCGGCGTCGTCTTGATCATCGTGTCGGCGGAGGCGATCCGCGGGTTGGAGCCGCGCAGATAGTCCTTGATCAGGGGCAGGTGCGCCCCCAGGGCGGGCAGCCGGGCGGCATCCGCCTCGTCGAGGCCGAGGGCCGGGCCCAGGTGCTGGTTGATGTCGGCGTCCATCGCGATGACGGGCGCGCCGCCGGCGGCGAGGTGGCGGATGAAGAGCGAGGACAGCGTGGTCTTGCCACTGCCGCCCTTCCCCACGAAAGCGATTTTCATGACCACCAAGCGTAGTGGGTCGCTCACGGAAGGTGCGGGACGTGGGTGAAGAAGACCACTCCTTCGTGGAGCGGGCGCCTGGAGTACGTAGGGTCGTACTCATGAGTACGACACCCGATCCGATCGCCGCCCTGGGGGCACTTCCCGGCGTGGCCGACTCCGTGGATTCCGTGCGCAAGGCCGTGGACCGGGTCTACGGGCACCGGATCATGCGGCGCCGCAGCAACGAGATCACCTCCGAGGCCGCCTTGCGTGGAGCCCGGGGTTCCGCCGCGCTCTCCGGGGCCGAATGGGCCCTTGAGGAGGTGCGCCGGCGCAGCGACTTCAGCGGCGACGCGCAGGCGCGCACGGTCGGTGGGGCCCTGCGGCTCACCGCCGAGGCGGGCCAGCTCCTGTCCATCTGGCGCCAGTCGCCGCTGCGTGTCCTCGCGCGGCTGCACCTGGTCGCCGCCGCTGACTCGGCGGAGGGGGCGGGGCGGCCCCGGCTGGCGGGCGAGGCGGTCGACGAGCCGCTCGTCGAGCTTCCCGTGCCCGACGCCGACGAGGTGGCGGGGCGCCTGGAGGGGCTGTCGCAGCTGATCATCGCGGGCAGCTCGGCGCCGGCCCTCGTGATGGCCGCCGTGGTCCACGGTGAGCTGCTCAGCCTGCGGCCGTTCGGCTCGTGCAACGGCCTGGTCGCGCGGGCCGCCGAGCGCATCGTCCTGGTGGGCAGTGGCCTCGACCCGAAGTCGATCTGCCCCGCGGAGGCGGGCCACGCGGAACTGGGCCGGGCGGCCTACGTGGCGGCGCTGGACGGTTACGCGTCCGGGACGCCGGACGGGATGGCGGCCTGGATCGCCCACTGCGCCAAGGCCGTTGAACTCGGCGTCAGGGAGTCGACCGCCGTCTGCGAGGCGCTTCAGCGCGGAGCGGCGTAGGGCGGGCCGCCCCAGGGGGACCGCACAGGAGCGTGATGACAACAGGGTTGCGGCGGTACGGGAATCCGTACCGCCGCTGGCATGTCCACCGGGTTACCAAGCGTCCTCGAAGGTTGCCCATCAGGTCGGGGACTTCGCCCGTCACCTGGTGCGGCTGGCCCGTAATCGACGGGTCGACGTCGCGTGGGTGCCCGGTGTTCATGCTTCGGTCCGTGGGGCCGTGAATGCGTTTTAAGGTGATCCTCTCGGATGTCCTTGGTCTCGCGGGCCGTTGACTCCTTTGTACTCCAGTCCTGTGGTGAGCGGTAGTCCTGGCCGCACTTCTTTACTTTTAGGTTCAAACAGGTGTGAATCGGGCGTGCATTTCCGATGCGGTCCCGCCGTGGTTCTTCTGCGGTTCCGCCGCCGCCCGAACCGGTCAGCCGACGGTCGTACGGCGGCGGCTGGCGAACCAGACGAGCCCCGCGGTGGCCGCCGCCGCGCCCATGGCGGCCGCCGCCACGAGCGCGGGCCTCGGTGGGGCGGGCAGGCGCTGCTTGAGGCGCACCGGCCGGTGGAAGTCGAGGATCGGCCACCCGCGCGCGAGGGCCTCGCGGCGCAGGGCGCGATCGGGGTTGACGGCGCAGGGGTGCCCGACCGACCCGAGCATGGGCAGGTCGGTCGCCGAGTCGCTGTAGGCGTAGCAGCGGTCGAGGTCGTACCCCTCGGACCGGGCCAGCTCCTTGATCGCCTCCGCTTTGGTGGGGCCGTACGCGTAGTACTCCACCTCGCCCGTGAAGCAGCCGTCCTCACCGACCACCATGCGGGTGGCCACCACCCGGTCCGCGCCCAGCAGTTCACCGATCGGCTCGACGACCTCGGCGCCCGAGGTGGAGACGATGACGACGTCGCGGCCCGCCGTGTGGTGCTCCTCGATGAGGGAGGCCGCCTCGTCGTAGATGATCGGGTCGATCAGGTCGTGCAGGGTCTCGGCGACGATTTCCTTGACCTGTCGCACGTTCCAGCCGCGGCACAGGGCGGACAGGTACTCGCGCATCCGCTCCATCTGGTCATGGTCGGCGCCACCCGCGAGGAAGACGAACTGTGCGTACGCGGTGCGCAGGACCGCCCTGCGGTTGATCAGGCCGCCCTGGTAGAACGACTTGCTGAACGTGAGCGTGCTCGACTTCGCAATGACCGTCTTGTCCAGGTCAAAGAAGGCGGCCGCGCGGGGCAGGGAGTGGTTTTCCACGAGCCCGAGCATAGGCGCCCACCATTCGGCGTAAGCTGAGGCGCGTGGGTTTGCCTGAGAAGGCTCTCGGGTACACCATGGAAGTCACGGATCGTTCGCGACCGTGCTAACCCGGTCTGGCTCCTCCCCCCCCGAGTCGGACCGTGGGGACGACCCCCGCTCTCCCCCCCGGCGGGGGTCGTCGCATGTCCGGATGGGTTTTTGGGCCCGCCGTCGCTCATCTTCCGACCCTCTGGGCCCCCTCTGCGTCCCTTCGACGTTCTTGAGGCCTGCCCAGAATTCGTCACTGTGTGTAGTCGTCGTGCTGCTCTGTGGAAGGCCCCGAGAACGCGCCGGGAAGCGGCCGGGAAGTCGATGGGGAGAAGCCCGGAAGAAGCCCGGAAGCGGCTCAGAAGCGGACCAGAAGAGCCCCAGAAGGGGCCGGAACATGGCGTGAAGCCGACGTGAGGTCGAGGGCGATGTCACCGGTTCGGGTGACGCGAATATTCACAGGTATCGCCTTGTCCACAGTTATTGACCAAGATCCACACGATTTCTCGGATCGCTGCACGCTGATTCCGTTCGTTCCGCTCGCGAAGTTCATGGCCGGATTGCTCTGCCCGGTTCTTCGCCCGAGTGGAGCGCGGCATTCACAGAGGGATGTGCGAGAGGGGGACGGAGATCGTGGGTGCAGTCATTTCATGGGGTGGGACCGCGCCGCCCGAGGGCGGCCGGGGCGGCCCGCTGATCCTCACGGAGGACGTGGAGCTCCTCGACGACCTGCTGAGGCTGTGCGCCGCGGCCGGGGCCAGGCCCGAGGTGCACCACGGCGGGCCCGAGCGCGAGCAGGGCTGGGACTCGGCCCCGCTCGTCCTGGTCGGGGACGACGCGGCGGACCGGGTCCGTGGCGCCACCCATAGGCGCGGAGTGGTGCTGGTCGGGCGGGATCAGGACGATTCCGGGGTCTGGCGGCGGGCCGTGGAGATCGGTGCCGAGCATGTGCTGCTCCTGCCGGACGGCGAGCAGTGGCTGGTGGACAGGATCGCGGACGTCGCCGAGGGCGTGGGGCGGTCGGCGCTCACCGTCGGGGTGATCGGCGGGCGCGGTGGTGCGGGGGCCTCCACGCTGGCCTGCGCCCTCGCGGTCACCGCGGCCCGCGAAGGGCGGCGCACCATGCTCGTCGACGCCGACCCGCTGGGCGGCGGCCTTGACGTCCTCCTCGGGGGCGAGACGGCCGAGGGGCTGCGCTGGCCGGCCTTCGCGGACTCGCGGGGCAGGGTCGGCGGGGAGGCGCTGGAGGAGTCGCTTCCCGAGCTGCACGCGCTGCGGGTCCTGAGCTGGGACCGGGGTGAGGCGGTGGCGGTGGCTCCGGAGGCGGTGCGGGCGGTCGTCTCCGCGGCCCGCAGGCGCGGTGGCGTGGTCGTCGTGGATCTGCCCCGCCGGGTGGACGAGACGGTCGCCGAGGCACTGGCGCAGGTGGATCTCGGGCTGCTGGTCGTGCCGCCCGAGCTGCGCGCGGTGGCGGGAGCGCGCCGGGTGGCGTCGGCGGCGGGGATGGTGCAGCGCGACCTTCGGGTGGTGGTTCCCACCGGCGCGGCACCGCCCGGCGCAGGAGTACTCGACCCCGAGGAGGTCGCCGGGCTGCTCGGGCTGCCGCTCGCCGGCGTGCTGCCCTGGGAACCGGGGCTGTCGGCGGCCCAGGCGGCCGGGGTGCCGCCTGGCGGCGCCGCGCGCGGCCCGTTGGCGAGGTTCTGCGCCGCCTTCTGGGACCGGGTGCCCGCCGATGCCCCGGGAGGGGGCGTATGAGCGCGGTCGTCGGGGCCCGCATGCTGGACGGGGTGCGTCAGTGGCTCGCGGAGAGCGGCACGGAACCGACGCCGGCCCGCGTCGCCGAGGCGCTGCGGGCCCAGGGGCGGGTCCTCGGGGACACCGAAGTGCTCGGCGCCGCCGCGCAGTTGCGGTCGGAACTGGTCGGCGCGGGCCCCTTGGAGCCGTTGCTCGCGGACCCCTCGGTGACCGATGTGCTGGTCTGCGCGCCCGACCGGGTGTGGGTGGACCGGGGCGGCGGTCTGGAGCTCACCGGGGTCACCTTCCGGGACGCGGCGGCGCTGCGGCGCCTCGCACAGCGCCTCGCGGCCGTGGCGGGGCGGCGTCTGGACGACGCCAGGCCTTGGGTGGACGCCCGCCTCCCGGACGGCACCCGGCTGCACGCCGTGCTGCCCCCGGTCGCCGTGGGCTCCACCTGCCTCTCGCTGCGGGTCGTGCGGCCCCGCGCCTTCACTCTGGCGGAACTGGTCACGGCGGAGACGGTGCCGCCCGGCGGCGACCGGGTACTGCGGGCCCTTCTCGACGCCCGCCTTTCCTTTCTGATCAGCGGGGGCACGGGCAGCGGCAAGACGACGTTGCTGAGCGCGCTGCTGGGCCTGGTCGGGCCCAGGGAACGGATCGTGCTGGCCGAGGACTCGGCGGAGTTGCGGCCCGAACACCCTCATGTGGTGCGCCTGGAGTCCCGGCCCGCGAACCAGGAGGGGGCCGGCCTCGTCGGTCTGGACGACCTGGTTCGCCAGGCGCTGCGGATGCGGCCGGACCGGCTGGTCGTCGGCGAGGTGCGGGGCGCCGAGGTGCTTCACCTGCTGGCCGCGCTGAACACGGGGCACGAGGGAGGCTGCGGCACGGTCCATGCCAACGCCGCCGCGGACGTGCCCGCCCGCCTGGAGGCCCTGGGGACGGCCGCGGGGCTCGACCGGGCCGCCCTGCACAGCCAGTTGGCGGCCGCCCTGTCGGTGGTGATCCATCTCGTCCGCGACCGGACCGGCCGCCGCCGCGTCGCCGAGGTGCACGTCATGGAGCGGGCCGCGTCCGGCCTGGTCGTGACGGTGCCCGCGCTGCGATGGGGCGAAGAGGCGTTCACCGAAGGGCCCGGCTGGGAGCGGCTGCACGCCCTGCTGGCCGGCGACGAGCGGGGTGATCCGGTGTGAGTACGTCGATGTGGACGGCGGCCGTGTGCGCGGGCGGCGCGGCCTGCCTGCTGGGCGGCAAGGACCGCACGGCTCAGCGGGTCCGGGCGGTGCTCGCCCCCGATGCGCCCGAGGGGGCAGGCGGTTGGTCCTGGCGGCGGGCTGTCGCCGCAGGGCGGGGGCGGGTGCGGCATGAGTGGTGGTGCCTGGCGGCCGGGGCGGTGGTCGGGCTCCTGGGGGCCTCCTTGCTGCCGCTGGTCGCGGGCGCGGCGGGGGTGCCGCTGGCGGGGCGGGCGAGGCGGGCCCGGGATGCGCGCCGGGAGAGGGAGCGGCGCGGTGCCGCGGTGATCGCGCTGTGCGGGGCGCTCGCCGGCGAGGTGCGGGCGGGGCGCCAGCCGGGGGAGGCGTTGCGATTGGCACTCGGCGTGGCCGGCTCCCGCGAGAGGGCTGCCGGTGCTTGTGGCGGGTCGGCCGATGGGGCCGGGGCGGGTCGGAGCGCGGTCTTGGCGGCGGCGCGGTTCGGCGGGGACGTGCCGGGAGCGCTGGGCGAGGCGGCGCGGGAGCCGGGCGCGGAGGGCTTGCTGGGCCTCGCGGCGTGCTGGCGGGTCGCCGTGGACCGGGGTGCGGGGCTCGCGACGGGGCTGGAGCGCCTGGAGGGCGCGTTGCGTGCCGAGCGCGACCAACGGGCGGACCTGCGGGCACAGCTGGCCGGCGCACGGTCGACCGCCGTGATGCTGGCGGGTCTGCCGGTCCTGGGGCTGCTGATGGGCGGCGCGCTGGGAGCCGAGCCGCTGCGGGTGCTGCTGCACACCGGGGCGGGGCTCGGCTGCCTGGCGGTGGGCGGGGTGCTCGAGGGCGTCGGGGCGTGGTGGGCGCTGCGGATCGTACGAAGGGCGGAGGGGTGATGAGTTCTGTCCACAGGCTGGGGACGGCGGTATGGGCAGGCGCGGCGGTGCTGTGGCTGGCGCTGACGGTGCTGGCCGCACGGCGGGAAAGGACGGTGCGGCGGCGGGCCAGGGCCGCGCTGGGCGCCGAGACGCCGGCTGCGCGGCTTCAGGGGTGGTGGCCGGGCCTTCGGCCGCGAGTACGTCGTTGGGGCACCGTGGCCGGGGTGGCGAGCGCGGCCTACGCGCTGCTTGGCGGCGCGCTCGGCCTCCTGGCGGGAGTGGCCGTCGGCTACGGCACATGGCGTCGTCTGCGGTCCCACGCCCCGCCCCCGGACCAGGAAGACGCCGACGACACCGCTGAGGGCGTACGCCAACTCCCGCTGGCCGCCGATCTCTTGGCGGCCTGCGTCGCCGCGGGTGCGAGCCCTGTCGCGGCCGCCGGAGCCGTCGGGGACTCGCTGCGAGGTCCGGTGGGCGAGCGGCTCGCACGGGGAGCGGCCGAGGTGCGCCTGGGCGGCGAACCGGCCGGCGCCTGGAGCCACTTGGCGGCGATACCGGGCGCTGCTCCCCTGGCCCGGCTGCTGGAGCGCGCCGACGAGTCGGGAGCACCGGCCGCCGAGCCGGTGGCCCGCCTCGCGGCGGAGGCCCGGGCCGCGCGGGGCCGGGCAGCCCTGTCGACGGCGCGCAGGGCGGCGGTCCTGATGACGATGCCCGTGGGCCTGTGCTTCCTCCCGGCGTTCATCGCGGTCGGGGTGCTGCCGGTGGTGATCGGCCTCGCGGAGGGACTGCTGAAAGCGAACTGAACCAGCGCCGGGAAGACACCGGAGCGAGCGCCGGGAAGGAGCGGCGCACTGGATAGGACGGACACGACGACGACTGCCCCGGCCACAACAGGGCCGAGGCGCCGAACGGAACACTCACGGGGGTTGAGATGCGTGGACACGACTACGCGCGGGCGCTGCTGCGGCGGGCCCGGGCGGCCGGCAAGGACGCGGGCATGGTGACGTCCGAGTACGCGATGGGGCTGATCGCGGCGGTGGGATTCGCCGGGCTGCTCTACAAGGTGGTGACGAGCGACCAGGTCAGGGCGGCCTTGCAGGCGCTGGTGGGGAAGGCACTCGATGCGCCGTTCTGATCGGAGGCGGGAACCGCGCGCGAGGGACCAGGGGTTCGTGACGGCGGAGGCGGCGGTGGTGCTGCCGACGCTGGTGCTGTTCACCATGGCGCTGGTGTGGACGCTGCTGGCGGTGTGCGCGCAGATCCAGTGCGTGGACGCGGCGCGGGCCGGGGCTCGCGCCGCGGCGCGGCAGGACCCCGAGGCAGTGGCCGTGGCGGCGGCCCGGCAGGCGGCGCCGCGCGGAGCGCGGGTGACCGTGCGGCGCGACGGTGACCTGGTGCGGGTCGAGGTGGTCGCCGCCGCGCCGGGGCCCGAGGCGCTGGACCTCGGTCTGCGCCTGCGGGCCGAGGCGGTGGCGTTGGCGGAGGAGACGGTGGGGGTGGGCGTATGAGGGGCGGGTGCGTGTGGGGCGGGTTCGCGCGGGGTGGCCCTATGCGGGGCGGGTGCATGTGGGGTGGCTCCTCGTTGGAGGACGGCCCCATGCGGGGTGGCCCCATGCGGGACGGGCGCATGTGGGGTGGCCCTAGGCGGGGCGGGCGCTTGTGGGGTGGGCGCATGTGGGGTGGCCCTACGCGGGGTGGCCCTATGCGGGACGGGCGCATGCGGGATGGGCGCATGTGGGGTGGTTCCTCGTTGGAGGACGGGCACATGTGGGGTGGCCCCTCGTGGGACGGACACCCGAGGGGTGGACTTACGCGGGGCAGGCGCCCCGGGCGGAGGTTCCCGTGGGGACGGCGGCACCTCGGAGGCGGGCCCTGGCGGGGCGCGGCGCACGACCGTGGGGCAGCAACGGTGTGGGTGACGGTGGTGCTGGCGGCGCTCTGTGTGCTCTGCGGCGGCGTGTTCGCGATGGGTCAGGCGGTCGTGGCCCGGCACCGGGCGGGCGGCGCGGCGGACCTCGCGGCGCTGGCGGCAGCCGACCACTGGGCGGCGGGCCCCTCGGTAGCCTGCGCGGCGGCCGACCGGGTGGCCGCGGCGCAGGGTGCGCGCCTCCTGCACTGCGCTGTGCGGGGCGCTGTCTCCCACGTCACGGCGGGCGCCTCCGTCGGCCCCTTCTCGACCCACGCCCGCTCCCGCGCGGGCCCAGCGGGTCCACTGCGGTGAGCAGCCACACCCCGATGACGCCCCCAACGACACCCCCGGGAACGACCAGTCCCCAGCCCCCGAGCCCACCCCGACCCCCGCTCCGGGACCGAAGGCCCGCCCTAGGCCCCGGGGCCCGCCCCCGCATCGCGCAGCAACACGGAAAGCAGCCGAACAGCCCCCCGCTTGTGCAACGGCTCGTTGCCGTTGCCGCACTTGGGTGACTGGATGCACGAGGGGCATCCGGCCTCGCACTCGCAGGACGCGATCGCCTGCCGCGTCGCCGTCAGCCACTCCCGCGCCGTGTGGAAGGCCCGCTCGGCGAACCCCGCCCCGCCCGGATGACCGTCGTACACGAACACCGTGGGAAGGAGAGTGTCCGGATGCAGCGGCACGGAGACGCCGCCGATGTCCCAGCGGTCGCACGTGGCGAACAGCGGCAGCATGCCGATGGAGGCGTGCTCGGCGGCGTGCAGGGCGCCGCCGAGGATCTCGGGATGGACGCGGGCGGCGTCCAGCTGGTCCTCGGTGACCGTCCACCAGACGGCGCGCGTGCGCAGCGTACGAGGAGGGAGTTCCAGCTTGGTCTCGCCGAGGACCTCGCCCGTGATGAGCTTCCTGCGCAGGAAGGAGACGACCTGATTGGTCACCTCGACGGAGCCGTAGCACAGGCGGCCCTCGCCCCAGGGGACCTCCACATCCGTCTCCAGGATGGAGATCGCCGTGGTGTCGCGCGCGGTCGTGGAGTACGGCGGCGCGGCCTCCTCGACCAGGGCGACGGAGTCCTCCAGGTCGAGGTGGCGCACGAGATACGTGAGGCCCTGATGGAGGTGGACGGCGCCCTCGTGCACGGTGGTGTGCGCGGCGGCCGCGTCGACGGTGCCCAGGAGCCGTCCCGTGCCCTCCTCGACGATCTGGACGGGCCTGCCGCCCTCGCCGCGGATGTCGGTCAGGTCGGCGGCCCGCTCCCGGCGGGTCCAGTGCCAGGCCCGCGCCCGGCGGCGCAGCAGCTTCGCGGCCTCCAGCTGTGGAAGCAGCTCCTCGGCGGCCGGACCGAAGAGAGCCAAGTCGTCGTCGACGAGCGGCAGTTCCGAGGCGGCGGCGCACAGGTGGGGGGCGAGGACGTACGGATTGTCGGGGTCGAGGACGGTGGACTCGACGGGCTGCTGGAACAGCGCCTCGGGGTGGTGGACGAGATACGTGTCCAGCGGGTCGTCCCGGGCCACCAGCACGGCCAGGGCGCCCTGCCCGGAGCGCCCCGCGCGCCCCGCCTGCTGCCACAGGGAGGCCCGGGTCCCGGGATAGCCCGCGATGACGACGGCGTCCAGACCCGACACGTCCACGCCGAGTTCCAGGGCGGTGGTGGCGGCGAGGCCGAGGAGTTCGCCGGAGTGCAGGGCGCGCTCCAGGGCGCGGCGCTCCTCGGGCAGGTAGCCGCCGCGATAGGCCGCGACACGGCGGACCAGGGAGCGGTCGACCTCGGCGAGACGTTCCTGCGCGATCACCGCGATCAGCTCGGCGCCGCGCCGGGAGCGCACGAAGGCGACCGAGCGGACGCCCTGGACGGTCAGGTCGGTGAGCAGGTCCGCGGTCTCGGCCGTGGCGGTGCGGCGCACGGGGGCGCCCTTCTCGCCGTGCAGGTCGGTGAGCGGCGGCTCCCACAGGGCGAAGACGAGGTCGCCGCGCGGTGAGGCGTCGTCGGCGACCTCCTTCACGGGCAGCCCGATGAGGCGCTCCGCGGAGACGGCGGGTTCGGCGGATGTGGCGGAGGCCAGCAGGAAGACGGGCTCGGAGCCGTAGCGGGCACAGAGGCGGCGCAGCCGGCGCAGCACCTGGGCGACGTGCGAGCCGAAGACGCCGCGGTAGGTGTGGCACTCGTCGATGACGACGTAGCGCAGGGCGCGCAGGAAGGAGGACCAGCGGGGATGGGAGGGGAGGATCCCGCGGTGCAGCATGTCGGGGTTGGTCAGGACGTAGTTGGCGTACTGACGCACCCATTCGCGCTCTTCGAAGGGGGTGTCGCCGTCGTACACGGCGGGGCGCACGGCGTTGCCGAGAGGGGCGGCGAGTTCCCGCACGGCGCGGCGCTGGTCGGCCGCCAGGGCCTTGGTGGGGGCCAGGTAGAGGGCGGTGGCGCCCCGCCCGTTCGGCGCCTCGGAGCCGTCGACGAGCGCGGAGAGTACGGGCGCGAGGTAGGCCAGGGACTTGCCGGACGCGGTTCCGGTGGCGACGACCACGGACTCGCCGTCCAGCGCGTGCTCCGCCGCCAGCGCCTGATGGGCCCAGGGCCGCTCGATGCCCGCCGCCCGAACGGCGGATATGACCTCCGGACGGATGCGGTCGGGCCACACTGCATACCGAGCCGCACGTGGGGGCAAGTGCTCCGTATGAGTGACGCGCGACGCACGGCTCGGCCCCGCGGTGAGCCGGTCGAGGACCACCTGCGGGGACGTCTGTGCCGGGGCGCCCGCGGAGGGCCCTCCGGAGGAAGAAATTTCGGCCATCGGCATCGAGTGTGTCACTGGCGGGATGGACAATGGTCCGAAGGCGTCGTGCACGCCTGCCGGTAAGTGATTGAATGCCATCGCGGCTGGCGATCCGACCTGGGGGCTCTGCCGAGGTGTCCCGAGGGATGACCGCTCGATAGCAAGGTGCTGGAGGATCCGTGGACCTGTCCCTGTCGACCCGTACCGTCGGCGATCGTACGGTCGTCGAGGTCGGTGGCGAAATCGATGTATATACCGCGCCCAAGTTGCGCGAGCAGTTGGTCGAGTTGGTGAACGACGGCAGCTTCCACCTTGTCGTCGACATGGAGGGCGTGGACTTCCTCGACTCCACCGGGCTCGGCGTGCTGGTCGGCGGCCTGAAGCGCGTGCGTGCCCATGAGGGCTCGCTGCGCCTGGTCTGCAACCAGGAGCGCATTCTCAAGATCTTCCGCATCACCGGCCTGACCAAGGTGTTCCCCATTCACACCTCGGTCGAGGAAGCAGTCACCGCCACCGACTGACGCCTCAGGTGGCAGTACAGCAGGGGATCGGGCCTGCGGCCCGGTCCCCTGACAGCACGCGCGTACGTCCGAGGGGGATGCATGGCCACCGTTGAGCTTCGTTTCAGCGCGCTGCCCGAGCACGTCAGGACGGCCCGCCTGGTGGCGGCCGCGGTCGCGCGCAGGGCCGGAGTGGACGAGGCCGTTCTCGACGAGGTCCGGCTCGCCGTCGGCGAGGCCTGCACGCGCGCGGTCGGGCTGCACCAGAGCAATGGCGTCACGGCGCCGGTGCGGGTCGCGCTGACCGAGGACGAGAAGCAGTTCTCCATCGAGGTCGGTGACGAGGCGCCCCGTTCGGCACCCGGTGACCGGGCGTCCGGCGGGCGGCCCGGCCGGGGCGACGAGCTGGAGGCCGAGGGCGAGGACGAGATGGGCCTCGCCGTCATCAGCGGCCTCGTGGACGACGTCGAGGTCACCGCGGGCGAATCCGGCGGCCTGATCCGCATGAGCTGGCCCACGACCCCCGCGCCACTCGTTCCCTGATCCCGTTGCCGCCGTTCGTGCCTCGGCCCCGCCGGCGCCGCTCACGCCCCGAGCCTGCCCCCGCGCCGCCCGCGCCCCGCATGACGTGATTCCGCCCATGTCGCCGGCGCCGCCCGTGACCTGATCGTGTCGTCGCCGCTCGCGGCGTGATTCCGCCCGCCTCTCGGCCGCGCCCGGAGCGCCCCCGTACCGCTCCCGCGCCGCGCGGGCCGCCCCGGCAGGCTCCGGCAGACCCCGACAGGCCCTGTCACCACCACGGTGAACAGGGCCTTTTCTTATTCTGATCATTTATCGTTCTAGATCAATGATCCGCCGTCAACGGTTTTGAGGCATTACCGCTTTTGGGGCCAAACTTTGGCCGCGATCATTTGCTGAGAAGCAATCTCAGGCCAATTGCGTTAGTGGTCCTCTGTTTTGATCAGGTTCCGCTCCCTACAATCCGTCCACATCTTGAGCTCAGCCCAAGCGTCAAGGAGGACGAATGGCGGGGCTTTCTACCCCTCATCAGTTTGACCACCCCTCAACCTTCGCAGCCGCAGTCCTGACGGACGACAATCGTCTTATCGTGATGGTCATCGCGGCCGTCGCGCTCGCGGCGCTCGTCGTCGCCGGGGTCCTGGTGCGCCAGGTGCTCGCGGCCGGCGAGGGCACCGACAGCATGAAGAAGATCGCCCGGGCGATCCAGGAAGGCGCGAATGCCTATCTGGGTCGCCAGCTGCGCACGCTCGGCGTATTCGCCGTCGTCGTGTTCTTCCTGCTCATGCTGTTGCCCGCGGACGACTGGAACCAGCGCGCCGGACGATCGATCTTCTTCTTGATCGGAGCGGCGTTCTCGGCGACCACCGGCTATATCGGTATGTGGCTCGCGGTGCGCAGCAATGTGCGCGTGGCGGCCGCGGCCCGAGAGGCCACCCCGGCAGAAGGCGAGCCGGAAAAAGATCTCACCGCCGTCTCGCACAAAGCCATGAAGATCGCTTTCCGCACGGGCGGCGTCGTCGGCATGTTCACGGTGGGGCTCGGTCTGCTGGGCGCCTCCTGTGTGGTGCTCGTCTACGCGGCCGACGCGCCGAAGGTGCTCGAAGGATTCGGACTCGGTGCCGCGCTGATCGCGATGTTCATGCGTGTCGGCGGCGGCATCTTCACCAAGGCCGCCGACGTCGGCGCCGACCTGGTCGGCAAGGTCGAGCAGGGCATTCCGGAGGACGATCCGCGCAATGCCGCGACCATCGCCGACAACGTGGGCGACAACGTCGGCGACTGCGCCGGCATGGCCGCCGACCTCTTCGAGTCGTACGCCGTCACGCTCGTCGCCGCGCTGATCCTCGGCAAGGTGGCGTTCGGCGACTCCGGGCTCGCCTTCCCGCTGATCGTTCCGGCCATCGGCGTCGTGACGGCGATGATCGGCATCTTCGCGGTGGCACCGCGGCGCGCCGACCGCAGCGGCATGAGCGCCATCAACCGCGGCTTCTTCATCTCCGCGGTGATCTCGCTGCTGCTCGTCGCCGCGGCCGTGTACGTCTACCTCCCGTCCTCGTACGCGGAGCTGGAAGGCGTCACGGACACGGCGATCGCCGGCCACGGCGGTGACCCACGGGTCCTCGCCCTTGTCGCCGTGGCCATCGGCATCGTCCTGGCCGCCCTCATCCAGCAGCTCACCGGCTACTTCACCGAGACCAACCGGCGCCCCGTCAGGGACATCGGCAAGACCTCGCTGACGGGCCCGGCGACCGTCGTCCTGGCCGGCATCTCGCTCGGCCTGGAATCGGCCGTCTACACCGCGCTGCTGATCGGGCTCGGCGTGTACGGGGCGTTCCTGCTCGGCGGTACGTCGATCATGCTCGCCCTCTTCGCGGTCGCCCTGGCCGGAACGGGCCTGCTGACCACGGTCGGCGTCATCGTCGCCATGGACACCTTCGGCCCCGTCTCCGACAACGCGCAGGGCATCGCCGAGATGTCCGGTGACGTCGAGGGCGCGGGCGCGCAGGTGCTCACCGACCTGGACGCCGTCGGCAACACCACCAAGGCCATCACCAAGGGCATCGCCATCGCCACCGCGGTCCTCGCGGCGTCGGCGCTCTTCGGGTCGTATCGCGACGCCATCGCGACCGCGGCCAAGGACGTCGGCGAGAAGCTCGGCGACGGCGCCCCGATGAACCTGGTGATGGACATCTCACAGCCCAACAACCTGGTGGGCCTGGTCCTCGGCGCCGCGGTCGTCTTCCTCTTCTCGGGGTTGGCGATCAACGCGGTGTCGCGGTCGGCCGGGGCCGTGGTCTACGAGGTGCGGCGGCAGTTCCGCGAGCACCCCGGGATCATGGACTACACCGAGCAGCCGGAGTACGGGCGCGTCGTCGACATCTGCACCAAGGACGCGCTGCGCGAGCTGGCCACACCGGGTCTGCTCGCCGTGCTCACACCCATCGCGGTCGGCTTCTCGCTCGGTGTCGGCGCGCTCGGCTCGTTCCTCGCCGGCGCGATCGGCACGGGCACGCTGATGGCGGTCTTCCTCGCCAACTCCGGCGGCGCCTGGGACAACGCGAAGAAGCTCGTCGAGGACGGCCACCACGGCGGCAAGGGCAGCGAGGCCCACGCCGCGGTCGTCATCGGCGACACCGTGGGCGACCCGTTCAAGGACACCGCGGGCCCGGCGATCAACCCGCTGCTGAAGGTGATGAACCTGGTGGCGCTGCTCATCGCGCCCGCCGTCATCAAGTTCAGCTACGGGGACGACGCCAGCGTCGGCATGCGGGTACTGATCGCGGTGCTCTCCATCGCGGTCATCATCGGCGCGGTCTACGTCTCCAAGCGGCGGGGCATCGCCGTCGGGGACGAGGGCAACGCCGGACGGGCGGCCAAGTCGGCCGATCCGGCGGTCGTTTCGTAACGCGGGTTCGTAACGCGGGTTCGTAACGCGGGAAGGACGC
Organism: Streptomyces sp. NPDC005898; assembly: GCF_040629635.1. Classification (NCBI taxonomy): domain Bacteria; kingdom Bacillati; phylum Actinomycetota; class Actinomycetes; order Kitasatosporales; family Streptomycetaceae; genus Streptomyces; species Streptomyces sp. NPDC005898. The sequence continues at coordinate 85,295 of NZ_JBEXWC010000002.1, read as the reverse complement.
GTCCAACACGCGGGCGGGCGGCGCATTCTGATGCGTCGTCCGCCCGTCGACGTGCGGGCCCCCGCCGCCGGTCAGCGGATCCGGACGGTCCGTGAGCCTTCTCTCCCGGTTCCCGCGCTCTCCTTGGTGCAAATGGCTGCAATAGGGGATGCGTCGGACCCCGGACATGCGTTTGTCGCTCGTTTGGCGTGTAAGTTCCGGGGCCGAGAGCCACGGAAGGGACCAATCCGGTGAACAAGAAGCTTGCAGCCGCACTGTCCGGCGGTGCGGTACTGGTACTCGCGATCTCAGGGTGCAGCAGCAGCGACGACGGCAACGAGGAACTGGACGGCTGGGCCAAGAAGGTCTGTGACGGCGTCCAGCCGCAGTCGAAGAAGATCGCGGCCGCCAACGCCGCGATCCAGAAGGAGACCTCCGACAACAGCTCCCCGTCCGCCGTCCAGAAGACCGACTCCAAGGCGTTCCAGGACATGTCCGACGCCTACAAGGCGATGGGCGACTCCGTGAAGGGCGCGGGCGCCCCGCCGGTCGACGACGGCAAGAAGAAGACGGACGACGCCGTCAAGGAGCTCAACGCCATCTCCAAGTCGTACGACGGCCTGAAGAAGCAGGTCGACGGCCTGGACACCAAGAACCAGGCGGACTTCGCCGACGGCCTCAAGGACGTCGCGGGCGAGCTGGACAAGCTCAGCAAGAGCGGCAACGAGGCACTGGAGAAGCTCCAGGAGGGGGAGGTCGGCGAGGCGATGGGCAAGCAGGACAGCTGCAAGAGCGCGTCCGCCACGCCGTCGGCCAAGAACTGACCCTGCCGGCCGTACGTTCTTCGCCACGCCCTCGGTGTCCATGGCGGCGCCGAGGGCTCCGGTGTCCCCCCGCGGGCCACAATGGGGGAGTGAGTAACGCCAGCCTCCCCCTGCCCTCGCCCGACCGCGCCGACGCAGCCGCCTCCCTGCGGAAGGCCCTGCTCGCCGCCGACTTCACCGCCGACGGGCTGCTCGAACTGCTCGGCGCACCCGCCTACACCGCGCTGGCCCGCGGCGAGACCGTGCCCGCGCTGCGGGCCACGCGCGCGGACGGCGCCCTCGCCGCTCTCGTACGCCTGTTCCTGCTCCAGGAAACCGTCCCGCACGCGCGCATGGCCGACGTTCTGCCCGTCGACGTCCTCCTGGACAGCGGTTGGCTGGCCGGGCAGGACGCGGGGCTGCGGGCGACGGTGGACGTACGGCCCTATGGCGGGCCCGGCGGCGAGGACTGGTTCATCGTCTCCGACCTGGGCTGCGCGGTCGGCGGCGCCGGCGGCATCGGCAACCACGACGAGGGCGTCGTCCTCGGCGTCGGCGGTGCCTCCACCACGCTCGCCGGGATCACCGTGCGGACACCGGTCGACAGCGCGCTCGACCTCGGCACCGGCTCCGGCATCCAGGCGCTGCACGCCGCGCAGCACGCCACGCGCGTGACGGCGACCGACCTCAATCCCCGGGCACTGCGGTTCACCCGGCTCACGCTGGCGCTCTCCGCCGCCCCGGAGGCAGATCTGCGGGAGGGCTCGCTCTTCGAGCCGGTGGGCGAGGAGACGTACGACCTGATCGTGTCGAACCCGCCCTTCGTGATCTCGCCCGGCGCCCGGCTCACCTACCGGGACGGCGGGATGGGCGGGGACGATCTGTGCCGGTCGCTCGTTCAGGAGGCGGGGGAGCGGTTGAACGAAGGGGGGTACGCGCACTTCCTGGCCAACTGGCAGCACGTGGACGGCGAGGAGTGGCAGGACCGGCTGCGCTCCTGGGTGCCGCGCGACTGCGACGCCTGGATCGTGCAGCGCGAGGTGCAGGACATCACGCAGTACGCCGAGCTGTGGCTGCGGGACGCGGGGGACCACCGCCAGGACCCCACGTCGTACGCGCGGCGGTACGAGGCGTGGCTGGACGAGTTCGAGGCGCGCCGGACGCGGGCCGTCGGATTCGGCTGGATCACGCTGCGCAAGACCGGGGCGGCCGAGCCGAGCGTGACCATCGAGGAGTGGCCGCACCCCGTCGAGCAGCCGCTCGGCGAGACGGTGCGCGAGTTCTTCGACCGCCAGGACTACCTGCGCGCCCACGACGACGCCGCCCTGCTCGCCGCGCACTTCAAGCTCGCCGACGAGGTCGTGCAGGAGCAGGTCGGGCTGCCGGGCGCCGAGGACCCCGAGCACGTCGTGCTGCGCCAGCACCGGGGCATGCGCCGGGCCACCAAGGTGGACACGGTCGGCGCCGGGTTCGCCGGCGTGTGCGACGGATCGCTGAGCGCCGGCCGGATCCTGGACGCCATCGCCCAACTGGTCGGCGAGGACCCGGTGTTGCTGCGCGACCGCACGCCCGCGCAGATCAGGCTCCTGGTGGAGCAGGGCTTCCTGCTGCCGGTCCAGGGGTAGGGGCGCGCGGCGGCCCTCCGCCGTTCACCCCGATTTCGCGCTCCCGATTCCCGCGCGTGCCAGCCTCCAGGCCACGGCCGCGCACCAGCACGCGCACGGCCGCACCACAAGCGCCGGGCGAGGCTGTACGGGGAGGCAAAGACCATGGAGAGCGCACCAGCGATCTTCGCGGGGACGGTGTTCGCGCTGTTCGGCACCGGACTGCTGCTGTGGACCGGGGCGCGGGTCGCGCACCGCGCGCCGGTCGCCCAGGGTGTGAGCCCCGTCGCATCGGCGACGCTCGCCGCGCTCGTGGGCCTCGTCGCCCTGCTGCTCGGCGTGTGGTGCTTCACGCGGCGGTGAAACCGCCGGACCGCAGCCGCGGACCCCTTCCTTCCGGTGGGCCGGAACCTCGGGTTCCAGCAGGGCCGGGGCGCCGCGCCGGGGCGGCCGGACGGTCGTGATCCGGTGGACCGGAGGGGATCGCTCCGGTGATCGCGGGGACGGCGCCGGGCCGCGTCCCGCGCCACGGCCGCGCCGGGCGCCGAAACAGCGGGTCGCCACTCCGGGCGGCAGGAATGGCGGTAGTCGGGTTACCGTTCGAGTGGCCGTTGCGGGCTTTTCCCGTTTGACACGGGGGCGGGATGTACCGTCACACTCCGCAGCGACAGCGCAACGCAAGCCATGCGGGCACTGCCACCGCACCGTCACGAGCACCGCGACCGAGCGGTGCCACCGCGCACTGCCACCGAGCGTCGACCGGAGAGAAGAGCGAAGTTGTCCCCGACCAGCGAGACCGCACAGGGCGGCCGCCGACTCGTCATCGTCGAGTCGCCTGCCAAGGCGAAGACGATCAAGAGCTACCTCGGCCCCGGCTACGTAGTCGAGGCCAGCGTCGGGCACATCCGCGACCTCCCCAACGGTGCCGCGGAGGTACCCGACCAGTACACCGGCGAGGTGCGCCGCCTCGGCGTGGACGTCGAGCATGACTTCGCGCCCATCTATGTCGTCAACGCCGACAAGAAGGCCCAGGTCAAGAAGCTCAAGGACCTGCTGAAGGACTCCGACGAACTCTTCCTCGCCACCGATGAGGACCGCGAGGGCGAAGCCATCGCGTGGCACCTCCTCGAAGTCCTCAAGCCGAAGGTCCCCGTCCACCGGATGGTCTTCCACGAGATCACCAAGGACGCGATCCGCAGCGCCGTCGCCAACCCGCGCGAGCTCAACAAGCGCATGGTCGACGCCCAGGAGACCCGCCGCATCCTCGACCGCCTCTACGGCTACGAGGTCTCGCCGGTCCTGTGGAAGAAGGTCATGCCGCGCCTGTCGGCCGGCCGCGTCCAGTCGGTGGCCACCCGCCTCGTCGTCGAGCGGGAGCGCGAGCGCATCGCCTTCCGCTCCGCCGAGTACTGGGACCTGACCGGCACGTTCGGCACCGGCCGCGCCGGTGACGCCTCCGACCCCTCGCAGCTGGTCGCCCGGCTCGCCGCGGTCGACGGCAAGCGCGTCGCGCAGGGCCGTGACTTCAACTCCGTCGGCCGGCTCAAGTCCGACACCCTGCACCTGGACGAGGCGGGCGCCCGCGCGCTGGCCGCCGCCCTCCAGGAGACGGCCTTCTCCGTACGGTCGGTCGAGTCCAAGCCCTACCGCCGCTCGCCCTACGCCCCGTTCCGTACGACGACGCTGCAGCAGGAGGCCTCGCGCAAGCTCGGCTTCGGCGCGAAGGCGACCATGCAGGTGGCCCAGAAGCTGTACGAGAACGGCTTCATCACCTACATGCGTACGGACTCCACGACCCTGTCCGACACGGCGGTCACCGCCGCCCGTGCCCAGGTCACCCAGCTCTACGGCGGCGACTACCTGCCGGACAAGCCGCGTACGTACGCCGGGAAGGTCAAGAACGCGCAGGAGGCGCACGAGGCGATCCGTCCCTCGGGTGATCGTTTCCGCACGCCCGCCGAGACCGGCCTGACCGGTGATCAGTTCCGGCTCTACGAGCTGATCTGGAAGCGGACCGTCGCCTCCCAGATGAAGGACGCGACCGGCAACTCCGTCACGGTCAAGATCGGTGGCCGTGCCGCCGACGGCCGCGACGCCGAGTTCAGCGCGTCCGGCAAGACCATCACCTTCCACGGCTTCCTCAAGGCGTACGTCGAAGGCGCCGACGACCCCAACGCCGAGCTGGACGACCGCGAGCGCAGGCTCCCGCAGGTCGCCGAGGGCGACGCGCTGACCGCCGACGAGCTGTCGGTCGACGGCCACGCCACCAAGCCCCCGGCCCGCTACACCGAGGCCTCGCTGGTCAAGGAGCTCGAAGAGCGCGAGATCGGCCGCCCGTCGACGTACGCGTCGATCCTCGGCACGATCCTCGACCGCGGATACGTCTTCAAGAAGGGGACGGCGCTCGTCCCCTCCTTCCTGTCGTTCGCCGTCGTCAATCTCCTGGAGAAGCACTTCGGGCGACTCGTCGACTACGACTTCACCGCCAGGATGGAGGACGACCTCGACCGCATCGCGCGCGGTGAGGCGCAGGCCGTGCCGTGGCTGCGGCGCTTCTACTTCGGCGAGGGCGGGGGCGAGGCCGCCGGCGGCGCGGCCGACGCGGGCAACGGCGACGGCGACCACCTCGGCGGCCTCAAGGAACTCGTCACCGACCTCGGCGCGATCGACGCCCGCGAGGTGTCGTCCTTCCCGGTCGGCGACGGCATCATGCTGCGCGTGGGGCGCTACGGCCCCTACATCGAGCGCGGCGAGCGCGACTCCGAGAACCACCAGCGCGCGGACGTCCCCGACGACCTGGCGCCCGACGAGCTGACCGTCGAGTACGCGGAGGAACTGCTCGCCAAGCCGAGCGGCGACTTCGAGCTGGGCGCGGACCCGGAGACCGGCCGCCAGATCATCGCCAAGGACGGGCGCTACGGCCCGTACGTCACCGAGGTCCTGCCCGAGGGCACCCCGAAGACCGGCAAGAACGCGGTCAAGCCGCGCACCGCCTCGCTCTTCAAGTCCATGTCGCTGGACACGGTCACCCTCCAGGACGCGCTGAAGCTGATGTCGCTGCCGCGCGTGGTCGGCACGGACGCCGAGGGCGTCGAGATCACCGCGCAGAACGGCCGGTACGGCCCGTATCTGAAGAAGGGCACCGACTCGCGCTCCATCGAGAGCGAGGAGCAGCTCTTCACGATCACGCTCGAAGAGGCCCTGGCGATCTACTCCCAGCCCAAGCAGCGGGGCCGTGCGGCCGCGAAGCCGCCGCTCAAGGAGCTGGGCGAGGACCCGGTCAGCGGAAAGCCGGTCGTCGTCAAGGACGGCCGCTTCGGGGCGTACGTGACCGACGGCGAGACCAACGCGACGCTGCGGGCGGCCGACTCCGTCGAGGACATCACCCCCGAGCGGGGCTACGAGCTGCTCGCGGAGAAGCGGGCGAAGGGGCCGGCCAAGAAGACGGCGAAGAAGGCCCCCGCCAAGAAGGCGCCCGCGAAGAAGACCGCCGCCAAGAAGACGACCGTTAAGAAAACGACGGCCAAGAAGACCACGGCCAAGAAGACGGCCGCCACGAAGACCACTGCTGCGAAGACCGCCGCCAAGAAGACGGCGGCTTCCAGCAAGGCGGCTTCCTCGGAGGAGTGACCTCCCGCCCTCGCCGGGTGCCCCATGACGAGGCACCCGGCACCGGCACGTCCTGAGCAGGCTTTTGGGCTCGGGCAGGGGCGGGCCGCGCGCATGTTCGGGTGGGCATACGGGGAAGCGGCGCGTCCAGATAGGCTGGACGGATGACGCGTGCCGAGCAGCCAACGGCCGGAATTCCGGCCCCCGACGACGCCCTGGTCGCAGATTCCCGAGAGCGTGCGGTCCGCGCTCTGCTGCGCGTACCGCAGCTGAAGCGGTTGTGGAGCGCGCAACTCGTCGGCAGTGTCGGCGACGCGCTCGCCCTTCTCGTGCTGGTGATTCTCGCGCTCCAGTCGGCCATCGCGGAAGGCGCCTTCGGAGGCGGCTACCGCGGCGTGGCCTTCGCCATCACCGCGGTCTTCGGAGCACGCGTCCTCGCGACGTTGCTCTTCGGAGCGGTGCTCCTGGGCCCCCTCACCTCCCTCACCTCACCGGACGGACCGCTCGACCGGCGCTGGACCATGATCGGCGCCGACGGCGTGCGCGCCGCGCTGCTGATCGTCGCCCCGCTGTGGATCGACTGGACCCCGGACAACGCCCTCGCGGTGATCCTGGTGACGTCCTTCGTGGTCGGCGTCGCCGAGCGGTTCTGGACGGTCGCCCGGGAGAGCGCGGCGCCCGCGCTGCTGCCCGCGCCGCCCCTGGAGGGGGCGACCGTACGGCCGCTGCCGGACCACATGGACGCGCTGCGGCGCCTTTCGCTCCGTACGGGATTCGTGGCGCTGCCCCTCGCGGCCGCCGCGCTCGTCGGCATCACGCTCGTCAGCAACCTGCTGGGCGCCGGCCTCGACTGGTTCCAGTTCCACCAGGCGGGGCTCGCCTCGTTCCTCGCGGCCGGGCTGTTCGCCGCGTCGCTCTCCATCGTCTACCTCCTCGAACTGCCCGCCGCGCAGACGCCCCGCGCGCGGAGCCCGCTCGAAGGGCTGCGCAGGCCGCGCACCGGCAGCGGCGCCGACAAGGGCCGCACGGGCGCGATCCCGCTGTTCGTCGCCGCCTGCGCCGCCGTCGCGGCCGCCATCGCCGCGGCCGTCGCCGTCGCCCTGCTGCACGCCAAGGACCTGGGCGGCGGGCCCGCCACGTACGGCCTGATCGTCCTCGCCCTGACCGGCGGCTCCGTGGCCGGCATCCGTACCGCGCCCTCCCTGCTGACGTCGCTCTCGCGCCGCCGGCTGCTCGCCCTGGCGATCGCCCTCACCGGCGTCGCGCTGCTCGCCGCGGGCCTCGTGCCGGACGTGACGACCGTGCTGCTGCTCCTGGCCCTCGCCGGGGTCGGCGCGGGCGTCGCCGCGAACATCGGGCACGCCCTGCTCGACCAGGAGGTCGAGGACTACCGCAGGACGCGCACCGCGGAGCACCTCCAGGCCGTCGCCAGGCTGAGCGTCGCGCTGGGCGCGCTGGCGGCCCCCGCGCTCGCCGCCGTCATCGGCCCGCACCGCATGGTCAACGGCAAGTTCGTCTTCGACCACGGAGGCGCCGCCTTCACCCTGATGCTCGTCGGCGCGCTGCTCCTGCCCGTGGCCGCGCTGGTCCTCGCCAAGGCCGACGACCGGCAGGGCGTCCCCCTGCGGCACGACCTGCGGGACGCCCTGCGCGGCGGCGACGACCCCGCGCAGGCGCCCTGCGCCACCGGCTTCTTCATCGCCCTGGAGGGCGGCGACGGCGCCGGCAAGTCCACCCAGGCCGAGGCGCTCGCCGAGTGGATCCGCGCCAAGGGGCACGAGGTCGTCGTCACCCGCGAGCCGGGCGCGACGCCCGTCGGCAAGCGGCTGCGGTCGATCCTGCTCGACGTGTCGTCGGCCGGTCTCTCGCACCGCGCCGAGGCCCTGCTGTACGCCGCCGACCGCGCGGAGCACGTCGACACCGTCGTACGGCCCGCCCTGGAGCGCGGCGCCGTCGTCATCTCCGACCGGTACATCGACTCGTCCGTCGCCTACCAGGGCGCGGGCCGCGACCTGTCGCCGACCGAGGTCGCCCGCATCAACCGCTGGGCCACCGGTGGCCTCGTACCGAACCTGACGTGCCTGCTCGACCTGGCGCCCGAGGCCGCCCGCGAGCGGTTCACGGAGGCGCCCGACCGGCTCGAGTCGGAGCCCGCCGAGTTCCACGCGCGCGTGCGGTCCGGTTTCCTCACGCTCGCCGCGGCCGACCCCGGCCGCTACCTCGTCGTCGACGCCTCCCAGGAGCCCGAGGCCGTCACGACCGTGATCCGGCACCGGCTCGACGTGGTCCTGCCGCTCTCCGAGGCCGAGGTGAAGGCGCAGGAGGAGGCCCGCAAGGCCGCCGAGGAGGAGGCGCGGCGCAAGGCCGAGGAAGAGGCCGCGCGCAAGGCCGAGGAGGAGCGCCTGGAGCGCGAGCGCCAGGCGCAGCTCGCCAAGCTCCGGGCCGAGGAGGAGGAGCGCAAGCGGCGCGAGCTGGAGGAGGCCCAGCGCCGCGAGGCCGAGCGGCAGGCCGAGGAGGCCCGCAAGCGCGCCGAGGAGGCGCGCCGCAAGGCCGAGGAGGAGAAGGCCAGGCTGCTCGCCGAGGAGCAGCTCAGGGCCGCCGAGGAGGCCCGGCGCCGCCGGGAGGCCGAGGAAGAGGCCCGGCTGCGCGCCGAGGCGGAGGAGCGGCGGCGGGAGAAGCAGCGCAAGGCCGAGGAGGCGTTGCTGCGGGCCGAGGAGGCGCGGCGGCTCGCGGCGGCGTCGGCGGCTTCCGCGGCGGCCGCCGCGGCGGAGGCGGCGTCCACGTCGGCCGCTACGCCGGCTGCTACGTCTGCGCCGTCCGCTACGTCGGCTTCCGCGTCCGGTTCCGCCGCGGTGCCGGGGGCGCCGGTGCGGCCCTCCGCGCCTGCGAAGTCCGCGGGGGCCAAGTCGTCCGGGGCGGCCAAGTCCTCCGGGGCGGCCAGGCCTTCTGGGGGTGCCGGGTCTTCTGGGGGTGCCGGGCCTTCTGGGGGTGCCGGGTCGGCGAAGCGTTCCGCCCCGTCCGCCCCGTCCGCCCCGTCCACCCCGTCCGTGCCGGACAACGAGACGACCGTGCCGACTCCCGTCGTGACGCCTCCAGGGGCGGCCGACGAGACCGCCGTACTGCCGCAGGTGCGGCCCGACGGGCCGGGCCCGGAGGACACCGCGGTGCTGCCGCAGCCGCCGGTCCCGGGTGCCGCCGACGAGACGGCCGTGCTGCCCGCCATCACCGAGGACAAGGTGCCGCCGGGCTACTTCAGGGACGAGCGTCCGGCGGCCCCCGCCCCGGCCCCCGCTCCCGAGGGGGACAACGAACGCACCCGTGAGCTGCCCCAGATCGACGAGCGGGGCACGCCGCGGCGCTCGGGGTCCCACTGGGCCGAGGAGACGCCGGACGACCTGCCGACCCTGGCCGACGAACTGCTCGGCTCGCATGAGGACGCCGAGGACGCCGAGGACGCCGAGGGCCAGCCGGGAGACGCCGGTGGCGCCGGTGGCGAAGGCGGGCGCGGGCGTCGCGGCGGCCGTCGGCGTTGATCGCGCAGGCAGCCGCGAGGAGCACGAGGAGGGCCGCCCGGAAGCGGGCGGTCCGGAAGCCGGCCGGCCCGGATTGTCAGTGGCGTGTCCCACAATGGGCAATCCGGGGAACAGACGATCCGGCAAGAGCAGGCAGAGCGGAACAGAGCGGCGCGGAGCAGCGCGCGGCGTAAGGCGGTGGACCCCATGAGCGTGTGGGACGACTCGGTGGTGGCCTCGTGAGCGTCTGGGACGACCTGGTGGGCCAGGAGAAGGTGGGCGAGCAGCTGAGCGCCGCCGCCCGGGACGCCGACGCGCAGGTGACCGCGGTCGCCGACCACACCCCCGTGCCGGACTCGTCGAAGATGACGCATGCCTGGCTGTTCACGGGCCCGCCGGGCTCCGGGCGGTCCACCGCGGCGCGGGCCTTCGCCGCCGCCCTGCAGTGCACCAGTCCGGACCGCGCCCTCGGCGGGGTCCCCGGGTGCGGGTTCTGCGACGGCTGCCACACCAGCCTCATCGGCACGCACGCGGACGTGGAAGTGGTCCGTACGGACCTGCTGTCCATCGGCGTGAAGGAGACCCGCGAGCTGGTGCGCCGGGCGCAGCTGTCGCCCGCCGTGGGCCGCTGGCAGGTGATCGTCCTGGAGGACGCCGACCGCCTCACCGAAGGCGCGGGCAACGTCCTGCTGAAGGCCGTGGAGGAGCCCGCCCCCCGTACCGTGTGGTTGCTCTGCGCGCCCTCCCTGGAGGACGTGCTGCCGACGATCCGTTCCCGCTGCCGGCACCTGACCCTGCGTACACCGCCGGTGGAGGCCGTCGCCGACGTGCTCGTACGACGGGACGGCATCGCGCCGGACGTCGCGGCGGCGGTCGCGCGCGCCACGCAGGGGCACATCGGCCGCGCCCGGCGGCTCGCCACCGATCCACGCGCGCGTGAGCGCAGGGCCGCGGTCCTGAAGCTGCCGCTGCGGGTGCAGGACATCGGCGGCTGCCTCAAGGCGGCGCAGGAGTTGATCGACACCGCGTCCGACGACGCGAAGCAGGTCGCGGAGGACGTCGACACCAAGGAGACCGAGGACCTGAAGAACGCGCTCGGCGCGTCGCAGGGCGGCCGGATGCCGCGCGGCACCGCGGGCGTGATGAAGGAGCTGGAGGACCGGCAGAAGCGCCGCAAGACGCGTACGCAGCGCGACAGCCTGGACCTCGCGCTCATCGACCTCATAGGGGTCTACCGCGATGTCCTCGCCCTGCAGCTGGGCTCCCGCGTGGCCATCGCCAACACCGAGGTGCAGGACATGCTGGAGCGCCTGGCCCTGGCGTCCTCGCCCGAGTCCACGCTGCGCCGCATCGAGGCGATCGGCGCCTGCCGCACGGCCCTCGACCGCAATGTGGCGCCGCTGCTCGCGGTCGAGGCGATGACGGTGGCGCTCCGGGCGGGCTGACGGCGACGGGAGCCCAGCGAGCTGCCGGCCGAGGGACGGCGTCACCCGTACGAGTAAGGGCCGAGTACGGCATGTGATCGTCCGCTCTCGGAGAGTTAGGCTCGCGTGATGGACCTCAGCCGTCACGGCCGTCCCGGACCCAGCCGCGGCCGCCCGCTCCCCTTCCGTACGTGCGGCACGCTGCTCGTGATCACCGGGCTGCTCGTCTCCGGGTGCTCGTCGGGAAGTTCGACGGCGGACACCTCCATGGCCGCGCTGGCCAGTTCGACGCCCGCGGGCCTGGCTCCCTACTACGACCAGAAGCTCGGCTGGCGCGAGTGCGGCGTCGCCGGCTTCGAGTGCGCCTCGCTGAAGGTCCCGCTCGACTACGACAAGCCCGCGGCGGGTGACATCAAGCTGGCGGTGGCCCGCAAGAAGGCGACCAAGAGGAGCGGACGGCTCGGCTCCCTCCTGGTGAACCCGGGCGGGCCCGGCGGCTCGGCGATCGGCTATCTCCAGTCGTACGCGGCGCTCGGCTACCCCGAGGAGGTCCGCGCCCACTACGACATGGTCGCCGTCGACCCGCGCGGCGTGGCCCGCAGCGAGCCCGTCACCTGCCTCGACGGCAAGAGCATGGACGCGTACACGCAGACCGACGTCACCCCCGACGACAGGCGGGAGACCGAGGAGCTGCGCACCTCCTTCCAGGAGTTCGCGGCCGGCTGCGAGAAGCGGTCGGCGGCCGTCCTGCCGCATGTCTCGACCGTGGAGGCGGCGCGCGACATGGACGTCGTGCGGGCCGCGCTGGGCGACGACAAGCTGTCGTACGTGGGCGCGTCGTACGGGACGTTCCTCGGCGCGACGTACGCCGACCTCTACCCGAAGCGCGTGGGGCGCCTGGTGCTGGACGGCGCGATGGACCCCTCCTTGCCGGCGCGCCGCATGAACCGCGACCAGACGGCGGGCTTCGAGACGGCGTTCCAGTCGTTCGCGAAGGACTGCGTGGCGCTCGGGGCGGAGTGCCCGCTCGGCTCCGGGACCCCCGCCGCGGCGGGCAGGCGCCTGAAGGCGTTCTTCGAGGAGCTGGACCGCGCGCCGCTGCCGGCCGGCGACACCTCCGGCCGCAGACTCGGCGAGGCCCTCGCGACGACCGGCGTGATCGCCGCGATGTACGACGAGGGGGCCTGGGCCCAGCTGCGGGACGCGCTGACCTCGGCGATGAGGAACAAGGACGGCTCGGCGCTGCTCGCGCTCTCCGACAGTTACTACGAGCGGGACTCCGACGGCTCGTACGCGAACCTCATGTTCGCCAACACCGCCGTGAACTGCCTGGACCTGCCGCCCGCCTTCACGTCCCCGGCGGAGGTCGAGAAGGCCGTCCCGGACTTCGAGAAGGCGTCCCCCGTCTTCGGCGAGGGCCTCGCCTGGTCCTCGCTGAACTGCGCGTACTGGCCGGTGAAGGCCACAGGGAGGCCGCACCGCATCGAGGCGAGGGGCGCGGCGCCCATCGTGGTCGTGGGCACGACCCGCGACCCGGCCACCCCCTACCGCTGGGCGCGGGCCCTGGCCTCCCAGCTCACCTCCGGCCGCCTCCTCACCTACGAGGGCGACGGGCACACGGCGTACGGCAGGGGCAGCGGCTGCGTCGACGCGACGATCAACGCCTACCTCCTGGAGGGCAAGGCCCCACCGAACGGAAAGCGCTGCTCGCAGGGCTGAACCCCCGCCTCCGGAGGGGTGTGCGGAGCACCCCCGGAACCTGTGTAGACTTGGCCGCGTTGCTGATCGCACGATGGTGCGGACAGCGCGCCGCCTTAGCTCAGATGGCCAGAGCAACGCACTCGTAATGCGTAGGTCTCGGGTTCGAATCCCGAAGGCGGCTCTGCCGAAGCCTCAGGACTCACTCGCCGTGACCTGGGGCTTTTGCTTTTACCGGATACGGCGTCGGCGGCGGGAGCGGGCCGCGCGGGTGTCGGTGGTCTCAGTTGTGGTCCCAGTGGGGCCGGATTCCGCGGGGTTTCCTCCCATGCGGGGCAAGATCACGGACATGGGCGGCATGAAGGTCTCTCCCATGCGGCGCATGGCGTCCTTGGAGAGGTGGGAGCGGCCCTTCACGTAGCGGCGGGTCTGGCTGATCTGGGTGTGCCGCAGGATCTCCATGATGGTGGGCATGTCGACGCCCAGCTCGTTCAGGATGGTGCCGGCGGTGTGGCGGCTTCCGTCGTAGAGGCGGCGGTCATCGATCCCGGCCTCGGCAAGGAGTTCCTTGAACTCCTCGTAGTCCTGTCGGGGGTCGAGCGGGCGCCCGTCCGGCCGCGCGAACACCACGTCGTGGTCCTGCCACAGCTCACCGGCTGCTGCTCGTGTCTCCTCCTGTCGGGCCTTGTGGTCGTGCAGGAACGGGACGAAGGCGGCCGGGATCGGGACGGGATTCTGGCTCTTCTTGGTCTTGGGTCGGGTGAAGACAAGGCCGCCCCCTTTGCGCTCGGGGCATGCACTCGCGTGCTTCGTGCACGTCTTCGTGCAGGGCTTCGGGCACCCCCGCTTGTAGCCCTTGTGCGCCGTGCAGTTCGGCGGGCACGGGGTGAGGCGGTGGAGGCGTGCTCCGCAGACGTGCGGGTCGGTGCAGCCGTGGCGCCATGTGAGGCGCTGAAGCTGCCACTTGGGGTGGAACAGCTCCGCTTCCAGGTCGACGTATGACCATCGCAGGCCGAGTGTTTCGCCTTGGCGGAAGCCCATGCCGACGCCGACGATCCACCGCATGTAGTTGGGCCGTTTTGCGGCGGCTTCGAGGAACGCCTTGCACTCCTCCTGGGTGAAGGGGTTCGCCTCGGTTTCGTCAACGCTGGGCGGGTCCACGAGGGTGGCGACGTTCTCGCTGATCATCCGGCGGCGGTGGGCGATCTTCAGGGCGCGCGAGAGGATGCGGTGCACCTTCACGACGTGCGAGGGGGCATGGCCGGCGTCGAGCATGGCCCGGTACATGCGCTCCAGGTGCTCGGGCTGCAGCTTGTCGATCCGGTGCTGGTCGACGCCCGGGATGATGTCGTTGCGGGTCTGGACCAGTAGTCATCGAGGGAGCGCGGCTTCAGCTTCAGGCTGGCGATGTCGGTGAGGTAGGTCTCCATCCACTTGGCGACGGTCGGGGCCCGGCCGGCCTTGGTGGCGCGGCCTTCGTCGCGCTGCCGTTCCAGCTCCTTCACCTTGGCGCCAGCTCGCCGAGCACGTCGCCGAGCTTGCGGGTGTACGTGTCCGAGTGGGAGAACGGCAAGCGCACCATCTCGGACCGTTATGCAGCGATGCTGCGCCAACTTCTCGGGGTCACGGACGGAGAGCTGCGCGGTCGTTCACCTGCGGCCAGCCCGTCGATGGCCGATGGATACGACGACCTGCTGAGCAGAATCGACTCGGCCAGCAGCGTCGGCGAATCCATGGTGAAGACGTTCAATGATCAGACTGAGCTACTGCGCACCATGGACCGCCAGATGGGCGCGTCCGGGCTCGTAGACCAGATGACCGGGCACCTCGGTGCCCTCGAAGACGCGCTGAACTTCGCGGTGCTCCCTGGCACGCGTCGTCCCGTAGCGCTTGCTCTCGCAGGAGCGTCTACCCTTGCGGCGTGGCAGGCCATCGACTCGGGAGCAGTCGAACGGGCTTGGCGACACTACGAACTCGCCAAGCGGGCGGCACGTGACGCCGAAGCCCCGATGTACCTCGCGCATGCAATGGCAGACAGGCGTACGTCCTCTGCGAGGCAGGTCGGCCGGCGCTCGGCGTCGACCTGGTCCGCGACGCGAACGCACCCTTGGGCAGGCAGGGTCTCCCCGTCTGTGCGCATGGCTGTTCGCGGCGGAAGCGGAGATGTGCGCTCATGCCGGAATGCCGGATGGCTGCCGGCGCGTTCTCGATGCAGCCACGGCGAGCATTCCGTCAGGCTCCGAGGACCGCGACCCGGATATGTTGAGCATCTTCGTCAAAAACGGCGCAGACCTCACCCGTTGGCGCGGCAACGTCCTCGCTCCGCTCGACGACCAAGACGCCGTCACCAGCCTGTACGACGCACTTGAGGTGGCGGACCTTCCGCCCCGTTCCAGCCCGGCCAGCGTCCGTGCCGCAATCAGCCCCCCCCCCGACGCCAGAGAAGGGGTATGCCGTGGCTGGGGCGGTCGGCTCCGCGGCTTTACGGAGCCACTTTGGTGCGAGGCTCGAATAACATGGCCCCAACGTCGCGCTTTACCGGGCAGGTCCATAGACTGCCCGAAGCGCCGAAAGCTTACGGGGCCATGATCACTCGCGCCAAAGCAGCGCCACCGACCTTCGGACACTTCCTCCGGCACGGTGAGGGCTATGCCCTATTCCCACCCCTCTCCTGTCGAGAGGGAGATGTCCCTCATGGACCACCTCAGAACGAAATCGTAAAATTCTCGGCTGAACATTTTTCGATACTTTACGAAGCGGGCATCTTTGACCCCATTGCGGCGCATCGCAGCCACGCAAGCAAACAATTCATGTGTCCCGAACCCATCGTCGGGATCATCCTCATCAGGATCAGAGGGCGTTTCCATCTCCACGCCCAGCATCCAACTCAACAGCCGACAGGCAGCAACACTACCGCTGTCAGGCAGGAGATTTGAGTACGTAATGAAGTTCTGTCTCCCTTTTATCCAGGGAGTACGCATAGCGATGAGAGCGTCAACAACTTCACAAGCGATTCGATCGCTATTCTCACTCTTCCAGCGCAGCCTCGGATAGCCAAGTTCGTAAATTAGGTTTCTCGGTCCTCTGGATGCGAAATCTGGCACAATCTCTTGCACCGCCACTAGTTCCGTCCCGTGCCAATCCAGGGCGTCGGAAATACCGAGGATCCCGAAGAGAACTGCTGACACTGCCGCTCTCGGGTCAGTGCGAGAAAACTGCAAAAGTGGGAGCGCTTTTGCATTTTCTCGATCTTGCTCTGACCAATAAGTCCGAACCTCTGGGCTCGCGTGGCGTGGAACAAGCTCACTCATTCCAACAGCGAATTTCACCCTATCGAAGCTGAGTGGTGCTTTGCGCGCGTAATTTAGTGCAACGTCGTTTACAATGGACCTAATTTCAGAGGTGCACATGCACACGCCCGACCACGCACCCGATAGAGGGTTGCTGATCTGAGGTTTACCCTCATTTGTAGACAGGGTGTCTGTCAACGTACAGAGCGCATCTACGATTTCACGCACTACGGCAGGGCGAAGCACTAAGTATTCCAGAAGCCGCGCGCAGAAGGAGACGAGTGCAGCTTGCTGTATCGCGGCAGCAGTTCCTCGGGCTTCTGATAGAGCCAATCTCACGAAATCATTTGCAGCATCAACCAGGCGTTCGTCAAGGAACTGTACTGCCAGTTGAGCAGTAACGTCCCACGATTCGTCCATCAATTGAGTTCGGAGTTCGCGATATAGCCCTTCGGCATTTCCGCTGTCGCGTACCAGTTGCCGGGCGGAAAAGTACTCTAGGAAGGTGCGGTGCGTGAAGGAATAAATGCGCTCTCCGTCAGGGTTCGTGCCCACATCAGTCAGAACCCAAGCCCGCCCGCGACAGTACTTTACGAAGGCTTCAGCAGCTGCATCTGCACTGTCATGGTCTTCATACTGTTGACCCAGGAGGTAATTCGATGTGTACCGAATAAGCTCGCGTTCGGTCATTCCGCCTTTATGCGAGTTTCGCAGCATGCTCAGAGCAAGGCTGAACATCGCAAACTGAATCCCCCTTTCAAAGGGCTGAGGGACCGAGATGCCTCGGGATGCATCCCACCGCTCGAAAAGAAATTCAGAGCATCGACGGTACAGGTCAGGTCGATTACGAGGAATGTATCCCTCTCCCCTGTACAGTGCACACATGAGCCCAAGCATCAAGGGATTGGAAGTAAGATCCGCAGCGTGCCTAGATTCGACAAGAAATCGATCCGCCATCTTGCGCTCTTCAATCGAACCGCGCACTTGAGAAAACCACTTATTAACATAGTTTTGTTGTTGCGTTGGGGTGAACGGTGCGAGATATGAGGTCACGAAAAGGCCGTCATCAAGCGGCGCCATCTCGTAGCCCACTTTGCGCGACGTTACAAGAATAGGCGCCGATGGGTAGGCGTGTGCAAAAGCTTCGACAGCATCAACGATGCTCATGCGAAGACTTGTGTCAGTCAACTCGTCTAAGCCATCGAATATGACGACGGCTCGACCATTCAAAAGCAAGTAGTCAATGGCCCCCTCAGGAGCCGGGGTGGAATAGTCAGCCTTTGATTTCTTTTCCAAAAACTCAATAATTGACTCTTGGGCGTGCTTGTAGTGATTAGCGTAATCTCGCAGCACGACACGGAGAGGTGTCTGGGAGGCGGGGCCTATTCCACGACCTCGCGCGACGTCGAGGGTAAGTTTCAGAGCCAGCGTTGTCTTGCCGCCTCCTGGGTCACCAAGGACGACAAGCCTTCCCGCCTGCTTAAGCAGGGTGCGCGCATCTGAGAAATCTTCGACGTCGTCCGATGTATCGTCGATTTCCGTATCGCCAAAAGTCAGACTGGGCTCAACGTAAAGACTCTCGAATCGGACTCGCGTGCCCGACTCGGTTTGCGCTGGCCTCAAGCGCCCATGAATCCTTGCACACTGCTGAGCAAGTCGACTGGCATACTGATCGATGACAGAGAGATCTGAGAGCCTCTGATGGATTTCGGCGTTACGAGCAGCTGCAGAGATGTGTGAAGAAATGAGTTCAGGAGTTAGTGCACGCTTGGCAATACTGCTGTCTCCCTGGTGACGTGCGACTTCCTTCCATGAGACAGCAACAACTTCATTGAAAAGAGCGTTGGCTACTGTCCGAATTTTGGCATCCTCTACGCGGGAATACCGACGAAGAGATACCTCGAACGTCTCCTTCAGTACGGCGAGATGATCGGCGGGCTTCTTTGGCATACATCCTACGACGGCTACTTCGTAGCAAATGTTCTCGAATTCCGACGACTTCGTGAATTCGAGGATCTTGGCTCGGTCAGCTGCAGAGATATCTGCCAGAGCAGCTCGGATCTCGCCTGCTCCGTCGAAGTCAATGTTGGCGGCACGCTTTTTTACTGCCCGTCGTTCCAACTGGGCACGAGCGCCTCGCAGGAGCGCAGGGGCGACAACGCGTCCAGCTGCTGACCCAGCAGAAGACGCGACACCACTTGTGATCGGGTCAGGCATGTGTCCCCCTCGCACGATGAGTCGACGAGGTGAGGCTACGACACGGCGGCCTCAGGAAGAGCAATTTCAGATGATCGCCGTGCCAGGAGCGTGCCAGGTCGTGTGGGGAGCCTCGGGGGAATGGTGGGGACCAGGTCGTCGGTCAGGCAGCTGTCGTAGCCGCCCACCCGCAGGTCAGCTGAGCAAGCGCCTGTCGAAGCCCCAAGCTTCCCAGGTTGAAGTCCCACCAGAGCTACGGGTGGACTGGGACAGCCGACCTCCGTCATGGACGAAGCCCGAATGCGCTACTTCAACGGGACAGGCTGGCTTGCGATATGCACCGGCACTGAGACGGTGATCGGTAGAATCAGAGACGTGGACGCCTGGTACAAGCGGTCGTGGTCTCAGTCGCGGTCTCAATCACCGCTCATTACGGGGTGGTCCGGCGACCTCTGGCAACCCTACTGACCAGGAACGCGAGCCTCACCGCGGACGCCCGTGGACGCTCGCAGACCAAGATCGAACAACTCGTGATGGGTAGGTTTCGGGTTTGAATCCCGAAGGCGGCTCTGCCGAAGCCTCAGGACTCACTCGCCGTGACCTGGGGCTTTTGCTTTTGCCGGATGGTGTTGGTGCCGGGAGATCGTCATGTCTCTGCCGGATGAGATGCGTCCCGAGCGGGTTTGGTACACGTCGTACGGGTCGAACATGCATGTGGAGCGGCTCGCCGCGTATGTCCGGGGTGGGCGTCCGTCCGGTGCGGCGAGGGTGTATCCGGGGTGTCGCGATACCGCTATGCCGGCTCGGTCCATTCCGGTGGAGCTCGCGGGGGCGATGTACTTCGCGACCGAGTCGCCGGTGTGGGGAGGAGGCCGGGCCTTCTACGATCCGCTGGCGCCGGGGCGCGTCGTGGCCAGGGCGCATCTGGTGACCGCGCAGCAGTTCGCGGACATCGCGGCTCAGGAGATGTACAAGGAGCCGGGCGCTGACCTCGACCTCAGCGAGGTGCTCACGCACGGGCGGGCCGTGCTGGGGAGAGGGCGCTACGAGACGTTGATCTGTGCCGGCCGCGTCGAAGGTTTGCCCGTACTCACCTTCACGGCCCCTTGGGGAATGCACGAGGTGCGTTGGGTTCCGCCGTCCCCGGCCTACGTACGCTTTCTGGCCAACGGGCTGCTTTCCGCCGGGGTGTGGGATGCCGAAGCGGTCTCGTCCTACGTCGCCGCGTGTCCGGGGGCCGATGGCCACTGGTCGGCGCGAGACATCGCCGCATTGCTGGGCGACGTCACGGGGTGAGGCGGCGAGCCTTTCATCGGGTCCACTTCTGGGAGGCCTTGCCGGGCTGGCAGGTGGCGGCGGCCACTCCTCCGCCGTAGGCCAGGTCCAGGCAGCCGCCGTTCGACGTGCTCTTCAGGGTGGCGTTCGGGCCCCAGCGCCAGAGGCGGGCGGCGCCCTGGGTGCAGTCGCCCACGAAGACCGCCTGGCCGAGCATGTTGGCGACCAGGCAGGAGCCGGACTGCTTGTTGACGACCTTGAAGCTGTTGTTCTCGGCGCTCACCGTCTTCCAGGAGGCGCTGGGGTCGCCGCACGAGCCGTCGTCCGCGGAGCCGTAGACCTGGATCAGGCAGGAGCCGTTGTCGGCGTTCTTCAGGCGGAACGGGCCGGTGGTGGGGGTCGTCGGGGAGTCGTCGTCGCCGGTGTTGTCGTCGCTTCCGCCGCCTCCGTTGCCGTGGCCGGCGTCGTCCTTGTCGCCGGACGAGCCGGAGCCCGTACCCGTACCCGTGCCGGTGCCTTTGCCGGAATCGGCCTCGGTGTCGGTGTCGGAACCGGATGAATTCCCGTCCACTGTGCCGTCGTTGGTTCCGGAGCCGTCCTTGGCGTCGTCCCCGGCGGCGTGGTCCTTGTTCGGCTTCGCGTCGTCTTTGTCGTTCTGCTTCTTCCGCTTCTTCTTCGCTTTGTCCGATGCCTCCGCCGTGCCCTTCGCGTCCGGTGACGCGGCGGGGTCCAGCGGGGCCGAGACGGAGGGGGGCGTGTCCGTCGCGCGGTCCGCGTCGGTGATGTACGGGAGGTTCTGCAGGGCCAGCGTCGTTCCGGCGGCGATGACGACGACCGGGACCACCGCCATCAGGACGCGCGTGCGGCGGTGGCGCTCCGGGTGGCGCGACGTCGCGTCGGGGCTGGTCTCGGGGGTGGCCGGTACGGGCGCCGGCGCGGGGGCGGGCGCGGTCGGCGCCTGGTTCGGTGCGGGTGGGGTGAACGTCGGGGGCGTCTTCGCCGCGAAGGCCGCGCGGCCCGCCAGGCGGTCCGTGATGTGGGGCGGCCAGCCCGCGCTCTGCCGGCCGGTCGGAGGCGCGGGGGCGTGCTCCGCCGCCGCGTCGAAGAGTTCCGCGGCCGTCGGGCGGCCCTCGGGGTCCTTGTCCAGGCAGGCGGTGACGGTCTCGGCGAGGCGCGGGTCCAGGGCCCGCAGCGGGCCGAGGTCGGGGAAGTCGTGGACGATGCGGTAGAGCGGGCTGCCCTCCGCGCCGTCCTTGAACGGCCAGCGGCCGCTCGCCCCGTAGGCGACCAGCAGCCCCAGCGTGAACACGTCGGAGGCGCTGCCCAACCGCCGCTTGCCCGAGGCCTGTTCGGGCGACATGTACGCGGGCGTGCCGACGATCAGGCCGGTCTGGGTCAGATGGCTCTGCTCGGCGGCGCGCGCGATGCCGAAGTCGATGAGGGTGACGCCGTCGAGGGTCAGCATGACGTTCGACGGTTTGAGGTCCCGGTGCACCATGCCGAGGGCGTGGACCGGGACGAGCCCGCCCGCAACTCCCCGCAGGAGCCGCCAGAGGGCGTCGGCGGGCAACGGGCCGCCGTGCGGCTCGACGGCCTCGGCGAGCGTGATGCCGGGGACGTACGCCGTGGCGAACCACGGTGGTTCGGCGTCCCGGTCGCTGGCGAGCAGCGGTGCGGTGGCCGCGGCCGGCAGCCGCGCGAGGTTGTCCATCTCCTGGCCGAAGCGGCGCAGGAACCCCTCGTCCTCGGCGACGACGGACGCCAGCATCTGCTTGACGGCGGCGTACCGCCCCTCGACGACGCCGAGGTACACCCGTCCCATGCCGCCCGCCCCGAGCCGGCCCACCAGCGGGATCGTCCCGATCCACCGCGGGTCCCGCTCGCGCAGCGGCTCGGCGCCGCTGCCCGTGAGGTCGAACGCGCCCTGCCCGCCTGCCCCGTTCACCGTCTCCCCGTTCACCGGCCTCCCGGCCGGACCTGTGCCGCTCCGTGCGCACCCCCGTCCGCGCGGACGGTCACCGGCCCCGGCCGGGCCGGTGACCAGTGTGGACCATCGGTCCTTCCGGTTGGAAGATCTTTCTAGAAAAGCGTTCCATTCTTCAGAAATCCCGGGTTCCGGATGTGGGTTTACGCTGGTGGGCACCATGAGCCCCAAGCAACAACGCGGCGCGGAAACCGTCGAGCGCCTTCTTGACGCCGCCCTCCAGGTGTACGCCGAGTCCGGCGAGCAGGGCGTCACCGTCAGCGCCCTCACCCGGAGCAGCGGCGTCAGCCTCGGCAGTCTCTACCACCACTTCGGCAGCGTCGACGGCCTCATGGGCGCGCTGCTGCTGCGCTGGCTCGACCGCCTCCTGGGTGAGCTGGCCGCCGCCGTGGAGCGTTCCCGCACCGCGCGCGGCGGGGTCCGCGCGCTCGTACGGACGTATCTCACGTTCATCCAGGAGCACCCGGACGCCTCCCGGCTCCTGCACTCCTCCTACGCCGACCGCCTCGGCATGGCGCGCGGCAGGCAGCTGCGTGACACGCAGGAGGCCAGGCTGTCGCCGCTGACCGCCTGGGTGCGGCTGCACGTGGCGTCCGGGGAGATCGCCGATCTGGACGCGCCCCTGGTCGAGGCGCTGGTCATGGGGCCGATCGTCGCGACCGCGCGCCGCCGCCTGTCCGGCATCGACGACGTCGACCTCGACCGGGCGGCACGCGTGCTGCCGGAGCGGATCTGGCGGTCGCTCACGCCCTGACGGGGGTGGCATGGCGGGCGGCGCGGTTACGACGCGGCTTTGCCGGGGAGCGTTGGAACCATGGTCGAGACGGGCGGGACAGCGCAGGACGTGGCCGCGCGGTACGGGCTGCGGCCGCTGCCGGTGGAGGGCGGACTGTTCCGGCGGACGTGGGTGGGGCCGCCGGGCGCGGACGGCCGCCCCGCCGGATCGGCGATCATCGTGCTGCTCACGGATGCCCCGGGGGACTTCTCCGCCCTGCACCGGCTGCCCACGGACGAGGTCTGGCATTTCTACGAGGGTGACGCCCTGGACCTGCTCCTCCTCGCCCCCGACGGCACGGACCGCCTGGTCGCGCTCGGGCGGGCCGGGTGCGTCCAATTCGTCGTGCCCGCCGGGACGTGGATGGGCGCGCGGGTCGCGAGCGGCGGCCGGTACGGGTGGTCGCTGTTCGGCACGACGATGGCGCCGGGCTTCCTGCCCGAGGACTACGAGGGCGCCGACCCGGACGCACTGGCCGCGCGCCACCCGGCACGAGCGCGGCTCATCCGCCGGCTGTGCAGGCCGGGCGAGCCGGTGCGGATGCCGGCCGAGGGCGACGGGAGTGAGGGATGGGAGTGAGGGACGGGAGTGAGGGACGGAAGTGTGTGACGGGGAGAGGGCGGACGTGTTGTCCCTGCGGGGGCGGGTGGCGCTGGTGGTCGGGGGGAGCGGGGGGATCGGGGCCGGGGTCGTGCGGCGGTTCGCGCGGGCCGGTGCGGCGGTCGTCGTGCACTTCCGGCGGGGCGAGGCGCGGGCCCGGGAGCTGGTCGCGGGGATCGAGGAGGCGGGCGGCGAGGCCGTCGCCCTGTCGGCGGACCTGTCCCGGGAGGAGCAGTGCCATCGGCTGGTCGAAGCCGCGTACGACTGGAAGGGGCGCCTGGACGCGCTCGTCAACAGCGCCGGGATCCAGCCGGTGCAGGACCTCGCGGAGATGACGGCCGCCGACTGGCGGCGGCTCTCCGAAGCGAACGTCACGAGCGCGTTCAGCTGTACGCAGGCCGCCGCGACGCTCATGGCGCGGCAGGAGGGCGGTGGCACGATCACGCAGATCGCGTCCATCGAGGGCTCGCGTCCCGCCGCCGGTCACGCCCACTACAGCGCGTCCAAGGCCGCCCTGATCATGTTCGCCCGCTCGGCCGCCCTGGAGTACGGGCCGCGCGGCATCCGCGTCAACAGCGTCTCGCCCGGCCTCGTCGACCGGCCGGGGTTGGCCGAGGAGTGGCCCGAGGGCGTGGCGCGGTGGCAGGGCGCGGCGCCGCTCGGCCGGCTCGGCCGGCCCGAGGACATCGGCGACGCCTGCGTGTTCCTCGCCTCCGACGCGGCGTCCTGGATCACCGGCACCGATCTGGTGGTGGACGGCGGGGTAGGAGCGGGGCCGGCTTGGTAGGGGCGGGGGCAGGGGCAGGGGCAGGGGTAGCCGCCTGGGCCGGGGGCGTGGCCGGTTGGCCCCAAGGGGCGGGGGCGTGGCTCGCACGGCTTCCCCGGGCGCAGGAGTGCCGGCGCCGGCGGGGGCGTGGTCCGAACTGCCTTCCCCGGGCGCAGAAGCGGTAGCGCCGGCGGGGGCGTGGCCGGTTGGCCCCGAGGGGCGGGGGCGCGGCTCGCACGGCTTCCCCGGGCGTAGAAGCGCCAGGGTCGGCGGGGGCGTGGCCCGAACTGCCTCCCCCGGGCGCAGGAGTGCCGGCGCCGGCGCGGGCGTGGCCCGCACGGCTTCCCCGGGCGCAGAAGCGCCAGCGCTGGCGGGGCCCGAACTGCCTTCCCCGGGCGCAGGAGTGCCGGCGCCGGCGGGGCCCGAACTGCCTTCCCCGGGCGCAGAAGCGCCGGCGCGCCGTTCACGCCCGTCCCGCGCCCACCCGGGTCAGCCAGTTCCGCAGCGCCGCGTTGAACTCGGCCGGGCGTTCCACGTTCGGCAGGTGCGCCGCCGATTCGATGACGCTCAGCGTGGAGTCGGGGAGCGCGGCGTGCATGGCCTGCGCGTCGGCGACCGGCGTGTACGTGTCGTCGCGGCCCACGACGACGAGGGCCGGCACGGAGACCCGGGTCAACAGGGCCCGGTAGTCGGGCCGTTCGGCCCGCCCCCGCAGTGCCGCCGCGGCGCCCTCGGGCGGGGCGGCGAGCATCATCCGGTGCACCTGGGCGGACGCCTCCTTGTTGTACGGGGCGACCATCTTGTCCTGTACCTCGTCCGCGTACCCCCGCATGCCCTCGGCCAGGAGCCGGTCCGCGAGGGCGTTGCGCCCTGCCTTGCCCTCGGGGGTCTCGGCCGCGGGGAAGGTGTCCGCGAGGAGGAGTCCCGTGAGGCGTTCGGGGAAGAGGCGGTAGCACTCCATCACGATCTGCCCGCCCATGGAGAGGCCGCCCAGCGCGAAGCGCTCCACGCCCAAGTGGCCCATGAGCGCTGCCAGATCCTCGGCGAACGTGGCGAAGTCCGTGGTCCCGGGCACGACGCTCGAAGCGCCGTACCCGCGCAGGTCGGGCGTGACGACGCGGTGCGTCGCGGCGAACGCCTCCCGCTGCGGGGCCCACATGGAACGGTCGAAGGGGTGGCCGTGGAGCAGGACGAGGACGGGGCGGGGCGCGGACGAGGCGTCGGCCGCGCCCGTGTCGTCGTAGCCGATGGTGACGCCGTTGAGCTGTGCGGTTGCCATGAGGGGAGGCTAGGCCGGGCCAACTCCCCGGTGCAATAAGATCTTTGCTCTCGGTGCAATGCCGAGGAATGGGCGGCGGGGGTGGTGGGGCGTGGTGGAACGGACCGACTATCGGCGGGTGGCCGACGCGGTGGCCCGGGAGATCGAGGCGGGGACCCTGCGGGGCGGCGAACGGCTGCCCACCCAGCGTGCCTTCGCCCGGCGCCGGGGCATCGCCAACTCCACGGCCATCCGTGTGTACGGGGAGCTGGCGCGACGGGGTCTGGTCGTCGGCGAGGTCGGGCGCGGCACCTTCGTCAGGGCGGCCCCGCCGCACGCCGGCGGCGCGGCGCTGACGGAGCGGCGAGAGGCGGGAGGGCAGGAGGGGCACGACCTCCCCCGGTCGCCCGCCGTCAACCTTGAGCTCAACTACCCCGTGGTGGACGGCCAGGCAGAGCTGATGGCGCGGGCGCTCGGGCCGTTGTCGCGGGCCGACGTGTTGCTGGAAGCCACCCGGGCGGCCGCACCGGACGGTACCGCCGCGGCGCGGGAAGCCGCCGCCTCGGTCGTCGCCCGCGGCGGCTGGCGCCCGGACCCGGACCGGTTGCTCTTCGCCGGGAACGGCCGGCAGGCCATCGCCGCCGCGCTCTCCTCGCTGGTGCGCCCGGGCGGCCGCGTCGGCGTCGAGGAAGTCACGTACCCCCTGGTGGGAGCCATCGCCGAGCAGCTCGGCATCCGGCTCGTGCCGATCGCCATGGACGAGGAGGGCATGCTGCCCGGCGCGCTGGCGGACGCCCACCGCCGCGCCTCCCTCGCCGCCGTCTACGTACAGCCGACCCTGCAGAACCCGCTCTCCGTCACGGCCGGCCCGGAGCGGCTGGCCCAACTCGCGCACGCCGTCAGGGAAGTGGGGTGCTGGGCCGTGGAGGACGGCATCTGGGGGTTTCTCGCCGACTGCGCCCCCGCGCCGCTCGCCGCCCTGCTGCCCGAGCGCGTCGTCTTCCTCGACAGCCTCTCCAAGCGTCTCGCGCCGGGGCTGACCCTCGGCATGCTCGCCGTGCCGCCCGCGCACCGGAACGCCCTCGCGCGCGCCCTGCGGTCGGGGGGCTGGGCGGCGGGGGCCTTCGGCCTGGAGGCGGCCGTGCGGTGGGCGGGCGACGGGACCGTGGAGACGCTGGTCGCCGCCAAACGGGCCGACGCGACCGCGCGGCACGCGCTCGTACGGGCCCTGCGGGAGCGCCTCGCCTCGGCGGGGGTCAAGGGGCGCATCCGTACCGACCCCCGGTCCTATTACTGCTGGTGGGAGCTGCCGCCGCCCTGGCGCGCCGAGACCTTCGTCGCGGCGGCCGCCGCTCGGGGCATCGCCGTGACGCCGGGCCCGGCCTTCGCCGTCGGCGGGTACCGCGCGGCCGACGCGGTGCGGATCGGCCTCGCGTCCCCGCCGCCGGACGTCCTCGCGGCGGCGCTGGACACGCTCGCCGCGATCGCTGCGGAGGGGCCGCTTCGGGGCGCCTGACCCGTGGCGGCCCCTCCGGAGGAGGTCACCGGGACGGGTCACTCAGGGCAGGCACCTGGCGCGGCGCGCTCCCGTGGCGATGTCCTTGGCAGGAGGCGGGTGCCGTCACCCGAACTGGCCGGGCTGGTAGTCGCCGGCCGGGCGCTGGGTGATGACGTTCAGCCGGTTCATGGCATTGATCAGGGCGATGAGGGCCACCAGGGCGCCGAGTTGGTCCTCGTCGAAGTGCTTGGCCGCGTTGGCCCAGACGTCGTCGGGAACGCCGCCGGCCGCGTCGGCGATGCGGGCGCCCTGCTCCGCCAGCTCCAGGGCGGCCCGCTCGGCGTCGGTGTACACGGTGGCCTCGCGCCAGGCCGCCACCAGGTTGAGGCGGACCTGGTCCTCGCCCGCGTGGACGGCCTCCTTGGTGTGCATGTCGACGCAGTAGCCGCAGCCGTTGATCTGGCTCGAGCGGAGCAGCACCAACTCCCGTGTCTTCGCCGGGAGGGACGACTCCACGATCGGCTTCGCCGCCGAGGCGAGGACCTTCACGACCTTCGCGGTGACGGGGTTGGTGTGGAAGTCGAGACGGGTTTCCATGGCGGTCCCCTTCGTTGGATCAGCGGATGTCCGAGCGTTGGGTCAGACGGTGTTCGAGTGGGAGAGCGAGTGCGTCCCTCCCAGCTGTACGACGAGACGGGCCGCCGGAATGTCAGGCGGCGGCCGGACTCCGGGCGGCGAAGGGACCGGGGGAGGGCCCGGACAAGGCCCGGTACCGGAGGGGTGGCGCCGCTCATGTCACATCCCGGCCGGCCCGTCTCGTCGTACGGGTGACGTCGGACACGGCCGACGGCCGACGGCCAAGGGGGAGCAGCGAATCCATGAACACCCACTGCGCGGCGGCGGCGGAGGAGGACGGGCGACCGGAACCGGAGCCGGAGTCGGGGCGGGGGCGGGGGCCGGACGCCGGGCTGGACGCCGGGTCGGACCCGGGTGCGATCACGCGTGAGCGGCGGCAACTGATCAATGTCGCCTACCGGCTCATGGGCTCCCTCACCGACGCCGAGGACGTCGTGCAGGAGACGTACACGCGCTGGTACGCCATGTCCCCGCAGCGGCGGCGGGCCGTCGCGTCACCCGGCGCCTGGCTGACGACCGTCGCCGGCCGCATCTGCCTCGACCTGCTCCGCTCGGCGCGGGCCCGCAGGGAGAGTTACGTGGGTCAGTGGCTCCCGGAGCCGCTGCCCGACCGCACGGAATGGGTGAGCGGGCGGACGGGCGGCGAGACGGCCGACCCGGCCGACCAGATCACGCTGGACGAGTCGGTCGACATGGCCTTCCTCGTCGTCCTGGAGTCGATGACCCCGGCCGAGCGCGTCGCGTTCATCCTGCACGACGTCTTCCGGTACTCCTTCGCGGAAGTGGCCGAGGTCGTCGGCCGCAGCCAGGGGGCGTGCCGCCAGCTCGCCTCCTCGGGCCGCCGTCGGGTCCGGGCGTCGCACGTTCCCGGGCCGGGGGCGGGACGGGGGACGAGCGCGGACACGCGTACGACGGACGGATCGGCCGCCGCTCAACGGGCCGAGGCCGTCCGGGACTTCAAGCAGGCGTGGGAGGCCATGGACATCGACGCCCTGGTGGGCATCCTCGACCCGGACGCCAGGGGGCTCGCCGACGGCGGCGGCCTGGTCAACGCCGGTCCGCCGACCGGCGGGAGCGAGGAGATCGCGCGCCACCTGGTCGCCGTCGCGAGCAGGGTGGCCGGCATGACGATCCTGGAGCGTACGGTCAACGGCCGGCCGGGGCTGGTGGTGCGGCAGGGCGGTGTCATCCGGACGGTGCTGGCGTTCCACGTCGTCGGCGGCCGGATCACTCGCCTCTGGGCGGTACGGAACCCCGAGAAGCTGGCGCCGTGGCAGGGCCTGCCCGCGGTCTGAGGGGCGCGGGCAGGACAAAAGCCCCGGTCGGTCACCTCGGCCGACCGGGGCTCTCTCTTTGCCCCCGGACCCGACCGCGGCGGCGACACTCCCCCGAGCTACGCGCTGTGCGCGAGTACCGGCGGGTCAGGTCCGATGTAGTGATCACATCAGGCGTTGCCAACAGATCGCTAACATATGGCCAACGGTCGGCTGATAAGCGACGGTCGGCACGGGGAGACGGCGTTGAGTGAGCGGGACGAGCGGCGAACGGGGCCGCGGTCCGAGGCGTGCGGCGGCCTGCGGTTCGGGCTGTTGGGGGCGCCCGCGCTGTACGACGCCACGGGCGAGCCGCGTCCCGTGCGCGGCGCCAAGGGGCGTGCGCTGCTGGCCGCGCTCCTCCTGGAACCGGACGGGGTCGTCTCGCTCGACGCCCTCCAGGACGCGCTGTGGGGTGACACCGCGCCCCCGTCGGCGCGGGCGTCCCTCCAGAACCATGTGACCCGGTTGCGCCGGCTGCTCGACGACCCCGAGCGGCTGCGGGCGGTGCCGCCGGGGTACCGGCTGCGGGCCCGCGAGGACGAGGTGGACGTCCGTGTCTTCGAACGCCGGGTGGCGCGGGCGCGGGCGGCGCACGCCGAGCGGGACTGGCCGCGGGTCGTCCACTGCGCCTCGCAGGCGCTCGCGCTGTGGCGCGGGAGGCCGTTGAGCGGCCTTCCGGAGCCGCTGGCGGACCATTTCCTCGTACCGCGCCTGGAAGAGGCCCGGCTGCTCGCCCTGGAGTGGCGGTACGACGCCGAACTGGAACTCGGCACCGATCTCGCCGCGCTCGCCCCCGAACTGGCGGCGCTGGTCGCCGAGCATCCGCTGCGCGAGGCGTTCCACCGGCAGCTGATGCTCGTGCTCCACCGCACGGGCCGTCAGGCGGAGGCCCTCGCCCTCCACCGGGAACTGCGGCGCAGGCTGGTCGAGGAACTGGGCGTGGAACCGGGGACGGCCATCCGGCATGCGCACCAGGAAGTACTCCGGGCTCCGGAGGCCGAGGCCCGCCCCAAGGCCCGTCCCGGGGCCATACGGAAGCCTCACGGCACGGGGGCCGCCGGGCGCGATGACGTACGCCGGGTCAGCGAGCGCCACCCGGTCAGCGAGGGGACCGGCGCCCGGGACGGGGACGTGGACCGGAACGGGTACGGCGCCGGCGAGGGCGTCGGCAGCGAGGTGGCCGGCGGCCGGGATCGGCACGGCGAGGGCGAGGGCAGCGAGGTGGCCGGCGGCCAGGGTCGGCGCCGCGAGGGCGTCGGTAGCGAGGGGGCCGGCGCCCAGGATCGGCACCGTGACGGCGAGGGCAGCGAGGGGAGCGGCGCCCAGGACCGGCACCGCGACGGCGACGGCAGCGAGGGAGCCGGCGCCCAGGACCGCCACCGCGGCGCCGACCCCGACCGTGGCTGCGGCGACGCGGGACACGATGCCCCCGTGAAGGGACCGCGAGGCGTCCCGCCCGCCCAATTGCCCCCCGCCCCCGCCCACTTCACCGGCCGGGAGGCAACCGTGCGGGCCCTGCGGGACGCCCTGCACGCGGGACCCCGCGTCGCCGTCGTCTCCGGGATGGCCGGCGTCGGCAAGAGCGCCCTCGCGCTGCACGTGGCGCACGACCTGCGCGAGCAGTTCCCGGACGGCCAGCTCCACGTCAATCTGCACGGCGCGACGCCGGGCATGACCCCGCTCACCCCCGGCCAGGCCCTCACCTCGCTCCTGCGCGACCTCGGCGCCGAACCGTGCCCCGCCCCCGAGACCCGCGAGGACCCCTCGGCGGCCGCCGCCCTGCTGCGCACCCTGCTCGCGCCCACCCGCACCCTCATGGTCCTGGACGACGCCGCCACCGCCGCTCAGGTGCGCCCCCTGCTGCCCGCGGGCCCCGGGTGCGCGGTCGTCGTCACCAGCCGTTCGCCGCTGACGACCCTCGACGGCGCGGCCCGCTTCCCGCTGGAGCCCCTCTCCGACGGGGACAGCGCCGCGCTCCTGCGGGCCGTCTCCGGGCGGGACGGGCTCGACGCCGGGCACCCCCTGGTCGAACTGGCGGGCCGCCTCCCGCTGGCGCTGCGCATCATCGCGGCCCGCCTCGCCGCGCGCCGCGCCCTCACCCCGGACGCCCTCGCCGAACTCCTCACCGTCAGCGGCGGCCGGCTGCACCACCTGGAGTACGACGATCTGAGCGTGCGCCGCTCCCTCGCCGTCGCCCTGGAGGCCCTGCGCACCTCGGAGCGCCGCGCCGACCGCGACGCCGCCCGCGCCCTCGCCAGGATCGGCGCGCTCGACCTCCCCACGTACGGAATGCCGCTCCTGGCCCGCCTGTTGGGCGTCGACGAACTGCGCGCCGGTGCGGCCCTCGACCGCCTGGTCGACGTCGCTCTCCTCGACGAGACGGCCTACGGCCGCTACACCCCCCACGACCTCGTACGCGACTTCGCCCGCGAAACAGCTGCCGCCGACGCGGACGACGCGGACGACACGGACGACACGGACGGCATGGCGGACGACGAGGACGACATGGACGTCGTGGAAGAGGCCCTGCTCTGGTACGCGGAGTCCGCCCGCCGCACCCTGCTGGCGATCCTTCCGGAGGGCCTCGACAGGGCGGACCGCCTCCGGGGAGTGGAGTCCCGCCTGACCCGCCCGGGCAGGCGCGGCACCACCCGGGCCCACCGGCACACCCCGCCCCCCTCACCGGACGCCGCCTTCTCCCTGGACGCCGCTTTCGCCTGGGGCGACGCCGAATTGGCGAACGTCGTCGCCCTCGCCGAGCGGCACGGCGGCGCCCACGAGCTGCTGCCCGTACTGGTCCGCTGCCTCTTCCCCTACCTCCAGCGCCGGGGCCGCCTCACCGAACTGGCCGTCCTCGGCGCCCTCGCCCTGGACGCCGCCCGCCACGAGGGCGACAGCGCCGCCGAGGCGCAGGCCCTCAACGACCTCGCCGGCATGCACTTCATGTCGGGCCGCAGCCGCGAGGCGCTCGCCCTCAACGACCGGGCCCTCGCCCTCTGGCGCGACCTCGGGCTCGTGTCCTGCGTACGGCGCGGCCTCAACAACCGCGGCCTCCTCCTCGAAGGGCTCGGCCACCACGAGGAGTCCGCCGAGACCCTGCGGCAGAGCCTCGCGCTGGCCGATGACCTCGCCGACCCGCTCAGCGAGGCCATCACCCTCAGCCACCTCGGCAACCTCTACGAACACACGGACGCCCGCGCCGCCATCGACCACCACGAACGCAGCCTCGCGATCGGCGAGGCCCTCGGGCACGCCATCGTCCGCCAGTCCGCCCACTGCAACATCGGCTACGCCCACCTCACCCTGGGCGAACCGGCCGCCGCCCTCGCGCACTTCGAGGAGAGCCTGCGCATCCACGGCGAGTACGAGGACTGGCACGGCGAGTCCCAGGCACGCCTCGGCCTGGTCCGGGCGCTGCGCGGCCTCGCCCGCGCGCAGGACGCGACCCGCGAGTGCGCCGGCCTCCTGGAGCGCGCCGAACACCGCGGCGACACCCATACGACGGGCCTGGCCCGCCACCAGCGGGGGCTGCTCCTGCGCGACGAGGGGCGCGAGGAGGAGGCGTACGAGCAGTGGCGGGCGGCGCTGGACGCCCTGGACGGCACCGACAGCAAGGTGGCCGACGAACTGCGCACCCTGCTCCCGACAGGCTGAAAGCCCCGACCTGGCCCCGGCCCCGGCCCCGACTTGGCCCCGGCCCTGGCCCTGGCCTGGCCCCGGCCCTGGCCAGGCCCTGGCTCCGAACCTGGCTCCGGCCCCGGCCCCGGACCTGGCCCCGGCCCTGACCCCGTTACAGCCCTCGGTACACCCTCAGGACCGCCCCCTATTTCGCGTCCGCTATTTCGCGTCCGCGTAGCACTCCACCACGGCCGTCGTGAACGGGAACCTGACCGGCGTCTCCCCGAAGGCGAGCCGCCCCGCCAGGTCACCCGCCGCGCGCACCGCCCGTGCCACGGTCTCCGCCTCCTCGGCGGGGCAGTGCACGATGACCTCGTCGTGCTGGAAGAAGACCAGCTCGGCCCGCATCCCGGCCTCGGAGAGCGTGCGGCGCAGCGCGGCCAGCATCAGCAGCGCCCAGTCCGCCGCGCTGCCCTGCACCACGAAGTTCCGCGTGAAGCGGCCGCGGGCCCGCGCGTCCGACGAGGCGTACCCCGGAGTGAACTCCGCGCCCGGCGCGGCCGGTCCGGACGGCGCGGCCGGGTCCTCCTGGGGGATGCCCGCCTCGTCGTCCTCCCCGGCGCCCGCCGCCGGCGGGCTCGTCCGCCCCAGCCAGGTCCGTACGAGCCGTCCCTCCTCGCCCGCCTTCGCCGCGTCGTCCACGTAGGCGACGGCCAGCGGGAAGCGGCGCCGCAGCGCGGCCAGGTTCTTCAGGCCGTCGCCGGACGTCTGGCCGTACACCGCGCCGAGCAGCGCGAGCTTGGCGTGGTCGCGGTCGCCGGAGAACGCGCGGTCCGAAAGCCGCGTGTAGAGGTCCTCCTCGCTGCCCGCCACCTCCATCAGTCCCGGGTCGCGGGAGATCGCGGCCAGCACCCTCGGCTCCATCTGGTCGGCGTCCGCCACCACGAGCCGCCACCCGGGATCGGCGACGACCGCCCGGCGGATCACCTTGGGGATCTGCAGCGCCCCGCCCCCGTTGGTCGTCCAGCGGCCGCTGACCGAACCGCCCGGGGTGTACTCGGGCCGGAAGCGGCCGTCGCGGACCCAGGCCTGGAGCCAGCTCCAGCCGTGCGCCGTCCAGATCCGGTACAGCTTCTTGTACTCGATGAGGGGCCGCACCGCCGGATGGTCGATCTCCTCCAGCGCCCAGCGCCGCGTCGACTTCACCCTGATGCCGGCCTGCGCGAAGGCCTTCACCACGTCGGCGGCCAGGTCCGGGCGGACGCGGCGGCCGAACGCCGCCGACACCTCGTCGGCCAGCTCGGCCAGGCGGCGGGGCTCGCCGCCGCCCGCGTACCGCTCGCCGAGCAGCTCCGTCAGGAGCGCGCGGTGCACGTCGGCGCGCCAGGGCAGGCCCGCCGCGTTCATCTCGGCGGCCACCAGCATGCCCGCCGACTCCGACGCGGTGAGCAGGCGCATGCGGCCGGGGTGGGCGGTGGCGTCGTGCCTGCGCTGCTGCCGCGCGTACACCTCGGCCAGCTCTTCGAGCGTGACCGGCGCGCCGCCCGGACGCGGCTCGAAGAGTGAGTCCTGCGAGCCGGGCTCGGCGGCGCGGGGCGGCGGATCGGGGGGTACGGGGGCGTCGCGGAGCCGGGCCAGGGCGGCGGCCGCCGAGCGGGGCTCGCCGAGGCGCCCCTCGTGACCGAGGAGGAGCAGCTCGGCGGCCTCGACGTCGTAGCACCGCTCCACGCGGGCGCCGGCGGCGAGCAGGCGGGGGTACAGGTCGGGGGTGGAGCGCCACACCCAGCGGTCGACGTGCCCCCGCCGGCGCACGGCGCCGGCCAGGTCCGCCTCGTGGACGACGGGCCCCGCGGGCAGCCCGTCGCCCCCGAGGGGCACGAGGTCGGCCCCGCCCCCCTCGGTCGCGGCGATGGCCCAGCGCTCGGTCATGCGGGGAGTCTCGCATCCGGCACCGACAATCGGGCGGGGGCGCCATGGGGGCCTTGCCCCAAGGGCCGGAGGCGCTGCCCGACTCGCCCGTACGAGCACCCGTATCGAGCGCGGAGGCGCAGCCGTCAGGTGCCCGGTCCCACGGTCAGTCTGCACCGGCCGTCCTCGCAGGAGCGCCGCAGGCGGCCCCGCGAGATGGTCTGCGTCAGGCCGACCGCCCAGCACGTCGGGCAGCCGCGCAGGGCGAGCAGGCCGAGCGGCAGCAGCGCCAGGCTGACCAGGCCGACCACCGGGATGAGGGCGACCGAGGCGACCAGCGAGGCGAACCCCACCACCCCGCGCGCGATGTGCTCGGGCAGGGACTTGCTCGCGAAGTCGGGGCCGCCGGGAGCGGTGCCGGCGCGGGGTCCTGTCTCACTCATCGTTGCCTCCAGGAACTGACACAGGAACTGACACAGGGGCTGATTCAGGGGCTGATGCAGGGGTTGATTCAGGGGTTGGTACGGGGCCCTCCCGCAGGGCCCGTTGGACCGAGGCGCGGGCCCGGTGCAGGCGGGACTTCATCGCCGCCGTACTGACGCCCAGCGCGTCGGCGACCATCCGGCCGCTGAGGCCCTGGATGTCCCGCATGATCAGCACGCGACGCTGGTCGGGCGGCAGCGCGGCGATAGCGGCCGCCACCCTGCCCGCCTCCAGGCGCTGGATGACCTCGTCCTCGGCCGAGGCGACAGGGGTGTCCTGCCGCAACGGCGCGGCGTGGTCCCGCAGCCGGGCCCGCGCACGCCGCACGCACTCGTTGCGCACGACGCGGAACATCCACGACGCCAGGGCGCCGGAGGCCCGCAGCATCCCGATCTTCCGGTACAGGATGATCAGCGCCTCCTGGGCCGCGTCCTCCGCGTCCTGCGGGGTGGCGCACAGGGAGTGGGCGAACCGCTGCACGTTCGGGTGCGAGCCCGACACCAACGCGGTGATCGAGTCGAGGTCACCGCCGCGCGCGGCGGTGACCAGTCGCTCGTCCGGCCAGGCGAAGTCAGCCACGTCCGGCCCGCCTGCGCTTCACGAGGAGCAGGCAGGTGCAGAGCAGCACCAGGACGACGACCGCGCCGGCGATTCCGATGACCACGACTACCTCCAGATTCCGTGCCGGCGACGTCCGACGGCACGTACATAAGAGGATCGGGCCGCCCCAAAGGATTCGGCCGAAGATCAGGAAGCTTTCGCCTAAGTGACCGGGGGCGACGGGAGGCGACTGCGGGTGACCGGGGGCGCCCGCACCGCGGTCCCGCAGCCGGGCCCGCTCGGCGACGCACATACCCTTTCCCCATGGATTCGGTGATCGACAAGGCGTTCGCGGCGGCGCTGTACGGCGACGGCCACGAGGGCCTGGACACCGGCGCCTCCCTCCTCGCGGCCGCCCCCGGCGCGGACCCCGAGCTGCGCCGCAGGGGCGAGGAGTTCCTGCGCCGGGCCTGGCGCGACGGCTGGCAGCCCGCCGACGTCGTACGGCTGGTCCGCCGCGACCTGGACGAGGCCCACGTCCACCTGGCCGTCTCCCTGATCCGCGCCGAGACCGCCGGCTACGCCCACCTGCCGCCCCGCTGGACGGCCCAGCTGGCCGACCTCGCCCCGGCCGGCGCGGCCGCGCCCCGTCCCCGGGACCGTTTCTCGGACGCCACCGTCCACCTGGAGCTGTACCGCCTGCTCCTGCGCCTGCCCCGGATCGAGCCGGTGGGCCCGCCGCCCGGCGACACCGTGCCGGGCCCGGTCGAGGGCGAGCCCCGCGCGCTCACCCGCATCCGGGCCCTGCTGGCCAAGGCCGAGGCGACCGGCTACCCCGAGGAGGCGGAGGCGCTCACCGCGAAGGCGCAGGAGCTGATGGCGCGGCACTCGCTCGACGAGGCGCTGCTGGCCGCCCGCACGCACGCGCGGGACACCCCGGGGGCGTGCCGCGTCGGCGTGGACGCCCCGTACGAGACGGTGAAGGCGATCCTGCTGGACTCCGTGGCCGCCGCGAACTGCTGCCGCGCGGTGTGGAACGAGGCGTACGGGTTCTCGACGGTCGTCGGTTTCCCAGCCGACCTGGAGGCCGTGGAACTGCTGTACACCTCGCTGCTCGTGCAGGGCACGGCGGCGATGACGAAGGCGGAGGCGGGGCAGCGGGCGGCGGGCCGCAAGCGCA
Organism: Streptomyces sp. NPDC005898; assembly: GCF_040629635.1. NCBI lineage: Bacteria > Bacillati > Actinomycetota > Actinomycetes > Kitasatosporales > Streptomycetaceae > Streptomyces > Streptomyces sp. NPDC005898. Next base: position 49,343 of record NZ_JBEXWC010000002.1, on the reverse strand, counting down.
CGAAGACGTTCCGGCAGACGTTCCTGCTGGCGTACGCGCACCGGATCGGCGCGCGGCTGGCGGAGGCGGGGGAGCACGCGGTGAGCGAGGCGGCGGCGCAGGGCGTGGCGGCGAGGGACTCGCTGCTCCCCGTCCTCGCGGCACGCGAGGTCGCCGTCGGCGAGCGGGCGGAGCGGATGTTCCCGGAGACGACCACGACCCGCGTGCGCGGCGCGACGGACGGCGAGGGCTGGACCCACGGCACAGCGGCGGCCGACCGCGCCCACCTGCCACGCCGCCCCGAGGGTCCGGCACTGCCCTGACGTACGCACGCACGGCCCCGCGCCCCACTGAGACCACCCCGCCCCTGCCGCCGGGCGGAACCTCCGCCACGGCCCGCCCTGGGGGATCTGGCGGACGTGCCCCGCGACAGTCCGGCCCTGGGCCGATGCCCCGTACGACGCCCCCACACCGAGATCACCCCGCGCCGGGCCTTGGGTGAAGCCCTTGCCGCTCTCCGCCCCCGGGGACCCGGCGGACGTACCCCCGACGACCCGCCCCCGAAGCCAGGGCGTCCCATATGCCCCGTATCATCACAGAGTGACCTGGCTTCGCGCGCTGAGAGAGACAGCCCGCTCAGGCCTGACCGTCGAGCGCAAGCGCCTCGAACCCCTGGTGGCCGCCCGTGGCGCCGTGGGTCTGGCCCTCGTGATCGGTCTCAGCCTCGCCCTCTTCGGTCCCGCGGTCGCCGCGAGTTCCGCGTTCGGCGCCTTCCAGGCGGCCATCGCCACGTTCCAGCGCAGCTGGCGCCCCCGCCCCGAGCTCGCCCTCGCCTCCGGCACGAGCCTCGCCGTCTCCACCTTCCTCGGCTACCTCACCGGCTCCCATCTCCTCCTCTTCCTCGCCCTCCTGTGCCTGTGGACCTTCCTGGCGGGCCTGAGCTGGGCCGCCGGCCCCACCGTCGGCATCATCGCCTCCTCGAACGTCGCGATCATGCTGGTGACGGTCACCATCCCGGGTTCGGTCGCCGCGGCCGCCGGCCACGCGGCGATGATGGTCGTCGGCGGCTGCGTCCAGGCGGGCCTGGTGATCCTGCTCCCGGTACGCAGATGGGGCGCGCACCGGGACGCCCTCGCCGACGCGCTGGCCGCCGAGGCGGACTACGCCCGCAGGCTCCGGCACGACCCCGTCGCCCCCTTCGACCCCTCACCCCTGATGGCGGCCCGCGACGCGGCGGCGATCACCCCGCGCCAGGCCCGCCGCCGTCCGGCGGAACTGCACGGCGCGCGGGGCATCGCCGAACGCATCCGCCCGGTCCTCGCCTCCCTGGCCGACCCGGCGGTCGGCGTCCCGCCGGAGGGCGAGGAACGCGACCGGGTGCGCGAGCTGCTCGCCGCGGCGGGCGCGGTGCTCGACGCGGCGGCGCGGGCGATCCGCCACGGGGAGCCGGTGCGGATCCCCTCGGCGGCCCTCGCGGCCCTCGGCTCCCCGGACACCGGCGCGATCCTGACGGGCCCCGCCCACCGCGCGGCCACCCGCCTCGGCGCCCTCCTCAAAGACGTCCTGGAAACAGCGGGCGGCCCCCAAAGCCCTCAGGACTCCGAAAGCCCCAAGGACTCCCAGAGCCCCCGGGACTCCCGCAGCCCCCGGGACTCCCGCAGCCCCCAGGACTCCCGCAGCCCCCAGGACTCCCGCAGCCCCCAGGACTCCCAGGACGCCCAAACCCCCCAGCCGTCCCGGAAACCCGCGCCGGCCCACAACCCCCGCCTCCGCCCCACCTTCCCCGCCCTCGTCCCCGCCGGCCTGCGTGCCATGCGCGCCGCCCTGCGGCACGAGTCCCCCGTCACCCGGCACGCGATCCGGGTCACCTGCGTGGCGGCCGCCGGCTATCTGCTCGGGACCTGGCTGCCGTTCGGCCACGGCTACTGGGCGCCCATGGCCGCGGTCATGGTGATGCGCCCGGACTTCTCCCAGACGTACTCCCGCGCGGTCGCCCGCTTCGGCGGCACCCTCGTCGGTGTCGCGCTCGCCACCGGCCTGGTGCAGGTGGTGCACCCCCGCACCGGCCTGTCCGCCGCCCTCGCCGTGCTCTGCGCCGGGATGATGTACCTGCTGATGCGCACCGGCCACGTGGTCGCGCAGGCCTGCGTGGCGGCGTACGTCGTGTTCCTGCTCGGCATGGGCGGCCAGCAGTGGACGCAGACGGTCCCCGAGCGCGTCGTCCTGACGCTCATCGGCGGCGTCCTCGCGATGATCGCGTACGCGGTGTACCCGGCCTGGGAGACCCCGCGCCTGCGCACCCGCCTCGCGGACTGGCTGATCGAGGACGGCCGGTACGCGGCCGCCGTCGTCGACCATTACGCGCATCCGGCCGGCAAGGCCTGCCCCGACGTGCGCGAGGCACTGCTCGCGGCCCGGGACGCGCGCGTCGCCTGGCAGGAGGCGACGGCCCGCGCGAAGAACGAGCCGGTGCGCCACCGGGGCCTGTCCCGCGCCGTGGCCGCCGACGCGGAGGACGCCCTGGCCCAGCTGGGCCGCGTCGCGATGCTGATGGAGGCGCATCTGCCGGAGCGCGACGCGACGCCCGTCCCCGCGGCGGCCCGCCTGGCAGAGGCGCTGCGCAAGTCGACGGAACAGGGCGCGAAGGCGATGCGCGAACGCCGCGTCCCGCGCTGGGACGCGGTCCGCGAGGCCCTGGAGGAGTGGGACGGCGAGGGCGTCCCCGACCGCGTCGTCCGCAGGGGCGCGGGCCTGCTCCTCGACACCCTCGAAGAACTCTCCGACGCCCTCGACACGACCCCGCCCCCGATGCTCGTGGACGGCTCACAAACCCCGAACGGCCCGAGCGCCCCGGAGACCCCGCACAGCCCGAAGGCCCCGCACGGCCCGAGCGGCTCGAACGCCCCGAGCGACCCGACTGACCCGAGCATCCCGAGCGACCCGAAGGCCCCGCACGCCCCGACTGACCCGAGCACCCCGAGCGACCAGAGCCGACCGAACGGCCCGAGCGACCAGAGCCGACCGAACGGCCCGAGCGACCAGAGCCGACCGAACGGCCCGAGCGACCAGAGCCGACCGAACGGCCCGAGCGCCCCGGGCGGCCAGAGCGCCCCGCACGCCCCGAAGGCCCCGAACGCCCCGAGCGGCCAGAGCGCCCCGAACGGCCAAAGCGGCCCGAACGGCCAAAGCGGCCCGCACGCCCCGAACGCCCCAAACGGCAAGAGCACCCCGAACGACCAAGAAGACCCCCCGACCCGCTGACAACTGCGGGAGCAGCCCGACGCCGGCCGCCAGGACCGTGCCCCCCGGACAGCCAAGGGCTCCCGCCAAGCCGCGCCGAGCTACCAGGACGACTTGCGCACCCCCGGAAGAAATCCGGCATGCGCTTGCTCGCGCAACTTCACCCGCGACAGGCCGAACGCCCGGAGATAGCCGCGCGGGCGCCCGTCGACGCTGTCCCGGTTCCGCACCCGCGTGGCACTCGCGTCACGCGGCTGCCGCGCCAACTCCCGCTGAGCGGCAGCCCGTTCGGAGGCGCCGGTGCCGGGCCCGCGCACGATCCGCGTCAGCTCGGCCCGCCGCTCGGCGTACCGCGCGACGATCTCGCGCCGCTGCTCGTTCTTCGCGATCCTGCTCTTCTTCGCCATCGGTCAGACCTTCCCGCCGCGCGCCCGGATCCTCGCGACGGCCGCCTCGATCCCGAGCGCGTCCACGGTCTTGATCCCCTTCGCGGCGAGCCGCAGCCGGACGTACCGCCCCTCGCTCGGCAGCCAGTACCGCTTGCGCTGGACGTTGGGGTCGAAGCGGCGCGAGGTCCGCCGGTGGGAGTGGGAGACGTGGTTGCCGAAGCCGGGCCGGGCCCCGGTCAGCTGGCAGTGGGCGGACATCGTGACGCACCTCTCGGTCGACGGAGGGGGACCCCTATTGAAAACGGGAGTCGTTTTCATATACTACCCACATGGCCCGCAACGAACTCCGCCCGATCGTCAAGCTCCGCTCCACAGCCGGAACGGGCTACACGTACGTGACCCGCAAGAACCGCCGCAACGACCCCGACCGCCTGACGCTGCGCAAGTACGACCCGATGGCCGGCCGCCACGTCGACTTCCGAGAGGAGCGCTGACCCCCATGCGCAAGGACATCCACCCCCCGTACGCCCCCGTCGTCTTCCGCGACAAGGCCGCCGGCTTCGCCTTCCTCACCCGGTCCACCGCGACCGGCGGGAAGACGGTCGAGTGGGAGGACGGGCACACGTACCCCGTCATCGACGTCGAGGTCTCCTCCGCGAGCCACCCCTTCTACACGGGGACCGCCCGCGTCATGGACACCGCCGGCCGCGTCGAGCGCTTCGAACGACGCTTCGGCAAGCGCTGATGGACGACCGGCACGGCGGGCACACCGCCCGCCCGATGGACACCGTGATCGTCGGCGGCCTCCACGCGGACGCCCGCCGAGCGGCCGTCGCCCACCTCCTGGCCGCCGTCCCCGGCAGCGTCGCCCTCCACCACGACCTGTCGGGCGCCGAGCGGGGCACGGTCGTACGCACCCTGCGTGACGGCACCGGCGTGCTCTGCGTGGACGAGGCACCCCTGGTCGACGACTGCGCGTGCTGCGCGCTCCGCGAGGACCTGGTGCCCGAGCTGCGGCGGCTCGCGGACGCCGGCCTGACCCGGCTCGCGGTCGTCGAGCTGTGGGACTCCGTCGAGCCGAAGGCGATGGCCGAGGTGATCGTCGCGCACGCCGGCGAGGGCGTCAGACTCGGCGGCGTGGTGACGGCGGTCGACCCCGCCCTGGTCCTGCCCTGCCTCGGCAACGGCGACGACCTCATCGAGGCCGGCCTCGCCGCGGCCCCCACGGATCAGCGGACCGTCGCCGACACCTGGGCGCGCCAACTGGAGTACGCGCCCGTCCTCGCCGTCATGGAGTCCGCCGAGGCCGACGACGAGGACCGCGCACTGCTCGCCCAGCTCCACCCGACGGCCCGCCACATCCCCATCAGCCCCATCAGCCCCATCAGCCCCGTCAACCCCGCCGACCCCACCACCCCCGTGGGGCCCGGGGGCGGCGGCGCCCTCGCCGTCGCCGCCCTCGCCGGTTTCGACGTCGAGGCCGCCGCCGCGGCCCAGCACCCGTCCTGCGCACTGCTCCCGGTGGCGGCCGAGGCGTGCGGTGTCGCCACCCTCGTATGGCGCCGGGAGCGGCCGTTCCACCCGGAGCGGCTCCATGCCGCGCTGGAGGACCTGACCTGCGCGGCCGCCCGCAGCCGGGGCCGGTTCTGGCTGGCCGACCACCCGGACACGCTGCTCGGCTGGGACGCGGCGGGCGGCGCGCTGTGCGTGGAGAGCGCCGGGCCCTGGCTCGCCGCGCTGCCGGACGCCGCGTGGGAGCTGGTCCCGCCGGCGCGCCGCGCGGCCGCCGCCCTCGACTGGCACCCGGAGCACGGCGACCGCCGCAACCACCTGGTGTTCACCTCGCCCGGCCTGGACCGCGAGAACCTCCGCCGGCTCCTGGAGTCCTGCCTGCTGACCGACGAGGAGTACGCCGCCGGGCGCGCCGCCTGGCGCGATCTGCCGCCCGCCTTCGACACCCTCCTGGAGGTCTGACCCTTGTCCCCGCGCAAGCCCCCGCCCCGTGCGCCGAAACCGCGCCCCAACCCGCTGGAGCGAAGCGGCGTCACGTACATCGACTACAAGGACACGGATCTGCTCCGGAAATTCCTCTCGGACCGCGGAAAGATCCGCGCCCGGCGGGTCACGTGGGTGACCGCACGGCAACAGCGGCGGATCGCCGCGGCGATCAAGAATGCGCGCGAAATGGCGCTCCTGCCCTACGGCGCCGGACGCTGAAACCTCTTCTTCCGCAACCGCACCACTTCTCCCTCCCCCCTCCCCGGGCCGCACCGCGCCGGTTGTTTTCCGCCTTTCGGACGGAACACATCCGGCGCGGTGCGCGTCTGTTCTAAGAGCACGACCTGGCACACGGCGGACCGGCAGAGCTGTAATCAAGGCACCACCGCGCGTGCACGTGCATCTGCCCATGCATCTGCATGTGAACACAGCTATGATCCGGGACAGTTGACCACTGCATCTAGAGCGACCGCCTCTAGGGCCACTACAGGCACTGCACCACCGGGGAGCGATCTGTGCACCACGCGTTTAACGGCATGGCGGCCACGGAGCTTCACGGGGTGGTCTGGCAGAAGAGCAGACACAGCAACTCGCAGGGCAACTGCGTGGAGTTCGCGAAACTTCCGGGCGGCGATGTCGCCGTGCGCAATTCGCGTTTCCCGGACGGTCCCGCGCTCGTCTACACCCGCGCGGAGATAGAGGCGATGCTCCTCGGGATGAAGGACGGGGAGTTCGACCACCTGATAGCCGGTTGAGTACGCGAACGCACCGTCCGCGTCCGCGCCCCGGGCGGAGCCCCCGGCTCAGCGCAGCTGGAACAGCGCCCAGACCACCTTGCCGCGCACCGCGCCGGCCAGCGGGTGCCAGCCCCAGCCGTCGCTGAAGGACTCCACAAGGAACAGGCCCCGGCCCGACTCGGCGGAGAAGTCGTCGTCGGCGTCACGCGTCACCGGACTGTCGTCGCTGGGGTCGCGCACCGCGCACACCAGACGCGAGGCCCACCGCATCAGATGGAGCCGCACGGGCGGGTCGAGCCGCTCGCGCGGGGTGTCGGCGGGCAGCGCGTGCCGCAGGGCGTTGGTGACGAGTTCGGAGACGACGAGCGCGATGTCGTCGAAGCGCTCGTCCAGGTCCCACTGCCCCAGGGTCTTACGGGTGAACTGCCGGGCGCTGCCGACCGCTTCGTAGCGGGCGGGCAGCGCGCAGGAGGCCGCGCTGGAGACCGCCGAGGGGTCGAGTGGAGGAAGGCCCTGCCTCAACGGCTCGAGCATGGTCGATCCATTCGTCCCCATGCGAGGCACTCCCCGGTTTCGCGGTACATAGCGATGGAGCGGTGGCGCGGTCGGTCGCCGATGGTGCGGTGGTACGCGGTCGGTACAGCGGTGGCGCGCGGACCATGGTTCCGAATGCGCACAGCAGATGCAAGGGCAGATGCACGTGCACGCGACCGACTTGTTGCTTCCCGTGCTACCTTCCGCCCATTTCTTCCCCGGACTTCTTGTGAGGAGCTTTCGGAGGCTTTCCGTTTCTGTAACCGGGCGTGTACGGGCCGAAGCGTTTAATGGCAGACTGCTGGCTTCCAGTCGATGGGGAGGATTGAGCGAAGTGACCGCAGGGGAGTCGAGTGGCTCGGTGGTACGGCGCATCCTGCTGGGCTCGCAGCTGAGGCGCCTCAGAGAATCCCGGGGCATCACCCGCGAAGCGGCCGGCTACTCGATCCGCGCCTCCGAATCGAAGATCAGCCGCATGGAGTTGGGACGGGTGAGCTTCAAGTCCAGGGACATCGAGGATCTTCTGACGCTCTACGGCGTCACGGACGAGGCCGAGCGCGGCGCTCTCCTCTCGCTCGCCAAGGAGGCCAACCTCACCGGCTGGTGGCACAGTTACTCCGACGTCCTGCCGGGCTGGTTCCAGACCTACATCGGCCTGGAGGGCGCGGCCTCGCTCATCCGGGTCTACGAAGTGCAGTTCGTCAACGGCCTGTTGCAGACCGAGGACTACGCCCACGCGGTCGTCGCGCGCGGCATGAAGGGCGCGAGCAAGGCCGAGATCGACCGCCGCGTCGCCCTGCGCCTGGAGCGCCAGAAGCTGCTCGCCTCCGAACACGCGCCCCGCTTCCACTGCGTCCTGGACGAGGCCGCGCTGCGCCGCCCGTACGGCGACCGCGAGGTGATGCGCGGGCAGATCCAGCACCTCATCGAGATCTCCGAGCGGCCCAACGTCACGCTCCAGGTCATGCCGTTCAGCTTCGGCGGCCACGCGGGCGAGAGCGGCGCCTTCACCATGCTGAGCTTCCCGGAGTCGGACCTCTCCGACGTCGTGTACGTGGAGCAGCTCACCGGCGCCCTCTACCTCGACAAGGCCGAGGAGGTCGCGCAGTACGAGCGCGTGGCCGCGCAGCTGCACCAGGACAGCCCGGACCCGGCGGACAGCCGGGACCTGCTGCGCGGACTCCTGCAACTCACCTGAAACGTCAGTACTATGACGTGACCTCAGGTGTCTGACGCCGTTCGGATATCTGCTTCCGTCCGCTGCCGGCAAGGGGTCCGTCCGATGTCCTTCTTCACTGATCTGGCTCACCAGTACATCGACGGGGAGTGGAAGGCCGGATCGGGCTCCTGGGACATCATCGACTTCAACCCGTACAACGGCGAGAAGCTGGCGTCCATCACCGTCGCCACGGCCGACGAGGTCGACCAGGCCTACCGCGCCGCCGAGCGCGCCCAGCGGGAATGGGCCGACACCAACCCCTACGCCCGGCGCACCGTCTTCGAGCGCGCCCTGCGGATCATCGAGGACCGCGAGGAGGAGATCGCCGACGCGATCGTCGCCGAACTGGGCGGCACCCGGCTGAAGGCGGCCTTCGAGCTGCACCTCACCAAGGAGTTCCTGCGCGAGGCCGTGCACCTCGCGCTGCGGGCCGAGGGCCGCATCCTGCCCTCCCCGGACGACGGCAAGGAGAACCGCCTCTACCGCGTCCCGGTGGGCGTGGTCGGCGTCATCAGCCCCTTCAACTTCCCGTTCCTGCTGTCGATCAAGTCCGTCGCCCCGGCGCTCGCCCTCGGCAACGCGGTCGTCCTCAAACCCCACCAGAACGCGCCGGTGCTCGGCGGCAGCCTGGTGGCCAAGGTCTTCGAGGACGCCGGACTCCCGGCCGGCCTGCTGAACGTCGTCATCACCGACATAGCCGAGATCGGCGACGCGCTGCTCGAACACCCGGTGCCGAGCCTGATCTCCTTCACCGGCTCGGACCGCGTCGGACGGCACGTCGCCACCGTCTGCGCCTCGCACTTCAAGCGCTCGATCCTGGAACTGGGCGGCAACAGCGCGCTGATCGTCCTGGACGACGCCGACCTCGACTACGCGGTGGACGCGGCGGTCTTCAGCCGCTTCGTGCACCAGGGCCAGGTCTGCATGGCCGCCAACCGCATCCTCGTCGACCGGTCGGTGGAGGCGGAGTTCACCGAGAAGTTCGTCGCCAAGGCCGCCTCGCTCAAGGTCGGCGACCCGGCCGAGCCCGGCACGCACATCGGCCCGCTCATCAACTCCTCGCAGGCGGACGCCGTGACGGCCGTCGTCGAACAGGCCGTCGCCGCGGGCGCCACGGCGCTCCTGCACGGCCGCACCGAGGGCAACGTCGTCGCCCCCTCCGTCCTGACCGGCCTGCCGGCCGACTCCCCGGTCCTCGCCCAGGAGATCTTCGGCCCCGTGGCCCTCCTGCTGCCCTTCGACGGCGAGGACGAGGCGGTGCGCATCGCCAACGACACCCCGTACGGCCTGAGCGGCGCCGTGCACACGGGCGACATCGAGCGCGGTGTGCGGATCGCCAAGCGCATCAGGACCGGCATGATCCACGTGAACGACGGCACGGTGCACGACGAGGCGATCGTGCCGTTCGGCGGCGAGAAGAGCTCCGGCGTCGGCCGGCTGAACGGCGAGGCGACGGTGGACGCCTTCACCACCCAGAAGTGGATCTCGGTGCAGCACGGGCGCTCCCGCTTCCCGTTCTGAACCGCCGCCCCCTCTCGCATTCCACGGTGCTTCCCCGGACCCTTGCGGACAGAACCTGACCGCAAGGGTCCGTAGCGTGTGAGGTGTCGGGGAAGAGCCCGCGAGGGCAGCCTGCGAGCGGCAGGCCCAAGAGAGGCGGAACACATGGTCACCCACGTCAGTTCGGAGGCCCGCGGCGACGAGCGCGGCGCCCTCCTCGCCTTCGTCGAGGCCCAGCGCGGCGGCATCCGCCGCTCGGTGCTCGGGCTCACCGACGAGCAGGCCGGCCGGCGGCCGAGCGCCAGCGAACTGTCCCTGTCCGGCCTGGTGAAGCACGTCGCCGAGACGGAGCTGAACTGGCTGCGCATGGCCCAGCGCAAGCCCAACGAGAAGGCCCGCACCCAGGAGACCTGGGGGGAGAGCTTCCGGCTGGTGGAGGGCGAGACGCTCGCCGAGACCCTGGCCTTCTGGGACCGGGTCGCCCACGAGACCGAGGAGTTCCTGCGCGCGGTGCCGAGCCTGGACGACACCTTCCCGCTGCCCGAGGCGCCGTGGTTCCCCAAGGACGGCGAGGTGTCCATGCGCTGGCTGATGCTGCACCTGGTCGAGGAGATCGCCCGGCACGCGGGCCACGCCGACATCATCCGCGAGTCCCTGGACGGAAAGACGGCTTTCGAGCTGGTGGCGCAGGAACGGGGCTACCCTAGTCAAAATTGATGACTGGGGGACTGGCGAAGGGCGCGGTACATGTCAGCGATCCGGCTACTGGTTCTCGGGGCCGTGCGCCAGCACGGCCGCGCCCACGGCTACCAGGTCCGCAACGACCTGGAGTACTGGGGCGCCCACGAGTGGTCCAACGCCAAGCCCGGCTCGATCTACCACGCGCTGAAGCAGCTCGCCAAGCAAGGCCTCCTGCTGGCCCACGAGATCGCCCCGTCCACGGCGGGCGGCCCGCCGCGCACCGAGTACGAGGTGACGGACCAGGGCACCGAGGAGTATCTGACGCTGCTGCGCGGCGCCCTCGTCGAGCACGGCCAGAAGCCGGACATGCTCACGGCCGCCCTCGGCTTCATCGTCGACCTGCCGCGCGAGGAGGCGCTCGCCCTCCTGACGGAGCGGGTGGAGCGCATCGAGGCGTGGCGCGCGTCCGTCACGGAGTACTACACGCCCGAGGGCGGCCCCGGGCAGCTCGGGCACATCGGCGAGATCATGAACCTCTGGGTGCACCAGGCCGACGGCGGCGCCCAGTGGACGCGCGGCCTGATCGAGCGGATCCGGGGCGGCGCGTACACCTTCGCCGGTGAGGGCGAGCCGTTCGTCGCGGTGCTCGCGGACGGCGAACAGAACCCGTACGCGACCGGCGAGCGGCACGCGGGGGACCGCGACTGAGGGGGGCGGGCGCTCCCGGCGAGCCGGGCTTGCACCTCACGCGACGTGAGGGCCCAGGCTGATCCGCGTACCGAGAAGAGAGGGGCGGCAGCCATGAGCTACTCCGTGGGACAGGTCGCCGGTTTCGCCAAGGTGACGGTGCGCACGCTGCACCACTACGACGAGATCGGCCTGCTCGTGCCCGGCGAGCGCAGCCACGCGGGCCACCGGCGCTACGGCGACGCGGACCTGGACCGGTTGCAGCAGATCCTGTTCTACCGCGAGCTCGGCTTCCCCCTCGACGAGGTGGCGGCCCTCCTGGACGACCCGGACGCGGACCCGCGCGCGCACCTGCGCCGTCAGCACGAACTGCTGACCTCCCGCATCGAGAGGCTCCAGAAGATGGCCGCCGCCGTCGAGAGCGCCATGGAGGCGAAGAAGATGGGCATCAACCTCACGCCCGAGGAGAAGTTCGAGGTCTTCGGGGACCACGACCCCGACCAGTACGCGCAGGAGGTCGAGGAGCGCTGGGGCGACACCGAGGCCTACCGCGAGTCGCGGCGCAGGTCCGCCTCGTACACCAAGGACGACTGGAAGCGGATCAACGACGAGCTGGCGGCGGTCCACGCCCACCTGGCGGACCTGCTGGCCCAAGGCGTCGCGGCGGACTCCGTGGCGGCCATGGACGGCGCCGAGGAGCACCGCCGCCACATCTGCCGGCACCACTACGAGTGCCCGCACGAGATGCACGCCTGCCTCGGGCGGATGTACGTGGACGACGAGCGGTTCACCGCGTTCTACGAGGCCATCCGGCCGGGGCTCGCGGTGTACATGCGGGACGCGATCCTGGCGAACACGGCGCGGAACAGCTGACCGGTAAGGGGCGCTTTCGGGGGGAAGCGCCCCTTGCCGCGGTGCCTTCGCGCCCGGTGGAACCCGGCCGGGCCGCCTGGCGTTGATAACTTTGGGCGGCTGCACCCCGCCGCCGCACCGCCCCCTCACCCTCAGGAGCCCGGAACCGTGACGACGCTTGCGCTCGGACCAAGCTGGCTGGATCCGGACCACCTGCTCAACCAGTTCGGTCTCTGGGGCCTGCTGGTGATCGTCTTCGCCGAGTCGGGCCTGCTCATCGGCTTCTTCCTGCCGGGCGACTCGCTGCTGTTCACCACGGGCCTGCTGATCACCACCCACAAGCTGGACACCCCGCTGTGGCTGGCCTGCCTGCTCATCTGCCTCGCGGCCATCCTCGGCGACCAGGCGGGCTATCTCTTCGGCAAGAAGGTCGGCCCCTCGCTCTTCAACCGCCCGGACTCCAAGCTCTTCAAGCAGGAGAACGTGGTCAAGGCGCACGACTTCTTCGAGAAGTACGGCCCGAAGTCCCTGGTCCTGGCCCGCTTCGTGCCGATCGTCCGGACGTTCACGCCGATCATCGCAGGCGTCTCCGGCATGCGGTACCGCTCGTTCATCACGTTCAACATCATCGGCGGCGTCCTGTGGGGCGCCGGCGTCACGCTGCTCGGCGCCTGGCTGGGCAACATCGACGTCGTCCACAAGAACATCGAGGCGATCCTGATCCTGATCGTCCTCATCTCGGTGATCCCGATCGCCATCGAGTTCCTGCGGGCGCGCGGCAAGTCCAAGAAGGCGGCGTCGGCACAGGGCGCCCCCCCGGCCCAGCGCGGCAGGCACGCGAAGCGCTGACGGGACCGGCCGGACCCGGGGTCAGAACCCCCTGGTCCGCTTCGCCGCACGGCGGTTGGCCGCGCTGGCGGCCCCGGGCACCTTCAGGAACAGCCGGGACACCTCGCTCCCCAGGTTCACGCCGATCGCGATGGCCAGCGCCGTCGCGACGGCCTTGGTGAGCGAGTTGATGCCGGTGTTCAGGTCGTTCTGCGCGAGCGCGAGCAGCCCGAAGTACGTCGCGCTGCCGGGCAGCAGCGGCCCGATCGCGGCCGTCACGTACGGCAGCGAGGACGCGAAGCGGTAGCGCGAGAAGAGCTGCCCGAACAGGCCGACCAGACCGGCGGCGACGGCGGTCGCCGCGACCGGCGACAGCTCCAGCGGAGTGTGCGCCAGGGCCCCGAACATCACCCAGGCGATGCCGCCGTTGAGCGTCACGATCAGGACGGTGTTGCGCTCCTGCTGGAGCAGTATCGCGAAGGCGAGACTGAGCGCCATCGACGCCAGGATCTGGATGACCGGGCGCGAGGACGAGACCCCGAAGGCCGTCTCCGGCGTCAGGTTCGTCGCGTCCAGCATCACGCCGAGCGAGAGCACGAACAGCACACCGCAGACGATCCCCACGATCAGGTACCCGACCTCCAGCAGGCGGGCGGCCGCGGTGATGTAGTAACCGGTCAGCCCGTCCTGCACGCCCGCCACCAGGGCTCTACCGGGAATCAGCGCGAAGAGCCCACCGGTGATGACCGCGGAGGCCATCGTCGCCTCGGTGTGCGCGAAGCTCAGCGCGACGCCCATCGCGGCCGGCGGCATCGCGGCCCCCACGAACTGGTAGAACTCCGGCAGCCCGCGCCCCGCGCACAGCCACGCCAGGCGGTCGCCGAGCATCGCGCCCACCGCGGCCACCACGAAGACCAGGGCCCCGCCGCCCACCAGGACGGACGCGGAGCCCGCCAGCAGCCCGCTGGCCGCCGTCAGGGCCCAGCCCGGGTAGGGGTGGCGGTTGCGCCGGATGCCCGCGAGGCGGCGGTAGGCCTCCTCCAGGGAGACCTCCAGCTCCGGGTCGCTGATGTCGTCCACCAGATGGAAGACCGCCGCGAGACGGGTGTAGTCGGTGCCCCGGCGGCGCACGGTGCGCGAGGCCGTCACCGGGTCATCCACCAGCGAGGGCTGGTGGGAGATCGACAACAGCGTGAACGTCACGTTCGGCTCGCAGCGGTCGAGCCCGTAGGAGCGGCAGACGGCGAACATCGCCGCCTCCACGTCCTCGGCGCCCTCCCCGCCGGCCAGCAGCAGCTCCCCGATACGCAGCGTCAGGTCCAGGACGCGCGGCACGGCGGGCCCGCTCTCGTCCTCCTGCTTCTGCGCGGGCTCCGGAGCGGGCCGCTCCGTGACCGGCATCCGCAGCATCGTGCGCATCTGGTCCTGCCAGGGCGCTTCCTTGGTGAGCTTCACCAGGGGGATGCCCTGGGCGGGCGTGAAGGCCGGCGGCGCGTTGCGGGCGCTGTAGGTGTTCGGGGTCGTGAAGGCCGACTTCGCCGACCTCTCCGCCTCCTGCGTCGTCGAGGGCGAGGGGGCGGCCAGACCGGTCGGGAGGGCGAACTCAGAGGTGGTCTGGGACTCCTCCTCGGACGCCACCGGCTGCGTCGCCACCCCGCTGGGCTGCACGAACGCGCTGCGGGCCTCGTCCGACTGAGGCTTTTGGTCCTCGGCCTCGTGCTCGGCCACTACTGCCCTCACTTCTCATACGACTCTGACGCACCCTCCCGTATGGCCAGTATGGGCACAGATACACGAACGGGCCGCGCGGCCCGGTGATCGGATCGCGCGGCCCGGATGAGGCGGCAGGGTCAGTGGCCGCCCTGCGCCTCGAAGCGCTTGTACGACTTCTCGATCTCGGCCTCGGCGTCCGCGCGGCCGACCCAGTCGGCGCCCTCCACGGACTTGCCGGGCTCCAGGTCCTTGTAGACCTCGAAGAAGTGCTGGATCTCCAGGCGGTCGAACTCGGAGACGTGGTGGATGTCACGCAGGTGCTCCACCCGCGGGTCCGACGCCGGGACGCACAGCAGCTTGTCGTCGCCGCCCGCCTCGTCGGTCATCCGGAACATGCCGATCGCGCGGCACTTGATGAGGCAGCCGGGGAAGGTCGGCTCGTCCAGGATGACCAGGGCGTCCAGCGGGTCACCGTCCTCGCCGAGGGTGTTCTCGACGAAGCCGTAGTCCGCGGGGTAGCTGGTCGACGTGAAGAGGCGACGGTCCAGACGGATCCGACCGGTCTCGTGGTCCACCTCGTACTTGTTCCGCGAACCCTTCGGAATCTCGATGGTGACGTCGAACTCCACGGGTGGCTCCTCCATGATCAGCACATACTTCGGGTGATTAAGTGTCCCTCACGCACATGTGTGATCGCGAAAGGGGCTGGTCGTCATGCCGGAGCTCAAGCCTTGGCGGCGGCCTCGGCAGCTGTGGGAACAGCTGCCCAAGCCCTCCGCCGGCAAGCTCCCCCGGATGTCGGGGAAGCTCACGACCTGGCAGCTCACGGCGGGTGCCGCCGCCATCGGCCTGGTGATCTCGGCCGGGGCGGTGGCCGCGGCCGGCCCTTGGGACTCCTCCGGTCAGCGTACGGCGGAGCGGGACCGGGCCGCCGCCCAGGAGGCCGCAGGTGGCGCAGATCACGGCGGCCGCACGTCCGGACAGGGCCCCGAGGCCGCCCCGAGCGCCCCTTCCGTGCTCGCCGGACTCGGCGCGCCCGCCGGCACGGCCCCGAGACCGACGGACCGCGCCCTGGCCGACGTACTCGATCCGCTCCTCGCGGACCCGGCCCTCGGCCCGCAGCGCTCCGCCGTCGTCCTCGACGCGACCTCCGGCGAGCGGGTCTACGGCAAGGCCGCGGGTGACGGCCTGACGCCGGCGTCCACGATCAAGATCGCCACTGCCGTCGCCGCGCTGTCGGCGCTCGGCCCCGACCACCGCATCGCCACCCGGGCGGTCGTCGAGCCGGACTCCGAGGACGTCGTCCTGGTCGGCGGCGGCGACCCGACCCTGACCGCCCGCAAGGACGGCCGCTACACCGACACCGCCGCCGGCCTGCGCGCGCTGGCCGCCGACACCGCGCGGGCCCTCAAGGCCCGCGACATCGACAAGGTGACGCTCTCCTACGACACCTCGCTGTACTCCGGGCCGCCGCAGCACCCCATCGGCCCGAACGAGAACATCACCCAGGTCAGCGCCCTGATGATCGACGAGGGCCGCCTCGACGACTCCACCAGCGGCCCCGCCCCGCGCGCGGGGGACCCGGCGGGCGACGCGGCGCGGAAGTTCGCTGACCTCCTGAAGGACCACGGCATCACCACGGCGGCCGACCCCGGCCCCACCAAGGCCTCCCCGCGCGCCCGGACCCTCGCCCAGGTCGAATCACCGCCCCTGTCCGCCCTGGTCGAGCGGATGCTGACGCACAGCGACAACGACATCGCCGAGGCCCTGGCCCGCCAGACGGCCCTCGCCGCGAAGGAGCCGGCCAGCTTCGACGGCGCCGGACGGGCCGTCGCCGCCCGGCTCGGCAAGCTGAAACTGCCGCTCTCGGGGACCCGCTTCGCCGACGGCAGCGGCCTGGACCGCGCCGACCGCGTCTCCGCCGGACTCCTCGCCGCCCTCCTGGAGCGCGCCGCGGACCCCTCCCACCCCGAGCTGCGCTCCGTGGTGACGGGCCTGCCCGTCGCGGGCTTCACCGGCACGCTCGTCGACCGCTACCCCAAGGACTCCCCGGGCACCGGCCTCGTACGCGCCAAGACGGGCACCCTCACCGGCGTGAACACCCTCGCCGGCACGGTCGTCGACGCGGACGGCCGCCTGTTGCTCTTCGCCTTCATGACCACCGGCACCACGGACGCCCAGGGGGCCCAGAAGGCCCTGGACCAGATGGCCTCGACGGTGGCGAACTGCGGCTGCCGCTGACTCCCGGCCCCCTAGGGGCCCGGACCGGGGCAATCTGGGGGGTCAACACCCTCCGCACGGGAGGGGGAGCACGTACCGTTGACGCATGACGAGCCTCGGTGGTGCGGAGATGGTCGACTGGAATCTCGCGGTGGCGACCGCGACCCGGCTCGTGCGGCCGGGCCCGGAGGTGAGCCGGGACGAGGCGCGCGCCGTCGTCGCCGAGCTGCGGCGGCATGCCAAGTCCTCGCAGGAGCACGTCCGTTCCTTCACGGGGATGGGCACGGAGCAGACCCACGACACCCCTGTGCTCGTCGTGGATAGAGCGGGCTGGATCAAGGCGAACGTCGCGGGCTTCCGCGAGATCCTCAAGCCCCTCCTGGAGAAGATGCAGGACAAGCGGGGCTCCGGCCCCGGCGGCGCGGTGCTCGGCGCGGTCGGCGGCAAGGTGACGGGCGTGGAGCTGGGGATGCTCCTGTCCTTCCTCGCCTCCCGCGTCCTCGGGCAGTACGAGACCTTCGCCCCGGCCACCCGCGACCTGCCCGCCGGGGAGAACGGCGGCGGCAGGCTCCTGCTCGTCGCGCCGAACATCGTGCACGTCGAGCGCGAACTGGAAGTGGACCCCCATGACTTCCGGCTCTGGGTCTGCCTGCACGAGGAGACCCACCGCACCCAGTTCACCGCCGTGCCCTGGCTGCGCGACCACCTCGAAGGCGAGATCCAGTCGTTCCTCGGCGAGACCGAGGTCGATCCGATGACGGTCCTGGAGCGCGTCAGGGAGGCCGCCCAGACGTTCGCCGGCGGTCGTTCCGAGGCGCAGGACGAGGAGGCCGCCGAGGGGGGCCGCTCCCTCGTGGAGCTGGTGCAGACCCCCGCCCAGCGCGAGATCCTCGCCCGCCTGACGGCCGTGATGTCCCTCCTGGAGGGCCACGCGGACTTCGTGATGGACGGCGTCGGCCCCGACGTGGTGCCCTCCGTCGCGGAGATCCGGGAGAAGTTCGCCGAGCGCAGGGCGCGCGGCGCGGGCCGCCTCGACCAGGCCCTGCGCAAGCTCCTGGGCCTCGACGCGAAATTGCGCCAATACCGCGACGGCGAGCGCTTCGTGCGGGCGGTCGTGCGGGAGGTCGGGATGGACGGCTTCAACCGTGTGTGGACTTCGCCGAACACCCTGCCCACGAAGGCGGAGATCGCCAAACCGGCGGACTGGGTCGCGAGGGTGCACCGTAAGGGAGACTGAGGGTCCGGATGCGGCCGATGGCAGGAGGACGCCCCCGTAATCACCCGTCCGAGGGACCGTGGGCGAGGGGTAGGCGTGCAATGCTCGGGGAACGGCTCGGCTCTGTCACCATCGACACACTCTGAGTGACTGAACGCTCGGGTTTCCGGGGTCCGGGCGACCGGACCCGGTCTCCGGAGTGGGTCCTGAGTGATTGGTCCGAGGCTCACCCCCCGAATTTCACGAAGGGAACCGGACATGGGTCCCCATCCTGCGGTCGCGGCGATACGCCTGGCGGTCCGCCGCGTGCTCCATGACGTACTGACCGACGTACAGCGCAGCTCCGAACACGTCCCCCCACGTGCCGCGAGCGAGCACCCCCCCGCGCCGCTCGTGCTCGTCGCCTGCTCCGGCGGCGCCGACTCCATGGCGCTCGCCTCCGCCCTCGCCTTCGAAGCCCCCAAGCTCGGCATCCGCGCCGGCGGCGTCACCGTCGACCACGGCCTGCAGCCCGGCTCCGACCTGCGCGCCGCCGAGGTCGCCGTGCGCATGACGGCCCTCGGCCTCGAACCGGTCGAGGCCGTCACCGTGCACGTGGGCCGTGACGGAGGCCCCGAGGCCGCCGCCCGCGACGCCCGCTACGCGGCCCTGGACGCCGCCGCCGAACGGCACGCGGCGGCCGCCGTCCTGCTCGGGCACACCCGCGACGACCAGGCGGAGACCGTCCTGCTCGGCCTCGCCCGCGGCTCGGGCATCCGCTCCCTGTCCGGAATGGCCGCGACCTCGGGGGTCGCGGGCCGTTACCGCCGCCCCTTCCTGCACATCGACCGCCAGACCGCCCGCAAGGCGTGCATGGTCCAGTCGCTGCCCGTGTGGGACGACCCGCACAACGCCGACCCGGCGTACACCCGCTCCCGGCTGCGCCACGAAGGGCTGCCCGCCCTGGAGAAGGCGCTGGGCAAGGGCGTCGTCGAAGCCCTCGCCCGCACGGCCCAGCTCTCCCGGGACGACGCCGACGCGCTGGACGCCTGGGCCGCCCGGGCCGAGGCGTCCGTACGGGACGAGACCGGCGGCCTGGAGTGCGCCAGGCTCTACGCCCTGCCGCCCGCCGTGCGCCGCCGCGTCGTGCGCAGAGCCGCCATCGAGGCGGGGGCGCCCGCCGGTTCGCTCTTCGCCCGGCACATCGAAGAGGTCGACCGTCTGATCACCGGGTGGCGGGGCCAGGGAGCCATCAATCTCCCGGGCAAAGTCGTGGCCCGGCGCCAGGGTGGCAGACTGGTGATCCGGCAAGGCTGACCGGAGGCCCGTGCTCGTCGCGGGCCGGTCGGCCGGTGGGACGACCGAAAGTGATGCGGGTGGACGCGAAAGACATGGGCACCGACCTCAAGTCGGTGCTCATCACCAAGGAAGAGATCGACGCGAAGCTGGCCGAGCTGGCCGCGAAGATCGACACGGAGTACGCGGGCAAGGACCTGTTGATCGTCGGTGTGCTCAAGGGCGCCGTGA
The DNA here is from genome assembly GCF_040629635.1 of Streptomyces sp. NPDC005898. NCBI lineage: Bacteria > Bacillati > Actinomycetota > Actinomycetes > Kitasatosporales > Streptomycetaceae > Streptomyces > Streptomyces sp. NPDC005898. The sequence goes on along the minus strand of NZ_JBEXWC010000002.1, from coordinate 30,044 downwards.
TGGTCATGGCGGACCTGGCGCGTGCGCTGTCCACCCCCGTCACGATGGACTGGATGGCGGTCTCGTCGTACGGCGCGGGCACCCAGTCCTCCGGCGTGGTGCGGATCCTCAAGGACCTGGACACGGACATCAAGGGCAAGCACGTCCTGATCGTCGAGGACATCATCGACTCCGGTCTGACGCTGTCCTGGCTGCTGTCCAACCTCGGCTCGCGCGAGCCCGCCTCCCTGGAGGTGTGCACGCTGCTGCGCAAGCCGGAGGCGGCGAAGGTCGCGATCGACGTGAAGTGGATCGGTTTCGACATCCCCAACGAGTTCGTCGTGGGCTATGGCCTGGACTTCGCGGAGAAGTACCGCAACCTCCCCTTCGTCGGCACGCTGGCCCCGCACGTCTACGGCGGCTGACCCCGCCGGGGCCACGGGCCGCGGGAGTGCGTACGGCGCCGGGGAACCCTCACCCGTTTCCCGGCGTTGGACACTGCGAAGGCGGGTTTGCCAGCCGTCCCGTGCGGCTTCGGGTCACAATGCTGGGGTACCGTCCGAAGAACAGTCTTTATCAAACTCACTATGGCAGGAGGGACGGGGCGTCTTCGCTCCGTATGGATGGACGTGAAGCGATACTTCCGTGGGCCAGTCATGTGGATCGTGCTGGCCGTCCTTGCCGTGGTCGTGTTGATGCAGGTCGTCGGCTCGTCCGGTGGCTACAAGACGGTGGACACCAGCGAGGTCGTCCAGGCGATCAACGACAACAAGGTCGAATCGGCCAAGCTCACCACCGGTGACGAGCAGATCGTCAAGGTGGAGCTCAAGGACGGCCAGAAGGTCAAGGACAGCAGCAAGATCCAGGCGAGCTACATCGGCGACCAGGGCGTCGACCTCGCCAAGCTGTTGCAGGCCAAGTTCGAGAACAAGCAGATCAAGGACGGGTACACCGTCTCCCCGTCGAAGCAGAATCCCTTCGTCGGCATCCTGCTCTCCCTCCTCCCCTTCGTCCTCATCGTCGTCGTCTTCCTGTTCCTGATGAATCAGATGCAGGGCGGCGGCTCCCGGGTCATGAACTTCGGCAAGTCCAAGGCCAAGCTCATCACCAAGGACACCCCGAAGACGACGTTCTCCGATGTGGCCGGTTCGGACGAGGCCGTCGAGGAGCTCCACGAAATCAAGGAGTTCCTCCAGGAGCCGGCGAAGTTCCAGGCCGTCGGCGCCAAGATCCCCAAGGGCGTGCTCCTGTACGGCCCGCCCGGTACGGGCAAGACCCTCCTGGCCCGCGCCGTCGCCGGCGAGGCCGGGGTGCCGTTCTACTCGATCTCCGGCTCCGACTTCGTCGAGATGTTCGTCGGTGTCGGCGCCTCCCGGGTGCGCGACCTCTTCGAGCAGGCCAAGGCGAACGCCCCGGCGATCGTCTTCGTGGACGAGATCGACGCGGTCGGCCGCCACCGCGGCGCCGGCCTCGGCGGCGGCCACGACGAGCGCGAGCAGACGCTGAACCAGCTGCTCGTCGAGATGGACGGCTTCGACGTGAAGGGCGGCGTCATCCTGATCGCCGCCACGAACCGCCCGGACATCCTCGACCCCGCGCTCCTGCGCCCCGGCCGCTTCGACCGGCAGATCGCCGTCGACCGCCCGGACATGCAGGGCCGTCTGGAGATCCTCAAGGTCCACCAGAAGGGCAAGCCGGTCGCCCCGGACGTGGACCTCGGCGCGGTGGCCCGTCGCACGCCGGGCTTCACCGGCGCCGACCTGTCGAACGTGCTGAACGAAGCGGCGCTCCTGACGGCGCGCGGCGACAAGAAGCTCATCGACAACCACGCGCTGGACGAGGCGATCGACCGCGTCGTGGCGGGCCCGCAGAAGCGGACCCGGATCATGTCCGACAAGGAGAAGAAGATCACCGCGTACCACGAGGGCGGACACGCCCTGGTCGCGGCGGCCTTGCCGAACTCGGACCCGGTCCACAAGATCACGATCCTGTCCCGCGGCCGGGCCCTGGGTTACACCATGGTCCTGCCCGAGGAGGACAAGTACTCCACCACGCGCAACGAGATGCTCGACCAGCTGGCGTACATGCTGGGCGGGCGCGCGGCCGAGGAGCTCGTCTTCCACGACCCGACGACGGGCGCGGCGAACGACATCGAGAAGGCCACGGCCACCGCTCGCGCGATGGTCACGCAGTACGGCATGACCGAGCGGCTCGGCGCGATCAAGTTCGGCGGGGACAACACCGAGCCGTTCCTCGGGCGCGAGATGGCGCACCAGCGGGACTACTCGGAAGAGGTCGCCGCGCTGGTCGACGAAGAGGTCAAGAAGCTCATCGAGACCGCGCACAACGAAGCGTGGGAGATCCTCGTCGAGAACCGCGACATCCTCGACAACCTGGTGCTCCAGCTCCTGGAGAAGGAGACCCTCGGCAAGGAGCAGATCGCCGAGGTCTTCGCGGGGATCGTGAAGCGCCCGGCCCGCCCGGCGTGGACCGGCTCCTCGCGGCGCACGCCCTCGACCCGCCCGCCGGTGCTCTCCCCCAAGGAGCTGTCACTGACGAACGGTGCGAACGGCGCCACCCCCTCGGTGACGTCGAGTGGCCCGGAGAAGTCCCTCGAGGTGGCCCCGGAGGACCGCCCCGAGAGCTGATCCGCGAGCCTCGTCAGGCCCGGAATGAATGCCGCGCCCCCCAGGTTTTAGCCTTGGGGGGCGCGGCACTTTCGTACTCCCGCGTGGGACGCACAGGAACGAGGCACAACATGACCGACCCGGTGACGTTGGACGGCGGGCACTCGATCGGCGAGTTCGACGAGAAGCGGGCCGAGAACGCCGTGCGCGAGCTGCTGATCGCCGTGGGGGAGGACCCCGACCGGGAAGGCCTGGTGGAGACCCCGGCACGCGTCGCGCGGGCGTACCGCGAAATATTCTCCGGGCTGCGGCAGACGGCGGAGGAGGTGCTGACGACGACCTTCGACCTGGGGCACGACGAGATGGTCCTGGTGAAGGACATCGAGGTCATGAGCTCCTGCGAGCACCACCTGGTCCCCTTCGTCGGCGTCGCCCACGTCGGGTACATCCCGTCCACCGACGGCAAGATCACCGGCCTGTCGAAGCTGGCCAGGCTCGTGGACGTCTACGCCCGGCGCCCGCAGGTCCAGGAGCGGCTGACCACGCAGATCGCGGACTCCCTGATGCAGATACTGGAGCCGCGCGGAGTGATCGTGGTCGTCGAGTGCGAGCACATGTGCATGACCATGCGCGGGGTGCGCAAGCCCGGCGCGAAGACGATCACCTCGGCGGTGCGCGGTCAGCTCAGGGACCTCGCCACCCGCAATGAGGCGATGAGTCTGATCATGGCCCGCTGAACGGCCCCGGATTCGGTTGATCCGCTCAACTTCCCCCGGGTGATCGGACGTTGTCGCGGAATGCCCGGACGCCCGTCGGCTCCGGCCGAAAGACTGTGCGCATGACGAATGCGAACACACAGTCGCCCGCCGGCGAGCGTCCGCTGCCCACCCGCATGCTCGGCGGCCTGGAGGTCTCCGCGCTCGGATACGAGGTCGAGGGCGGAACGCTGCTCTGAACCGCGCCCACGGCCCCCAGGGCGGTCCTCGGTGGCTCTACGCCGCCGGGGCCGCCTGGCCGCCGCCGCTCTCGTCGTCGTCCTCGGGGAGTCGGCAGACCCGCTCCAGGAACAGGGCCGCCGCTATCACCGCGATGCCGGTCAGGACCGAGAGCCCGGCGTAGATCGCCTGGTCGCGGCGGGGCGGCAGGTCGAGGAACTCCAGCAGGAACGCCCCCACGCCGCCGTACATCCCCGCGACGAGCGCCGCGACCAGGGCGCTGGCCTGGCCGAAGACGACGGCGCGGGCCGCCATCAGCGGCTCCACGCCCTTCGCGCCGGGGCGGCGCTCACGCTGGGCGCGCAGGCGCGAGCGCAGCGAGAGCGCCGTCGCCAGGAGCACCGCGGCGATCACCGCGAGCACGACGGGCGCGGCCAGTGGGACCCGGGGCAGGGTGCCGACGGAGTCCCACAGCCGGGCGCCCGACCAGGACAGCACCGCGGCCACGACGAAGAGGCCGGCCAGTGTCCTGATGCGCAGTTGCTTCACGGGTGACCCTTCATTGCCTTCGGCGCCTTCATCGTCGTACGGATCTTGTAGACCCTAACGACTATTCGGGCAGCCGGAGTTCCAGGTCGGCGCGCGGCGCGACGCCCTCGCGCGTGAGCGTGGCGAGCAGCTCGGCCACCGGGCCGCGGCCGGCCAGCCGGGCCTCGGGCTCGACGTCGTGCCAGGGAGCGAGGACGAAGGCGCGCTCGTGCGCGCGGGGGTGGGGGAGCGTGAGCGCCGGGTCGTCGGAGACGACGTCCGCGTACGCCACGATGTCCACGTCGAGCGTGCGCGGGCCCCAGCGCTCGTCGCGGACGCGGTGGAAGGCCTCCTCGACGGCCTGCGCGCGCTCCAGGAGCGAGGCGGGCGGCAGGGTCGTCTTCACCACGACGACGGCGTTGAAGTACGAGGGCTGGGTGCCGGGGTCGACGCCCCACGGCTCGGTCTCGTACACCGGGGAGACCGCCTTGACCCGCAGGCCGGGGGTGTCCTCCAGGGCGTCGACGGCGCCCTGGAGGGTCTCCAGGCGGTTGCCGAGGTTGCTGCCGAGGGCGATCACGGCACGTTGGGGGTTGGACAGGGTACTGTCCGCGGCGTCCACCTGCTCGACCACGGAGGTGGGCACCGGCTGGACGGTCGGGTCGCTCTGACCCGTGAAAGGCGCGGTCATACTCGGCTCCGGGTGATGGTGACGGTCACATCGTCGAAGGGCACGGTGATCGGGGCGTCCGGCTTGTGCACGCACACCTCGACCTCCAGGACCCCTTCGTGCCTCAGACACGTCTGGGCGATGCGCTCGGCGAGGGTCTCGATGAGGTCGACGGGCTCGCCCTCGACGACGGCCACGACCTCCTCGGCCACGATGCCGTAGTGCACGGTCTTCGCCAGGTCGTCGTCGGCCGCGGCCGCTCGCGTGTCCAGGCCGAGAACCAGGTCCACGATGAAGGTCTGACCCTCTTCGCGCTCCCGCGGATAGACACCGTGGTGCCCGCGGGCCTTGAGGCCGCGCAGCGCGACACGATCCACGCGAATCACTCCTGCAATCGTCGGTATCGGCAGGCCTGCGCCGAGTGCGGTCGGCACACCGGCCTCGATGGAATCTACCTGCGGGCACTGACAGCGCCCGCCCGCGGGGCCTCGCGAAGAGGCCCGCCGGCCCCCTGGTCCCCGCTCTCCCCTCGCCCCTACCCATTCAGGAGGGAGTCTCGTCACTCTCCTCGTCGTCGGTTTCGGCCAGGACGGGCGAGGCGTGGTGCGACCACAGCTTCCAGCCGTCGGGGGTGCGCCGGAACACGTTCGTGGCGACCACGAGCTGCCCCACGAGCGGGCCCAGCTCACCGCCGCCCGCCGGGGGCGGACCGCCGCTCAGGATGTTCTCGGTGCAGGTCACCAGGGCGGTGTCCCCGAACACGCCGACCCTGAGGTCGGTGAGGAAGAACTGGATGTACTCGGTGTTCGCCATGATCAGCGCGTACGACCTGAGGACCTCGCCGCGGCCGGTGAGCACCGGCCAGCCGGGGTGGACGCAGGAGACCGCGTCCCCGTCGCCGTCGTCCGCGCTCTCGTCGGCGATGTCGTCGGCCGAGGGGGTCTCGCTCCCGGGGTCCGGCGGGGAGTCCAGCCACAGCTCGGAGACCTTGTCGAAGTCACCGCGCTCCAGCGCTTCGTAGAAGGCGGTGTTGGCCAGCTCGACCTGCTCGACGTCGGTGCGCGCCGTCCCGGTCACCGGTGGCCGCCGGCGTCCGTCACGGCCTGGGCGACGCGCACGGCGTCCGCCGTGGCCCGCACCTCGTGCACGCGGACCGCCCAGGCGCCCTGGTGGGCGGCGATGGCGGAGACGGCGGCGGTGGCGGCGTCCCGTTCGCGGGCCGGTGGCGGGGCGCCCTCGGGGCCCGCGAGGACACGGCCGAGGAACCTCTTGCGGGAGGCGGCGACCAGGACGGGGTGGCCGAGTCCGCGCAGCCGGTCCAGACCGGCCAGGAGCGCGAGGTCGTGCTCGGCCTCCTTGGAGAAGCCGAGGCCGGGGTCCACCACGATGCGCTCGGGGGCGATGCCGCCCTCGATGGCGGCCGCCACGCGCGCGTGCAGCTCGTCGACGACTTCGCTGACCACGTCCTCGTACACCGGCTCGGCGTGGATGTCGGTGAGGAAGCCGCGCCAGTGCATGACGACGAAGGGGGCGCCGGCGGCGGCGACCGCGGGGACCATGCGGGGGTCGGCGAGGCCGCCGCTGACGTCGTTGACCAGGACGGCGCCCGCGGCGAGCGCCTGCTCGGCGACGGTGGCGCGCATGGTGTCCACGGAGACGGTGACGCCCTCGGCGGCCAGGCCCCGCACCACGGGGACGACGCGCCTGAGCTCCTCGTCCTCGTCGACACGGGTGGCGCCGGGGCGGGTCGACTCGCCGCCGACATCGACCAGGTCGGCGCCCCGGGCGACGAGGTCGACCCCGTGCTTGACGGCGGCCGTGGTGTCGAACCAGCGGCCGCCGTCGGAGAAGGAGTCGGGCGTGACGTTCACGACGCCCATCACCGCACAGCGGTCCCACTCCGGCAGCCCCTGGACCGTTCCCCGCCCGCTCAACGTACTCATGCCTCCAGCGTAGGCCCGTACGGCGGCGGGTTACGCCGCCTGCATCTCGCGTTCCGCGCTCTGGTGCGGGCAGGGGCGGCGCTGCGGGGTGCCCCGGCGCAGGAAGCGGGGCAGCGCGAGGGTCACGAAGCCCTCGGCCTGCATGGCGGCGAAGCCGATGCGGGGCAGGTCCTTGCTGGAGCGGTAGACGACGAAGCGGGGCTCCCAGTGGGGCCGGAACTTCGCGTTGAACTTGTACAGGGACTCGATCTGGAACCAGCGGGAGAGGAAGACGAGCAGGCCGCGCCAGGCGCGCAGCACCGGCCCCGCGCCGATCTTCTCGCCGCGGGCCAGGGCCGCGCGGAACATCGCGAAGTTGAGGGACACGCGCGTGATGCCCAGTTTCGGGGCGGCCTGGAGGGCGGCCACGATGAGCAGTTCGTTCATGCCGGGGTCGGCGGAGCGGTCGCGGCGCATGAGGTCCAGGGAGACGCCGTCCTTGCCCCAGGGGACGAAGTGGAGGACGGCCTTGAGGTCTCCGTAGGGCCCCGGTGCCTCGTCGGCCTTGTGGGCGGTGGCGATCAGACAGTCGCCGTCGTTGGGGTCGCCGATGCGGCCGAGCGCCATGGAGAAGCCGCGCTCGGTGTCGGTGCCGCGCCAGTCGTCGGCGGCCCGCTGGATCTTGGCGAGTTCCCGCTCACCGAGGTCACGGATGCGCCGTACGCGCGTCTCGTAGCCATTGCGCTCGATCCGCTTGACCATCTGGCGTACGTTGCGCATCGCACGCCCGGACAGGGAGAAATCCGCGACGTCCACCACCGCCTCGTCGCCCAGTTCGAGGGCGTCCAGACCGGTCTCGCGGGTCCAGACCTCGCCGCCCGTCTCGGAGCAGCCCATGACGGCGGGCGTCCAGGAGTGGGCCTTGGCCTCGTCCATGAAGCGCTCGATGGCGCCGGGCCAGGCCTCGACGTCGCCGATGGGGTCACCGCTGGCGAGCATCACCCCGGAGACGACGCGGTAGGTGACGGCGGCCTTGCCGCTGGGGGAGAAGACGACGCCCTTGTCGCGGCGGAGCGCGAAGTGGCCGAGCGAGTCGCGCGCGCCGTGCTTGTCGAGCAGCGCGCGCAGCTTCGTCTCGTCGTCCTCGGTGAGGCGTGCGGCCGGGTGTTCCGGGCGGAAGGCCAGGTAGATGGTGGTGAGGGCGGTGAGCATGCCGAGGGCGCCCAGCGAGAAGCCGACGGTCCAGGACGTGTTGCCGTAATAGCCGACCGGGCCCTCGAAGCCGAAGAGCCCGTACAGGACGTGCTCCAGGCGCTCCGTGATGCTGGGGTCCCCGATGACCTTGCCGGGGTGGGCGCTCACGATCACCAGGCCGAGCAGGATCGACCCGGCGCCGAGGAGCACGAAGTTGGCGAGCGCCCGCCAGCGGCTGCGCGGGTCGGGCAGGGCCGTGAACTCACTCCGGTGGCGCAGCAGCAGGGCGAGGAGCGCCAGTGAGATCACCACACCGATCACCGAGTGGCGGTAGGCGAACTGCGCCACGGCGCCCGCGGGCAGCAGCACCACGGCGGCCCGCCAGGCGCGGCGCTTGTGGCGGCGCAGGCCGTGCGCGAGCAGCAGCAGCAGGATGCCGGAGCTGAGCGCGAGCGCGGCGGCGAAGGGGCCGAGCGCGCCGGGGAGCACCTCGGCGAGGGCGTGCATGCGGCTGTACCTGAAGCGCGGGAAGACACCCGCCGCGACGTTCAGCAGCCCTACGAGCGTGCAGGCTCTGGCGACGAGGGTCGGCACGGCCTCGGGGCGCGGGCCGCGCGTGATCCGGTGGAGGCGGCCGTCGCGGTGGCGGGTGTCACCGCCCGGAACCCCACCCGACATTTCCCCATCTATCCTGACAGACATCGCATCCCGTAGTTGTGCGAGAGAGCTTGAATCCGGTGCCAAAGCGGCATCCGGCACCATTGCGCCCTCTAGGACGGTCCTTCAGGGGAACGGGTTCATTCCCGACCGGAAACCGCTGGAAAAGTAGGGCACGGCCTTCGGCGGGTGCCGACGAGGCCTCGGCTCCGGTCGGTCGCGCCACGGCAGGCCCGGGGCATCGTGAGGAGAAGCCGCGGCAGGCCCGGGGCAATGATAGGTGACGCCGCGGCACGTCCGTGGCGACGGTAAGTGACGCCGCGGTCCGCCCGGGGCGACGGCACGTAGAAAGCGCAGGCAGGAACACCCCATGGGTCTCACGAGCAACAAGGTCCTCGCCCTTGCGGTCTTGCTGGCCGTAGTGCTCTTCGTCGGCACCATCTGGCTCTGGCCGCGGCTCGCCGGCCGTACCTGGAAGGCGGTCACGGGCCGGGTCGGCCTGCTCCTGGCCACCCAGGTCATGGTCTTCGCCGCGGTGGGCCTGGCGGCCAACCAGGCCTTCGGCTTCTACGCCACCTGGGCCGACCTCTTCGGGCAGGAGACGAGTCCGGGGATAGTGGTGGACCACGATCCGGCCAAAGGGGGTTCGGGCCCCGTGAAGGTCGTCGACACCCAGACGGTGAACGTGCCCGGGGGCAACCGGCCCGTCACCGGGGGCCAGATCCAGAAGATCGAGGTGGGCGGCCGGGAGTCGAAGATAGGCAGCCCCGCCTACGTCTACCTGCCCCCCGAGTACTTCCAGCCGCAGTACCGCAACCGCACGTTCCCCGCGACCGTGGCCCTGACCGGCTACCCGGGCACCGCCGAGGCGCTCATCAAAGGGCTGCACTACCCCCAGACCGCCCACCGGCTGGCCGGCGAGGGCAGGATGCAGCCGATGATCCTGATCATGATGCGGCCCACCGTGGCACCGCCGCGCGACACGGAGTGCGTGGACATCCCCGGCGGCCCGCAGACCGAGACGTTCTTCGCCAAGGACCTGCCCGACGCGATCTCGCAGCACTACAGGGTGGGCACCAAGGCCCAGAACTGGGGCGTCATCGGTGACTCCACGGGCGGCTACTGCGCCCTGAAGCTCGCCGTCCACCACCCCGACCGGTACGGCGCCGCCGCGGGCCTGTCCGCGTACTACAAGGCGCCCATCGACGTCACCACCGGTGATCTCTTCCACGGCGACGAGCAGTTGGAGCGCGACGCCGACCTCATGTGGTACCTCGACCACAAGCCGGCGCCCAAGACGTCCCTCCTGGTGACCAGCAGCAAGAAGGGCGAGGACAACTACCGCGACACCCTGAGGTTCATCGACAAGGTGAAGGCGCCCACGCGCGTGTCGTCGATCACGCTCAACAGCGGCGGGCACAACTTCAACACCTGGCGCAGGGAGATCCCCGCCACCCTGCAGTGGCTGAGCGGGCGCCTGAACGACAACTGACGCGCCGGGCGGCCGAGGTGAGCGGCGGTCAGTCGGCGGCGATGGCCGCGATCGTCTCCAGTTCCACCTCCGCCCGTGCGATGTCCCGCGCGTCCGCCGCCGTCGAGCGGCGCAGCGCCTCGTGCAGCCGGGCCGGGGTGAGCACGCCGAGGAAGCGGCCCTCGCTGTCCTTGTCGATGACCGCGATCCAGCCCGCGTCGTGCTGGAGCATCGTCGCGAACGCCTGCTTCAGGCTCGCGCCCACCGGCAGCCACGCCTCCATGCGGCGGGCGTGTTCGCGGACCGTGCCCTTGCCCGCGCGCGCGTGCTCGGCGGAGATCCAGCCGTGCAGGTTGTCGGCACCGTCCAGGACGACCGCCCAGCGGGCGTCGAGTTCCCTGGGCAGCGCGTCGTCCAGGTGCACGACGGGGGGCTGTTCCAGGTCGCCCTCCTCGATGGGCGTCACGGAGAGCCGCTTCAGGCCCCGGTCCGCGCCGACGAAGTCGGCCACGTACGCGTTGGCCGGGGCGCCGAGGACCGTCGAGGGGGTGTCGAACTGCTCGATGCGGCCCTGGCCGTAGACGGCGATGCGGTCACCGAGGCGGACCGCCTCCTCGATGTCGTGCGTGACGAAGAGCACGGTCTTGCGCACGGCCTGCTGGAGCCGCAGGAACTCGTTCTGCAGGTGCTCGCGCACCACCGGGTCGACCGCGCCGAACGGCTCGTCCATCAGCAGCACCGGCGGATCGGCCGCCAGGGCGCGGGCCACCCCGACGCGCTGGCGCTGGCCGCCGGAGAGCTGCTCGGGGTAGCGGTCGCCGAAGACGGCGGGGTCGAGGCCGACGAGGTCGAGGAGTTCGGCGGCGCGCTCGCGGGCCTTGCCGCGCTTGACGCCGAGGAGGTGCGGGACGGTCGCCGTGTTCTCCAGGACGGTCTTGTGCGGGAAGAGGCCCACCTGCTGGATGACGTAGCCGATGCGGCGCCTGAGCCGCACGGGGTCGATCGCGGATATGTCGTCGCCGTCGACGGATATCCGGCCCTCGCTCGGCTCGATGAGCCGGTTCACCATCTTCATGGTGGTCGTCTTGCCGCAGCCCGAAGGGCCGACGAGGGTGACCAGTTCGCCCTCGGCGACCTCGAAGGACAGATCGTCGACGGCGGTGGTGCCGTCCGCATAGCGCTTGGTGACGTGCTCGAACCGGATCATGTTTCCCCATTGTGGCGGGCGGCGGCGGGCTGCGCGTGACGGCGGTGTTGCGGCCGTACGACGACTCTCGGCGATTGTCGGTGCCGCGCGTTAGGGTCGCCAGACACGGGGGGACGTGTGTGCGGCATACGTTCGCGTATTCGGGGGAGGTGTGGGCGCGTGGCCGAGCGGAACTGTCTCGTGACGAACGACTGGATCTGCGGGGAGTACCTGCGCACCCGCAGCCAGGAGCTGACCGACGCGACCCTCCAGCACGTGGGCATCACGCTCGCCTCGGTGGCGATCGGCCTCGCCGTGTCGCTGCCGCTGGCGCTCCTCGCCCGGCGCTGGCGCTTCCTGACGGGCCCGATCCTCGGCGTGACGACCGTGCTGTACTCGGTCCCCTCGCTCGCGATGTTCTCGCTGCTCCTGCCGTTCTTCGGCCTCTCCGCCTCGCTGGTCGTCACGGGCCTGGTGCTTTACTCCCTCACGGTCCTCGTGCGCAACATCCTGGCCGGCCTGGAGGCCGTCCCCGACGAGGCGCGTGACGCCGCCAGGGGCATGGGGTACGGCCCGCTGCGCCTGCTGTGGGAGGTGGAACTGCCCCTCGCGCTGCCCGCGCTGCTGGCCGGCGTCCGCATCACCACGGTCTCCACGGTCGCGCTGACCACGGTCGGCGCCATCGTGGACTACGGCGGGCTCGGCACCCTCATCCTCGACGGCCTGGACACGACCTTCAAGGCCCAGGTGCTCACGGCCTCCGTGCTGTGCGTGCTCCTCGCCGTCGTCGCCGATCTGCTGCTGCTCGGACTCCAGCGTTGGCTGACGCCATGGACGCGGGTCCATCACATACGGACGAACCGCCCCGCGCGCGACGCGGGCGCGGCCAAGGTGGCTGAACCCGCATGAACGCGATCACCGGTGCGTACGACTGGCTGACCACGGGCGCCAACTGGCAGGGCGAGAAGGGCGTGTGGCACCGCCTCGCCGAGCACCTCTACTTCAGCGGAGTCTGCCTCGCCGTCGCCTGCCTGATCGCGCTGCCCCTCGCGCTGTGGCTCGGGCACATCGGCAAGGGCGGCGCGCTCGCGGTCAACATCTCCAACGTCGGCCGCGCGGTCCCGACGCTGGCCCTGCTGATCCTGCTCACGCTCACCCCGCTCGGTGAGCACGGCGACGCCCCGACGCTGATCGCGCTGGTCCTCTTCGCGGTGCCGCCGCTGCTGACCAACGCCTACCTCGGCATGCGCGAGGTGGACCGGGCGGTGGTGGAGGCCGCGCGCGGGATGGGCATGAGCGGCCGGCAGCTGTTCGTGGGGGTAGAGCTGCCGCTCGCGTATCCGCTGATCATGACGGGGGTGCGGTCCGCGGGGGTGCAGGTCGTCGCGACGGCCACGCTCGCCGCGATGGCGGGCGAGGGCGGCCTCGGCCGGATCATCACCGCCGGGTTCAACCTCCAGGACACCCCGCAAGTGGTCGCGGGTGCCTTCCTGGTGGCGCTGCTCGCGCTCCTGGTGGAGGGCGTCCTCGCGCTGGCGGGACGCGTCTTCGACCCCATGCGGCGGTCGGGCGGGGCGACCCGCTGAGTGCCGTCCGCCTGAGTTCCGACTACCCGAGTTCCGACTACCCGAGTACCGACTTCTCTCCTTTTCGAAATGGTGGTTCACCGATGAACAGCACAACGCGTCGCGCGCGACGGATGGCAGGGGCGGCCGTGGCCGTCGTGGCGCTGACCGCGGGGCTCGCCGCGTGCGGCGGGGACAGCCTGGAGGACGACGGCAAGGGCGCGGACAAGGTGGGCGGGGGCAAGAAGGGCTCGCTGGTGGTGGGTTCGGCGCGGTTCACCGAGCAGAAGGTGCTCGCCGAGCTGTACGCGGGCGTTCTCGCGGACGCCGGATATGACACGCAGGTCAAGACCGTGCAGAACCGCGAGATCTACAAGCCCGAACTGAAGAAGGGCTCGATCGACGTCGCACCCGAATACGCGGCGACCCTCGCGGAATTCCTCAACCTGGAGAAGAACGGCCCGAAGGCCGAGGCCGTCGCCTCCAGTGATCTCGACGCCACGGTGAGCGCCCTGGAGAAGCTCGCGAAGCCGCAGGGGCTGAAGGTCCTGCCGGCGGGCGAGGCGGTCGACCAGAACGCGTTCGCGGTCTCCAAGGAATACGCCGACAAGCACAAGCTCAAGACGCTCTCGGATCTCGGCAGGTCGGGCGAGAAGGTCAAGATCGCGGCGGGCGACGAATGCGAGTCGCGGCCGTTCTGCGCGCCCGGCCTGAAGAAGAAGTACGGGATCGATGTCGCCGGAATCGACCCCAAGGGCGTCGGCACCACGCAGTCCAAGCAGGCCGTCAAGAACGGCACGGACCAGCTGGTGCTGACCACGACGACCGACGCGACCCTGAAGAACTACGACCTCGTGATCCTCGAGGACGACAAGAAGCTGCAGAACGCGGACAACATCCTTCCCGTGGTCAACGCCGAGGAGGCGGGCGGCAAGGAGATAGCCGCCGCGCTCGCGAAGCTGACGAAGACGCTCACGACGGAAGACCTCGTCGAACTCAACCGGAAGGTCGACGAGGAGCGGCAGAAGGAAGCGGATGTCGCCCAGGAGTACCTGAAGTCCAAGGGTCTGATCGAAGGCTGACGAGGAACCCGGTCGAGATCCTGATCAGGCACCCGGTCAGCAACCCGATCAGGATCTGGATCAGGAAGTCGATCAGACGGCGGTAAACCGGGGAAGGGGCGGGGAGTTGCGGCGAGTCACCGAGGAGAGACCTGCTTTTTGGCGGGCGGGGCACCATACTTCGCCTACGCGCGGTAAGTTTCTGGCCATGCCACGTGGACGTCACCGCCATTCCCCACCCCTGCACAGGCTGCTTCCCCCTTCGACGGTCGCAGGCGTCTCCGTTCTGTGCGCCGGCGGCGCCTGGATGTTCGCGGAACCGGTCGTGCTCCGCGGGCTCGTCGCGGCCGCGGCGGCCGCCGCCGTCGTCGGTTCGGTCGTCATGCGCCGCTGGGACCAGGCGGCAGGACGGCGCGTCGCCGAACTCACGCGCGCGCGAGCGAGCGACGAGTGGCGCTACGAGGAGCGGCTGGCCGAGGCCGAGTCCGACCTCGAGGAGTCCCGCGAGCTGCGGGGCAGGCTGGAGACCAAGCTCCGCGCCAAGCGGGCCGAGCTGGCCGCGCTGCGCAACGAACACGCCGCGCTGCTGCGGCGGTACGCGACCGCCGAGACCGAGCGGGCCAGCGCCCTGGAGGGGCGGCGGCTGCTCGCCATCGAGGCGACCTCGGCCACGCCCGAACTGTCGGCGTCCGACGAGGGTCCTGCCGAGGGCGGCGGTACGGGAGCGTCCGAACTGGTGCCCGCCGTACGGGCGGGAGCGCCGGTGCCGGCGGGGCGCGCCACGAGTGCCGCCGGCAGGTCGGCCTCGCGGGATGAGGGTGCCGGTGCGCGCGGTGGTCGTGCCGCAGGGCCGTCCGCCGCCGGGGCGGACGCGCGTCCGGCGGCGTCGCTCTTCCTGCGGGCCAACGCGGCCCTCGACCGGCTGGCGCCCAGGGCGGCACCGGTGCCCGAGGCGCGGCGGGAAGCGGAGGACGAGTCGCGGGGGAAGTCCGGGGCGGCCGATGGATTCGGCGGGCACGAGCGCGCGGTCGCCGTCGCGCCGCCCGTACCGGCGCGGCGCACGGCGCCCCAGGGAGAGTTCGACTTCTTCGGCACGAAGGGCGCGGCCCCGGCCGCGCTGGAGTCGGTGCAGAACGAGGACCTCGCCGATGTGGTGGGCGAGGAGGCCCTGGCGGTCCACAAGGCGCAGACCGAGGCGGAGTTCAAGGACGCGCCCGAGGACGACGCGGCGCGGGGCGTCGGCCAGGTCATCGACCTGACCGCGCACGACGAGACGGAACAGATCGACGTCGCGGGCCTGCGGACGGCGCTTCGCGCGTAGGCGCTTCGCTGATGGTGCGGGGGCGCCTCGCGGCGGGGCAGGGATCCGTCGAGCAGCGTGCGGGGTACCGGCCTCGTCGGTCTTGCGGGGCCCGGCCTCCGCACGAGGCAGGCGCCCCTTAGGGGGTCATCCAGCGGTCCGCGCGGGCCTCCTTGCGGCCCGTGCGGGAGCGGTCCGCCTGGGAGTGGAGGAGTTCGGCCGCCTCGGCGAGGGGCCGCAGGCGGGCCGTCACCGTCTTGTCGGCCCCGGTGTCGACGCGTACGTCGGCCACGCCCCTGAACCGCTCCCAGGGCCCCTGGGACAGCCGTACGCTCTGCACCTTGGCGTGCGGCACCAGCGACAGGCGGCGCTTGAACAGACCGTGCCGCGCCGCGAACACCGTGTCCGTCACCGCGAGGCCGTAGCCCTTCCACCACAGCGGCACGCACCACGCCGCCCGCGCGGGAGGCCGGGACAGCTCCGCGGGGTCCGGCACGCGCGTGCCCGGCAGGATCCGCCCGATGACCGCCTCGGCGTGCTCCCGCGGCGCCACCGGCACCAGCACCCCGCCCGCCGAACCCGCCACGTCCAGCTCCACCCGCACCCAGCCGCGCCGCCGCCACAGCAGCGGCTGCACGATGTGCACGGTCTGCACGCGGCCCGGCGGCACCGTCTCGTGCGCCTTGTCGAGCAGCCCGCGGTCGATGCGCAGGCCGTCGGGGGACTCGCCCACCGTCCAGTCGTACTCCTTGACGAAGCGGCCGACACTGCCGGCGAACGCGCCGCCCAGGATCGGCAGCCCGGTGGCGAGTACTGTCCACAGGTTGTGGGTGGCGAACCACAGGAAGGCCGGTACGACGGCCGCGGCGACGAGCATCGCCCAGGGGGCGCCGGTCAGCATCAGGGAGAGGGCCAGCATGCGCGGCTGTACGTGCAGAAGGCCCCGCACCGGCGCCTCGCCGACCTCGCGGGCCCGCGCCGGGGTGAAACCGGCGGCGCGCGCGAGCAGTTCGGCCCGCAGTTCGGCGGCGTCGCGCTCGCCGAGATAGGCCAGCTCGTCCTTGGTGTCCGCCCCGACGACGTCCATCTTCAGCTTGGCGACCCCCGCGATCCGGGCCAGCAGCGGCCGCGTCACGTCGACCGCCTGGAGCCGGTCGAGCCGGATGTGGGCGGTGCGCCGGAAGAACAGCCCGGTCCGGATGCGCAGTTCGGTCTCGGTGACCGCGAAGTGGGTGAACCACCAGCTCAGGAAGCCGTACGCGGCGCCCCCGAGGACCACGGCCAGGCAGCCCAGCAGCAGCGTGGTGGCGGTCAGTTCGGTCAGGCGCTGCTGGGTGCCGTTCGGGTCGTGGACGGACCAGCCCACCAGGACCGCGAAGGGCGCCCAGGCGCGCCGCAGCGGCGTCACGGGATGCAGCCGCCGCTCGGCCACGGCCCCGGTCTCCACCGGCCCGCCGGCGTCCGGGGCGTCCCGTGCGTCGTGCGGCGCCGCGCCGCCCTCGGCCGCCCCCTCGCCGCTCACAGCCCCGCCGATCGGGCCTCGCCCAGCTCCGTCAGACGGTCGCGCAGCCGCTCGGCCTCTTCGGGGAGCAGCCCGGGGATGCGGGCGTCGGTGGCGGCGGCCGCGGTGTGCAGCTGCACGCTCGCCAGGCCGAAGTGCCGCTCCACGGGCCCGGACGTCACCTCGACGAGCTGCATCCGCCCGTAGGGCACCACGGTCTCCTCGCGCCACAGCACGCCCCGGCTGATGAGCAGGTCGTCGGCGCGCTCGGCGTAGCGCCACGAGCGCCAGTTGCGCCCGAGCAGCGGCCAGCCGCCCGCCACGACGGCGAGCGGCAGCAGCGCGCAGGCCGCCCACACCGGGCCCGCGAAGAGGCCGAGCAGTACGCCGGTCGCCGCCGCGAGCGGCACCAGCCAGGCCACCAGCAGCAGCCGTCGCATCCTCAGCAGGCCCCGTGGCAGCCCCGTCCACACCTGCTCGACCCGTGCCCCCGCCGGTCCAGCGGTCCCTGCCGTCCCCGTTTCCATGCCCCCAGCGTACGTACGCCCTCCGACAGCCGCGTAGGCCCGATGGCCGCGTCCGCGCGGGGAGCGCGTACGAGAGCGCGTACGAGAGACTGTGCGCATGAGTCCCACGGCGGAGACCACCACGCAGACCACGCTCGGCATCGGCGGCGCGGCCGAGAGCACCGACATGGTGCTCAACATCGGCCCCCAGCACCCGTCCACGCACGGCGTGCTCCGGTTGCGCCTCGTCCTGGACGGCGAGCGCATCCAGCACGCGGAGCCGGTGATCGGCTACATGCACCGTGGCGCGGAGAAGCTCTTCGAGGCCCGGGACTACCGGCAGATCGTGATGCTGGCCAACCGCCACGACTGGCTGTCGGCGTTCTCGAACGAGCTGGGCGTGGTGATGGCCGTCGAGCGGATGCTGGGCATGGAGGTCCCCGAGCGCGCGGTGTGGACGCGGACCCTGCTCGCGGAGCTGAACCGCGTGCTGAACCACCTGATGTTCCTCGGGTCCTACCCCCTGGAGCTGGGCGGCATCACCCCGGTCTTCCACGCGTTCCGCGAGCGCGAGGAGCTGCAGAACGTGATGGAGGAGATCTCCGGCGGCCGCATGCACTACATGTTCAACCGCGTGGGCGGCCTCAAGGAGGACCTGCCCGCCGGCTGGCCCTCCCGCGCGCGTGCGGCCGTCGCCTCGGTGCGCTCGCGCATGGACGTCTACGACCGGCTCGTGCTCGGCAACGAGATCTTCCGGGGCCGCACGCGCGGCGTCGGCGTCCTGAGCGCCGAGGCGGTGCACGCCTACGGAGTGAGCGGCCCCATCGCCCGCGCCTCCGGCGTCGACTTCGACCTGCGCCGCGACGAGCCCTACCTGGCCTACGGCGAACTCCAGGACACCCTGAAGGTCGTCACGCGCCAGGAGGGCGACTGCCTGGCCCGCTTCGAGTGCCTCCTGGAGCAGACCCACAACGCCCTGGACCTCGCCGACGCCTGCCTGGACCGGCTCGTCGAACTCCCGCGGGGCCCGATCAACCAGCGCCTGCCGAAGGTCCTGAAGGCCCCCGAGGGCCACACGTACGCGTGGACGGAGAACCCCCTCGGCATCAACGGCTACTACCTGGTCTCCAAGGGCGAGAAGACCCCCTACCGCCTGAAGCTGCGCTCGGCGTCGTACAACAACATCCAGGCGCTGGCCGAACTGCTGCCGGGGCAGCTCGTGGCGGACATGGTGGCGATCCTCGGGTCACTCTTCTTCGTGGTCGGCGACATCGACAAGTAGCGCCGCGCCGCCGGGCAGGCCGACCGGCTGGAGCAGCCACCCGAAGTCCCCGAGGCCGCCGGGCGCCGTCAGTTCGGCGGCCTGCCCCGCGCGCGACAGGGCGCGCACGTACGCCGCCGGGTCGGTGGAGGCCAGGGCGAGCGGGGGGCGGCCGCCGCTCACCCCGAGCGCGGCGAGCGCCGCCCGCTGGGTGAGCAGCTCGGCGCCTTCCCCGGCGCAGGCGTCCAGCGCCACATGGGCCGTGAGATCACAGCTGCCGTCCGGCACGGGAGGCGTCTCGCGGCCCGCCCTGAAGCCCGTGAGCGTCCCGAAGGGCGGCCGGTTCCCCTTGGCGTGCGCGTAGTCGACGGCGACGGCGAGGCCGCGCGCCAAGGACGCCACGGCGGCCGCCCACGCCTCGTCGCGCGGGCGGCCGATCTCCGCGCGCAGGCCGGGCTCGTCCGCCAGCGGCCACCAGCGCGCCAGCCACGCCGCGTCCGGCCCGGCCACGGGCCCGCCCAGCGCCTCGGAACCGTCCTCGCGCACGAGGACATGGCGCACTGTTCCGTCGGCGGCCACCTCGGCGACGTCCACGGGGACGTTGTCCAGCCACTCGTTGGCGAAGAGCAGGCCGCTCACGCCGGCCGGGGGCGTGTCCCGCCAGGCGATGCGCGGATCGAGCCCCCGGGGGCGCTCCGCGCGCTCCACCGCGTACGCGCGCACGCGTGCCGCCACGTCGGCGGGGAGCGCGGCGAGAACGCCCGCCGTCAGCTCGCCGCGCCCCGCGCCCATGTCGACGAAGGCGACCTCCTCCGGGTGGCCGAGCCGCCGGTCCACCCGGCACAGGAGGCGGGCCACCGCCGCCGCGTAGAGGGGCGTGGCGTGCACGGACGTGCGGAAGTGGCCGGCGGGCCCTTCGGGGCGGCGGTAGAAGCCCCCGGGGCCGTACAGGGCCGTTTCGGCGGCCTCGCGCCAGCCGCGCGGACCGCCCGCCGCGTCACCGTGCTCGTCGTTCGTCACAGACCGCAGGCTAAGGGGGCCTCCACCTTGGGGAGTACACGTGCTCCCCGCGGATCGCCCCTCCGGTTGACCCCGGGGCACCGCGGGCCTGCCTACGCTGGGTTACGTGCAGCGCCTCTATGACTTTCTCCGCAGACACCCGACATGGGTCGACGCCTTCTGGGCCGTCGTCCTCCTCGGCGTCTCCGGTATCGGTCTGGTGTCCATGTCCGGTGTGGACGACGACCTGCCGGTCATTCCGGCGATCCCGCTCGTCCTCGGCTACTCCCTGGTGATCGCGCTGCGCCGGAGGATGACCGGGCCGATGCTCGTGCTCGCCGCGGTCCTCGGCGCCTGCCAGCTCGTCATCGACCTGGAGATCATGCCGGCGAACTTCGCCATGCTGGTGGTCATCTACACCGCGGCCGCCGACGGGCCGCAGTGGGCCTCGCGGTTCGCCCTGGTGGGCGGCCTGTGCGCGGCCCCCCTGGCGTCGCTGCGCTGGCCCGTGACGGGCACCTCCGTCCTCGGCAACGTCTTCTACACGATCTTCCAGATCGTCCCCTTCGCGCTCGCCTGGGTCCTCGGCGACTCCATCCGCACCCGCCGCGCGTACTTCGCCGAACTGGAGGAGCGCGCCGCCCGCCTGGAGAAGGAGCGCGAGGCCCAGTCGAAGGTCGCGGTGGCGGCCGAGCGGGCCCGCATCGCGCGGGAGCTGCACGACGTCGTCGCGCACAACGTCTCGGTGATGGTCGTCCAGGCGGACGGCGCCGCCTACGTCATGGACGCCGCGCCCGATCAGGCCAAGAAGGCCCTGGAGACCATCTCGGGAACCGGTCGCCAGGCGCTGGCCGAGATGCGCCGCCTGCTCGGCGTGCTGCGCACGGGAGAGCCCGAGGAGGGCTCCGAGTACGTCCCGCAGCCCGACGTGGAGCAGCTCGACGAGCTGATCGAGCAGGTGCGCACGGCGGGCCTGCCCGTCGACTACAAGGTCGAGGGGACCCCGCGCCCGCTGCCCAGCGGCGTGGAGCTGACCGCGTACCGCATCGTGCAGGAAGCGCTCACGAACACCCGCAAGCACGGCGGCGAGCACGCCGGCGCGAGCGTGCGCCTCGTCTACTTCGACGACGGCCTCGGGCTGCTCGTCGAGGACGACGGCAAGGGCGCCCCCCACGAGCTGTACGAGGACGGCGGCGCCGACGGCCGCGGGCACGGGCTGATCGGCATGCGGGAGCGCGTCGGCATGGTCGGCGGCACCCTGGACGCCGGTCCGCGCCCGGGCGGCGGCTTCCGGATCAGCGCGCTGCTGCCCCTCAAACCGGCACACTGAACTCGATCATGTCCGGCGATGACACCTGTCACCGGTGCTTTCCCCCCGCATTGACCCTCGAAGGGACACCCCAAGATGTCGATCCGCGTCATGCTCGTCGACGACCAGGCGCTCTTGCGCACCGGGTTCCGGATGGTGCTCGCCGCGCAGCCGGACATGGAGGTGGTCGCCGAGGCGGGTGACGGGGTCGAGGCCCTTGAGGTGCTCCGCGCCACCAAGGTCGACGTGGTGCTCATGGACGTCCGCATGCCGAAGCTGGACGGCGTCGAGACGACCCGGCGCGTCTGCCAGGACCCGAACCCGCCGAAGGTGCTGATCCTGACCACCTTCGACCTGGACGAGTACGCCTTCTCGGGGCTGAAGGCGGGCGCCTCCGGCTTCATGCTCAAGGACGTGCCCCCGGGGGACCTGCTCGCCGCGATCCGCGCCGTGCACAGCGGTGACGCGGTGGTCGCGCCGTCCACCACACGGCGCCTGCTGGACCGCTTCGCGCCGATGCTGCCGAACGCGGGCGGCCAGCCGCAGCACAAGCGGCTGGAGCGCCTGACCAGCCGCGAGCGCGAGGTGATGGTGCTCGTCGCGCAGGGCCTGTCGAACGGCGAGATCGCGGCGCGGCTCGTGCTCTCGGAGGCCACGGTCAAGACGCACGTCGGCCGCATCCTGACCAAGCTCGACCTGCGGGACCGCGTGCAGGTCGTCGTCCTCGCCTACGAGACGGGGCTCGTACGGGCCGGGGGCGGTTCCTGAAAGCGTGACCCGAGGGTCCCGCGGCGGGGCTCACGAAGCGCGTCCTAGCGCAGTACTCCCTCGATGAAGTCGCTGCCCAGACGGGACACCACGCCGATGTCCAGCTGATGCTGCACATAGCGTCCGCGGCGGCGCGTGGTGATCAGCTCGGCCTTCTTCAGGACGCTCAGGTGCCGGGATATCTCGGGCGCCGTCATGCCGTGCGCGTCGGCCAGCTCGCTCGTGGTGTACGCCCCGCGCGCGAGGTGGCGGCACAGGCGCATCCGCACCGGGTGGGCGAGCGCGGACATGCGGCGGGTCAGCTGCTCCACGGTGGGCGGGGCGGTGAGGCCCGGAGCGCTGACGGGGTACGTGATGGCGGCCTGCCAGCCCTTGCGGTGCAGCACCATCAGATGCGGCCAGCCGAGGCTGGTCGGGACGAGCACCAGTCCGCCGGCGCCCGTGGTCGTGTGCCCCGTGGAGATCTTGTCGACGACGATGCGCCGGCCGCTCTCGTCCAGGGACACCGCCCCGGAGATCGCCTTGAGGGCCTCCGCCAGGCCTTTGCGGCGCAGCAGCTCGGTCTTGTGGCGGGCGTCCGCGGCCAGCTGGTGGCTCAGCCGGGCCCAGGTGTCGGCGAAGAACGCCTCGTCGCAGTCCTGCAGCAGCTGGCGCAGCCACGCGCGCACGGCGGGCGGCTCCTCCAACAGCCGCCGGGTGAACCGCACCTGCTGCGGGCCGCGGGCGGCGGCCAGGTCCAGCGCGCGCCGCTGCACGGCGGGATCGGCCAGGATGTCGCGCTCCGGCTCGGAGTATGTCGACTGGCAGGTGAACTCCAGCGCGGCGTCCACGAACTGCTCGTCCGTCAGCTTGTCCAGCTGGTCGAGCTCCTCGGCGAGCGTGGCCCCGGGCAGCGCGCTCTGCCCGGGCAGGCCCGCGAAGGGCGCGAACACGTCCGAGAACGTCGAGCGCCACAGGAAGTCGGCCTCGCACAAGCGGTCCGCCAGGCAGGGGTCCAGGCGGGCCGAGACGGCCGTCGCCCAGCCCTGGAGGCCCGGATGATGGCCCGGCTCGGACAGCGCGTGCAGCGCCATGCCCAGCTCCGCCAGGGGCGAGGGCACGACGTGGATCCGCTGGTGGGACAGCCCGCTGATGTCGATGCTCACGCTCATGGCCCCATGGTGCACCGCGCCACCGACAGCGCCGCCGCCGATTGACGAGCACCGTCAATCGACGCGACGGGGGCGGCCCCGCGGGAGCAGGCTGAGGTCATCGTCCGGAGCCGCCGAAGCCTCCGGACGACCACCACATCCCCCGCCGCCTCCGCATCCCGCGCCGCTGGGACCCCGTGCCCCTATGGCGCCCGGAAAGTACCCTTTATCCCGAGAGGCGATACGTCATGAGCGTCACCCAGCAGTACCTGCTCGACACCTACCGCGCCGCCCAGCACGGCGAGCGGACGCCGCCCGCCCCCGGCCTGCGGGACTGGCAGGCCGTCCGCGAGGTGCGCGACTACGGCCGCTTCCGTGCCGTCGTCGAGGAACGCCCCGCCCACGGCAGGGTCCGCGCCGCCCTGGCCCGCCTCCTGCACGGCGGCCGCCTCAGCGCGGGAGCCGTCGCACGAACTCCGCGACCGCTTCCTTGACGTCGGCCGCCGTCCACTTCAGGCCCTCCTCGGTCACGGTGACCTCCGTGACCGAGAGGCCGGGCGGCCCGTCCGCGAACCACCGGCCGAACAGGCAGGTGCCCGTCTCCTCGGCCTGCCCCACCGACGCCTCGTCCAGCACGTCGGCCGCGTACGGCAGCCAGACCTGGAACTCATGGGTGTGCGGCGGGCGCGGGTGCACGCGCGACCAGGGCACCCCGGCGGCCGCGAATCCCTCGTGCAGCGCCTCGGCCACCACGCGCGCGTGGGCGACGTAATCGGGCAGCCGCGGCAGGACGCGCTCCAGGCCGAGCAGGGCGGACACGGCGGCCGGGAACTGCTGGAACAACTGCCCGCCGTACCGGTGGCGCCACACCCTCGCCTCCTCGACGAGCGTCCGCGGCCCGGCGAGCGCCGCCCCGCTCAGCCCCTCCAGAGACTTGTAGAACGACACGTACACACTGTCCGCGAGCCCCGCGATCTCCGTGAGCGGGCGGCCGAAGTGCCGCGTGCACTCCCACAGCCGGGCGCCGTCGACGTGCACGACCGCGTCCCGTTCCCGCGCCGCCTCCACGACGGCTTCGAGCTGCTCCCACGTCGGCAGGACGAAGCCGGCCTCCCTGAGCGGCAGTTCGAGCATCAGCGCCCCGAAGGGCTCCGGGAAGTCCCGCACCTCACCGGCCGTGGGCAGGCGCGGCTCACGCGTCGGGTGCACCGGGCGCAGACCACTGACCGCGCCGAAGGCGCCGCCTTCATGCAGCTCGGGGTGTGCCTGGGGGTGCAGCGCCACGGTCGCGTTGCCCGTGCGCCCCGCCCAGCAGCGCAGGGCCACCTGCTGGGCCATCGTGCCGGTCGGGAAGAAGACGGCCGCCTCTTTGCCGAGCAGCCGCGCGACCTCCTCCTCCAAGGCGGCGACGACGCCGTCTCCGTAGACGTCGACGGGCTCGTCCGCGCCGACGACCTCGGGGGCCGCCGCCGCGAGCGCCGCGAGGCGTTCGACGAGCGGGAGGTGCAGGGGGGAGCGGTGCAGGATCCGGGTGGCGCCCCGGGCGGCCGCCACCCGTCTGGCCCGGGGGTCCGCCTCCTCGCCCGGCGACGTGGCCGGCTCCTCGGGGCGCGTCTGGTCCGTGTCATCGGCAGTCATCCCCCGAGCATGGCCCGCCCGCTCCCGCCAGTCATATGAATAACCACAGCCTGTGGACAGCGCGGGACGCGGCGGAGGCCGATCGCGTTAGCATGACGAGAAATCGTCCGGTACCCCGAGCGGACTGGAACGGAAGGCGTCATCGCGTGAACGCATCGCATCAGCCGGACCCGCGGGAGCGCCCCGCGAGGCTCACGGTGGGAGTCGTGGGAGCGGGCCGCGTGGGCCCCGCGCTCGCCGCGTCGCTCCAGCTCGCCGGGCACCGCCCGGTGGCCGTGTCCGGGGTGTCCGACACCTCGGTGCGCCGGGCCGCCGCCCTGCTGCCCGACGTCCCCCTCGTCCCCCCGGCCGACGTGCTGGACCGCGCCGACCTGGTGCTCCTGACGGTGCCCGACGACGCCCTGCCGGGCCTGGTCGAAGGCCTCGCGGAGACCGGCGCGGTGCGCCCGGGCCAGCTCCTCGTGCACACCTCCGGGCGGCACGGCACCAAGGTCCTCGAACCCGCCCTGCGGGCCGGCGCCCTGCCGCTCGCGCTGCACCCCGCCATGACGTTCACCGGCACCCCCGTCGACGTCCAGCGCCTGGCCGGGTGCGCCTTCGGCGTGACCGCGCCCGAGGAGCTGCGGCTCGCCGCGGAAGCGCTGGTCATCGAGATGGGCGGCGAGCCCGAGTGGATCGCCGAGGAGATGCGCCCGCTCTACCACGCGGCGCTCGCCCTCGGCGCGAACCACCTGGTCACCCTGGTCGCCGAGTCCATGGACCTGCTCCGCGCCGCGGGCGTGGCCGCCCCCGACCGGATGCTCGGCCCGCTGCTCGGCGCGGCCCTGGACAACGCCCTGCGCTCGGGCGACGCGGCCCTCACCGGCCCCGTCGCGCGCGGCGACGCGGGCACCGTCGCCGCCCACGTCGCCGAGCTGCGCGCGCACGCCCCGCAGACCGTCCCCGGCTATCTCGCGATGGCCCGCGCCACCGCCGACCGCGCCCTCGCCCACGGCCTGCTCAAGCCGGAGCTGGCCGAAGACCTCCTCGGCGTCCTCTCCGGCGGGGTCCCCGGCGCGGGCGGCACCGGCGGACCCGGCGGAACCGAAGGAGGCAGCAGCCGATGACCACCACCCTCCTGCACACCGCCGAACCGCTGCGCACGCGCGCGCGTGAAGGCCGCCGGGCCGTCGTCATGACCATGGGCGCCCTGCACGAGGGGCACGCCTCGCTCATCCGCGCCGCGCGCCGCATCGCGGGCCCCGACGGCGAGGTCGTCGTCACGGTGTTCGTGAACCCCCTGCAGTTCGGGGCGGGCGAGGACCTGGACCGCTACCCCCGCACCCTCGACGCCGACCTCAAGATCGCCGAACAGGCCGGCGCGGACACCGTGTTCGCCCCCGGCGTGGACGAGGTCTACCCCGGCGGCGAACCCCAGGTGCGGGTGAGCGCCGGCCCCATGGGCACGGTCCTCGAAGGAGCCACCCGCCCCGGCCACTTCGACGGCATGCTCACCGTCGTCGCCAAGCTGCTGCACCTCACCCGGCCCGACGTGGCGCTGTTCGGCCAGAAGGACGCCCAGCAGCTCGCCCTCATCCGCCGCATGGTCCGCGACCTGAACTTCCCCGTGGAGATCGTCGGCGTCCCCACCGTCCGCGAGGACGACGGCCTGGCCCTCTCCAGCCGCAACCGCTACCTCTCCCCGGACGAGCGGCACACCGCCCTCGCCCTCTCCCAGGCCCTCTTCGCGGGCCGCGACCGGCATGCCGCGCAGGAGGCGCTGCGCGCGCGTGCCGCCGGCGAGCCCGCCACCCACGCGCGCGCCGCCGCCCTCAGCGCGCTCGGCGAGACCCGCGCCGCGGCCGACGCCCACGCCGTCGCCCAGTCCGCGGCACCCGCCGCGTCCGGCGGGCCCGCCGCCGTCGTCGCCGCGGCCCGCCAGCTCCTCGACGAGGCCGCCCGCCTGCGCCCCCCGCTGGAGCTGGACTACGTGGCGCTGGTGGACCCGGCCGACTTCACCGAGGTCCGCCCCGGCCACACCGGGGAGGCCATCCTCGCGGTGGCCGCCAAGGTCGGCTCCACGAGGCTGATCGACAACATCCCGCTGACCTTCGGAGCCGCCGTATGACTGCCACCGGAATACGGCTGCACGCCCCCGCCCCCGGCTGGTCCCTGGACGCGGACGTCGTCGTCGTCGGCTCCGGGGTCGCGGGCCTGACCGCGGCACTGCGCGCCGCCGCCGCCGGCCTGCGGACGGTCGTGGTCACCAAGGCCCGCCTGGACGACGGCTCCACCCGCTGGGCCCAGGGCGGCATCGCCGCGGCCCTCGGCGAGGGCGACACCCCCGAACAGCACCAGGAGGACACCCTCGTGGCGGGCGCCGGTCTGTGCGACGAGGAGGCGGTGCGCACCCTCGTCACCGAGGGCCCCGACGCCGTGCGCCGCCTGATCGAGACCGGCGCCCGCTTCGACACCGGCCCCGGGGGCGCCATCGAGCTGACCCGCGAGGGCGGCCACCACCGCCGCCGCATCGCGCACGCCGGGGGCGACGCGACCGGCGCGGAGATCTCCCGCGCCCTGGTCGAGGCGGTCCGCGCACGCGGCATCCCGACCGTCGAGAACGCCCTGGTCCTGGACCTGCTCACCGACGCCGACGGCCGCACCGCCGGCGTCTCCCTGCACGTCATGGGGGAGGGCCAGCACGACGGTGTGGGCGCCGTCCACGCCCCCGCCGTGGTCCTCGCCACCGGCGGCATGGGCCAGGTCTTCTCGGCGACCACCAACCCGTCGGTCTCCACGGGCGACGGCGTCGCGCTCGCCCTGCGCGCGGGCGCCGAGGTCTCCGACCTCGAATTCGTGCAGTTCCACCCCACCGTGCTCTTCCTCGGCGCGGACGCCGAGGGACAGCAGCCGCTGGTCTCCGAAGCCGTGCGGGGCGAGGGCGCGCACCTCGTGGACGCCGACGGCGTGCGCTTCATGGTCGGACAGCACGAACTGGCCGAGCTGGCCCCCCGCGACATCGTCGCCAAGGGCATCACGCGCCGCATGCAGGAACAGGGCGCCGAGCACATGTACCTCGACGGGCGGCACTTCGGCGCCGACATGTGGGCCCACCGCTTCCCGACGATCCTCGCCGCCTGCCGCGCCCACGGCATCGACCCGGTCACCGAGCCGATCCCGGTCGCCCCGGCCGCGCACTACGCCTCCGGAGGCGTCCGCACCGACCTCCACGGCCGCACCACCGTCGCCGGCCTGTACGCCTGCGGGGAGGTCGCCTGCACCGGCGTGCACGGCGCCAACCGCCTCGCCTCCAACTCCCTGCTCGAAGGCCTCGTCTACGCCGAGCGCATCGTCGCCGACATCACGGCGAAGCACGCGCGGAACACCCTGCACGCGCGCGTGCCGCAGCCCGTCGCCCAGCCGGAGACGCCGTCCCACCCCCTGCTGCCGCCCGAGGCCCGCTTCACCATCCAGCGCGTCATGACCGAGGGCGCCGGCGTGCTCCGCTCCGCCGAATCCCTCAGCGAGGCCGCGGCCCGCCTCGCCCGGATCCACGCCGAGGCGGCGGGCGCCCTCGCCGTGGACGGCAAGACCGCCGAGCCCGGCGTCGACACCTGGGAGACCACCAACCTCCTGTGCGTGGCCCGGGTCCTGGTGGCCGCCGCCCAGCGCCGCGAGGAGACCCGGGGCTGCCACTGGCGCGAGGACCACGCCGACCGCGACGACGCCTCCTGGCGGCGCCACATCGTCGTACGCCTGAACCCGGACAGGACCCTGGCCACCCACACCACCCGCACCGCCGACTTCCCTCCCACCCGCCCCAGTCCCCAGGAGCAGTGACCGTGAGCACCCCCGACGACCTCCACCTCGCCGCCCCCTCAGCCGCAGGCGGTGGCTGCGGCGACGCCTGCGGCTGCGGCGGGGACAACACCTTCGACCCCCTGGAGTGCGGTCTCGACCCCGCTCTCGCCCGCCTCTTGGCCGAGGCGGGCCTCGACCCCCTCCAGGTCGAGGACATCGCGCACATGGCCATCGAGGAGGACCTGGCGGGCGGCGTGGACGTCACCACGGTCGCCACCATCCCCGAGGACGCCGTCGCCACCGCCGACTTCACCGCCCGCGAGGCGGGCACCGTGGCGGGCCTGCGCATCGCCGAGGCCGTCATGTCCGTGGTGTGCGAGGAGGAGTTCGAGGTCGAGCGGCACGTCGAGGACGGCGACCGCGTCGAGGCGGGCGACACGCTGCTGAGCATCACCACCCGCACCCGCGACCTGCTCACCGCCGAGCGCAGCGCGCTGAACATCCTGTGCCGCCTCTCCGGCATCGCGACGGCCACGCGCGCGTGGACCGACGCCCTGGACGGCACCAAGGCGAAGGTCCGCGACACCCGCAAGACGACGCCCGGCTACCGCGCCCTGGAGAAGTACGCGGTGCGCATGGGCGGCGGCGTCAACCACCGCATGTCGCTCTCCGACGCCGCCCTGGTCAAGGACAACCACGTGGTCGCCGCGGGCGGCGTCGCGCAGGCCTTCGCGGCCGTGCGCGAGCGCTTCCCGGACGTGCCGATCGAGGTCGAGGTCGACACCCTCCACCAGCTGCGCGAGGTCGTGGACGCGGGCGCCGACCTGATCCTCCTGGACAACTTCACGCCGGGCGAGACCGCGGAGGCCGTGGCGATCGTGGACGGTCGCGCGTTCCTGGAGTCCTCGGGCCGCCTCACCCTGGACAACGCCCGCGCGTACGCGCAGACGGGCGTCGACTACCTCGCGGTGGGCGCGCTGACCCACTCCTCCCCGATCCTGGACGTCGGCCTCGACCTGCGGGAAGCGGTGCGCGACTGATGCTGCTGACGATCGACGTAGGCAACACCCACACCGTCCTCGGCCTCTTCGACGGCGAGGACATCGTCGAGCACTGGCGCATCTCCACCGACGCGCGGCGCACGGCCGACGAGCTGGCCGTCCTGCTCAACGGCCTGATGGGCATGCACCCGCTGCTCGGCGAGGAGCTGGGCGACGGCATCGACGGCATCGCGATCTGCTCGACGGTCCCCTCGGTCCTGCACGAGCTGCGCGAAGTCACCCGCCGCTACTACGGAGACGTCCCCGCCGTCCTGGTCGAGCCCGGCATCAAGACCGGCGTCCCGATCCTGATGGACAACCCCAAGGAGGTCGGCGCCGACCGCATCATCAACGCGGTCGCGGCGGTGGAGCTCTACGGAGGGCCGGCCATCGTCGTCGACTTCGGCACGGCCACCACCTTCGACGCGGTCTCCGCGCGCGGGGAGTACGCCGGTGGCGTCATCGCCCCCGGCATCGAGATCTCCGTGGAGGCGCTCGGCGTACGCGGCGCACAGCTCCGCAAGATCGAGCTGGCCCGGCCGCGCAGCGTCATCGGCAAGAACACCGTGGAGGCCATGCAGGCCGGCATCCTGTACGGCTTCGCGGGCCAGGTCGACGGCGTCGTGAACCGCATGGCGCGGGAGCTGGCGGGCGCGGGCGGCGACCCCGACGACGTGACGGTCATCGCGACGGGCGGCCTCGCGCCGATGGTCCTGGGCGAGGCGGCGGTCATCGACGAACACGAACCGTGGCTGACCCTGATAGGGCTCCGCCTGGTCTACGAACGAAACATCACCCGCACCTGACCACCCTCAGGGGACCGAACGCGGCGAGACGGACGAATTGGCCGCCTGTTCCTCGCAAACCAACCCGGCGAGACGGGCGGGTCGGGTGGGCAAAACTCCGCCGCGAAGCGGCGGTCCCCCCCCCCCCCAACGCGCCCCCCCCACAGCGGAAGAGCGGGGGGTATGGAAAGAGTGTAACAGTAGCGGGTTTGATAGAGGGGGTGGGCGGGTC